>NZ_JBXWNI010000005.1:0-282045 GCF_059610285.1 Ruegeria sp. YTSA072 | reverse complement strand
CCTGCCTGCTGGCCAACACCCTCACCGCCTGCTGCCGCGCAAACAAACTGCCAGAACCAGAAGGCCTCACAGCCTGACCTGTTTCACTGGGGCGCACTAAATGCGCCCCAACGCACCAGTAAATTGTCCAAGCGCCAAATTTGACCATGATGTCAACGGGCTAAAATTCCCCCCTTTAAGGTTTGAATGTCTGAATGGCGCGTGGTAGCCAGGGTATCCCAGCCGTTTACAGTGTGTGAATTTTAGCTTTCCGGGGCTTTTGGCTGGGTCCCTGAAAGTGGTTTTTGATATGGTATGACTTCAAAGCTAAGACCCATCTTAAGCCTGTGCAGCCCACAACGTGTGGTGGCCGGAGCGTTCTTCCTTCCTATGCTGGCTTACGCTTTTCCGCCGTTCCAGATGTCTGATTTGCCTTTTGTCATATGCTTCTTATTTTGGTTCGGGGTGATGGGAATCGCCGTGACGTCGACCTGGATGGCCCGAAAACTGATCCGCGAATCCGGGACTGTTCTAAACCTGCCGGTGCGTGATCTGGCAATCGCCCTGTTTGTTTTGCTGTTGTTTATCCCGTCCCTTTGGGTGCTGGCCGTGGTTCTGTTTTCCATTGGGGGCCACTCCGCACCCGGCATCCCGCGGGTTATTGGATACAGCGCCTTGTTTACAGCTGGCCTGATTCTGACCAGCCGGGCAGAACCCAAAAGCGCTCCACCATCATCCCCGGCGCCGCGGCTTGCGCGACGGTTGCCTGCGTCTTTTCAAGGGCAGATCTACCGCCTGAGCTCGCGTAATCACTATGTGGATGTGGTCACATCAGAGGGCACCTTTGCGATCCGGTTACGGCTCTCTGATGCGGTTGGGGAAATGGAGCCTTTGCGCGGGCATTGTGCGCACCGGTCCCATTGGATCGTGGATGACGCAGTCACAGGCACTGAGAAGGTAGCCGACAGAATCTACTTGAAGCTGGTGAATGGTGACCTGATACCGGTCAGCCGGAAGTACAAGCCGATGCTTGAAGGCGACGGGTTGATATGATCTCAGCGCGGCATTGGGATGATTTGTGGATGAGGGCCGGTCAGGATGGCCATTGCCCGGTCGCTCATCAAGTCACTTACAACTTTCTCGGAACTTCGTAGCCCACCTGTATAGGTGCCATAGGCCGGTAGGATAAGTCGTGCATTATCCATCAAAAACGCTGGGCGTGTGATCGTCCGACCGCGTGCCCTAATGCGGGTCTTGGGATGATAGTGCCCCGAGATTTCGCTGTGATCACCGGGTTGGGCGATATGACGAAAAACCAGTGGACCTACCGCGTATTCAGCCAGATGTGTTCCGCCCAGGTCTATTGGACCCGGGTCGTGGTTTCCTTCGATCCAAATCCATTGTCGGCCTGCTTGCAGGGCCGTCAACGAAAGCTTCTCGGCAGTGCCCAATGCAGCCAATGCATCCAAATCGTCAAAGCTGTCGCCCAGACAGATGACAGTTTGCGCGCCGGTTCTGTCGATGTCGGCTGCCAGCCGGGTCAGGGTGTCCTGACTGTCATAGGGCGGCAAAGAGGGACCACCGCGCCGCGCCATACGTTCGGATTTGCCAAGATGCAGATCGCTGACGCATAACAGTTTCTGGCTTGGCCACCACAACGCACCAGATCCCAATGCGCGCAGGTCTTGTTCAGCAAAGGAAAACGCCAGCTCGTTCATGGTACGTTCTTCACCTGTTTTGATCCTTGGCGCAAGCTGAATTACTTCGCGTCTAGTCCCGCAGCCTGTAGCAACCGGGCGCTTTCCTCGGCCAACAGACGTTCTTCGGCGGCACCTTTGACCGGTACTTTGCCAACCTCCAGAAACAACGGCGCGGCGAGGGGAGAGACCCGATCCAGCCGAACCAGATCTATCCGGTCACCAATTCGTTCAATCATTGTCTCGATACGTCCAAAATCCACTAGTCCGCGCATTGCTTCCTCGCGGGTGATCTGCATCAGAAGGTGGTTGGGGTCATACTTCAGCAGCGTATCGTAAAGAATATCCGAGGAAAACGTAGCCTGACGCCCGCTTTTGCGTTGCCCGCCTGTATTGCGCTCGATCAGGCCTGCTATTGTGGCGGAAGCGCGAAAGGTGCGTTTCATGACAGCGTTGCCCGCCAGCCATGTCTCAAGCCCGTCACGCAGATTGTCCAATTGGAGCAATGGGCTTGGGTCGGTCACAGCATCCATGCCCCAAATCAGCGTCGCATAGTCGGTGGCAACAAAACCAAGCGGCGCCAACCCGGTTTCCTCCATCCGCTTGGTCAATAAAAGCCCAAGGGTCTGTTGCGCATTGCGCCCAGCGAAGCCGTAAACACACAGGTGTTCACGACCGTCATTGGGAAAACTTTCGATTAGCAAGCGATCCCGTTGAGGCAATCGGGACATATCCCGCTGCAACGCTAACCATTCGGCCGTGTGGGCAGGTAGTTGTGGCCAGTCCGGCTGAGCGAACATGCGCAGGATACGGTCGCTGAGTTGGGTCGAGGTCGCGAACTTGGTGCCCGAAAATGTAGCGATCTTGGGCTTCTTGTCCGCCCGGCGGCTGACCTCGACCACCATTTCTCGCAGCCCCTCGTACCGAACGATCTGTCCGCCGATCAGAAACGTGTCTCCGGGCGTCAGAGAGGCTGCAAATGCCTCCTCGACCTCACCCAGCGGTTTGCCCCCGCGATTGCGCTTTAGGCGGACTTTCAGCGTGTCTGTGTCCTGTATCGTGCCCAGGTTCATACGAATACGCTGTGCTGCCCGTGGGTCTCTTAGCTGCCATTTCCCATCTGGCCGCTGCAACAGCCGCTGCCAGCGATCATAGGCGCGCAGCGCGTAGCCGCCGGTTGCACAGAAATCCAAACAGGCGTCTAACTCAGCGCGGCTGAGATCAGAATATGGCCCTGCTGCCGTCATTTCGGTGAACAGGGCTTCTGCATCGAACGGACCTGCCGCAGCGGCGATGAGCATATGCTGGCACAAGACATCCCTTGGGCCCGGTCCGCGCGGTTCGCCATCCAGATCATGGGCCTTTGCCGCCTCCAACGCGGCGACGCACTCGACCACTTCAAACCGGTTCGCTGGCACTAATAGGGCTTTGGACGGGGCGTTGTAACGGTGGTTGGCACGACCAATGCGCTGAACCAGACGCTTGACGTTCTTGGGCGCGCCAATCTGGATCACCAGATCCACATCGCCCCAGTCGATGCCCAGATCCAGACTGCCGGTGCAAACAATGGCGCGTAGGTCACCGCGGACCATTGCAGCCTCGACCCGTTCGCGCTGTTGCCGATCCAGGCTGCCGTGGTGAATGCCAATGGGCAGCCCGTCATCATTAGCAAGCCAAATGTTGTGAAAGAATATTTCGGCCTGCGCGCGGGTGTTGTGAAAGATAAGCGTGGTTTTGTGTTGTTTGATCTGATCCAGCACCGCAGGGATCGAATAGGCCGCCCCTCCACCGGACCAGGGCGGCATCTCTTGCGTCTCAAGCATTTGGATATCGGGGTCGGCGCCGGGATCAGCCTGAATGATCTTGCAAGGATCGGGGTGGCGGGCCAAAAACTGCGCGATGGCATCGGGGTCTTCGACTGTGGCCGACAGGCCGACGCGTCGCAGGTCAGGGCACAAGCTCTGCAAACGGGCCAGCGCCAACATCAACTGATCGCCTCGTTTGCTTTCGGCCAAGGCGTGGATTTCGTCCACGATCACGCGTTGGACGCCTGCAAACATCCGCGGGGCGTCTTCGTACGACGTCAGTAAGGCCAGGCTTTCAGGCGTGGTCAGCAGGATGTGCGGAGGGTCCACGCGCTGACGTTTCTTTTGCGTGGCCGAGGTATCGCCTGTTCGGTCTTCGATGCGGATGGGCAGGCCAATATCGTCCGCCGGGCCGCGCAGGTTGCGGCGGATATCGGCGGCCAAAGCCTTGAGTGGGGAAACATAGAGCGTGTGCAGGCCGGGGCGATCATTTTCCGCCAGTTCGGCCAGTGTCGGCAGGAAACCGGCCATCGTTTTGCCACCGCCGGTCGGCGCAATGAGCAAAGTTGCCGGGTCCGCAGCCCGGTCAAACATCTCTTGCTGATGTGGATGGATGGACCAGCCTTTGGCGTCAAACCAATCCGTGATCCGGGGGGGAATCTGCGTCATGAACGCAGACTACCCGGCCTGTCCCGGAAATGGCACGGCGTTAATTTACGATTACCTCGTCTTTGACGAACATGTTGGCCCAGGCCCTGTCGATCAGGTCGGGGCTCATCTGATAGGGGATGCCCTCAAATTCGCAGATCGAGATCATCTGGTCGATCAGGAAGATCGGCTGATAGTTGGCATAGACGTTGTTGATGGTCGGGTATTTGACCTTCAGCAAATGCACCAGAGCGGATTCATCCAGCGGCATGCCGCGTTTCCGCGCCACCATTGCAAAGATTTTTAGGAAGTCTTCTTGAACGGGACCACCGATCTTGATCTTGAAGAAGATCCGGCGCAGGGCCGCTTGGTCGAAGATCTCATTCGGGTGGAAGTTGGTCGAGAAGATAACCAGTGTGTCAAAAGGCACTTCGAACTTTTCGCCAGACTGCAGGCCAAGAATGTCCTTGTTCTCTTCCAAAGGAACAATCCAGCGGTTGATCAGCGCCTGTGGCGGTTCCTGCTGACGACCAAGGTCGTCCACGATGAAGATGCCGCCGGTTGATTTCAGCTGCAGCGGCGCCTGATAGGTACGTGCAGTCGGGTTGTAGACCAGATCCAGCATTGAAAGCGAAAGTTCACCACCCGTTACCACGGTCGGGCGTTCGCACTGAACATAGCGTGTGTCGAACCGCTTGCGACGGCGCAGGCTGTTGGGGTCATCCGCCTCTTGCTCGATCGCGGTGTGGACGATCGGATCATAGACCGTGATCACCTGACCTGCATACTCAATGGCACGGGGAACATAGACGTTGTCCCCCAGCGCGTCGCGAATACCGTTCGAGATTGAGGATTTACCGTTACCCGGAGGGCCATACATCAGAATTGACCGGCCGGCGCTGACTGCGGGGCCCAGATGGTCCAGCAGGCTGTCGGGCAGAACAAGATGTCCCATCGCACCAGTTAGCTGATCGCGGGTCACCTGAATATTTCGGATTGACTGACGCTTGACCTGTTCCCGGTATACGTCCAGCGGAACCGGCATAGCGCCGAAGTATTCAGATTGGCTCAGCGCGTCCAGTGCACGGGCTTTGCCGGCATCGGTAAGCTGATAGCCCATCTCGTTTCCACTGTTGGCGTTCAGTGTGCCCGTCGCTTCGAGCAGTTTCTGTTCGCGTGCAATGTCTACAAGTTCTTGCGTGACCGCACCTGGCAAACAGATCGCTTCCGCGATTTCCGTGACCGTATCCACGTTCTTTCGGAATATCGTCTTAAGCAGAATGTCCCGCATCATCACGATGGGCAGTTTCATTTCGGCCATACCCTTGGGGGCAGGTGGGGCCATAACCGAGGTCGTCTGCATATTCATGAGCGTTGCCCGTCTATCCACTAATCACGCGAAAAGCCCCACAAGGGCTGCTTGGATAAAATCTTAACCTGCTTTGTGTCAGCACAAAGGCATTGAAAAGGCGGACTGATGATAGTTTATGAGCCGGAAACAGTTCCGAAAATCAAATAGATCGCCAAACTGGCCCCTAACGGGAAACCCATCGGAAATTTCTTGCCCCGATCCCAGCTCTCCCAGTCCGGGGCGATCGCCCGAAGGCGTGTGTGCTTGGCCAGCCTGTGCGTCACATATGCACCAAGCATGGCGCAAGTGGCGATCAGCGTCATAAGCAGATAGTCACCGGCCCAGACAAAGGCTGAGGCGGCAGCCAGAAACTTGGCATCACCTGCCCCCATGACGCCGGCCGCGTTCAACAGGATGCCGAAAAACAAAACGACAACGATGTGCAGCAATTGCCACAGATAGGGCGGAAGTGTCAGGGCAATCGGACCCACGCTGCCGGTCGTCCACTCGGTGGCCCAGGGTGGCAGTGCAATCAACCCGACAACAGCAAAAACCGCGGCCAAAGCGATCACGGCATGATTTTTGATCAGCATGCTACGCAGATCGGTGAAGGCCACATAAAAACAGATCGGCAACACAAACGGCAAAAACCATGCGGCTGCCGTGGCAGGGATATTCATGAATCAGGCCTCTTCAAGCGCGCGAAGCGATCGAACGGCTTCCTCATAGTGTTGGGGGTGGGTTGCGATGGCTTCACGGAACAGGTTTTTGGCCGTCGTGATATCGCCTTGTTTGATCGCAGAAATACCCATTGTATTCAGCAGCATGGCCCGCTCAACTTGTGTCAGAGGAACAACTGGCATGTTATAGTTCCCCTGTGCAGCCCTGGCCAACACGAGGTTGTTCTTGGCGGTGAACAGCGATTTGTCCTGACGGATTGCTTCGGAAAACAATCTTTCGGCATCGGCGTAATCACCGCGCGACAGTTTGGAGTAGCCCCAGTTGTTCATAACGCTGCCAGGGCGCGTGGTCAGACCGACGGCTGTTTCGTAAAAGTGATCCGCGCGTTTCCAGTCTTTGCTGGAGTCTGCGACGACAGCCTCAAGACGGTAACGTTGGAACGTTTCATAGGTTGGAGGAACGGAATCCAGCGTCGACTTGGCTGTTGACCAGTCACCTGCGCGGACCGAAGCGGCGGCGTATTCGACCCGATCGACGTTGCTTGCGCCCTTCATAGTCGTTACTTTTTTCCACGCCGAAGCGGCCTCGGTCGTGCGTTTAGCGCGCGTAAGAGAAATCGCGAGGCCCCGTTGCAGGTCGATCCGGCCGGGGTTTTTTGCGGCGGCCCCTTTGAAATAAGTTACAGCCTCGTTTGGGTCAGCCGCGGTCAGAAGAACCTCGTTCAGGTTGGTTTCGTCTATGACGTTCACCTCCTGATAGGTGCGTTCGACCTTTTCTTCTTCGGTTTCTTTTTCGCAGGCGGACAGAACCATCCCGCAGATTACCATCGTCGGAATCAAGAATTGTTGGCGCATTTTTTGCGTCCCTTACTGCTCTTGCCTATGTTACGGGAGCTTGCGCAGCATGAATTGCCCGTCGCCTTGCTGCTCCAGTGTATATTCTTGTTTTTCCGGGGTAGTATTAACAGGATTTTCCATTTTTGCGAGTGCTAAGCGCAGATTGTCCAAGATTGCGTCACTTTCGCCATTGTCCAAAGCAAAGGCGCGCCGGAACATCTGTTCTGCCTCGGGGTATTCGGCCTTTTCCATCAGCACAACACCCAGATTATTCCACGCAATGGGCCAGTCGGGTTCATCCTCTATCGCGCGGCGCAGCAGTTCTTCTGCTTGCCCCAAACGCCTGAGGCCCAGGTTTGCAGTTCCCATTGAGGTCAGGAGTTCCGTTGTCATCCCCTGATCCAGCGCGGCGCGGGAAAAGGATGTCAGCGCCAGCTCATATTCTCCCGATGCCATCAGCCGGTTTCCGACCGTAACCGGATCAACAGCTTCAGCTTTTGGGTCGAAACCAGGAGCATCCAGGTCATTCGAAGGACCCGTTTCTGTACAAGAGGCCACCATGGAAAGAACCAAGGTGGCCTGAAACATGCGGCGTAGCCTGAACCGGATACACCTGAAACTTGAATTCATCGGGATGTTATCCACCGGCTTTTGCAAAGTCCGCGATACCTTTTGCCGACGGGCCGACCAGAATGACCAGCAACGGCGGCACCGTCAACATCATTGTGGCAAGTGTCATTTTGGTTGGCAACTTATTCGCGGCCTCTTCGGCGCGCATCACGCGTTTGTCACGCATTTCACTGGCATAAACCCGCAAAGCTTCGGCGATTGACGTACCAAATGTTGCCGACTGGATCATGACCGTCACGAACGAGCTGACGTCCTGAACGCCGCAACGTGTACCAAAGTCTCTGAGGACGTTGTCTCTGTCCTTACCGGCCTTCAGTTCGTGCGCGACAACTTCGAACTCCGATGCGATGTCCGGGTAAGAGACCTTCATCTCGGCCGCGACGCGAACAATCGCCTGATCCAGCGACTGACCCGCTTCGACGCAGACCAACATAAGGTCCAGAGTGTCCGGGAAACCTGCAACAATGGCTTCTTGCCGTTCTGCAACGCGCCGTGTGATCCAATAGCGTGGGAGGAAATAGAACGCACATGCCGGGATCAAGACGCGCATGCCCAACTGTGCCGGGGTAAATTCCTGATCACCTGCAAAAACCGTGACCAACAGCACACCAATCGCGACGCCGATCAAGCCAAGTGCAAATTGGGCAAAATGGAAAAAGCGAACAGAGTCTTTGGACTGATAACCCGCCTGGCGCAGCTTAAGCTCCATCGCGGACAGTTCTTCCTGGTTTTGTGGTTCCAGGAAGTTCGCGAATTTCTGAAGTTGCTCGTTGCGGCTGGATTGTCGCAGTTTGTCCTTGTTGCCCTTTTTGCTTTCCTTGGAGGGCGCGTTAGAGCGCTGAAGTTTCTTGAGGGGGTCCTCAGGCTGGTTCAGCATCAGTGGCAGGGCCACAAGGATCATGAACAATCCCAAAACCCCGACGACGATAAGTGGCCCGAACGGCCCCAAATTCTCGGTCAGGACTTCATTGATGTGGGAAAGAAATTCCATACTAGAGCCCTCAGACTTTGATATTCGTAAGAACGCGCATGACGATAAGGTTCAAGGTCAGCATGATGCCGACAAAGAAACACAACGGAATGAACCATGGATGGTCAAGAACTTCGTCATAGTAGTTCGGAGATTTCACCAAAATGAACAACAAGCAGAACACGGGGAAACCAGATAGAAACTTGCCGGACCACTTGGCCTCGGCGGTGATCGCATTGACACGGCGGAATAGCCGGAACCGCGCTCTGATCACCTGGGCCAAACCAGCCAAAATTTCGGCTAGGTTACCACCAGCCTGCTGCTGAATACCAACCGCTACAGACAAAAAGCGCAAATCCTGCATTCCCAGGCGTTCGGCCAAGTCTTTCAGGGCTTCACCGACGTCACGGCCATAGGCGCATTCGTCTGCGATGACGCCAAATTCAGTCCCAAGCGGATCCTGCACCTCATTGGCAACAATTTGAATAGTCGAGACAAATGGGTTGCCGACACGAAGCGAACGAACCATCAATTCGACCGCGTCTGGTAGTTGCTCTTCCATCAGGCTCATGCGTTTCTTAGCTTTGCTACTCACCCACGCATACACACCGCCCACGCCAATCGCGATCGAAAGCGCAATCCGTAAAACGATCTCAGTTCCTGTGCCGATACTCAATCCGACATAGGCAAAGCCAGAAACCAGCATCATGATCATGATCAATTGGCGCGGCGAAAAGGCGATGGCTGCTTTTTGTGCTTTGTCAGCCAACAGCGAATAGAGCGGAATGCTCTGGGATTTCATATGCTGCTGCATTTCTTTGCGCAGCTGTTCCAGAACCTGTTCGCGCCCGACGCCCTTCTCAAGCATATCCAGGCGCCGGTTTACCCGGCTGTTCAAGCTGATGGACTTGCCAAATGCCACAAGATAAATGCCCTCGACTAGGAGAAGAACTCCGACGAAGATCACAACATAGATAAGGGCCTCTACGGGCAGTTGCATATCCGGGTCTCCTTAGACGGTCGTAGGTTCGTAGATGGATGGAGGCAGATCAAAGCCCCACAGACGGAAGCGTTCGGAATAGTGGCTGCGAACACCAGTTGCGGTGAAATGGCCAATGATCTTGTTGTCCGGTGTCAGACCAACGCGTTGGAACTTGAAAATCTCCTGCATCGAAATCACGTCACCTTCCATCCCCGTAATCTCGGTGATCGAGGTCATCCGACGCGAGCCGTCCTGCAAGCGGCTGGCCTGCACAATCAGGTTCACAGCGGATGAGACTTGGCTGCGTACCGCTTTGATAGGCATCTCGATCCCGGCCATCGCGATCATGTTCTCAAGGCGCGAAATCCCGTCACGCGCCGAGTTGGCGTGGATCGTGGTCATCGAACCGTCGTGGCCAGTGTTCATGGCTTGCAGCATGTCGATCACCTCGGCGCCACGCGTCTCACCCACGATGATGCGGTCAGGACGCATACGAAGAGCGTTTTTAAGACAGTCGCGCGGGCTGACTTCGCCTTTGCCTTCGACGTTAGGGGGGCGGCTTTCCATCCGTCCCACATGGGTCTGCTGCAGCTGAAGTTCCGCCGTATCCTCGATCGTCAGGATGCGTTCGGCGTCATCAATAAAGCTGGACAATGCATTTAGTGTTGTCGTTTTACCCGAGCCTGTACCGCCCGAGACAATGATATTCAGACGCGTGGAAACAGCTGCCTGCAAATAGGCGGCCATTTCTTCGGTAAAGGCGCCGAAATTGACCAGATCATCGATGGCCAGCTTGTCTTTTTTGAACTTACGAATGGAAACCAGCGACCCATCAACGGCGATAGGTGGCACCATTGCGTTGAAACGCGACCCGTCAGCCAGGCGGGCGTCAACATAGGGGTTGGATTCATCGACCCGGCGACCCACGGCGGATACGATCTTGTCGATGATCCGCATCAGGTGTCTTTCGTCCTTGAACGTGACGTCGCTGATTTCAAGCTTGCCGAACCGTTCGACAAAAATCTGCTGAGGACCGTTTACCAAGATATCGTTTACGCTGTCGTCTTGAAGCAGCGTCTCAAGCGGACCCAGACCAGTGACTTCATCATACAGTTCTTTGTTTAGCTGTGACCGGTCTTCGCGGTTCAGAACGATATCGCGGGATTCGAGGATTTCGCTCGAGATCGCGCTGATTTCCGCCCGAAGTTCAGATTCTCCGGCCTTTTCAAGTGCCGCAAGATTTAGGTTTTCCAGCAGTTCCCGGTGCATCTCGATCTTGATCTCACCCAAGCGCTCTTTGCGCTTGCGATCCCGGTCCGATCTTATCGGTTCTGCAGCCTTCTTTTGAATTGGGCGGCGTGCGACGGCGTTGTCAGTGGATGCTTTTTTCGGAGCAGGCGTTTGTGCCGCAGCCTCAGGCGTTGGAGCAGCCTCGACCGGCTGCGCTGCTGGCTGCTTCTTGTATCTTGAAAACACGGCGACTACCCCTCTGAAATACGGTTACGCGGCCTCGGCGCTGCTGCTGCCCAAACTGTGAAGCGATTTTGCAAGTTTTGCGATTTCCCGACGCAGCGGGTTTTTGGCGGCGGATTTGGCCAGCGGCAATCCGTGATCACCGCTTTGCATGACGGGTTTGCCACCATCCGGCAATTGCAGGTCAATTGAAATGCCCAGGCTTTCGCCCATGCGCTTGACCCGGCCTTTGCCATTCAAGTCAGTGAATTTCGGGGCTCGGTTCAGAGCGAATCGGAGTTTGTTGAACGGCAGTTCCTCGGCCTGGAGGGCGCGTTTCAACCGCAGCGCATTCTGAGCGGATCGCATGTCCAGCTCGATCATGGCAAAGTACACATGCGCAGCCTGAAGAACCGTTTCCGACCAATGAACAAGGGTCGTCGGCATGTCGACGACCACGTAGTCGAATTTCCTGCGGGCAATTTCGATGACGCGCTCGATGTCATCGGGTGTGATCAGGTCCAACGGAACCATATCGGACGGTGCAGTCAGGACCTCAAGCTTTTCCTCATAGGTTTGTAAGGCCTGCGAGAAGACATCGTCATCCATCAAAGTTGTGTCTGACAGCATCTCAAATATGGTTTCGCGTCGAGGAAGGTCCAGATATGTCGACACGCTGCCATACTGCAGATCCAGGTCGATGACGCACACAGAAGGCGCCTCTTTGTCCGACGCGGTTGCTAGCTCCCAGGCGAGGTTAACCGCCATGGTCGTTGATCCCACACCGCCTGCCAGCCCATGGACCACAAACAGCGCGCCTTCTTTCGAATCACCCTGAGCGACCTGAGCTGCCACAGCAGTCGTTGCCACCGGTTCAGGTTTGTTCATGCGCTCAATGGCTTCCTGCAACTCTCCTTCGGGAAGAGGGTAGGGGACAAACTCGTCCGCGCCCTTGCGAAGCAGTTGGTGCAGAGACGCAGGTGTTACGTCCTCGGCGATCAGAACGATCTTGATCTTTTTCTCTTTGGCCTGCGAGATAATCTCGCCCATCAGGGAAAGGTTGTCTTCATCTTCTCCGTCAATAGCAAGCGCAACGAATTCAAGGCTTTCCGCCTCTGGTTGGCTGAAAAAAGCCAAGGCTTCGGCAAACCCAAGGTCGCCCCAACGTTCGCCCAAAATGGTTTCCATGTCTTCGATCAGAAGATCGAAGTTTTGGACGTCTCGGCTGATCGTGCAAGCCAGAATTGCAGTTCCGTCATCATGCATTTTGGCGCTTGTCATTCACACAATCCTCGTCGTCTGGGCCTGCTCACTGCCCGACATGTTTGGTTCGGTTCAGTTCGCTGTTGCCCGGTCGCGGCCAATTCGGGCCGCACTTCACCTAATTGTTGAAAAGATGGCTTGGAACTTAGGCAAGATTTTGGCGCAAAAGAACCAATTGTAGGGAAATGGGCGACGATGCCGCCCATTTCTTATGGATTATTCAGATCCGCCGGAGTCAGTGTCTTCACGCTGGATGTAGCTTTCCCTCGTAGCGCTGCCGACGTATTCGCGGTACACGATTTCGGCGTATTTGCCATCCAGTACAAGCGGGTTGCGGTCCAAAAAGCCCGACACTTCTGTCACTGTGCGCCTGTTGCGGCGATCTCGGTTCGGAGTGTCAATCAGAGGCTGTGTTTTCCCAAAGGAAACTACAGCTTCCAAACGAGACCGCGAGATCCCTTGCTGTGTCAGGAATGCAACGGCTGCGTTTGCACGGCGTTGCCCAAGCGACTGGTTGTACGCACTAGAGCCGACAGCATCGGTATGGCCATAAACGCGGAACCTCACTTCGGGGAACTGCTTGATCCATGCCGCTTGCCGCAACAAGACGCGTTGCGCCTGAGCATCTAGCTGTGAACTGTTAAACGCAAAATTGATCTGCGTCGGCACCTCTGCGGCAAACCGCTGACCCAGGATTTGTGCGTATGTCAGTTCACCGTTCATGACCTGAATGTTGTTTAGCGTCGCGTTGCCAAAAGCGCCTTGGTCAACTTCGTACCCCGCTTCACGCGTACACGCGGCAACGGCGACCGACAGACCCAGTGTTATGATCCACTTCTGCATTGGTCTTATCCTCTCAATCATTCCAGGATGTAGCCGTAGGAGCTGCCAAAGTCCTGTCTGGCGACTTCTGACGCTCCTCCCGAACCAACGCGTGTGGTTCGCGCTGTTCTTCCGTTCAGGAACAAATCAAACTCAGTAGGAGGTTTGACACGGTCTGTCGGCAGGGCCAGGGCTTCACCACGGGTGGGTGATACCAGATGGGCTGTGACGATGATAACCAGTTCAGATTGCTGACGCTGGTATTCCGCGCTGCGGAACAAAGCACCCAGTACAGGAATGTCGCCGACCCATGGGATTTGGCTGTTCAAGTCCGCGAAGTTGTCCTGAATCAACCCTGCAATTGCAAAGCTCTCTCCGTCTCGCAATTCAACTGTCGTCTTCGTCTGACGCGCAATGAATGTCGGCACGTTGTTGCCGGCAATTGAAAAGTTGGAGTTCGGGTCAATAGTTGACACCGATGTTCCCAACTCAAGGTTGATCAGATCACCATCCACCACGCGAGGCGTAAACAGGACCTGAACACCAAAATTCCGGTATTCAATTGCAATTTGGCCGTCATCGGCCGGAACCGGAATCGGGACTTGGCCACCCGCCAGGAATTCAGCTTCCTGACCCGACAGGGCTGACAAGTTGGGCTCTGCAAGAGTACGGGCAAGCCCTTTGGTTTCGAGCGCCTCCAACAGCAAGCGTACCTGTGTTGAACCGGCACCAAAGCCAAACAGGATGGCACCTGTATTTGTCTGCTGGAAGGGAATTCTGTCGGCGAGGGCGTTCGCCAAAGAACCGGCGCTGTTCAATGTATTGATGCCGCCCGTTGCGTCACCACCACCAAAACCCAGCGATGCGGTCAGACTTTTGGCAACCGACCGATTCATTTCGGCAAATCGAACTTTCAGCATGACCTGTTGAACACCACCAACAGACATCAGGTTCGAGACGCGCTCGGGCGCGTAACGTTCTGCAAGTTCCAGAGCACGGGCCAATTTGGCCGAGCTGGAAATCGTGCCAGAAAGAACGATGCCGTCGTTGGCAGTACGCACTTCGATTGGCTCGCTCGGCAGAATTTGCCGCAGCCTTTCTTTGAATTCAGACACATCCGGTGATACACGGACCCGAACATTGGCCAGCAGGTTGCCGGCCCCGTCGAACAAAGTCAGCGTGGTCAGGCCAGGTGCCTTACCCAAAACATAGATGGTACGATCAGAAAGCGACGAAATGTCAGCGATGCCTGCGTTGGCGATGCTGAGTTCCGCAAATGGTGTTTCGCTTTCAACGACAATTGCGCGGTTCATCGGAACGTCCAGCGTTTCCGCTGTTCCGTTCTTAACCACGCGAAGTGTTTCAGCCTGGACAGCAGTGCTGGCCGAACTGATAACTAACGCCAACCCCAGTAGGGTTGCGTTGAACCAAGATTTTATTTTCATGTGACCTGCCTCTCCGATCACGCCTCGTTTTAGGTCTAACGCCTTATGTGTGACAACACTGCGCGAATTACGATTTTATTGCAATAATCAATGGTTTCTGGAATTTTCCTTATGTGGGTAATGCGCAACAATCGAAACGAAACAAGCCGCGCTGACGGCGCGGCTTGAGGCTTTAACGTTTTGATTTTACGTTAGTTTGTGCAGGGCGTTATTATTCCGGTATCGACAATCTCTCCGCCGCGGCGCGCCTTAACTGTGCAAATCTGTTTCTCGATTTTGACGGGCGCGGGCGCAGCTTCTTCGATTCCCAGCAGTTTTCTTTGGTCCACTTCGATCGCAGTCGCAATGGTCTCATCTTGTGTACCGACCAGCGCCAGAGACAACCGCCCGGTGTTTTGTGCCTGGGCGAGAGCGGCGACCTGTTCCGGGGTAATGGCAACAGTGACCGTCCTGGCGATAGTTGTGCCGGTCACGTCCGATCCAGCGGTCTGATCGATTGCGATCAGTTCAATGTTGGTTTGGATAAGACGTGTGATCTCCCCTTCGCCGCCGGCACCTCTCAGGGATCCAGTCCAGTATACGTCGACATTGTCACCCGGTCTCAGGAAACCAGACACACCCGATGCTACATCTACGCTGATTGCAAAGGCACGCATGCCTTTTTTCAGGCGCGAGGTAAGTCCAGCCGATTCGCCGGGTTGCGTAACTTTAACCTCCAGAAGGGCTTCATCTTTTTCGATTGTGCGAAGGATAAAGCGATCTCCTTTACCGCCCTCCGGGAATAAGACTGCCAAGTCCGCAAAGGTTCCTTCAGGAATCGCGTCCTCGGGCCACTGTACGATTCGCACATCTTCTGCGGTAAGGCGTTCTCCGTACTTCATGCGCCGGTTAACGACCGCGACGTCCACGGTCGGAATTGTTTTTACATTTGCCAAAGCGTTTTGGGTAGCCAAGCGCTCCCGCTCAAGTTCCGCCTGCGTTTGACTGATATAGTCTTTTGCCATGTACACGGCACCACCGGCCAGAGCGACTCCAATAATCAGAACAAGTCCAAATACCGCACGCATCCAAGTCCCCTCACGTTACATTATTCTGGTTTTGCGTCGCACAGAATGCGACAACATTTGACCCTAGTTTAAATGTAGATTGTGTCGAAAAGGGGGACAATGTTGGATTTTATTCGCGCCCGATGCCCGGGATCGAACTGGGTATCCAACTCGTACAGTTCTTAGTCGCTGAAACTTACCGTGATTTCCATAGTGTCTACTTGATCGGCGACGGTAAGCATCGCAGCACCGTTTTTTGTGTCGATATCTCTGACCGGGCCCGAAATGTAGATGGCTACTACGCTGGCCATAAATGCAACAAACGCCGTCAACACCACCCAGTCAATAGTCACAGCCCCGTCTTCACATTTGCAGAAATTTGAGATTGTTCTAAACATGGGAGCACCACGGCAAGTGTTTGAAAAGTTTCGGGGCCAAGTTTTACAACCCAGCCCCGTTACGCCTCGTCAAAACGATCAGACGCGTACTACGCCTCTGTCGGGTTGGCTATTAGTCAGTTGGGTTGATTTTTACGTCGGAAACAACGTTGCCTGCGGTGGTGGTCAGTGCAGAACCAACGCTGTCCGCAACACCTTTGGTGCCGTCACCGATTGCGGTGTATGCAACTGCGGCCAGGCCAACAACGGCTGCGGTCAGAACGACCCAGTCTACTGTTACGGCGCCGTCTTCGTCTTTGCGGAAGTTCTTGATGAACTTGATCATGTTACGTCCCTCCTAAAGGATCTAAAAAAGTCAATTAAACCTAGGCGTCTATCAGAGCTTCCTCTCTCAGTCCGCTCCCGATCGTCTCGGTATGGCACTATGATTGACCGCTGTGCATGGCAGGAATTGGGCCAAACCCTATTTTTTTTTGGTGAAGTTTAACTTTTTGGTAGTTTTTCTGGTAACTACTTAAAAATAAATAATAAAAAAACAAACCTAACAGAGGTTGTCTGGCCGCCCCGATGCAAATTTGCGGCAAATGAGGCGAAATTGCCCCATTTCGCATTGTTTTTCTGGCCTTGCGGGCAGATTCGAGGTTCAACTCAACCAAAAGAAAAACATGAGGCAGGCAAATGAATCTCCGGCTCGCAATGACTTGCGCCGGTTTGGCGGCGTTGATGCTGTCTGGCCCAGTGCCAGTCGTGGCGAACGAGGTTGAGCCAAGAGGCGTTTACAAACGGGTCAAGGCCCCAAAGCCTGGCACGCGGCCACGCGTCACAGTCCAGATTACGCCCGATGAGCATGCGAAGACGCCGTCTGCCCCTAGTACAGGCGTAGAATTAGTCGAACCTGAAATCATCGCGCGCACGCGTGTCGTACCGCCAACTCTTCCCGGTGCGGGCAAAAAACCGGTTGGTTCGTACAAGGCTTTCTGGGAAAGGGTGTCGCCGTCCTTGGCCGAGGCCGGATCCGGACGACTGCACGATGCCATGAATGCGCTGGCTGCGATCAATGTCGCGGCACCCCGTTTACAGACCCTGCAAAATATCGCCCAACAGCGCCGCGTGGATATTCTGCGCTCGACCGTGGGAACAAATGTCTCACCGGCATTGGTTCTGGCGGTCATTTCCGTGGAATCCGCCGGGCGCACCGACGCTGTTAGCTCGGCAGGGGCACAAGGATTGATGCAGCTGATGCCTGCAACCGCCAAACGTTTTGGGGTTCAGGACAGTACGCAGCCGTCGCAAAACATCGCGGGAGGTGTGAAGTACCTAAACTGGCTGATGGAAGAATTCGGTAACGACCCGATCCTCGTCCTTGCGGGGTATAACGCCGGGGAAGGGGCCGTACGTAAGCACGAAGGCGTCCCGCCTTACGCAGAGACCCGTGATTACGTACCCAAAGTTCTTGCAGCGTTTCAGGTGGCGCGGGCGTTGTGTTCGACACCGCCTCAGCTGATTACGGATGGGTGTGTATTCCAATCGTTGAACTGAAAATGGCCCACCCGAAACGGTGGGCCTTTTCATTAGTGTGAATTAGTTGACGATGTTGGCTTCGGTCGCAGCGCGGATCTCGTCTTCGGTCACGCCTTCGGCAATCTCGATGATCTTCAGGCCGCCATCAACCACGTCCAGAACGCCAAGGTTGGTGATGATGCGGTTCACCACCTTCTTGCCGGTCAGGGGCAGGGTGCACTTCTTCAGCAGCTTGGACTTGCCGTGCTTGTTGGTGTGGTCCATCACGACGATCACGCGACGAACACCTGCAACCAGGTCCATCGCGCCGCCCATACCCTTCACCAGCACGCCTGGAATCATCCAGTTGGCCAGATCGCCTTCTTCATCGACCTCCATCGCGCCCAGAACGGCGGCCGCGATCTTACCGCCGCGGATCATGGCAAACGATGTGGCACTGTCGAAATAGGCGGTGCGGGACAGTTCCGTGATCGTCTGCTTGCCAGCGTTGATCAGATCCGGGTCTTCTTCGCCTTCAAAGGGGAAGGGGCCCATACCCAGCATTCCGTTCTCGGATTGCAGGGTGATGTCCTTGTCACCAACATAGTTTGCCACCAGCGTCGGAATACCGATGCCGAGGTTTACATACATGCCGTCTTCCAGCTCTTGCGCCGCACGTGCGGCCATCTGATTACGATCCCAGGGCATTATGCTTCCTCCTTCTTACGGGTGGTGCGTTGTTCGATGCGCTTTTCATGCTGACCCTGAATGATGCGATGCACGTAGATGCCGGGCAGGTGGATCATATCGGGGTCCAGCGAACCACGCGGCACGATTTCCTCGACCTCGGCAATGCAGATCTTGCCACAGGTCGCAGCAGGTACGTTAAAGTTGCGCGCGGTCTTGCGGAAGATCAGGTTGCCGGTGTCATCGGCCTTCCAGGCTTTGACAATGGCCAGATCGGCAAAGATGCCTTCTTCCAAGATGTAAGTCTCGCCATTGAAGTCTTTGTGCTCTTTACCATCGGCGATCACTGTGCCCACACCGGTCTTGGTATAGAACCCGGGGATGCCTGCACCACCAGCGCGCATGCGTTCGGCAAGGGTTCCTTGCGGGTTGAATTCCAGCTCCAGCTCTCCGGCCAGATACTGGCGCATGAACTCGGCGTTTTCACCGACGTAAGAGCTGATCATCTTTTTGACCTGCTTGGTCTGCAACAGGATGCCGATGCCGAAATCGTCAACGCCGGCGTTGTTCGAGGCGAACGTCAGATCTTGAGCGCCCGAGTCCTTAATGGCCTCAAGCAGAAATTCGGGAATACCGCACAGGCCGAAACCGCCCGCCGCGATCATCATGCCGTCCGAAATCACTCCATCGAGCGCTTCGGTGGCATTGGCATAGACTTTCTTCATGGAAAACTCCCCCAATGACATGGTGATGGCGCAGGTTGTGCCGCCACGTCACGGGGAAGTCAATGAAACCAAGGGGTAGGTGGTATTTCTACCTAGCCAGTCGTTAGGTGGCCGCCTTTTTGGTTGTTTTCTTGGCAGCAGCTTTCTTTTTCGGAGCCGCTTTTTTCTTGGTGCCCTTTTTGGCTGCGCGTTCGTTGACCAGTTCGATGGCCATTTCCTGTGTCACATCCTCGGGCTTGATGTCCTTGGGGATTGTCGCGTTGACCTTTTCCCATTTCACGTATGGCCCATAGCGCCCATCCAGAACCTGCATCGCGCCGCCATCTGGGTGCTCGCCCAATTCCTTCAACGCCTTTGCCGCTGCGCGACGGCCCCGCCCGGGGTTGGCGCGCTTTTCAGCCAGCAACTCGACAGCGCGGTTCATGCCGATCTCAAACACGTCGTTGGGGTCTTTGAGGTTTGCGTAGACCGGCTTGGCCTCATCCGCCAACTGATGCATCAGATAGGGGCCAAACCGCCCAAAATTCGAACTGATCATACCACCATCTGGATGCTCACCAATCTGGCGGGGCAGGGACAACAGCGTCAGCGCCTTGTCCAGATCCATGTCATCCTTGCTCCAGCCACGCGGCAGAGACGCACGCGGGGGTTTCTTGTTCTCGGGCGTCGGTTCGCCGCGCTGAACATAGGGGCCAAAGCGGCCGGATTTCAGCCAGATATCATCCCCTGCATCTTCGCCCAGAAGACGTTCCTCGCCTTCAGCGCCTTCGCCGGCGATGGGGCGGGTATAGGTGCATTCAGGATAGTTTCCACACCCAACGAACCCGCCGGTTCGCGACGTTTTCAGGTGCAATTGACCCATTCCGCATTTCGGACAGACACGCGGGTCCGAGCCGTCTTCACGCGGCGGATAAAGCTGCGGCGCCAGGGCTTCGTCGAGTTTGTCCAGAACCTCGGAGATCCGCAATTCGGACGTCTCGCCGATAGCAGCCGAGAAATCGCGCCAGAACTTGCTCAGCAACTCCTTGTAGTCACGCCCACCGGCGCTGACGTCGTCCAATTGTTCTTCCAGATTAGCGGTGAACTCATACCCCACGTACTGCCGGAAGAAGTTCAGCAGAAAGATCGTAACGATCCGGCCCTTCTCCTCTGGGATCAGCCGGTTCTTGTCTTTGCGCACATATTCCCGGTCCTGAATCGTGGTCACGATCGAGGCATAGGTCGACGGTCGCCCGATCCCCAGTTCTTCCATCCGCTTGACCAGCGTAGCCTCGGTGTAGCGCGGCGGCGGTTGAGTGTGGTGCTGCAGGGCCAGTATAGATTCGTTCTCGGACAGAATGGCCTCTTTCGCGGCTTTTTCAGTGCCCTCGCTGGTCGCTTTGGTGAACTGATCGCGCAGGGATGTTTTGGCAAACCGAGCTGGATCGCCTTGCATGATTTGCGGCAGGCGCTTTTCATCATCATCGGCCACGTCGTCGCGGCCTTCTTCATAAACGCGCATGAACCCGTCGAACAGAACAACCTGACCGGTGGCGCGAAGGCCGACCTGGCCGTCATCGCTGCCAATCTCGACCGTCGTGCGCTCCAGTCGCGCAGCAGCCATCTGGCAGGCAATGGTACGTTTCCAGATCAGGTCATACAGTTTGCGCTGATCCTCATCTGTGACCTTCAGGGCCTTGGTATCGCGGGACATATCCGTCGGGCGGATACACTCGTGCGCTTCCTGGGCGTTCTTGGCCTTGTTTTTATAGATACGAGGGCTGTCCGGCACGTATTCTGCACCGTAACGGTCCGCGATGGTATCGCGGGTGGCGGTCACGGCTTCGGGCGCCATGTCGATGCCGTCGGTCCGCATATATGTGATGTAGCCCGCCTCGTAGAGGCGTTGAGCAACCTGCATCGCGTGACGCGCGCCCATTCCGAACTTGCGGCTTGCTTCCTGCTGCAAGGTAGAGGTCATGAAGGGTGCACTGGGGTTGCGTGCGGCGGGCTTGGCCTCGACCGAAGTAACGCTTAGCGCGCGGCTGGTGATGGCCTGCACCGCCAGTTCGGCCTGCGTGGCGTTGGCCAGATCATGTTTGTCCAGTTTTTTACCGGCCAGCGTGACCAGGCGCGCCTCGTAAGTCTGGCCGCGCGGTGTTTCGAACACTGCCTTCACAGACCAATATTCGACTGGTTTGAACGCTTCGATCTCCATCTCGCGCTCGACGATCAGGCGCAGACAGACTGACTGAACGCGACCGGCAGACTTCGCGCCGGGCAGCTTGCGCCACAGAACCGGTGACAAGTTGAAACCCACAAGATAGTCCAGCGCGCGGCGGGCCAGATAGGCCTCGACCAAAGGCATGTCGACCTGGCGCGGGTTCTGCATCGCCTCGGTCACCGCATCCTTGGTTATCGCGTTGAAGGTCACGCGGCTGACGGGCGTGTCTTTCTTGATCGAGCGGCGCTTGGTCAGGGCTTCTTGCAGGTGCCAGCTGATAGCCTCACCCTCACGATCAGGGTCAGTCGCGAGAATCAGAGCGTTGTCTTCTTTCAGCGCATCGGCGATGGCTTTGACATGTTTGCGGCTGTCGTTGCCGACCTCCCATTTCATCTCAAATTCATGCTCGGTATCGACGGATCCGTCCTTGGGCGGCAAGTCCCGGACATGGCCATATGAGGCCAGCACCGTGTAGTCAGGGCCAAGATATTTGTTGATTGTTTTGGCCTTGGCAGGGGATTCTACAACAACTACAGGCATTTAAGGGAAAACCTCGCTCGACGGAATTGGCGCCTTCTATGATCGTGCAAGATGTGGAGGGCAAGGGCGAATTGTCAATGCGTTCCTTTGAACACAGGAATTATGTGGTAATTACAACCACGTAACCTGTGCATAAAAAGGACTTGGGCAGAAACCAGGCCTCAACGATGAAGATTATGCTGACAGCGACAGGAGGCCGCCGGGCTGGCGCTGGATCTGTCCCTCGAGTTCCAAATCAATCAACGCCGGCCCGATTTCTCCGGCCGTTGCGGCAATGTCGCGGATCAACTGATCCTCTGCAATCGGGGAGGGGCCCAATCGCGACAGGATTTCACGATGCAGTGCGGTACCTGCTATCACTGGTTTGGTTACAACGTCGTGCATGGCGGGGCCCTCGACCTGACTGGTAGGTGCCCGTTTCGGTAGCGCCTCAATGACGTCTTCGGCGGCTCGTACCAATATCGCGCCGTCCCGGATCAGCATGTTGCACCCGGCAGCGCGTGCATCGAAAGGGTGCCCGGGTACGGCCAGAACCTCGCGCCCCTGATCCAAGGCGTCCCGCGCAGTAATAAGACTACCGGATTTTGCGGCAGCTTCGACGACGACAACCGCCTGCGCCAGACCTGAGATAATCCTGTTTCTGCGCGGGAAGTGCCGGGCCTGCGGTGTGACGCCCATGGGCTGCTCCGAGACACGCAACCCAGTTTGGACAATCTTTTCGGCCAGCACTGTGTTTTCGGTGGGATAGACGACATCCACGCCGCCCGCCATCACAGCGACGGTGCCCGTTTCAAGCGCGGCCATATGGGCCGCTGTATCAATGCCGCGTGCCAGGCCGGACACAACGACATAGCCTTGCTTGCCGAGATCTGTCGCAAGCCCCCGCGCCATCCGCGCCCCCAGGGACGAACAATTCCGCGCGCCGACCAGTGCAATCGACCGGCGCTGCAGCAGAGAGCTATCTCCAATCGCCCAAAGCATTGGCGGGGCGTCGGATAGATCGTTCAAGGCATCTGGATAGTCGGCGGAGCCAAGGCACAAAAGGTGCGCGTTCGCGGCTTTTGCGGCCTTGAGTTCCGCCTCAATCACGCCGGGGAGGCAAACTTCGTACCCACCAATTCCGGCAGCGCGTGCCATTTCCGGCAGCGCGGCCAGCGCGTTCTGCGCCGAGCCATGTTCCCGCAGCAACCGACGAAACGTCGCCGGACCAACCTTGCGAGAGCGCAACAGACGAAGCCAGGAAAATCGATCCTCTTCCGTGGTGGGTGGGAGTGTGGGGTGATAGGAAGAATGCTGCTCTTCGGTCATCCGATGCTCCGCCTGATTGCAGAACTGGTTTACGATTGCCGGGGTTAACAGCTTGTGAATCTCTTCAAATTATTCGGAAAATTTTCGACGTTTGTAATTGAGAGTTATCTAGTGCGTTGAAATATATGGAATAAAAATAACTGCCTTCAACGGGCTCGCCTGACAGGATGTTAAGGCGCCGGCGGGCTGAAAGCGCAGTGTTAACCCTGCGCTCTCGATTTCCCGCCAAGCGATTCCCGGCTATGCGGCCGATCCGCCGACTGTCAGGCCATCCATCAGAACGGTAGGCTGGCCAACGCCGACCGGTACCCACTGGCCGTCTTTGCCACAGGTTCCCATGCCCGGATCCAGCGCCATGTCGTTGCCCAATCCCCGAATGCGTTTAAGGGCGGATGGGCCGTCGCCGATCAGGGTCGCGCCTTTGACGGGTGCCCCTATTTTACCGTTTTCAACGCGGTACGCCTCGGTGCACGAGAACACGAATTTGCCGTTGGTGATATCCACCTGACCGCCGCCGAAACCAACGGCCCAGATTCCGTCCTGGATGTCCGCAACCAAAGAGGCCGGATCAGCCTCACCGCCCAGCATCACAGTGTTCGTCATCCGCGGCATGGGTTTGTGCGCATAGCTTTGCCGCCGCCCGTTTCCGGTGGGGGCCACGCCCATCAGGCGCGCGTTTTGGCGATCCTGCATATAGCCGGTCAGGACGCCATCTTCGATCAAGACTGTCCTGGAACTGGGTGTGCCTTCGTCATCCAAAGAGATCGAGCCCCGACGATCCGGGATTGTGCCGTCATCAACAACGGTCACGCCTTTGGATGCGATCTGCTGTCCCATCAAACCGGCAAAGGCCGAGCTTCCCTTGCGGTTAAAGTCACCCTCCAAACCGTGTCCGATTGCCTCGTGCAAGAGGATGCCTGGCCAACCGGGGCCAAGCGCGACCTCCATCACGCCGGCAGGGGCCGGGATCGCGTCGAGATTGACCAAGGCGATCCGCAACGCCTCGCGCGCTTTGTCCTGCCAATCCGACGGATCGATCAGGCCGTCTAGCCCGACGCGCCCGCCACCCCCGGCCGAGCCACTTTCGCGGCGACCGTTCTGTTCGACGATGACCGAGATATTGAGGCGGGTCATTGGCCGCACGTCTCGCATCAGTACGCCGTCCGGGCGCAAAATCTCGACTTCTTGCACGGCTGCGGCGATTGTCGCGCTAACCTGCACGACGCGGGGATCCATGTCGCGGGCATAGGCGTCGATCTCGCGCAGTGTTTCGATCTTGACCGGGAAATCAGCGGATTCAATCGGGTCTTCGTCCGTATAAAGGCGGGTATTGGTAGCGTGCGGACCATCGGCCAGCGTGCCGCCACCGTCTCCGACCGCAAGGCGCGCGGTTTCTGCCGCCCGTTTCAGCGCCGGAATTGAGACATCGGTGGAATGCGCATACCCGGCAACTTCGCCCTGCACCGCCCGCAGGCCAAACCCTTCGGATGCGTCATAAGATGCCGTCTTCAAGCGCCCGTCGTCAAAGACCAAAGCCTCGGATTTTCGCCGCTCGACAAACAGCTCTCCGTCTTCTGCCCCAGAGGTGGCGGATTGCAAAACCGCAAGCGCCTCGTCATGCGGAATAGCGCTATCAAATGGGCGAAACGGGTCATTGGACATCTGTTGGGACCTTCCGAGTTTGATCCAGATCAAAAATAGCGTCTGTTTGACGCAAGCATTTTGCTTTATCTACCCGACGGAATATGGTTTTTAACGCGGCCAAAGACAACGGGAGAGGTGCGACTGATTCACACCTTTTCGCCAGAGAAGCAAAGATCAGACGATCAGGACAGAAAATGAAGAATGCTTTGATGCTTTCGGGGTTGATGACAGCCCTCTCCAGCCTTCCCGCAATGGCTCAGGAGCTTGAGATTATTGGTAAGCCGGTTGATGGCGGCCTTGGGTTCCAGCCCGCGGCCACCAGCCTGGCCTCGGGGATTCACCGGCTGGATGATATGATTCTGGTGATCATCACCGCGATCTGCCTGTTTGTTGCGGGTCTGCTGATCTACTGCATCATTCGCTACAATTCGCGTAACAACCCTGAACCGGCGCGATTCTCGCACTACACCCCGGTTGAGATCGCCTGGACCCTTGGCCCGATCTTGATTCTGGTATTCATCGGTGCCTTCTCGCTGCCAGTTCTGTTCAATCAGCAGGAAATCCCCGAAGGCGACATCACCATCAAAGTCGTTGGGAACCAGTGGTACTGGACCTACGAATACGTTGATCACGATTTCGCCTTTGACAGCTATCTGCTGGGCCACCCGGCCACACTGGACGAAGGCGCACGCCCGGCCGATGCGGACGTGACCCCATTTGTTCTGAACGATGCGATGCGTGCCAAGCTGGCGGATGCGGGCTACAGCGATGACGAATGGCTGCTGGCCACCGATACCGCAGTTGTGGTTCCGGTTGGCAAGATCATCGTCATGCAGGTTACCGCTTCGGACGTGATCCACTCGTGGACCATCCCCTCCTTCGGTGTAAAACAGGACGGTGTTCCTGGTCGTCTGGCCGAACTGTGGTTCGAGGCCGAAAAGGAAGGCATCTATTTCGGTCAGTGTTCCGAACTGTGCGGCAAGGATCACGCTTACATGCCGATCACCGTCAAAGTGGTCAGCGAAGAGGCGTATGAGCAGTGGCTGCAAGGCGCACTGGAAGAGTATGCAGGTCAGCCCGCAGCCTATCAGGTTGCATCTAAGTAATGACCCGCGCGGGCTGAAAAGCTCGCGCCAAAGGTAATGCAGGCTGCGCGGTATCCGCGCAGTTTTCGCCCCAGAAGGACCGGAAATGAGCGACGCAAGCATCAATGCCAGCACAGTAAGCGCCCAATCCCACGCGGATGAGGCCAGCTTTGGCGATTTCTTTGCCCTGCTGAAGCCGCGTGTGATGTCGCTGGTCGTGTTCACCGCTTTGGTCGGCCTTCTTGCGGCACCGGTCCCTGTTCATCCATTCGTCGGCTTTTGCGCCATTCTGTTCATCGCCATTGGCGGCGGCGCATCCGGCGCTTTGAACATGTGGTGGGATGCCGATATCGACCGCGTGATGAAGCGTACCAAAGGCCGCCCGATCCCCTCTGGCAAGGTCCAGGAGGGTGAGGCGATGGCAATCGGGCTGGCCCTGTCGGGGCTGTCCGTTATTATGCTGGGTCTGGCAACCAACTGGTTTGCCGGCGCTTTCCTGGCCTTCACGATCTTTTTCTACGTTGTCGTCTATACGATGTGGCTGAAACGCTCGACGCCGCAGAACATCGTCATCGGCGGAGCTGCTGGGGCTTTTCCGCCGGTTATCGGCTGGGTTGCTGCAACCGGGTCGATGTCGATCGAGCCGTGGCTGATGTTTGCCCTGACTTTCATGTGGACCCCGCCGCATTTCTGGGCTCTGGCGCTGTTCATGCGCTCGGATTACGACGACGCGGGCGTTCCGATGCTGACCGTCACACATGGTCGTCGCGCCACGCGCTGGCACATTCTGGTCTATACCGGGCTGCTGGCCATGCTGGCTGTTGGAACCGCATTCTCGGGTATTGGCGGTCCGATCTACCTGACCGTCGCTGTGGTCTTGAACGCGCTGTTCCTGCGCGGAGCGTGGCAGATTTCACGCCGGAACGAGGATGATTCCGAGGCCGACAATTTCAAGGTCGAACGCGCGTTCTTCAAGCTGTCGCTGCTGTATCTGTTCCTGCATTTCGGTGCTATCTTGGTCGAAGCACTGCTGAAACCCTATGGGCTGGGAGGTTGGTCATGAGCCTGCGCAAGAGCCACGAACTTCACCAACGCCGGTTCAGCCGTAACCTTGGGGTCGGCCTGACGCTGGCCGCCTTTATCGTGATCATATTTGGTCTGACGGTCGTAAAGGTTTCAGGAACAGATTTCAGCTTGGCGACGCAAGAGGTACAGAACTGATGGCTCTGTCAGGTCCTCAGAAAACTGTTGCGCAGACAGTTGGCGTGGTTGTCCTTATGGGCAGCCTGGCCTGGGCATCCGTTCCGTTTTACGATTGGTTCTGTCGCGTCACCGGTTTTGGTGGCACCACCGGTGTTGCTGCGACTGCGCCCGAGGATATTCTGGATCGCAAGGTTACCGTCCGCTTTGACGCCTCGAAGGCAAAAGGCATGGAATGGGAATTCAAGCCGGTCGCTCGCGAGATGGAAGTGCGTATCGGCGAAACCGGACTGGCCTTTTATGAAGCCTACAACCCGACCGACCGTCCCATCGCGGGACAGGCGTCCTATAACGTGACACCGTATTCGGCCGGCGGGTACTTTCAGAAAATTGCCTGTTTCTGCTTTGAAGAGCAGGTGCTGCAACCGGGTGAACGTGTTGAGATGCCGGTCACCTTTTTCGTCGACCCTGAAATGGTCGAGGATCTTGAAGCTAAGTATGTTCATACGATCACGCTGTCGTATACATTCTACGAAATTGACCTGCCCGAGGGCGTTGCCGCCCTTGAGACGCAGGCTGATATAACAACGAACTAACGCCTGTAGGTGAGGGACGCTGATGGCACACGCAAAAAACCATGATTATCACATTCTGGCCCCGTCGATCTGGCCTCTGATCGGCGCGATCGGCGGCTTTGTGATGCTGTTCGGAGCCGTCCTGTGGATGCACGGGGTTACCTCGTGGATGTTCTGGGCCGGCCTGGTGGCCGTTCTATACACCATGTTCGCATGGTGGTCCGAGGTTGTGGTCGAGAGCCGCCAGGGCGATCACACGCCGGTTGTCCGCATCGGCCTGCGCTATGGCTTCATCCTGTTCGTTATGTCCGAGGTGATGTTCTTCTTTGCCTGGTTCTGGTCGTTCTTCAAACATCGCATGTACCCGATGTACGACTATGCCGGTACCGAATACATCCAACCTGACATTCATGCTGTTGACCCGTTCCACCTGCCGCTGATCAACACTCTGGTCCTGCTGCTGTCGGGCTGTGCAATCACCTGGGCGCACCACGCGCTGGTGCACGGCAATGATCGCAAGGCGCTGGTCCAGGGGCTGGCCATCGGTATCGCTCTGGGCGTCGCATTCACAGGTCTGCAGGCATTTGAATACTATGAGCTGCTGGCGCATGAAGGCTGGAAATTCGGCGGTGATCAGTTCTATTCGAACTTCTTCATGGCAACGGGCTTTCACGGTTTCCACGTTCTTATCGGTACCATCTTCCTTTCAGTGTGCTTAATCCGGGCGCTCAAGGGTGACTTCACACCTGAGAAACACGTCGGGTTTGAGGCGGCTGCCTGGTACTGGCACTTCGTTGACGTTGTCTGGCTGTTCCTGTTCTTCGCAGTATACATCTGGGGCCAGGCGCCGTTGATGTAGCGCCAGACGGGCGAACAAATTGCAAAAGCCGCCCTTTTGGGGCGGCTTTTTCTCTATTCGGGGCGCAAGATTGCGCCCCATACAATTGCAAGGTTGCCTTTCTGCGGCTGCAGCCCTTAACAAGACGCCGGCTCTTGCAGAGCCTTCGAACAACACAACCTGGTCCTGACATGCGCCGCATTCTCTTTCTGATGATCTTTGGCATTGCCGGTCTGGCGATCCTTGTGTCCCTGGGTGTCTGGCAAATGCAGCGGTTGGCGTGGAAACAAGGCGTTTTAGCCGAAATTGAAAATCGGATTTCAGCCGATCCGGTTGATTTGCCTGACACCGTGTTGCCTGATGCTGATAAGTACCTGCCGGTCACAATTGCGGGCGAGGTCGAGCCGGGCGAGATCCACGTTCTTGTCTCGGTCAAACAGGTTGGGGCGGGCTATCGCATCATCCAGTCTTTTAGCACAAATGACCGGACAATTCTTGTGGACCGGGGCTTTGTTCCTGTGACCGCGAAGCACGATCAAAGGCTGAATGGACCGATGGAGATCACTGGAAATCTGCACTGGCCGGACGAAATTGACGGCTACACGCCTGAGCCGGATATTGACGACAATATATGGTTTGCCCGCGATGTACCGAACCTGGCCGCCGCACTTGGGGCTGAGCCAGTTCTGCTAATCGCGCGGTCGCAAACCGACCCCAACATCACACCCTTGCCTGTTTCGGCGACGGGTATCCCGAATGATCACTTGCAATATGCAATAACATGGTTTGGCCTGGCTTTGGTCTGGGCCGCGATGACCGGATATTTTCTGTGGCGCAGCCGCGCCCCTTCTGAGAGTGACGCGACATGAAATACATCTCGACCCGCGGGCAGGCGCCCGAACTGACGTTTGAAGAGGCGATGCTAACCGGATTGGCACGTGACGGTGGTCTGTACCTGCCTGCCGAGATCCCGGTGATGACGCAGGATGAGATCGCAGCACTGGCCGGACTGCCCTTTGAGGAAATCGCGTTCCGGGTGATGTGGCCCTATGTTAGCGGGTCCTTTGGTGAGGGTGAGTTCAAAGAAATCATTGCCCGTGCTTATGAGGGCTTTGGCCATGATGCCCGCGCGCCATTGAAGCAGTTGAACGAAAACCACTTCTTGTTGGAGCTGTTCCACGGGCCGACCTTGGCCTTCAAAGACTTCGCCATGCAGCTGATCGGTCAGCTGTTCCAGGTGGCGCTGAAGCGCCGTGGTGACCGTGTAACCATCGTTGGCGCGACCAGTGGCGACACCGGTTCGGCTGCGATTGAAGCGTTCCGGGGGCTCGACGCCGTGGACGTGTTCATCCTGTTCCCACATGGGCGTGTTTCGGAAGTGCAGCGCCGTCAGATGACCACGCCTGCGGACAGCAACGTGCATGCGTTGGCCGTGGATGGCGATTTTGACGATTGTCAGGCCGCGCTAAAGGACATGTTCAACGATTTCGACTTCCGCGACGGCGTGAAGCTGGCTGGCGTGAATTCGATCAACTTTGCCCGTGTTCTGGCGCAAATCGTCTACTACTTCTCCGCTGCTGTCAGCCTCGGCGCACCGCATCGCAGGGTCAGCTTTACGGTGCCGACCGGCAATTTCGGCGACATCTTTGCGGGCTATCTGGCCAAGCGTATGGGCCTGCCGATTGACCGTCTGGTGGTGGCCACGAACCAAAACGACATTCTGCACCGATGCCTGTCGGGTGAAGGGTATTTCAAAGGTGACACGATCCCCTCGATCAGCCCTTCGATGGATATCCAAGTCAGTTCGAACTTTGAGCGGGCTCTGTACTATGCCTATGACGAGGATGGTGCGGCTATTGCGCAGTTGATGGATGAGCTTAAGAACGGCGGCTTCAATGTCAGTCAGGGCGCAATGGAAGCGCTGCGCGAGAGCTTTGACTCAGGGAGGGTCTCCGAGGATGAGACCTTGGCCACGATCAAGTCCACGCTGGTCCACAGCGCCGAGTTGGTATGCCCTCACACGGCCGTTGGAATTAAGGTCGCAGAAGAGCATCGCGCCGCCAATGTGCCGATGATCACGCTGGCCACCGCACATCCCGCGAAATTCCCGGCCGCGGTTGAGGAGGCAAGCGGGGAACATCCGCCTCTTCCATCCCGCATGTCTGATCTGTATGAACGTCCGGAACGGGTGACCCGCATCGCCAACGATCTGGGCGCCCTCGAGGATCATATCAGAAGGCATATCGCTGAGTGACTGTCAGACAAGACCAACTGAAGAACGGATTTCGTATCGTCAGTGAACACATGCCGGGGTTGCAATCGGCGGCCATCGGCATCTGGGTGACCGCCGGTGGGCGGCATGAGCGGATTGAGCAGAACGGTATCGCGCATTTCCTTGAGCACATGGCTTTTAAGGGAACCAAGCGCCGTTCGGCGTTGCAAATCGCCGAGGCGATTGAGGACGTGGGCGGGTATATCAACGCCTACACGTCGCGCGAAGTAACGGCTTATTACGCGCGTGTTCTCAAAGACGATGTGGCGCTGGCGATGGATGTCATCGGTGACATCGTTCTGAACCCGATCTTCGACCCGCGTGAGATCGAAGTTGAACGCGGTGTGATCCTACAGGAAATCGGTCAGGCCTATGACACGCCCGACGATGTGATCTTTGACTGGTTGCAAGAGCAGAGCTACCACGATCAACCGCTGGGTCGCACCATTCTGGGTCCGACCGAACGGGTCAGTGCGTTTTCTCGCGAAGATCTGTCCGGGTTTGTGGCTGAACACTATGGACCCGAGCAGATGATCCTGTCTGCCGCCGGTGCCGTCGATCACGACGCGCTTATGAAAGCCGCCGAGGAGATGTTTGGTCATCTGCAGCCGCGCAAGGGATTGATCCCGGAAACCGCCCGTTTCACTGGCGGCGAAGCGCGGCAGGAGAAAGAGCTGGAGCAGGCGCATTTCGCGCTGGCGCTGGAAAGCCCCGGCTATCGCGACGATGCGATCTATACCGCACAGATTTATTCGACGGCGCTTGGCGGCGGCATGTCCTCTCGCCTGTTCCAGGAAGTGCGCGAAACACGCGGGTTGTGCTACACGATCTTTGCGCAGACCGGAGCTTATGCCGATACCGGCACGACGACGATTTACGCCGGAACGTCGGCGGATCAGGTCGCAGAGCTGGCCAGCATAACGATTGATGAGATGAAGCGCGCCGCCGAAGACATGAGCGCCGAAGAGGTTGCCCGCGCCCGCGCGCAGATGAAAGCCGGTATGCTGATGGGGTTGGAAAGCCCGTCGAACCGGGCGGAACGTCTGGCGCGTTTGGTGCAGATCTGGGATCGGGTTCCCTCGCTTGAGGATGCCGTGGCCAAGATCGACGCCGTCAGCACCGAAGATGTGCGTGCCTTCGCCGAACAGATGGCAGTGCAAGCCCCTGCTGCGCTGGCGCTTTACGGTCCTGTCTCGGGCGCACCCACGCTGGCGCAATTGCAGGAGAGGCGTGCGGCGTGATGCTGTTGGGCAGACGCAAGCTGAAACTTGAAACCGAGCGCCTGAGCTTGCGCCCGCCCGCACATTCCGACTTTAATGACTGGGCGGCGCTACGGCGCGCGTCACAGGAATACCTAACCCCGTGGGAGCCGATCTGGGCCAAGGATCACCTAAGCCGCAAGTCCTTTACCAACAGGGTTTATTGGGCGCAGCGCTCCGTGGCCGGTGGGACGGCGATCCCACTGTTTTTGTTCCGTCGCACGGATGATGTGCTTTTGGGGGCCATCACGCTGGACAATGTCCGTCGCGGCCCGGCGCAGGCAGGAACCTTGGGATATTGGACGGGCCAGTCTTTTGCCCGTCAGGGTTACATGCGCGAGGCCATTGGTGCGATCGTTCATCACGCCTTTACCCGACTGGACCTGAGCCGGATCGAGGCCGCCTGTCTGCCCGAAAACAAGCCGTCGCGTGGATTGCTGGAAAGCTCGGGCTTCAAATACGAGGGCGTGGCACAGTCATACCTGCAGATCAACGGACGCTGGCGGACGCATGTGCTGTATGCCAGCTTGCGCTCGGACCGGCGCGGAAAGACCGACGCGGGGTAGGTCGATGGCGCGGGCAAAGCAGCCAATGATCTGGATCAGTGATGCGATGGTGAGCGTTTCAAGCATCAAAGGGTTTGAGGCAGACATTGTCCTGAGGGATATGGAACGCGCTGTTGAAGCTATGAAGCGAAACAGACTTGGAGAACCGCAGTCAGAAGACTGTTTCCCGAAAGAAATGTACGCGAAGTACAACGACAAAAAGGAAAAGAAGCAGCCTGATTTCTTTATGGCTGGAGGTCTGTGGACGGTGTCTTCCGCGTGTGCGGCGGTTCTGCACCAGTTTGATCTCGGTGAAGGCAATCTCTACCCTGTCAAACTGTTTCAGCATGACCGTGCCTCTCTGGTTGAAGGCGAATATTATTGTCTGAACTTCGGCGCACAAAAGACTGCCGTGCTGACAGAGCAATCTCCGCGCATCACAAAGCCGTACCCAAACTATGCTATCTGGCAGCCGCCTGGGGCAATGCAAGACAAGGATATTGCGGTCAGCGCTTCGGCCCTGGACGGTCCTGACATCTGGATAGACACACAAATGCGCCACGCGTTTTTTGTGAGTGATCCGTTGGCACAAGCGTTGCGTGCGGCGAAAGTCTCGCGCCCGTTCAAGCTGCGGAAGTGCATTGTTCTCTGAACTGCTCCTAGAAAATGCCAATTCCGTGGTTTCACTCACGCGATATCTGCAGGCGTGACTTACCCGTGTTCTGCGCTACACTCCGGGCATGCGCTGGATTGTTGCGGTATTGATGGTGATCTCGGGCGGGGCTGTGGCGCAGGAGCGGCGGCCGAGCCATTGCATTGCCATAGCGGATGCCGCCCCGGGGATTGAGTATATTCACAAAGCAGCCTGGCAGGATCCAGTGCCGGAGTTTTCGGTTCGGATCAGCTATATCGCTCATGCGTCGTTTATGATTCAGACGCAGGGCGGGTTGAACGCGGTAACGGACTTCACCGGTTTCATCGGCAGTGCCGATCTTATCCCGGACGTGGTCACAATGAACCACGCCCACAGCACCCATTGGACCGCCCACCCGGACCCGGCCATTCCGAATGTGTTGCCGGGGTGGGGCGAGTTCGGGCAGGGGATCGAACACTATCTTGATTTGGGAGAGATGCTGATTCGCAATGTCTCGACCGATATCCGATCCTCTTATGGCGGTGTGGAAGAGCGCGGAAATTCAATCTTTGTGTTTGAGGTTGAAGGGTTGTGCATAGGCCATCTGGGTCACCTGCATCATGTGCCGTCGGATGAACAATTTGCCGCCCTGGGGCGTTTGGATGTTGTGATGGCTGCGGTGGATGGTGGAACGACGATGCCGCTGCCGGAAATGATCACGGTATTGAAGCGGCTGAAAAGCTCGGTCATTATTCCGATGCACTGGTTTTCTAGCTTTTCGCTGGACCGGTTTCTGGTCGATATCCGCAACGACTTCCCCGTTGAGCGCAAAGGTGTGTCTGAGATCACCGTGTCTCTGCGTACGTTACCTGATCGCCCGACGGTCGTGGTGCTTGAGCCGCAATACCTCATCGAACTGGAATAAGGCTTGTCGGGGCGTCACGACTTGGGCAAGGAAAGGGTATGAAACTAAACCCTGCCGATGACAATTTTGCCCAATTAATCCGCACTGCGGTGGGCGATGATATTCTGCACCCTGTCGAGGAACGATACCTGGAAGAGCCGCGCCGCAGGTTCGCAGGCCATGTCGGCGTTTTGGCGCTGCCGAAGTCGGTGGAACAGGTTTCGACGCTCGTTCGGCTCGCCTCGGATGCTTCGGTTCCCGTCGTGCCTTACGGCGGCGGCACCGGATTGGTCGGCGGGCAGGTGATGACCGACGGCCCGGCCCCGTTGCTTATTTCACTGGAGCGGATGTCAGCCATCCGGGCGGTTTATCCGACCGAGAACATTCTTATCGCCGAGGCCGGTGCCATTCTGGCCGATGTTCAGGCTGCTGCGGAAGAAGCTGATCGATTGTTCCCCTTGGCATTGGCGGCGCAAGGGTCTTGCCGGATAGGTGGAAATCTTGCGATGAATGCGGGTGGCGTCAATGTATTGCGCTACGGCAATGCGCGTGACCTGTGTCTTGGGTTGGAAGCAGTTCTTCCAAATGGTGAAATCTGGCACGGCCTCAGCCGATTGCGCAAGGACAACACTGGGTACGATCTGCGCAACCTTCTGATCGGGGCGGAAGGCACGCTGGGGATCATCACAGCTGCGTCGTTGAAGCTGTACCCGCGTCCGGCCGAGACCGGCACCGCGATGTTCCAGGTGGCCTCTCCGGATGCTGCCATTGAATTGCTGGCGCTGGCACGCGATCAGGTGGGCGAGGGGGTCAGCACCTTTGAGCTGATCCACAAGCAGGGCCTGCAATTCTTGTCCGAGGTTTTGCCCGATATCCGCCAGCCCTTTGACGTCCAGCCTGAATGGATGGTGCTTATTGAATTGGGTCTTTCTGGCGGTGCGTCACCGTCAGACGCGCTGATGGCGCTGTTCGAAACAGCGGAGGCGAGCGGGCTTGTAGGTGATGCAGTCATAGCCCAAAGCGAAGCGCAACGAATGGAGCTTTGGGCCGTACGTGAGCATATTCCCGAAGCCAACCGGTTGATCGGTTCGGTCTCGAGCCATGACATCTCGGTCCCGATCTCGCAAATCCCCGAATTCATCCTGCGAGGGTCCGAAATTGTACGCAGGTTGGGGGATTTCCGGATTAACTGTTTTGGGCATTTGGGTGACGGCAACCTTCACTACAACGTGTTCCCGCCGCAGGGGCATAGCCGTTCAGAGTATGACGCACAGCGGCAAACGGTAAAACGCTTGGTGCATGATTTGGTGCATGAGTTCGGTGGTTCGATTAGCGCAGAACACGGCATAGGGCGTTTGAAAACGGATGATCTATGTCGCTATGGCGATCCGGTAAAGCTGTCGGCAATGCGCTCGATCAAGGCAGCGCTTGATCCAAAAGGGATCATGAATCCGGGTGCCGTTCTAAAGGCGTAGGCGCGGCCCGTTTAATACAGGCCGCGCGCTGAGTTCACGATGCGGGCAGAATAACTTTGTCAATCACGTGGATGACGCCGTTCGATGTTTCGATGTCTGCCTGAACAACGTTCGCGTCGTTGACCATTACGCCGTTATCAAGGTCAATCTTGACTTCTCCGCCCTGTACGGTTGCGGCTTTCATGTCATCGGACAGATCGCCTGACATCACTTTGCCGGGCACCACGTGGTAGGTCAGGATGGCGACCAGTTGATCCTTGTTCTCGGGCTTCAGAAGGGTTTCGACGGTGCCTTCGGGCAGGGCGGCAAACGCCTCATCCGTGGGGGCGAAAACGGTGAAGGGGCCTTCGCCTTTCAGCGTATCAACCAACTCGGCAGCCTGAACAGCTGCGACAAGAGTCTCAAAGCTACCTGCGCCGACGGCGGTGTCGACGATATCTTTGGAATGGCCATCAGCATAAGCCGTAGTTGAAACGAAAAGGCTTGCGACGCCGGCAATTGCGAGTTTGCGAAACATGGTATGATTTCCCTGGTTGGAATGCCCTTGGTGGCATCATTCGGGGTACGCTGCATCACTGAAAAGAGATCACTGTTTGTGCCGATAAGTTCGGGTTGATCCAATAAAAAACCGCGCTAAGCCAGCGCGGTCTCAGATTTCCACTCACGAATTTGTGATTGCACGCGCCGTCAAAGGCCTTCGAATTCGCACAAGACTTGGACATCCATACCCATATCCTCCAATGCCTTGCGTCCGCCTAACTCTGGCAGGTCGATAATGAACGAGCATGAGACGATCTCGCCCCCCAACCGTTCGATCAGTTTGATGCCTGCGGCAGCGGTGCCACCTGTCGCCAGCAGATCATCGACGACGAGGATTTTTTCACCCGGTTGGATGGCGTCGTCGTGGATTTCGACAATCGCCTCGCCGTATTCAAGCTTGTAGTCTTGACTGATCGTGGTTCCCGGCAGCTTGCCCTTTTTGCGGATGGGCACGAATCCGACGCTTAGCTGGTGCGCGATTGCGCCGCCTAGGATAAAGCCACGCGCCTCGAGGCCAACGACCTTGTCGATGCGCTCACCGGCATAGGGGTGCAGCATTTGATCGATCGCCATGCGGAAACCGCGCGGATCAGCGAACAGGGTCGTTACGTCCCGGAACATGATCCCCTCATGTGGGAAATCAACGATGGTCCGAATGTAATCTTTGACCGACTTGTTTCTGGACATGGCCATCCCCTCTGGCGTCAAAACACGCTGGGCTGTTTGGCCCATTGGTGTGAGTCATGCAAGGAAAGATTGCCACCCCAGACGTCCGGCGGTTCGACTGGCGGTAGTCGCGATACAGTGCATCGACCGGCCGCGTCAGATATGGTTTGTGCCCCTTGCCTTGATCTTTTGAAAAAATCGCCTGAGCGACATGAAGGTTCGTTGCCATAACCTTCTTTTGTTGTTAGGTGCTCGTGAATTACAAATTCTATGCGAAGTATATACAAAGACTATCTTGCAGGTCTGCGATTTTGATGGGAATGGGACGCGTGGGAACGAAAGACGGTAAGATTTCAACCAAGAAAAACAGTCAGTTGGTCCTGCGGCTGGATAAGGATGAACGGGACGAGTTTGTTCAGCTATGCAAAGAGTTGGACACGTCGGCCGCGCGAGAAATCCGGCGGTTCATTCGCGGTTTCATGAAGGAACACGCTGAGGGCTGAGCCCTCAGGCCGGGCGGCGCAGGACAGCCGTGGCCACACCCATCCCGATTAATGCCAGCCCTCCGAACCGGGTCATAGCGGTGATGACGCCTGAACGGCCGATCATCTTGCGCAGGTGGTCCGCCAAAAGGGCGTATGCCAGCGAATTCAGCCATGCCAGCCCCACAAAGGTTGCGATCAGGATAGCAAATTGCGGTCCGAGCGGGTCAGCCGGGCGCAGAAACTGAGGAACGAAAGCGATAAAAAACGCGATAGATTTCGGGTTCAACGCGGTGACAGCGGCTGCATGGCCAAAAACGCTGTGTGCGGTGACATTGCGCCCGGTGTCCACAGTCTCAAGCCCGCCTGATGGCGCGCTGCGCAACAGTTTGATCCCCAGCCAGACCAAATAGGCGGCACCGACCCATTTAAGGGCCGTGAATAGCGTAGCCGAGGCCAGGACCAGCGCGCCAAGCCCCAAAAGAGAGGCCGTCATAGCCACCAGATCCCCAACAGCTACACCCGTCGCCGAGGCGACAGCCACGCTGCGCCCCTTGGATAGGGCATAGCTGAGCACCAGCAAGACCGTCGGGCCTGGGATCAATAGTAAGGCGGTAGATGCAGCGACAAAGGCGAGCCAAAGGTCAAGGGACATCGGAAATCCTGTGAATACGTTTCCCGCAGCAAGCCCGGACCAGCGCGCAAGGTCAAGCCCTGCGTGGTTGCGTTGTCAGACGCATCAGCGCCTCAAGCGGACCGCGTTTGAATTTGCGGGACCACAATAGGGCAAAGATCGAGGACGCGGCGCAGAACGCAACAGCGTAACCCGCGATCTGCGGGGCGTTCAGTGACCCGTTCAGCAACCCGGCCTCCTCCAGTATGCCCATGCCGATCAGGATGTGCACCACATAGAGCGTCAGGCTCTGCCGACCAGGCGCGGTCAGGGCTGGGCCGATGCGCAACTTTTCGATCTTGGGCCACAGCTTCAACAGCAATCCGATCACCACGCAAGCCGAGCCGGTTCCGGCAATAATGTAGAACGGTCCCGGTGGGATGGACGCGGTTCCCAGATAGATCACCAGATCAGGGTCCGAGGCCAACATTTGCGGAAACAGGGCAAATATGGCAGCTCCGAACCCCCACATGATCAGCCTGTGTTGAATGCAGATCGTGTGCAGTTCGGATCGTCCAATAGCCATTCCGATCAACAGGAACGCCGCCCAGGGAAGGACCGGGTGCCAGCCGTTGAAAAACAGGTTACGCAAAAAACCGGGCAGGGTCCAAAGGTCGGTGTATGTCAGCGTTTCCCAGTCCCAGCCAAGGTCGTAGTTGAAAATCATGACAGCGAGGACAGCCAGCGCCACCACCCCAACTGAACCCAACCACAATGCACGGGTCGGTGCCGTCAGGAAAGCAGCGCCAACAACGAAGTACACCGCGTAGAAATGCAGAATATCGGCGTCAAATACGGTCATGTTGATCAGGCCGAGCGCGAACAGAAACACCGCGCGCCGTAGCAGCATCGACGTTGAAACAGAGGATAACCCAATTCCGATGCCGGCCAGGATGACGAACAAAGCGGCGGCGCGGCCTTCCAGCAAATCGATCAGGGTCGAGGCCCAGTCATTGCCAGGGGCGACCTCAGCAGCAATGCGGAAATTCACCAGAACCATTCCGCAAAACGCCAGAAATCGCGCTGCGTCCAATGCCTCAAGTCGCTTCATGCTATCCCTCTGTTTCGCCGGCGTTTTGACGGTGCCGTGCGAACCACAGATCGGTGCAGCACAGGCGATTTTTCAAGATGACGGGCAAAAAAGAGCCGGGGCCGTGCAATGCGGCAACAAGTTTTAAGATTGGATTAAGTGTGCTTCGTGCGGCTTGAAACGGTTCCTCGGGCCACCAACCTTGGACCGGACGCAACGCTTCGGAGAGGCCGATGGTTCAAACAGATCAAACACGCGCGAACGCGACACCTGAACCCAATCCCTCGCGGCTTGCCCACGTAAAGGGCGCGCTGATCCTTTTGGTTCCGGTCCTTGCGGTGATCTACGCGGGCATCGTGGGGTATATGTATGTGAACCAGCAATCGCTGTTGTTCAAACCAGATGGCGAGTTGTCTGCGCCCAATTCGATCGGCCTGGCCGATGTTGAGACCGTTTCCCTCACTATGTCCGATGGTGTCACGCTGACCGCGTGGACTGCCCCACCCGCGATAGAAGGCGCGCCGACGGTTTTGTTTTTTCATGGCCAATCTGGCAATCTGGCCGACCGGGCCGACCGGATGAGAGAGATCCTCAACAGCGGCTTCGGCCTGCTGGCCCCCAGCTACCGTGGCTATCCGGGCAGCGAGGGCGAACCGTCCGAGATGGCGCTGATTTCCGACGGCATCCAGATGTATGACCAGTTGGATCGCCAAGGTGCGGACGTTGTGTTGCACGGCCAAAGTCTTGGAACAGCCGTTGCGACTGCCGTAGCTGAACAGCGCCCAAATGCACAGCTGCTGGTGCTTGAGGCACCCTTTACGGCTACGGTGGACGTCGCGGCGGAAAGATATCCCTGGCTACCGGTGCATGCCCTGATGCGGGATCAGTTCGCGACCCGTGATCTGATCGAGAACGTCACCGTTCCGACTTTGATCTTCCACGGGACCGAGGATGAAACGGTTCCCCTGCATCACGGCGAAGCTTTGGCCGCGATGGCCGGGGAGACGGCGCAGATCTATGTCATCCCGGAGGGCACCCACAACGACCTCTGGTCGCACGGGTTGTGGGATAAGGTTCAACAGTCCTTGCAAGCCAATTAAAGCTGCCGGTCAGAGAACCCGACCAGCAACAGCATCCAGTTTCGCCAGCAAAATGGGATCACGTTTCTCAGGTGCGGTCAGGATGGCAAATTCCAGTGCCCGGTCGCAGCCATGAGGGCAGGGCGCGCGGTCAGCGCCCAGCAGATCGGGCAGACCTTTGACAAGCGCACGGCCTTTCTCGGCATTGCCGGTCAGCGTGGCGATGATGGAGGTGACGTCCACCTCGCCGTGATCCGGGTGCCAGCTGTCGTAATCGGTAACCATGGCGATCGAGGCATAACAAAGCTCGGCCTCGCGGGCGAGTTTGGCCTCGGGCATGTTGGTCATGCCTATCACGTCGCAGCCCCAGTGTTCCCGGTACATCTTGGATTCCGCCAGTGTCGAGAACTGCGGCCCTTCCATCGCCAGATAGGTGCCGCCGCGATGAATGGTGATGCCTGCTGTTCGACCGGCAGTCTCACACGCGTCCGACAGGCGCGGGCAGGTGGGGTGCGCAACACTGACGTGGGCGACGCAGCCGGTGCCAAAAAAGCTCTTCTCGCGCGCAAACGTCCGGTCGATGAACTGATCGACGATCACGAAATCGCCCGGCGCCATGTGCTCGCGAAACGATCCGCAGGCCGAAACTGAGATCACGTCAGTCACACCAAGCCGTTTCAACGCGTCAATATTGGCGCGATAGGGAACGTCAGTCGGGGAATGTACGTGACCACGCCCGTGACGGGGAAGGAACGCCATGTCTACGCCGTTCAGGGATCCGGTCAGGATCTGATCCGAAGGATCGCCCCATGGCGTTTCGACTGTGACCCATTCCGCTTTTTCCAAACCGTCGATGTCGTAAATGCCTGATCCGCCGATGATGGCGATTTTGGTCTGGGTCATGGCTGCTCTCCGTGAAAAACTGTTGAAAGAGTTCTGCGTGGCAGCCGCGGGTTTGGCAAGTGGCTTCAAGGGTTTGTGTAACTTGCTTGCTAGCTATGCGGTTTACGCATATCAGGGTCCCGCTGGGTGCAGTATCTAATGTCAGGTATGACAGGTAAAAGGCATCTTTCGCGCGAACAAACAACCCCACAGGACGTCTCATGCCCCGAGCCATGCTGGCAAGCTTTGCCAATCGTATAGCCAAACCCGATCTCCGCTGGATGCCGGATGAGGGGCTGACCGTCTCGCGCTTGCGGATTGAGCTGTTGTCGGGCCTGACCGTTGCGCTGGCGCTGGTCCCCGAAGCGGTGGCGTTTGCCTTTGTCGCAGGTGTCCACCCGTTGGTCGGACTGTATGCCGCGTTCATGGTGGGTTTGATCACGGCGCTGATCGGCGGGCGTCCAGGCATGATCTCCGGCGCAACCGGCGCTCTGGCTGTTGTGATGGTGGCGTTGGTGGCTGAACACGGGGTGGAATACCTGTTCGCCACGGTGGTTTTGATGGGCATTTTGCAGGTCATTGCAGGCGCGATGCATTGGGGCCGGTTCATCCGACTGGTGCCGCATCCGGTGATGCTGGGTTTTGTGAATGGTCTGGCAATCGTGATTTTTCTGGCCCAGATGGGGCAGTTCAAGGTGCCCGGCACCATGGAAAATACCGGCCACGGTGTGGGCGGTGGCGAATGGCTTTCGGGCCTACAGCTTTATACGATGCTAGGACTGGTCGCGCTGACCATGGCGGTGATCTGGGTCATGCCGCGTATCACGCGTATCGTGCCTGCGCCATTGGCCGGGATCGTTGTCGTGGCTGCGCTGGTTATCGGCTTTGGACTTGATGTGCCGCGCGTCGGTGATCTGGCGTCTATCGAGGGTGGTCTGCCCGCATTCCACATCCCGATGGTGCCGCTGAACTGGGAAACCTTCGAGATCATCCTGCCTTACGCTGTCATTCTGGCAGCCATCGGCTTGATTGAATCCCTGCTGACCCTGAACCTCGTTGGTGAAATCACCGGCAAACGCGGAGGGGCCTCGCAAGAATGCATTGCGCAGGGTGTGTCCAATGTAGCGACTGGATTCTTTGGCGGTATGGGCGGTTGTGCGATGATCGGTCAGTCGATGATCAACGTGAAGTCCGGCGGTCGTACCCGCATCGCCGGGATTGCTGCGGCCCTGTTCCTACTTGTGTTCATCTTGTTCGCCTCACCGCTGATTGAGCAAATTCCGCTGGCCGCGCTGGTTGGTGTGATGTTCATGGTGGTAATCGGAACCTTTGCCTGGAACTCGTTCAAGATCATGCGCAAGGTGCCCCTGATGGATGCGTTTGTCATCGTTCTGGTGACTGTTGTGACCGTGATGGAAGACCTTGCGGTTGCCGTGGTTGTTGGTGTGATCGTCTCAGCTCTTGCCTATGCCTGGAACAATGCAAAACGCATCCACGCGGTTACGCGGGACTCGGCCACGGAAGAGGGCGCAAAAGTCTATGAGATTCAGGGGCCTTTGTTCTTTGGTTCGTCCGACGGATTCATTGAGCTGTTTGATATTCAGAACGACCCTGACACTGTAATCGTGGACTTTGCCGAAAGCCGCGTCGTGGATCAATCCGCGCTGCAAGCCATCGAGAACATCGCTGGAAAATACGAGGCTGCGGGCAAACGCGTCATGCTCCGCCACCTCAGCCGAGACTGCCACAAGTTGCTAAACAAAGCTGGCCACCTGATGGTCGATAGCGACGATGACCCGGACTACGAGCTGGCCGTCGATTACTCGGTCCGCACGGGTGTGCTGGGCGGGCATTGATTGTAAAAGGCGGCCACTTCGGCCGCCTTTTACTTTGGAGCAATCCGTTCCAATTCTTCAGTATTACCAGACAGAAGCGCCTCTTCGGCTTCGGCGATCTTCTCGGCGGGCCAATCCCACCAGTTCAATGCTAAAAGCCGGTCGATGGTGTCCTTTTCGAACCGGAACCGCCGCACTTCGGCAGGGTTCCCGGTAATGATCGCATAGGGCGGTACGTTCCCGCGAACAACAGACCCGGCACCAATAATTGCCCCCGAACCGATCTGTGCACCGGGCAGGATCATCGCGCCATAGCCAATCCAGACATCGTGGCCGATGAGAGTGTCGCGCGTGTCCGGCTGAAACCCGGTCATTCCGTCCGGGTCAAACACTGGAAACGGAAAGCACGTCAATCCATCCATTGAATGATTGGCCGATGATGTGATGAAACGTACGCCATGGGCGATCTGACAGAACTTCCCCAGCACCAGCCTTTCTTGCGAAAACGGAAACAGGTAGGGGGCAAGTCGTTGCGCCCAATCGTCTGACGGCTCAAAATCCGATGCGTAGCTGTATTCTCCGGCCTGAAACCTGGGATGGTCAATCGCTTCAGACAGGAAAACTGTGCCCTTGTGATCAGACCCATCAGGGAGCGTGATCGGGTATCTGCGTAAGGGGTCAGGAAGCGGCATTAGTCATCCGGTCGTGAAAGGCTGAACAGCTCGGTGACCACTGAATAGTCCCGGTACCCAAGCCTTGCCAGCGGTTGGAATGTTGTGACGTCGAACATGCCGTCTTTCAGGCAATCGTCGCGCAGATGTACGCCGGTTACTTCTCCGAACACCACCCGATTGGCCTCGCCCGGAAGGGACACGATCTGGGTTAGCTTGCATTCCAGCGCTGCCGGAGCCCCATCGATCCGGGCGCATGGGATGGTTTCGCATTCCAAGGGTGTCAGGCCTGCATGGCCAAATTCGTCGACATGTTTCGGCAAGCCTGCTGAGCTGGCATTCATTGCGTCGCGATGTGCGTGCGCCACGACGTTTACACAAAACACCCCCGTTGCCTTGATATTGGCAAGACTGTCTTTCGTGCCGTCTTGATCGTGTTTGGTTCCGGTTGAAGCAAACATCACCTGCGGCGGGGTGTAAGCAACGCCGTTAAAAAACGAATACGGAGCCAGATTGTTGATCCCATCTGTGTCACGCGTCGAGATCCAGCCAATCGGCCGCGGCGTGATAATGGCGTTGAACGGATTGTGTGGCAGGCCGTGGCCGTTTTCGGGGCGATAGAACATATGGTCTCCAAGCGTTTGCCCAAGGCGTACCGAAGTGCTAGGGCGATTGCCAGCTAGGAAAAGAGGGCAGGGTGCAGCAGTTCGTGATCAGGCCGGAAGAGCCGGATGATTGGTGGGAGGTCGAGGCCCTCTACGACCTGTGCTTTGCACCGGGGCGCGAGGCGCTGTCCTCGTATCGTCTGCGCGATGATGTTCCGTCGGTGTCGGGCCTTTCCCTTGTTGCGCGCGACGGGCAGGGCATTCTGGCCGGGGCGATCCGTTTCTGGCCCGTGCATGTGGGCGATCACGACGCTTTGTTGCTGGGTCCCGTGGCGGTGCACCCGACCCACCAGGGCGAAGGCCTTGGCGGATTCCTGATCCATCAGGGGCTTGAGGCTGGTCGCGAAATTGGCTGGCAAAGGGTGATGCTGGTGGGCGATGCACCTTATTATGCGCGTTTCGGGTTCACCCGGCTTTCCGGTGTGGAAATGCCGCCCCCAACAAACCCTGACCGGGTCTTAGGCGTGGAATTGAGCCCCGGTGAATGGTTGAATGTGCGTGGCACGGTCACACGCTGGTCGCGCTGAGCTATTGAAACCACGCCATTTAGCCCCGATGTTTAACGGCAGGAGGGCTTAAATGCAGGACGTGCTTCTAGTCGAAAAGCTGGATACCGATGCTGAATTGGATCGGCTGGCCAAATATTACAGAACAGCCGGAGGTCCCGGCGTTAAACTGTTGAACAGTTTGGGAGGTTCGGCGGAATCGCTACTGGAGCAACTTCCGGCATCTGTGCGGGAGGGGCTGACAGGGGCCACGGAACAGGCGCTTTGGCTAGCGATGCATGCAGCCGAGGGGTCTCGCCGGGCTGTTCCTGATCAAAAGCCCTGGGTCAACACCGCTGTCGCAACGGCAATGGGGGCTGCTGGCGGCATGGGTGGCGTGTCGACTGCCCTGATGGAATTGCCTGCTACGACTGCCATGCTATTACGTGCCATTCAGGGCGCGGCGTTCCGCGAAGGGTTCGATCCGTCCGAGGAAGGCGTCAAATTTGATTGCGTTCGGGTCCTGTCTGCAGCCGGACCACTGTCTTTTGACGATGGCGCAGATCTGGGCTTCTTTTCTGTCCGCCTGACGTTGACTGGCCCTGCGATGCAAAAGCTGATTGCAGCGGTAGCGCCGCGACTGTCCATTGTACTGGGCCAGAAGCTGGCAGCGCAATCGATACCGGTCCTGGGTGCGATCGCAGGTGGTGGAACAAACTACGTCTACACCCGATATTATCAACAGGTGGCGCGCGTTCACTTCGGGTTGCGGCGACTGGCAATCGATGCCGATATCCCGCATGAAGATCTGGTTCGGAAATTGGCTGCTCGGGTCTGAAGCCTGTCTAAACTCTTGGAAGAAAACGCACCATATGGTATTCTGACCCCAGCTGGCCGCTAAATGTATAAAAACCTCAAAGGTCGGCGATTGAGGATGAAAGCAGTTTGAAAGGTGGTGCGGCGTGATCGGTGCGAGGCAACCGACGTGTCTGCAGGGAAGCGAACAGCACCTGCGACTTGAGCATCAATCGGCAGCCCTATGCTATCGCATCAAACACGGAAAGCTCAGGGTTTTGCTGATCACAACGCGCAAATCCAAGCGCTGGATCATACCGAAGGGCTGGCTGATCGAGGATATGACACCGTCGCAAACCGCCAGACGAGAAGCTTGGGAAGAGGCTGGGGTTAAAGGCAATTGCGCAAACAAGCCCATGGGCCGTTTCACATACCTAAAATCCCGCTCGAGTATGAACCCTATGGTGTGTCTGGTGGATGTCTTTCCCCTCAGTGTTACGTCGATTGCGCCTGAATTTCCTGAACGGGCCCAACGAAAGCGAAAGTGGGTTTCGCCCAAAAAAGCGGCCTCTCTGGTGAAATCGCCGGAACTGTCCCATTTGTTACGCAGTCTTGGCCCGATTCTACACTGACTCGCCTTGCGAAGGGCTTGATCTTGCCATGTCTGTCGGTATCTATTTGCCTACCGGAAAATGGACGGACCATGATTCAATATTCGCTGAAATGCAGCCGCGACCATACATTTGACAGTTGGTTTCAATCGGCCGCCGCTTACGACAAACTCGCCTCCGCAGGTATGGTGACCTGCGTTGTGTGTGGTGACGCGCAAGTAGATAAGGCTATCATGACCCCTCGCGTTCGTCCGGCCCGCAATGCCCAGACAACTGAACCACAAAGCAAACAGGTGGATGTCGCGACCCCGTCGCCAGACATCGAGAAGGTGCTGGCGGATCTGCGTCGCAAGGTCGAGGAAAACTCGGACTATGTCGGTAAGGATTTTGCCAAAGAGGCGCGTAAGATCCATTTGGGCGATGCGCCCGAACGCGCGATCTATGGCGAAGCCAAGCCCGATGAGGCCAAAGCGCTGATCGAAGACGGCGTGCCAGTTTCGCCGTTGCCTTTCCTACCCACCCGTAAAACGAACTGACCCATGCATATCGTTATCACCGGGGCTAATCGCGGAATTGGGCAAGCTCTGGCAGATCGTTATCGCGCGCAGGGGCATGACGTAACCGGAACCGCGCGGGATTCCAGTGCGCAGCTTGTACTGGATGTGACAGACCCGAAGCAGCAGGCTTCTATGGCAGAAGGGCTTGCGGGTCGTCCGGTTGATCTGTTGATCTGCAACGCCGGGGTCTATCTGGACAAAGGCCACGGCATAGACGGCTATCCTGCCGACATGTGGGCGCAGAGTTTTGCGACCAATGTGACGGGCGTGTTTCTAACCGTGCAGGCGCTTTTGCCCAATCTTCGGGCAGCGCAAGGCAAAGTTGTGATCCTGTCGTCGCAGATGGCGTCGCACACACGCGCGCCCGGTGGCAGCTATATTTATCGCGCGTCCAAAGCAGCAGCCCTGAATTTGGGGCGGAATCTGGCCACTGATCTGCGTGCAGATGGTATATCGGTGGGCATCTACCATCCGGGGTGGGTGCAGACGGATATGGGCGGCACTCAGGCTGAGATCACTGTGGATCAGGCAACAAATGGGCTGCTTTGCCGCTTTGAGTCACTGTCACTGGCCACGACCGGGTGTTTTGAAACCTGGGACGGTCAGCCGCACGATTATTGACGTTTCAGCGCTGCCGTGGGGATTTCGTAAACTTCATCGGGGTCGATGAAGACCACTGTCAGGTCACCCCGTGTTTCGTGACTGATCCGGGCCGGTGAGCTGCTGGAGGTCGGTACGCCATCCGTGAAATAGATGCTGCGTACTTCGGCGCCGCCCAATCCGACAGCAAGTGTCGTGGTTCCGTCGTCATGGTGGCGCAGCTCGGCGTGGCAGCTGCTCAGCGCTGCTCCGCCTTTGGCACAGGGCACCGTACCCAGTGCATTCTTGCCGTCGGTTGCAGCCAGCGTTGAGACCTGTGCAAAGGCGGATGAGGATAAAAGGACGAGGGCTGCGGCAGCGCGGATCATGGAGAACCTCTGGGAATAAATGCGAGTTGCAGGCTGACAGCCTCTTGGTCGGTTGTAAAGCGATCAGGTGCGGCCATCCGACTGGTTTTGAACTCTTGCCCTTGCGGCCCCCCTCGCATAAGACGCACGGGACCAGAAATCCAAGGCGCGGAGACACTTGCCCCCATGCCCTTACTCGTGATGAAATTTGGCGGCACTTCGGTTGCCAACCTTGACCGTATCCGCCGCGCAGCCAAGCGCATCGGCGTCGAAGTGGCGAAGGGCTATGACGTGATCGTCATCGTCTCGGCCATGTCCGGCAAGACAAACGAGCTTGTGGGCTGGGTCGATGAAACATCACCGTTGTACGATGCGCGGGAATATGATGCCGTCGTGTCCTCGGGTGAGAATATTACCGCTGGCCTGATGGCGTTGACGTTGCAGGAAATGGATGTCCCGGCCCGGAGCTGGCAGGGCTGGCAGGTTCCGCTGATGACCACCAGCGCCCACAGCCAGGCCCGGATCGAAGAAATTCCGACCGATAACCTGAACCAGAAGTTTGGCGAGGGCATGAAGGTTGCCGTCGTCGCCGGGTTTCAGGGCATCAGCCCAGAAGGCCGTATCACGACCTTGGGCCGGGGTGGGTCAGACACCACCGCCGTCGCGTTTGCGGCCGCCTTCGGTGCCGAGCGGTGCGACATCTACACGGACGTTGATGGTGTCTATACCACGGACCCGCGCATCTGCGAGAAGGCACGCAAGCTGGACCGCATTTCGTTCGAGGAAATGCTGGAATTGGCCTCGCTGGGGGCAAAGGTGCTGCAGACCCGCTCAGTCGAATTGGCGATGCGCTACAAGGTAAAACTGCGCGTTCTTTCAAGCTTTGAGGAACAATCCGACGAGGCCGGTACGCTGGTCTGCGATGAGGAGGATATCATGGAATCCAATGTTGTGGCCGGTGTGGCCTATTCCCGCGACGAAGCCAAGATGACCGTTGTCTCGGTGGCTGACCGCCCGGGCATCGCGTCGATCATCTTTACCGCGCTCAGCGACGCGGGCGTGAATGTCGATATGATCGTGCAGAACATCTCGGACGAAGGGCGCACGGACATGACCTTTTCCTGCCCCACCGATCAGGTGGCCCGCGCCGAACAGGCATTGCTGGCAATCAAGGATGCGGGTGAGCTGAATTATGCCGAACTGGTCGCGGACCAGGATGTCTGCAAGGTCTCGGTCGTGGGGATCGGCATGCGCTCGCAGTCGGGCGTGGCGGCCAAGATGTTCAAGATACTCTCGGATGAGGGGATCAACATCAAGGTCATTACAACCTCTGAGATAAAAATTTCCGTCCTAGTCGACAGGAAATACATGGAACTTGCTGTTCAGGCACTGCATGATGCCTTTGAATTGGACAAGGCGGCCTGAGCATTTCAGCCAAAGGTCTCGCCTGATTCCGTAATTTGGGTGGGATATGGCGGAAGGCACCGAAACAGAATCCCGTAAGCTGCTGGGGCGGCTGCGCGAAGAGATGGCGAGCGAAGCCGCCGGTCAGGAACGTCTTGACCGGATCACGCATCTGATTGCCGACAGTATTCGGGCCGAGGTGTGCTCGATCTATCTGTTCCGGGATGCCGATACTCTTGAGCTTTGCGCGACTGAAGGGTTGTCGCCAGAGGCAGTTCACAAGACACGTATGCGGTTGGGTGAAGGGCTTGTTGGTCATGTTGCGCAATCAGGCAAGGTCGTGAACACCGCAGACGCGCCTTCGACCAAAGGGTTTCGGTATATGCCGGAAACCGGCGAAGAGCGGTTCTCGTCCTTCATCGGGGTGCCGATCCAGCGTTTGGGTGAAAAGCTGGGCGTATTGGTCGTGCAATCCCGTGATGCGCGCGTGTATACTGCTGACGAGGTCTACGCGCTGGAAGTGGTCGCCATGGTCTTGGCCGAAATGACCGAGCTTGGTGCCTTTGTGGGCGAGGGCGCAGCGCTTTCACCCCGGCACCAGCAATCGGTGCAATTTGAGGGGGGACCAGCACAGGAGGGATCTGCCGAAGGGCATGTCTGGTTGCATGAACCCCGTGTTGTCGTCACCAACCCGATTGCTGACGACCCCCACCGCGAACGTGAACGTCTGAATGAGGCCGTGGATGAACTGCGCGTGGGCGTCGACAAGATGCTTGAGATTTCGCAGGGCGGTGACAAGGAACAATTGCAGGTTCTGGAAGCCTATCGCATGTTTGCCAATTCCAAAGGCTGGATGCGCCGGATGGAAGAGGACATTGCCCTGGGCCTTAGCGCCGAAGCGGCGGTTGAGAAAGAACAGTCGCAAGCGCGGGCGCGCATGGGGCAGGTTACCGACCCCTATCTGCGGGAAAGGCTGGCAGATCTGGATGACCTCAGCAACCGGCTGCTGCGCATTCTGACCGGGCAGGGGGGCACCAACGGGACCGACCTGCCACCGGATCCCATCCTGGTTGCCCGAAATATCGGGCCTGGGGATCTGTTGGAATATGGTCGCTCGTTGAAAGGGATCGTTCTTGAGGAAGGCTCGGTCGGTAGCCACGCAACGATTGTGGCTCGCGCCCTTGCAATTCCACTGGTGGTTCACGTTGGGCACATCACGACCGAGGCGTTGAACGGAGATCATATACTGGTCGATGGCGATCAGGGTATGGTCCAACTGCGTCCGGAAGATACCGTTGTCTCCGCGTTTCGCGATAAAATCGCAATGCAGGCCAAAGCGCAGGAACGCTATGCCTCGATTCGCGATACTCCGACAGTGACGCGCGATGGTGAACGGATCAATCTGGTTATGAACGCGGGCCTGATGGCGGATCTGCCGTCGCTGGGCAATTCAGGGGCCGAGGGTGTGGGCCTGTTCCGCACCGAGCTTCAGTTCCTGATCCGCAATCAGATGCCCAAGCGGTCCGAGCTTGTGACACAATATCAGCGCGTCATGGATGCTGCTTGCGACATGCGCGTGGTGTTCCGCACACTGGATATCGGGTCGGACAAAGTTCTGCCCTACATGAAGCACGTCGAAGAGCCCAACCCGGCTTTGGGCTGGCGCGCTATTCGCGTTGGTCTGGATAAGCGCGGCGTTATGCGGATGCAGTTGCAGGCATTGATGCGTGCAGCCAATGGGCGGCCTTTGACAATCATGTTCCCGTTTGTGGCGCAGGCCGAAGAATACCGTGAGGCACGTTGGGAAGTGAACAAGACCATCGAACGCGAAAAGCGCCTTGGTCATGTGCTGCCAGAATCGATCGAAGTTGGCGCAATGCTGGAAACGCCGTCTCTCGCCTTTGCCCCGCAGAAGTTCTTTGACGAGGTTGATTTCGTCTCGATCGGGGGCAACGACCTGAAACAGTTCTTTTTTGCCGCTGACCGCGAAAACGAGCTGGTTCGCCGACGCTATGACACGCTGAATGTCAGCTTCCTCTCCTTCATCGAACGGATTGTCGAGCGCTGCAATATCTCGAACACGCCGTTGTCTTTCTGTGGCGAGGATGCCGGGCGACCTGTTGAGGCACTTTGTCTGGCAGCAATGGGTATTCGAACCTTATCCATGCGCCCGGCGTCGATTGGCCCAGTCAAAAGCGTGTTGTTGCGCGCTGACCTGCAGTCACTGCGTAAGATCATCGCCGACGCCCGCCATCGTGGAGACCAATCGGTTCGATCCTCGGTTATGGAGTGGTTGCGGAATCAGGGTTGATTTTCCAGTTGCGCTTCCCTATTCAGTGCCTGAGTGTTAGCGGTAACAATGCTTGCATCACAAGGACCAGTGATAACTGCGCCTGAGTGATGCCAGCAGATTTGAAGGAGCCCATAGATGGTTTCACGCGTAATCCCGGTAGACCCGTTCGATCTGGTGCTATTCGGCGCGACCGGCGATCTGGCGCAGCGCAAGATCTTGCCCGGGCTCTATCATCGGTTCGAAGTCGGCCAGATGCCCGAAGAGGCAAAGATCATCGGCACGGCGCGGTCTGACATGAACAGTGACGGGTTCCGTGACCAAATACGCGCCTCGATGAAAGAATTTGCGCCTGCGTTCAAAAAGGACGTTCTGGATCAGTTTCTGAGCCATGTTGAATATGTTCCCGTTGACGCAATGGGGGACTCCGGCTGGAAAGACCTTGCCAAAACCTTGCGTCCTGGCGTTGTACGCGCGTTCTACCTGTCAGTTGGCCCCAGCCTTTTCTCCGGCATCGCAAAAAGGCTCAGCGATCATGGTATGGCGACGCCCGACAGCCGTATCGTGGTCGAAAAACCCTTTGGCCACGACCTCGCCTCGGCCCAGGCGCTGAACTCCGGGTTGCGAGCCTGCTTTGAAGAGCATCAGATATATCGGATCGACCACTATTTGGGAAAGGAAACGGTTCAGAACCTGATGGCGCTGCGCTTTGCCAATTCCCTGTTCGAACCTCTCTGGAACGCGACGCATGTCGATCATGTTCAGATTACCGTGGCAGAGACTGTTGGCGTCGAAGGGCGCGGAGCCTATTACGATCAGTCCGGTGCAATGCGGGACATGGTGCAGAACCATCTGGTTCAGCTATTGTGCCTGACTGCGATGGAACCTCCGTCCAAGTTTTCGCCCAACGCCGTGCGTGACGAGAAGGTCAAGGTGATCGAAGCGCTGGAGCCCGTTGCGCCGTCTGACATCGCACGCGGCCAATATCGTTCGAGCAAGGGCGGCGACGGTTATTTGGATCATGTTGGCAACCCCGCGAGCCGCACCGAAAGCTACATCGCTCTTAAGGCCCATATCGGCAACTGGCGCTGGGCTAGTGTGCCGTTCTATTTGCGAACTGGAAAACGCCTGCGTGCCCGCGAATCCGAAATCGCAGTGTTTTTCCGGGATCCGCCGCATACGATCTTCCCCAATGTCGGCCCGCTGCACGGCAACGTGCTGGTGATCCGCCTGCAACCGGACGAAGGTATTACCCTGCGCACGACGATCAAAGAACCGGGGCAGGGCGGGTTCCGCCTGTCAGATGTTGCACTGGACATGAGTTTTGCCGATGCGCTGGGTGATGAGGCCCAGTCGCCGGACGCCTATGAACGACTGATCATGGATGTCATTCGTGGCGACCAAACACTGTTCATGCGAGGGGACGAGGCAGAGGCGGCCTGGGCCTGGGTCGATCCAATCATCCACGGTTGGGAAGAGCGCGGAGACAAACCCGCGAAGTACGATCAGGGCAGTTCCGGTCCGGAGGAAGCATTGATGCTGATGCATCGCGATGGACGCCGCTGGCGTCAGATCGGAGGGTAATCATGGTACATTCAGTCATCACCGACGTCACTCAACGCATCATCGACCGCAGCGCCGAACTGCGCGGCCCGCATATTGAGCGTATGGAACATGCCCGATCCAAGGGACCGGCGCGCGCGCATTTGTCGTGCAGCGGTCAAGCCCACGCCTATGCCGGTGCGGGTGAGGATCAGCAAGCGATGGCCACTGATACGGCCGGTAATCTGGGCATCGTGACCGCCTATAACGACATGCTTTCCGCCCACCAGCCGTTCGAGCGTTATCCCGCACTGATCCGTGACGCGATCCGAGCGGCAGGTGGCACCGCACAAGTTGCGGGTGGCGTGCCAGCCATGTGTGACGGCGTCACCCAAGGCGAGGCGGGGATGGAGTTGTCTCTGTTTTCCCGCGACGTGATTGCCCTGGCGACCGGAGTGGCGCTGAGCCACAACACCTATGATGCGGCCGTTTTCCTGGGCGTTTGTGACAAGATCGTTCCCGGTTTGATTATCGGCGCACAGGCGTTTGGCCATCTGCCCGCTGTTTTCCTGCCAGCCGGACCGATGACCAGCGGTCTGCCCAACGATGAAAAAGCCAAGATTCGCCAGAAATTCGCCGCCGGAGAAATCGGCCGCGACGAGCTCATGGCCGCTGAAATGGCCGCTTATCACGGACCGGGTACTTGCACTTTTTATGGCACCGCGAACACCAATCAGATGCTGATGGAATTCATGGGCCTGCATCTGCCGGGGTCAAGCTTTGTAAATCCCAACACGCCTCTGCGGGATGCGCTGACCGAGGAAGGCGCGCGCCGCGCCCTGTCGCTGAGCGCGCTGGGCAATCATTATACGCCGGTCTATCAGGTTTTGGATGAGCGGGCGTTTGTGAACGGCATCGTGGGTCTGATGGCCACGGGTGGGTCGACCAACCTGCTGATCCATTTGATCGCAATGGCGCGCGCAGGTGGTATCGTGTTGGATTGGCAGGATTTTTCTGACATTTCTGCCGTGGTTCCCTTGGTTGCGCGGGTTTATCCAAACGGCCTCGCAGACGTGAACCACTTCCACGCAGCGGGTGGTCTTGGGTACTGCATTGGAACGCTACTGGAAGACGGGCTGCTGCACCCCGACACTCTAACCGTCGCGGGGCAGGGTCTGCAGAATTATACCAAAGAACCGAAGCTAAAGAACGGTGAGCTGGTTTGGGAAGACGGGGCTGGCCACAGCCTGAACGAAAAAATCGTCCGCCCGGCGAAAGACCCGTTCCAACCCACTGGTGGGTTGTCGCGCCTGACTGGCAATTTGGGCACCGGCGTGATGAAGGTTTCGGCCGTCGACCCGGAACATCAGGTTGTCGAAGCGCCTGTACGCGTGTTCCATGATCAGGACGAAGCAAAAGCCGCGTTCAAGGCCGGAGAGTTCACCGGCGACGTCATTGTTGTTGTCCGGTTCCAGGGACCCAAAGCAAATGGCATGCCCGAGCTTCACTCGCTGACACCGATCCTGTCGATCTTGCAGGGCCGTGGGCAAAAGATGGCGCTTGTAACCGATGGTCGTATGTCCGGCGCGTCCGGCAAAGTCCCTGCGGCGATCCATGTCTGCCCCGAGGCGCTGGATGGCGGGCCGATCGCTTACCTGCAGGATGGCGACATCTTGCGCGTCGATGCGGTGAAGGGTGAGTTGGAGATTCTGACCCCCGGGGTTCTGGACCGTGCCCCTGCCACTGCTGATCTGTCGGCCAACCAACACGGCGTGGGGCGTGACCTGTTCGCTACTTTCCGCCAAAATGTCGGATCAGCAGACACCGGCGCCAGTATTTTCGGAGTTTGACCCATGTCCAAAACCCAACGCACGCGTGAAATCTGCGCACTTGCGCCCATTGTTCCTGTCCTTGTCGTCGATGACGCGGCTCAGGCGCGCCCACTGGCCGAGGCGCTTGTCGCAGGTGGTCTTCCCGCGCTTGAGGTTACACTGCGCACCCCTGCTGCACTAGACGCGATCCGCGCGATGGCGGATGTGCCGGGCGGCGTCGTCGGTGCAGGAACTTTGGTCACGCCAGAAGATGTGCGCGCCGCGAAAGAAGCAGGCGCGCAATTTGGCGTCTCGCCCGGTGCCACCGACGAGTTGATCGCGGCCTGCGAGGCCGAAGGCCTGCCCTTGTTGCCCGGCGCCGCCACAGCCAGTGAGGCGATGCGTCTGTTGGAAAAGGGCTACGACATGCTCAAGTTCTTCCCGGCCGAGGCGTCGGGTGGTGCACCTGCGTTGAAAGCGATTGGCGCACCGTTGCCGCAAATCAAGTTTTGCCCGACCGGTGGCGTGTCCCCCGAAAATGCAAAGGATTACCTGTCCTTGTCCAATGTGGTCTGCGCGGGCGGAAGCTGGGTTGCGCCGAAAAAGATGGTCATTGATGGGGATTGGGCCGGTATCGAAAACCTTGCGCGCGCGGCCTCCAAGCTGATGGATTGACGCCGCTTAAAGCTGCGCTAGGGTGGGCGTCAATTCATACAGGTTGATCCCATGACAGACCCCATTTCCTTGGCGCAAGGGCGCGAGTATCTGGCGATTCCAGGACCTTCGGTCATCCCGGATGCGGTTTTGCAGGCCATGCACCGCCCGTCGCCGAATATCTACGAAGGCGAGCTGATCGAGATGATGCCGGCGCTGACCCGCGATCTGTGCCGCGTGGCGCGGACCGAGCATAGCGTTGCTATCTATATCTCTAACGGCCACGGGACGTGGGAGGCAGCGCTGTCCAACGTCATCGCTCCCGGTGAAACGGTTCTAGCCCCCGCATCTGGCCGATTTACCCATGGCTGGGCCGAGATGGCCGAGGGTATCGGCGCCAACGTTCAATTAATAGACTTCGGCTCGTCCTCGGCCTGGGATTTTGACCGTATTGCCGAGGCATTGCGTGACGACAAAGCCCACATGATCAAGGCGGTACTGGCCGTTCATGTGGACACGTCAAGCTCAATCCGGAACGACATTCCAGCACTACGCGCCTTGTTGGACGATCTGGACCACCCGGCGCTTTTGATGGCAGATTGCATTGCCTCGCTGGGGTGTGACCGGTTCGAAATGGATGCCTGGGGCGTCGATGTTACGGTTACGGCTTGCCAGAAGGGGCTGATGACACCCGCTGGCACCGGCTTTGTCTTCTTCAATGACAAAGCACAGGCCAAACGGGCCGCTATGCCACGAGTTTCGCAGTATTGGGACTGGCAGCCACGATCCAACCCCGACCTGTTCTATCAGTATTTCAACGGCACCGCGCCAACCCATCACCTCTACGGTTTGCGTACGGCGCTGGACATGATCCATGCCGAGGGGATGGAACAGGTTTGGGCGCGCCACGAACGCCTTGCTATGGCGATCTGGGAAGCGTGTGAAATGTGGGCGCAAGGTGACGCGTTGTATCTGAATGTTGCGGATCGTCAACATCGCAGCCACGCTGTCACCGCCTTGCGACTAACCGAGGGACGCGGCACGCCATTGCGCGAGTTCACTGAAAACCAACTGGGGTTGACCCTTGGTATTGGTCTGGGGATGGACGATTGGGACGGATGCTTCCGTCTTGGCCATATGGGTCACGTCAATGGCCAGATGGTTATGGCTACTTTGGGCGGTGTGGAAACAGCCTTGGCCGCGCTGGATATCCCTCGCGGCAAAGGCGCGTTAGAAGCTGCAGCTGCGGTACTTGCGTCGAAGACCTAACGCCGCGCCTCGGCAAGCGCTTTTGGTAATGCTGTCGCAAAGGCATCCAGATCGGCTGCCTCGCCACAGCTGACGCGGATGCAGCGATTTTGCGGTGCGGCAAAGGGCATACGCACGAAAATGCCCTGCGCAACCAGCGAGTCCAGGACTGCCTTGGCAAAGGCTCCATCCTTCCCGCAATCAATGGCAACGAAGTTGGTGGCCGAGGGCAAGGGCGCTAAACCATTCTCTCGTGCAATATGGCCAATCCGGTCACGCGCTTCGGTAATCTTGGTCTGAACATGATTTAGCCACTCGGCATCCTTCAGTGCGGCCAGCGCACCGGCCTGCGCGGCTCGGTTCATTCCGAAATGGTTGCGCACCTTGTTGAAGGCTGAAATCAGGCCGGGTGCGCCGATGGCATAGCCAACCCGCGCGCCCGCCATGCCGTACACCTTGGAAAAAGTTCGCATCCGGATCACCCGCGGATCGTCTTCTGCCACAGGGGCGGCGGTGCCTTCAGGCGCACATTCCACATAGGCCTCGTCCAATACAAGCAAACACCCGTCAGGCAGATCGTCCAGCGCCGCCACGATTTCCGCTCCGGAATGCCAGCTACCCATCGGGTTGTCAGGATTGGCCAGATACACCAGCTTGGCATCCACTTCACGTGCCTTGGCAAACAGCGCCGCCGGGTCCTCGTGGTCGTCGCGATATGGCACCTTGTGGAGTGTCCCCCCGAACCCAGCCACATGGTAGTTGAAGGTCGGATATGCCCCATCTGAGGTGACAACCGCGTCTCCGGATCCGACCAGTAGCCGCACCAGGTAACCCAACAGCCCGTCGATGCCTTCGCCAACCACGATGTTTTCCGACCGGACTTCATGGTGATCCGCCAATGCGGCACGCAGATCGTGGTTTTCCGGATCGCCATACATCCAGATCCCCGTTTCTGCCATTGCCGCTATGGCGTGCGGAGAGGGTCCAAACACGCTTTCATTTGCGCCCAGCCGCGCCACAAATGGCGCGCCACGCTGGCGTTCCTGCGTTTCGGGGCCAACAAACGGCACGGTTGCAGGCAGGGATTGGGCAAGCGGGGTATAGCGTGGCTCTGTCATGGGGGCAGATAAACGTAAGGTCATACGACAGGCAAGCTTGCGTTGCAGGATGCTGCTCCGCATTGTTCGCGTAACGATTAAAGGGAGGAGCGCGCATGCGCATTGTTTTGGGCTTGTTGATTGTCGGCCTCGCCTATCTGGTTTTCTGGCCGGTCCCGGTTCAACCGGTGGCATGGACCCCACCCGAAGCACCGGGTTTCACTGGTGACTTTGCGGAGAACAATGCGTTGGACCAGCTGGAGCTGATCTCGTTGCCTGACGGTGAGAAAGGCCCCGAAGACATTGCCATCATGCCCGACGGGTCCGTCTACACGACCAGCCTGTCCGGGGCTCTATACCAGATAGACGGCGAGGTCCCGGTGAAAGTTGACGACCTCGGTGGTCGGCCCTTGGGCCTGACGGTCGGTCCGGATGGGGTGCTTTACATCGCCAACAGCTTCCGCGGCATCATGCGATGGACCGGCCCCGGAACGCTGCAGCCAGTCGTGTCCGAGATAGACGGCGCGCCAGTGATTTATGCCAATCAATTGGACGTGGCGCAGGACGGGACGATCTATTTCTCAAACTCGTCTGATCGGTTCGATCCAGAAACGATGGGTGGAACCAAACCGACCTCGGTTCTGACTATCTGGGAGCAATCGGACACAGGTTACGTTGCCCGTCACGCGCCCGATGGCACGACCGAGAAACTGGCCGAAGGCTTTGTCTACACGAACGGCGTCGCATTGTCGCCGGGTGAGGATTTTCTGCTGATCGCCGAAACCGGGCGCGCCAGAGTGCACAAACTTTGGCTGACAGGCCCGAAGGCCGGGCAGCAAGAGGTCCTGATGGACAATCTGCCCAGCTACCCTGACAACATCGAGGCGCAGGGGGATGGCACCTATTGGATGGCCTTTGCCAGCCCGCGCGTGCCGAGCGAGGCGCTTATGCCGTACCCATTCCTGCGCAAGGTGATCTGGCGACTGGGACCGATGGTGCGGCCTGCGCCGATCCATCGCGGGATGATGGTGCAGTTCGACGGCGACGGGAACATCCTGCAGACCTTGCAAGACCCCGGGGGTCGGTTGGGCATCACCACGGGTGGCAAGGTGGCCGGGGAACATTTCTACGTCATGACATTGGATTCGCCCTGGTTTGGGCGCATGTCTGCGTCAAATCTGCCCTAACGTTGAGGTGGAACTGTCTGATCCATCGGGGCATTGTACCCCAAACCGGAATTGGGAGGCCTGAGATGTCACGCGTATCCGTCGAATACAAAGATCACATCGCGCACGTAACTCTGACGCGCGGCGAAAAGATGAATGCTCTGGATGATGCGATGATAAAGGCCATCATTTCTGCGGGGCAGGAGGTGGCAGCCTCGGATGCGCGCGCGGTGGTGCTGTCGGGTGAAGGCAAAAGCTTTTGCGCGGGTCTGGACATGGCCAGCTTCGCGAGCATGGCGCAAACGGATCCGACCGAATGGTTGATGACCCGCAGCCACAAGGACGCCAATGAGGTGCAGGAAGTTGCCCTGGTTTGGCAACGCGTGCCCGTTCCCGTCATTTGTGCCATTCAGGGTGTTGCTTATGGCGGCGGTTTGCAACTTGCGCTGGGCGCAGACATTCGTATTGCACACCCCGATTCAAAACTTGCCGTGATGGAGATGAAATGGGGCCTGATCCCCGACATGGGCGGGATGGTTCTGCTGCCCAAGCTGGTCCGGTCGGATGTCTTACGCCTGTTGACCTATTCGGCCCGCCCCATCGGTGCCGCGCAGGCGGCGGACTGGGGGCTGGTCACCAAACTGTCGGACGACCCACTGACCGAGGCATTGGCCTTGGCCGAAGACATCGCTGGTCAAAGCCCTTCGGCCATCCGCGCGGCCAAACGCCTGATCGAGGTGGCGGAAGCCAAACCTCGCACAGAGGTGCTGCTGGAGGAGTCATCAGAGCAAGCGGAGCTGATCGGCAAACCCGACCAGATGGAGGTCATTGCGGCGAATTTGCAAGGTCGCAAGCCAGAGTTCAAATGATCTCGGCACCTGTCACACGATTGATCCTGTACACCAAAGACATCGACAAGATGGTACATTTCTATAAGACGCATTTTGGCTATGTAGCGCGCCGACTCAAAGGGGACCGAATTGTAGAGCTTGTGCCTGACGGGGACGGGTTGCGCCTGTTGTTGCATCCGGCCAGCAAGGCCGCCCGTCAGGGGCAAGCGGCGGTCAAAATCGTTTTTGATGTCGCGGACGTTGCCGAGTTTTGCAAACAAGCCGCGCAGCACGGGCTGAAATTCGGTCCGATCCACTCGGCGGATGGCTACAGTTTCGCGAATGCCAAGGATCCGTCGAGAAACTCGATTTCCGTGTCAAGCAGGGCATTTGCGCCCGGCAATTAACGCATAAAAGCCCGTCGTGCATCACGGGCCATATTGTATCGCATCTCAAGCTCGGCGATCTTAGCCATAGTCACTTTACGCTCGTCAGCATCGGACTGCGACGCATAGGTTTTGCGGGCGGCATCCAACTCTTTCTTGATGCTGAACTCTTCGGGCAGAACGCCTGCTTGCGCCATGATCTGATGACCGGCGGCGACGGCCGGATCGGTCTGAGCCTCGGACGAACGGTCAGGCAGCGGCTGGCCTTCGCCTTCCAGCCCCTCTAGCTGACCTTCGGCTTGCGCCTTTTTGATCTGGCGTTCGACCAGTTTTCCGAGCGATCCAAACATAGGTTTATAGTACCCGACCAGCACAGCGGGGGAAAGCTGTCATCTGGATCGGTTGGTAACCAGATAGGCGATACCACCTGCGGTCAAACCCCAGACTGCAGCGCCCAGGCCGTAGACAGTGATGCCTGATGCGGTGATGGCGAATGTCAGAATCGCCGCTTCGCGTTCGGCGGGAACCTCTAATGCGGCAAAGGTCGCGTTTGCCATCACACCGATCAGGGCAATGCCGGTCAGAGTGCCCATGAGCAATGGGTCGGCGTGGGACGCGAACCCGGTGATCGCCACGGCAAAGACCCCAAAGACGCAGTAAAACAGGCCTGCCATAACCGCAGACCAGTAACGCTGGTTCGGGTCCGGGTAGCTGTCTTCGTTTGAACACATTGCAGCGGTAATCGCGGCAAGGCACGTGGCCGGAGCGCCAAAGGGGGCAGACAGAATACTGGCTCCTCCGACGGCTGAGAACAACTTGCCAGCAATTGGCGTATACCCAAAGCTGCGCATGACGGCGATGCCGGGGATGTTTTGCGTAGCCATGGTGACGATGAACAGGGGGATGCCAATCCCGATTGCCGATGCGATCGAGAATGTCGGCATGGTCCAGACAGGGGCGGCGACCAAATGCTCGGGCCGGACCGAACCGTCACCGGCGTTCAGAACAACGACAATTGCCGCGGCGACCACCGCGGCAGGAACTGCGATCAACCGATTGATCCGCCCAGCGATAAACCATGTCAGAATGACCGGCAGCGCTTGCCAGGGCAGCTCAACTGCCGCCTTGAACGGAATGATGCATAAGGGCAGCAAAACCCCGCCCAGCATGGCCTGTGCAAGTGTTGTCGGGATAGCGGCCGCAAGCCGTCCAAGCGGACGCCACATTCCGGCAACAACAGTCAGGGCTCCGGCGCAAAGAAAGGCCCCTACTGCATCAGAAAATCCGACCAATGGGGTCGCCGAGACCGCCAGCAGAGCGGCACCGGGTGTTGACCATGCCACGCTGATCGGCTGCCGGTACCAAAGGCTGACCACAATCGCCGTCACCCCCATTGCAACCGCGGCCATCATCAAACCCGAGGCCGCTTCAGCCTCCGAGGCACCCATTGCAATAAGGCCCTGCAGCACGATCGGGAAAGAGCTGAAAAAGCCGACAACGGCCACCACAAGGCCAGTCGAAATTGTCTGCACAGGAGGGAAAGGGCGCGCCATGACTTCCTCGGAGTTGTCTGCAGAGATTGCTAACAATCGCAAGCGGATAGAAACAAGGTGAAATGCGACACCGCAAAAAAAACCCGCCGGGTGAGCGGCGGGTGTTAGATTTTGAGTATTTACGAAAAGACCAAGATCAGGCGATTTCGGCCAAACGGGCGAGGGCCTCATTCAGTTTCGCCTCTTCTTCTTCGCGGGCGGCAAGGTTGGCTTTGGCTTCCGCGACGACCTCTTCCGGGGCCGAGGCCACGAATTTGGGGTTGTTCAGACGTCCGCGCAGACCGCCCAATTCCTTGGCCAGCTTGCCCTTGGCTTTCTCCAACCGTTCCTTTTCCGCGCCAATGTCGATGATATCCGCCAATGGCAGGCCGAAAGAGGCGCCGGGGGCGGCAATCGAGATCGTACCTTTGGGCAACTCATCCGCTTTGGTCAGGCTGTCGATCCGCGCCAGACGTTTGATCAGCGCTTCGTTGCGATCCCATGCGGCTTGCCCATTCGCGTCGATCTCGGTCACCAGCATCGGCACGTAAAGACCGGCCGGAACCCGCATCTGTGCACGGGCCGAGCGGGTGTTTTCGATCACCGAGATCACCCAGTTCATCTCACGATCCGCTTCGGCGTCGATCAGGTCGGCGGCTGCGTAAGTCGGCCAATCCGCGTGGACGGCCATTTTGGCGCGGTCGCCGGTCAAGCCCCACAGCTCTTCGGTGATGAACGGCATGATCGGGTGCAGCAGGACCATGCACTGATCCAGAACCCAGCGCATGGTGGCGCGGGTTTCAGCCTGCGCCTCGGCATCGTCGCCTTGCAGCAGCGGTTTGGACAGCTCCACATACCAGTCGCACACCTTGCCCCAGACAAAGGCGTACAGCCCGTTGGCGGCATCATTGAAGCGATAGCTTTCCAGCGCTGCGTCGACTTCTTCGCGCACGCGGGCGGTTTCGCCGATGATCCAGCGGTTCACCGCAGCTTTGGGCTTCAGGTCAGCCACGTCCAGTTGAGGAACGGCGTCGGTGAAGACCTCATTCATCTCGGCAAAGCGGACGGCGTTCCACAGTTTGGTGCCGAAGTTGCGATAGCCGGTGATGCGTTCACGGGACAGCTTCAGCACGCCGCCGATCGCCGCCATCGAGGCGTTGGTAAAGCGCAGCGCGTCGGCACCGAATTCGTCCACGATCTCCAGCGGGTCGATGACGTTGCCGGTGGTCTTAGACATCTTCTTGCCCTTCTCGTCGCGGACGAGCTGGTGCAGGTAGACGGTGTGGAACGGGATTTCGTTCACCACGGCCAGTTGCATCATCATCATCCGAGCGACCCAGAAAAACAGGATGTCCGCGCCGGTGATCAGAACGTCCGTAGGGAAGTAGCGTTCCAGCTCATCTGTCTTTTCGGGCCAGCCCAGCGTGCCGATTGGCCAGAGGCCGGAGGAGAACCATGTGTCGAGGACGTCGGGGTCTCTTTTGAGCAAAACGAAGTCACGACCCCCTTCAACTGCTGTTGCAAACGCTTCATCTTGCCAAGCGTTGCTGTTGACGTTCGGGTCCACCTTAGACGGATCAAGTGAGGTCGTTTGATCCTCGAAAAACTCCCACGCACTGGAAACACCGTAGTATTCCCGAGCGACGCTTGCTGCCTCTTCGAAAGTCGCTCCACAGAAAGGAACCAGTTCACCAGACGCATAGTCAACGCCTCGAGAGTTCGAAGCATCTTTCTTTGGCCCATACCAAACCGGAATCTGATGGCCCCACCACAGCTGGCGCGAGATGCACCAGGGCTCGATGTTTTCCAGCCAGTGGTAATAGGTCTTCTCGCCCGACTCGGGCAGGATTTTGACCGTACCGTCCTTAACCGCATCCAGCGCGGGGCCGACGATCTTTTCGGCATCCACGAACCACTGATCGGTGAACATTGGCTCGATCACAACTTTCGAGCGGTCGCCGAAGGGCTGCATGATCGGTTTGCTCTCGACCAGCGGCACCAGTGCGGCAGGATCTTCATCCTCGCCCAGCTTGGTGCCCAGAACCGGGTCATCTGCACGGGTCGTCACAGCCAGACCGTCGGCGTTGATCTCTTCGACCACTTTCGCGCGCGCCTCGAACCGGTCGAGACCCCGCAGATGGTCGGGAACGAGGTTAATCGCGTCGATCTCGTTCTCGGTGAACGCGCGACCACGTGCGTATTCCTGCGCCTTGTCCGCCTCTTCGGCGTAAGGCGCACCATCAGCCCGCATCGCGCCTTTGGTGTCCATCAGGCGGTACATCGGAATACCACCGCGCTTGGCGACCATGTTGTCGTTGAAGTCATGTGCGCCTGTGATCTTCACCGCGCCCGAGCCGAAATTGGGATCGGGGTAGTCATCGGTGATGATCGGGATCTGGCGACGATGCTCTTTCGGGCCAACCGGGATTTCGCAGAGTTTCCCAACGATTGGCGCATACCGTTCATCCGACGGATGAACCGCAACCGCGCCGTCACCCAGCATGGTTTCGGGGCGGGTCGTGGCAATCGAAATGTAATCGCGTTCTTCTTCGAAAACGACGTTCCCGTCCTCATCCTTCTCGATATAGGTGTAGGTTTCGCCGCCCGCCAGCGGGTATTTGAAGTTCCACATGTGGCCGGCGACTTCGATATTCTCGACTTCCAGATCCGAGATCGCGGTCTCGAAATGCGGGTCCCAGTTGACCAGCCGCTTGCCGCGATAGATCAGGCCCTTTTCATACATGTCGACGAAGACCTTGATGACCGCGTCGTGGAAGTTGGCCGAGTTTTCATGCCCGGTGCGCGGATCGCGTGGTGCGCCCGCCATGGTGAAGGCGTTGCGCGACCAGTCACAGGAGGAGCCAAGGCGTTTCAGCTGCTCGATGATCGTGCCGCCGTATTCGCCCTTCCATTCCCAGACCTTGTCCAGAAACGCCTCGCGACCCAGCTCGTTTCGGCTGGGCTGTTGGGTGGCGGCCAGCATCTTTTCGACCTGCATCTGGGTGGCGATACCGGCATGGTCCTGACCGGGTTGCCAAAGCGTGTCGAAGCCGCGCATCCGGTGCCAGCGGGTCAGGATATCCTGCAAGGTGTTGTTGAACGCGTGGCCCACATGCAATGCGCCCGTCACGTTGGGAGGCGGGATCATGATGGTAAAGCTTTCGTCGCGCGATCTGTTCGCGCCTGCCTTGAAGGCCCCGGCCTGTTCCCAGGCCTCATAAATGCGGGCCTCAGCCTCGGCCGCGTTGAATGTCTTTTCCATCGCCATTGGATGCGTCCTGCGTCAACAAATTCGGGTCAGCGCCTGCAATAGCGAATGCGTAAGGGAAGGGGAAGGGTTGTATGCTATTCGGCTTGGGCAAAGCGCGCGCGAAAATAGTCCTGAACACACTGGTAGGCCGGTTCATGGAAATCCAAAGTCAGCAATGAGTGGTCGTTACCGTCAAATTCCACCGTCTCAAGATGATCACCGAAAGCATCCTTCAGGACGCCGATATGCCTTTCTGAGGTAAGTTTGTCATCGGCGTAGCGCATGACGAAGGCCGGGGCCGTTCCGTACCATGCCCGCGCGGGCGTCGGAACCGACATACACGTCGTGGGTGGCTTCGCTGTTGCTGGTTAGCAGGGCGGTGAACGGAAATACGCTGTCATGTGCCCATGTCATGACCTGTAGGTTAACCAAAAAATGACTGGCAAGACACGGGGAAGCTGTCTGTTCGACTGGACATCGCCTTGGGCTGGGCTACGGTCGCCATCGCAGGAGGATCATCGCATGGAAAAGTTCGGCAAAAGTCAGCCCGTCAAACGGACAGAAGATCAGCGGTTTCTGACCGGGCACGGACGATACATGGACGATGATGTACCCGGAGATGCTCTGTTCGCAGCTTTTTTTCGCAGCCCGGTTGCCCATGGTCGGATCACGGCGCTGGATTTGGATGCCGCGCGTGAAGCGGAAGGGGTGCGCCTTGTCATGACACTGGATGATCTCTCGACGGCTGGGATCGACACTGTGATGAACGCAGCAACTGTGCAGAACCGCGATGGCTCTCAGACCCTTGCGCCCGACAGGCATATGCTGGCCCAAGACCGCGTCCGGTTTGTTGGCGAACCTGTGGCTGTCGTGATCGCAGACACGCTGTTGCAGGCGCGAGATGCTGTTGAGATGATCTGGATGGACACAGATGATCTGCCCGCAAAACTGGATGTCGAAGCCGGTGGCGAACCACTGCATGATCGGGTGGCCGACAATCGTGCTTTTGATTGGGGGTTGGGTGATGAAGCAGCAACCGATGCCGCTTTTCAGGCTGCCGCGCATACCGTTTCGCTGGATGTGGCCGACAACCGCGTGATCATCACCTCAATCGAGCCACGGGGATGTCAGGCCAATTGGAGCGATGGACGTTTGCACTTTGCCTATGGTGGGCAAGGCGTCTGGGCGATGCGGGGGCAGTTGGCGCAAAAGCTGAAGCTGGAACTCGAGGCGATCCGTGTCACTACTCCGGATGTGGGTGGCGGATTCGGCATGAAGGTCATGCCGTACCCTGAGTACTTTTGCGTCTCAGTTGCTGCGATGAAACTCGGGCAGCCGGTTCATTGGATGTCTGACCGATCCGAGGCGATGCTGTCGGATCATCACGGTCGCGACCTGACCTCATTGGCTGAGCTCGCCTTTGACGAGGACTTGAAAATCACGGCCTACCGTGTGCACAGCAAGGTAAATCTGGGTGCGTATAGCAGTCATTTCGGGCAAGCGATCCAGACCAGTCTTTTCAGCAAGGTGTTGATGGGGGTTTATGACGTTCAAACGACGTATCTGCGGGTTGAGGGGTTCTATACCAACACCACGCAAGTCGATGCCTATCGGGGGGCAGGGCGGCCCGAGGCGATCTATGTTCTGGAACGTGTAATGGATCGCGCCGCGCGCCAACTGGGCGTCGATCCTTGGGAGTTGCGCCGCAGGAATTTCATCCAGCTGGAAAACTTCCCCTACAAGACCGCGACTGGCGAAATCTATGACGTTGGTGATTTCGATATGGTCCTGTCCCGTGCAGGTGCCCAGACCGATGGATTCACGACGCGAAAAACTGCAGATGCGGAACGTGGCCTGATCCGGGGGCGGGGCTTGTGTTACTATATCGAAAGCATTTTGGGTGACCCTTCGGAAAACGCGAAAGTCGAGTTCTGCGAGGATGGCACGGTGAACCTTTATGTCGGTACCCAATCGAACGGGCAGGGGCATGAGACGGTCTATGCGCAATTTCTGTCAGACCAAACCGGAGTTCCGATGGACCAGATCAAAGTGGTCCAGGGTGACAGCGATCAGTTGCCACATGGTGGCGGGACTGGCGGGTCACGTTCAGTCACGGTGCAAAGTACGGCCACGCTGGCGACAATTGACGTCATGATCGCCGCATTCACGCCGTATCTGGCGGATAAGATGGGGGTGGAGGAAAGTGATGTGCGTTTCGACCATGAAACCTTCCGCGCGCCGGGATCAAACCTGACACCTACGCTCACCGAGGCTGCGGAGATGGCCCGCGCCGATGGGCGCGCCGACCTGCTGAGTCACGAGGCCAGCGCCAATCTGGATGCGCGGAGTTATCCCAATGGCGCCCATGTTGCCGAAATCGTGATTGATTCTTACACCGGTGAAACCTGGGTGGATCGCTATACTGTCGTCGACGACTTCGGCAATCTTATCAACCCGATGCTGGCCGAAGGGCAGGTGCATGGCGGGGTGGTGCAGGGCATTGGTCAGGCGCTGACGGAACACGTTGTGCATGATGCGCAGGGGCAACTGCTCACGGCTTCGTTGATGGATTACGCCTTGCCCCGCGCGGCCGAGATACCCATGATTAAGTTTACCTCGGCGCCGGTTCCGTCAACTTCCAACCCGATGGGGATGAAAGGATGCGGAGAGGCCGGCACCGTGGGCGCGCTGGCCGCGGTGGCAAACGCGGTTCAGGATGCGCTCTGGGATTACGGGGTGCGGCAGGCGGATATGCCTTTCACACCTTACAAAGTATGGGAATTGTTGACGCATGGTTCTGTCGCGGCTGAGTAGAAAGGTACTGGGATGGCTCGGACGGCCCTTACGGTCCGAGCATTCCGCCGAGGCGCTTCACCGCGAGCCCGTCAGCCATGTGATTATCCTAGACGGCACCATGTCGACGTTGGAGCCGGGCTACGAAACCCATGCGGGCCAGACCCTGCGACTATGCCGCGAAATGGGCAGTAAAGTGTCCGTCTTTTACGAATCTGGTGTGCAATGGGAAAACTGGAAGTCCTCGCTAGACGTGATGATGGGGCGGGGCATCAACCGCCAGATCCGCCGCGCATATGGCTATCTCGCTTCACGCTACAAACCCGGCGACCGTATCTTTTTCATCGGCTATTCACGCGGCGCTTACGGTGTGCGCAGCTTGGCTGGTGTGATTGACATGATCGGTCTGCTCAAGGCCGAACATGCCACTGTGCGCAACATCAAACAGGCCTACCGGCACTATGAATGCAATGCCAGCGGGTCGGCTGCGGCCGAGTTCCGGAGGCAATTCTGTCACGAAGATGTGGCGATTGAGATGGTTGGCGTCTGGGATACGGTCAAAGCGCTGGGCATGCGTCTGCCGCTGCTGTGGCGCTGGGCCGAAGAGCGTCACGCCTTTCACTCCCACCAGCTTGGACCGGCGACGCGCCACGGGTACCACGCAATGGCACTGGACGAGACTCGCGAAGTGTTTGAGCCGGTCTTGTGGAAATGTACGCCCGAATTCAAAGGTCATGTCGAGCAGGTCTGGTTCCGCGGCACACATGGCGATGTCGGTGGCCAATTGAACGGGTTCGAAGAGGCGCGTCCGCTTAGTAACATCTCTCTGGTTTGGATGCTGGACAAGGCCGAGTTGCACGGCTTGCCGTTGCCCGAAGGGTGGCGCGACCGTTACCCAACAGACACGTCGGCTCGTTCAGTCGGCACGTGGCGTGGCTGGGGAAAGATTTTCCTGCTGCGCAAGCACCGCAAAGTGGGGCGGGATCGGTCAGAGAAACTGCATGTCTCGGTGTCGCCAGATGAACTGCCGGGCTGGGTGCCTATGCCGGACTTGCCGTCCCACCCGGCGCAATAACGGGTCAGGCTGGCGTGCAAACGTTTCTAACGGGTTTGATAAATCCATCCGGACGTTCAACCTGATCGAAACGCCATCTTCGTGGTGACCAGTTGTAGACACGTTGCTCTTCAGGGTAATCGACGATCATCAGGCCGTGGAAGTACCACGCGGATGTAGATTTGTATCCGGTCTTGGTGGTGTAGAAAGAAAATCCGCGCAATTCGTACAGGGCTTTGACTGGAGAATTCTCTGCATGTTCGGCGATGCAATAGTGTGCGCCGTCTGAGATTGTGCGCGCCTGAACAAGAACCACCGGAACTGTTAACAGAGACCAAAGCGCAGTCACGGTCGCAACCGATATCCCAATCTTTGCCGCCCATGAAGGTTGTGGTTTCCCATTGAGACCAGACCAGATGAGGAAGCTGGATGCGAGGGCAATGGTCAAGCTCACACCATGCAGGGCCTGAGTGTCAGTAAAGGGCCCAAAAGCGCCAGATGCCAGTGTCAGAAAAAGTCCCAGAACGACTGAGAAACCCGCAAGAATTCTGGCAAGAAGTCGCGGGATCGGAAACATTCCCAGCAAGGCAAGGCCTCCAACGATTGCGGGTATAGCGGGAATGAGCCACAAAGAAAAAAACAAACTTTGAAAGAGCAATAGCCGAGCTTTCTTGTCCGTGTCAGCTTCGAACAGGTACGGGTCTAAGGGCTGAATGTAGGCAGCAAAGATCAACACAGCATACGCACAGAACAGTGCTTTGTATTTTAGGTCTGGCTGAATAGCGAAATCTCTCTAGTCAAAAAATTACCACCCACCTGTCTTGCGACGGGTGGGTAGTCAGAAAAAACTGTAACTTTCACACCGAAATTACCGGCGTGCATAACTAAATTTCTACCGCCGGCGGTCGCGACGCGAGCTCATTGGCTGGAAGGCTACGCCAACATGCGCTTCGCAATAAGGTTTACCCGCTTCAACCGGCAGGCCGCAGAACCAGAAATCCTCGGTCGCGGGGTCGCCAACGGGCCATTTGCAGGTCTTCTCGGTCAGTTCCATCAGCGTCAGCTTCTTGGCCTTCTTCTCGATCTCGTTGACCTTGGCCAGCGCCTCGGGGCTGATTTCGTTGGCCGAAGGCTGCGGCGGCAGTGGCTGACCTGCCGGTATGATCTGGCGGCGCGCCGGAACGGCTGGTTTTGTCTCGGCTGCAGGTGCCGGCGTTGGGCGCGCCGGTTCGGTCTTAGGCGCGGGCCTTGGCTTGGCCTCGGCCTTGGGCGCGGGTGCCGGTTTGTCTTTAGGTTCGGATTTGGCCGGAGAGGCACCGGTTGCGCGGTTCGACAGGCCCAGACGGTGCACCTTGCCGATCACCGCATTGCGGGTTACGCCGCCCAGTTCCTTGGCAATCTGGCTGGCCGACTGGCCCTCGCCCCACATTTTTTTCAGCAGTTCTACACGCTCGTCAGTCCAGGACATCATTTGCCTTTCAAAAGCGGAAAGCGGCCCCGGATTCGGGCCGCCTTGGGAATTCGTCTCAGCCCCCTATTTTAATCACTGCGAGCCGAGTTACAAGCGGTTCTCGAATCAGGATGAGGGCAGGTGATGCAGATTTCCGCAGATCAGAGCGAACGGCGTTTCGGAACGGTAAACTGGATGGGGCTTTACACGTTGGCCCAACGCGAAACATTGCGGTTTCTGGCGGTCTGGACTCAAACCCTGTTGGCGCCGCTTGTGACTGCGGGGCTGTTCCTGCTGATCTTCAATATCGCCATCGGTCCGGGGCGTCCGGATGTGATGGGGGTGCCGTTCCTGACCTTTCTGGCGCCCGGCATTATGATGATGACCGTGATCCAGAATGCGTTCGCCAACACCTCATCCTCGATGGTGATCGCCAAAGTACAGGGAAACATCGTCGATACGCTGATGCCGCCTTTGTCACCGCTTGAGATACTGCTGGGCTATCTGGCCGGTGGCGTCGCACGCGGCGTTCTGATCGCTTGTGTGGTTGCGGTCGCGCTTGCGCTGGTTTTGGGCATATACCCGCAAAACCTGTTGTTTGCCCTGATCTTCGTTGTTCTGGGTGGCGCATTCATGGGGGCCTTGGGCCTGTTCGCCGGGATTTTTGCCAACAAGTTTGATCAGATGGCGGCCATCACGAACTTCATCGTGACGCCATTGGCTTTCCTGTCGGGTACGTTTTATTCGGTCCAGGCGCTGCCTCCGGTTTTGAACCGCCTAAGTCACGTGAATCCGGTTTTCTATCTTATTGACGGCCTGCGGTACGGGATGATCGGTGTGTCCGACAGCTCACCTTGGTTGGGAATAGTAGTATGCACCGGTGCCACGCTGTTGGTCGGTGCGCTGACCTGGCAGATGCTGCGAACGGGGTATCGCCTTAAGGCTTAACTTGTCTCGGCCAGTGAACCGGGTTGAAAAGTCATTCTGGGCTTTCCCAATCGGGGGTGCAGATTTGCGGCCACGGCCCAGGCCCCGAACAAGGCCAAGCCTCCGACTGCGAATACCCCGGCGACCGGTGAGATCAGAAGGACCAGTGATGCAACTCCGGGTGTCAGAATGCCGGAAACGTCGCGGTAACTGGAGTAGATCGCTGACATCTCGGTGCGTTCGGATGGTTTCACTGCCATGAGGAAAGGCAGACCGGCGCAAATGTCCAGAACGATAAGCCAGATGGACCCAAGAACCAACGCCGCAACCGCCGCGACCGGCCAACCCGCGATTGCCCCAGCGGTGACAAAGCAGGCTCCGCAGGCAGCAAAGCCAACGCGAACAGCCGTGCGAATCGAACGCCCCTGCACCCAGCGCAGAATAAGCGGAGCCGCGAACAGCATGGCATTGGTTGTGGACAGAAGGATACCGCCCAGTTGCTCACCCAGCCCGTTTTGAATGGCAAAGATGGGTAGGTACACCACGTAGATCCACCAGCCGCAGGATCGGATCATGGCAAAAAGATATCCCGCGACCAGACGGGGTTGCGCAAAGAAGCGCGGCAGAAAAGCCAGCGGGTTTTTCGCGGCGCCCCGCGCCTTGGTGATCAACTTTCCATTACCCAACCGCATGCGCCAGAACTGAATCAACATGACCGCGCCTGCCACCGCGCTGATGACAAAGGGGGCAGGGGCCCAGACCTCTAGCAGTAAGACACCGGCCATCGGTCCGCCTGCCCAGCCCAGCGCGCTATAAAACATGCGGCTGGTCTCGCATTTGCCCAGCTCGATTTTGCTGATGTAATCCAGAACGTAGGCGTTGAAACAAATGAATGTTACAACTGTCGCGACTGTGTTCAGGGCCAAGGCGCCAACCACCGCCACAGGGCTGCCCTCAATTGCAAGTAGGGCGCTGCCGATGAACATGAGGCAACCCACTGTATATGCCCATCTGCGCGGTATGAAGCGGATCAGGAACGGCACCATCAGCCCCGCAATTAACGAGATAACGCCGACCAGAAAATACAGGAATGATACCGAAGACGCGTCGCCCAGCGCCCGGTACATGGCCAGTGGAAAGACCGATATCAGAATGCCGCGGACAATCGCCTCGAACCCGGCAAGGATACCGAAGTCGCGGACTGAGGGTGCTGGGGCGTGGCGCACCCATTCGGGGATACGGCGTTCGTGCATGGGTAAACTCTCAAATCAACTGAGAACACGTTGCGCCGGATCAATCCTCGTTCTTCGGAGTTTGCGACATACAGGTCGCCCCCGGGCCATGTCAGGAAAAGTTTTTGGAGTTTCAGGCCTGCCGCGCCCGCGCTTCTCGCCAGACAAGAATAAGCCCGCCGGTCAGAATTATGGCTGAGCCGATCATACTGATCCCGTCCGGAATCACGACGAATATCGCGAAATCGTAGAAAGCGGCGAAAATCAGCGTCGCATAGCTGATTGGGGCAACAAATGAGGCGTCTGCCCGGGCCATGCCGTTCACAAAACACGCCTGCGCGCAGGCCATCAGCGCGCCGATACCCGCCAGCGCTGCCCATTGTTCTAGAGTTGGCATCTGGAATACAAAGCTCACCGCGACAGAGGCAATCGTCAGGCCCATTGCGTTGTTTATCAGCAAGATCTGGATCGGGATTTCTCGACCCGAGAGTTTCTTGATGAATATGAGCTCCATCCCGATGACTGCGGCTGCGGTCAGTGCCAACAGGGCAGCTGGCTGAAAGCTATCGGGTGTCGGGCGCAACAGTATCAGCGCCCCAGCCAGCGCCACCGCTGCCGCCAGCCAGCGCCAAGGGCCGACGCCTTCTTTCAGCAACGGGATTGCCAACACCATTGCAAAGACCGGGTTCAGAAAGGAAATCGCCGTCGCATCCGCGATCGGGATGAATGCCACCGAGGCGAACATCAGCGTAATACCGACCCAGCCGAAACTTGTACGCCCAATATGCAGGCCCCAATGCGGACGCTGCAAGCGCGGCCGCATCACGCCGACGGCGGTGACGATCACGATAAAGGCAAACAGAAACCGCCCATGGCTGATCTGCATTGGATGCAGCGCAGGACCCAACGTGTCCGTCCCCAAGGCTTTGGCCAGCAGGGTGGTCCCGGCCAGCAACGCACTGGCGACGGTTATCAGCACTGCCGCAAGAGGCGGATTGTGGGCTTTGGCGACAAACATATGTCAGCGGTGCGTCAGCGCATGCCAAATGGCAAGCGGCAAATGCGTCGACCCAAGTATTTTCGCTGGTTGCCAATTTCAGGGTTTTCAGATGCTTCGGGCAGCGCTATACGGCGGCTCATGATCAAAAAAGCACATATCCTGCGACTCCGACGCCGACGCTTCGCCGCGTAACCGGCCTCTTTGATCTATTTGCGCTGTTCAAATCGGTGCAATTTCCACCAAATCAGTTGACGAACACAGGCCGAGTGTATCACTCACAAGGCTCAAACTACCTGAAAAGGATGATCCCATGATCCCGTCCGTTCTGCCGACCTATAACCGCGCGCCCCTGACTTTCGTGAAGGGTGAAGGCGCCTGGCTGACCGAGGCGGATGGCCGACGTTTTCTGGACCTGGGCGCTGGGATTGCCGTGAATGCCTTGGGCCATGCCCATCCCGCGCTGGTCAATGCCCTGACCGAGCAGGCGCACGCGCTGTGGCATGTTTCAAACCTCTACCACATCCCGCAGCAGCAAGCCCTGGCCGACAAACTGGTCGAGCACACCTTTGCCGATACCGTGTTCTTCACAAACTCGGGCACCGAGTCTTGCGAACTTGCGGTCAAGATGGCCCGCAAGTATTTCTATGACAAGGATCAGCCCGAACGGGTCGAGATCATCACCTTTGATGGCTCGTTCCATGGCCGGTCGTCGGCTGGTATTGCCGCTGCCGGGTCTGAGAAGATGACCAAGGGCTTCGGTCCACTGCTGCCGGGCTTTGTTCATGTCACGTTTGGCGACCTCGATGGCGTCACCAATGCGATCACCGATAAAACCGCCGCGATCATGATCGAACCCGTGCAGGGCGAGGGCGGCATCCGTCCCGTCCCTGACGCGGAGCTCAAAGCCTTGCGCCAGATTTGCGATGACAACGGCCTGCTTTTGATCCTCGATGAGGTGCAATGTGGAGTAGGTCGTACCGGCAAGCTGTTCGCCCATGAATGGGCTGGAATTACCCCGGACATCATGATGGTCGCCAAAGGCATCGGCGGCGGCTTCCCTCTGGGTGCTGTTCTGGCAACGGAAGACGCCGCCAGCGGTATGACGGCAGGCACGCATGGCTCTACCTATGGTGGCAACCCGCTGGGCTGTGCCGTGGGTTGCGCCGTCATTGATCAGGTGGCAACGCCTGCATTCCTAGAGGGCGTCAACCGCAAGGCCGGGATGCTGCGCCAGAAGCTCGAAGGGCTAATCGCCGAGCACCCGGAGGTTTTCGAAGAAGTGCGCGGAACAGGACTGATGCTGGGCCTGAAGTGCAAAGCGCCCAATATCAACATGGTCAACGCCGGTTATGACAATGAGGTCATTACCGTCCCCGCTGCCGATAACGTGATCCGCCTGCTTCCGCCCCTGACATTGACAGAAGACGATATCGCACAAGCCCTGATCCGCCTCGACAAAGCCGCTGCGCAGGTCGAAGAGTCAATGGCCTCGGCCTAAGGCACACCCGAATGAAAAGTGAACTGAAATGAACCATTTCCTCGATATCCATAAAACCGACGCGGGCGATCTGCGGACCATGATTGATCAGGCGGGCGCTATGAAACAGGCGCGCCTGGGTCGCCCAAAGGCAGCACTTGATGACGAACAGCCTCTGAAAGACCGTATGGTCGCGCTGATCTTCGAAAAACCGTCTACCAGAACGCGCGTGTCATTTGACGTAGGCGTGCGTCAGATGGGGGGGCAGACCATGGTGCTGTCGGGCAAAGACATGCAGTTGGGCCACGGTGAAACCATCGCTGACACCGCCCGCGTCCTGTCGCGCTATGTCGACATGATCATGATCCGGACCTTCGATGAGACCATTCTGACCGAGATGTCTGAATACTCGGACGTACCAGTCATTAACGGCCTGACTGACCGCACCCATCCCTGCCAGATCATGGCGGATGTGCTGACGTTTGAGGAACACCGCGGTCCGATTGCGGGCAAGAAAGTAGTCTGGACCGGCGACGGCAACAATGTTTGCGCCTCGTTCCTACATGCTGCGGGTCAGTTCGGGTTTGATTTCACTTTCACCGGCCCGGCCCAGCTTGATCCGGAAGAAGAGTTTATGGGGCTCGCCCGTCAAAAGGGCTCGAAAATCGTGGTCGAACGAGACCCGTATAAAGCGGTTGAGGGTGCCGATCTGGTGGTCGCCGATACCTGGGTTTCAATGCACGATTCCCAGTCCGCCAAGGAACGTCGCCACAACATGCTGCGCCCCTATCAGGTCAACGCCGAGCTGATGTCACATGCAAAACCGGACGCGCTGTTCATGCACTGCTTGCCTGCCCACCGCGAAGAAGAAGCGACATCCGAAGTGATGGACGGCCCCAACTCGGTCATCTTCGACGAGGCCGAAAACCGTCTGCATGCGCAAAAGGCCGTGATGCGCTGGTGTCTGGGCGTCTGAACGGAGTCCACCATGCCTCATGTCACACTGGAGTTTTCGAAAGGCATAGAGCAGGTCCATGATATTCAGACAATTTGCGATCAGCTTTTTGCCGTTCTGGCCGAACATCCTGAATTCGACGCAGAAACGATAAAAATTCGCGCGACACCGGTAGGATACTACCGATTAGGCACTGATCCCCAGAGCTTTGTCCACGCCACGCTTCTGCTGATGCAGGGTCGTGACGAGGCGACGCGCTCTGAGCTTACCGTGGCCATATTAGAGGTTCTGTCGGCGGCCTTGCCCGAGGTTGGCAGTATCACAGTGCAAGACGTTCAGATGAACCGCGCTTCCTACGCGAAACGGGTGGCCGGGCCATAGCCAGTGTCCGGTTGTCACAGATCCTGTGTTGTTCAGGTGGGTCGCCTGATATCCCAAATCCGCAATTTGGCGAGCGTCGCGACGCTCGCCAACACGACCAGACCGCACAATACCCACTTGGTCATGACCTCCATGGTACCTTCAATCATCAGGGCATGTACGACGCTGCCAATAATGGTGATGATCGCAAGGCTCGCATGCCCCAACCTCCAGACGCGAAACCTTAAGCCAAGGCGCTTGCGAGAAAGACCTAGAAACGCGGCTCCGAACGCGGCCCACATCGCAATCACACCCCAAGCCGAAAACGGTGTCGGTGAAACAAATAACAGAGCGTCAATAACGTCGGGCGGGCTGGTGATCCACAAACCACCGACATGGATCAGAATGGCTGCAACTAATGCCAGCCCACACCACCTATGCCAATGGCGGCTGGCAACCGGGGTCAGCCCCGGCAACAAACGGCCCGCAAGTAGCGGCTGCATCAACAGCAGACACATTGAAATAACACCGGCAAACCCGGCGGTGATGTAGATCGGTTCACGCCATGCCAGCTGAGGGCTCGCCGCAGCCGCGATAATCGGTACGGCCATGGCAAGGATCACAAAGGTCCAGATTACTAGGCTTCGACGCACTGTCGTTAGGCAGGCTGCAGAACGAAATGCGCGGCCAAGGTTTTGTCCTTGGAGCTGCCCATAATTGGGCGCAGGAAAACCGTTTCGAACTCACCACTGTCATAAGCTAGATGGCCGTGTGGCTGGCCAAAGGCGGGTACGATCTGCGGCATCTCCAGTCGGAACTCGCCATTGGCATCGGTCAGAGTTGCGCCGTGGCTCTGCGGGTCGCGTTCGTGGCCTTCCGTCGTATGCGCCCAGATCTGGATGCGCTGACCGGGCAGGGGGGCACCGTCCCCGGCGCGTCGCACTGTTCCGGTCATCCAGAACCCGCCGCCGCCAATCCGGTCAACGATGGGCGCGCCGGGACGGTAATTGTTGGACCCTCCGCGCATGGATGCGGTGGGGGCCACACCACTTGCGCGCGCTGGCACCAAAAAGCCTGTCGCACCCGTTGCCAGAACAGCCCCAGACGCCAAAACCAAAGAACGACGAGAGAACGTAAGACCAGGCATGCAAACCTCTCTTTTCAAGTGTTTCACCACGCCTCGACAATGCCGGGCATCCTTTCAGCGGAAAGATAGCACGATTGTTTCAGTTTCCGAGGGGTCGCGCGGCGGGGGTGACAAATTGTGAATTCCTTTGACCGTGCCCCCGCGCAGGTGCCATCCTGAAATCCGTCAGTTCGGGGGGGCCTGCACTATGATTGTCGAAGACGTTGTCTCAGACGAAGAAATCAAGGCGTTCAAGCGCGACGGTGCGGTTGTGCTGCGCTCCAGGTTCTCAGAGGATTGGCTGGCACTTTTGCGAGACGGTATCGACGCGGATTTGGCCCGCCCAACCGATAATTTCACCCGCCATACCAAGGACCCTCGCGCACCTGCCTATTTCGAGGACTACTGGGCTTGGAATAAAATCCCGCAATTCACGCAATTCGTTCACAACTCACCTTGTGCTCCGCTTGCCGCACAGTTGCTGGGTGCACCATCGATCAATCTTGTCATGGACAACTGGTTCCTGCGCGAGGCTGGATCAACTTCGCGTCCACCGTTTCATCAGGACCTGTCCTATTTCGACTTCGAAGGCACGATGTGCGTCCTGTGGTTGCCGCTTGAGCCGGTTACCAAAGAAAACGGTATCGCCTTCGTCAAAGGCTCGCATCTGTGGGACAAGCTGTTCATGCGGGTCAGGTTCGCCGACGGGCATCCCAGCTACGAACCCACCGAAGTTGCAGGGTTGACCTATCACCCGCCGCCTGACGTCAATGCCGATCCGGGTGCATTCGATCTTTTACAATGGGATATGAATCTGGGCGACTGCATCTTCTTCGACATGCGCACATTGCACGGTGGGCTGTCATCAGTCACCCCAACGGAAACGGTACGCCGGTTTACGCTGCGGATGACCGCTCCGGATGGCAGGATCCGGTATCGGGGGGACTGGGCCAAGGATGAACGGGCGCAGTTCGAAGCCGAAGGATATCGCGAAGGTGATCGAATTGATGGGGCGTTTTTCCCGCAGCTTTGGCCGCGCCGTGCCTGATGTATGGTCCGGGTCCGCACCCGTTCTGTGCGTTTCTGCAAATTGAAAGGCGAGTATGTCAGGCCTAACCTACATCAGTGAACCGAATGAACTGATCGCGGGAGAGCAGGCATGAGTTGGAATCCTACCCAAAACCCCAAGAATTCGCCCCTGGAGACACTGATCATCCCTCGTGCCCGTGATCTGGGCGGTTTCGAAGTGCGGCGCGCGTTGCCCTCGCTCAAACGGCAATTAGTCGGCCCGTTCATCTTTTTCGATCAGGTGGGCCCCGCCGAGTTCATCACCGACGGTGGCATCGACGTGCGGCCGCACCCTCATATCGGCTTGGGTACAGTGACCTACCTGTATCAGGGCGAGTTTGAGCATCGCGACAGCCTTGGCACCCATCAGATGATCTATCCAGGTGAAGTGAACTGGATGGTGGCTGGCCGCGGCGTGACCCATTCGGAACGTACCAGTGAAGAAACGCGGGCTAAGCGGCACAGCCTGTTCGGTGTTCAGACCTGGATTGCACTGCCTGAGGTGTACGAGGACATGGCCCCGGATTTTGAGCACCACAAGCAGGGCGCGCTGCCGCATATCAAGGACAATGGCGTCAGTGCCCGGCTAATCCTTGGTTCGGCTTATGGCGAAACCAGCCCGGTGACGATGCTGTCGGAAACCTTCTATCTGGACGTGCAACTTGAACCCGGCGCCGCCTTTCCATTGCCCGACGACCACGAAGATCGCGGGGTTTATGTCATTCAGGGATCGGTTGAGATTGCGGGCGACACGTTCGAGGAAGGTCGCATGATGGTGTTCCGCCCGGGCGATCGCCTTTCGGTCAAGGCGGGTCCGTTTGGCGCGCGGTTGATGCTGCTGGGCGGGGCCACATTGAATGAGGATCGCTATATCTGGTGGAATTTCGTGTCCTCTTCGAAGGAAAAAATCGAAAACGCCACTCGTGAATGGAAAGCCGCAGATTGGGCCAACGGTGCCTTCCACCTGCCCCCCGGCGATGATCAGGAGTTCATTCCGATTTCCGACGAGTTGGAGCGCACAAGCCCAAGACGGGCACGTTAACCAGACGTCAGGGGGCCTTGTCCGAACTTGCGATACCGGCAATCCTCGCCTCAACGGGAGGGTCGCCATGAAGATCATAATCGCAGGCGCGGGCAGCATTGGATGTTATTGCGGAGCCTTTTTGGCTGATGCCGGTCACTCGGTCACGCTGTTGGGTCGCCCACGCATTCTTGACCCAATCCGTGAGGAGGGCCTGACCGTCACTGACTTTTCCGGCCTGCACCTTCATGTGGAGGCCGAGACGCTGACGATGTCCGAAACCCCCGATTGCCTGAAAGACGCAGAGTTGGTGATCGTGGCCGTCAAGGCCGCGGCCACGGCGGATATGGCAGAACAGATCGCGCGGTTCGCCCCGGCCTCTGCGCCGGTGTTGTCCTGGCAGAACGGGATGGAAAACGCCCGGGTGCTGCGGGCGGCGCTTCCCGATCATGACGTTCGCGCGGGAATGGTGCCCTTCAACGTCGTGCCGCCCCAGCCCGCCAGCTTTCACCGCGCCACTTCCGGCGATATCGTGATCCAGTCCGGCCCGGGCCGTTTGGGGCAAGCACTTAGCTCACCTAACCTGCCGGTGACCGAAAGCGATGAGATCGAAGCCGTGCAATGGGGTAAGCTGGTTATCAACCTGAACAACGCATTGAACGCATTGTCGGGGCTGACGTTGAAAAATCAATTGCTGGATCGCAAGTGGCGTCGCCTGATGGCCGACCAGATGGCTGAGGCTTTGAGGGTACTTCAGGCCGCAGGCCACCCTGTCGCATCAACCACGCCTTTGCCCGCTTGGATGACGCCGCATATCCTTCGCCTTCCTACGCCACTGTTCGCCCGGATCGCCGCGCGCATGCTGACCATCGACCCAAGCGCGCGCACGTCGATGGCCTATGACCTCGCGGCGGGGCGCGTGACGGAAATCGACAGTCTGCAAGGTGAGATTGTCCGACTGGGCAAGCAATATGGGCGGCCTGCACCGATTTGCGCAAGGGTACAGGCTCTGATCGAACAGAAGCCGAATGTAAGTCTGTCACCGGATCAGATCACCCCGTGACTTGATTACATTCAGGTGAACGCCGTCAGAATCCAGAAGATAACGGCTGACATTGTAGCCGCCGCTGGGACGGTAATCACCCACGCGGCAATAATGGTCATGAAATGCGACCGCCGGACCAACTTGCGCCGCCGCTGCTCTTCACGGGCCAGCCGCAACTCGGGCGGACGACGATCATTACTTTGCTTTCGTCGGCGATCCTGATTCCATTCACGATAAAACCCGACGCCGAACACCGCACCCACCGCGATGTGGGTCGAGCTGACCGGCAACCCAAGCCAGCTTGCAACGATCACTGTGATTGCCGCCGACAAAGCGACGCAGAATGCACGCATCGGGTTCAGTTTGGTGATCTGGCTACCCACCATCCTGATAAGCTTGGGACCAAACAGGAACAGGCCGAACGAAATCCCAAAGGCACCGATCACCATTACCCATGTCGGGATCGTGACTTTCGAGGCAAAATCGCCAAATTCAGCGGCGTGCACAATCGCGGCCAGCGGGCCGACAGCATTGGCGACGTCGTTGGCACCATGTGCAAAGCTCAGAAAACCGGCCGAGATGACCAGAGGCAACCCAAACAAAACTTTCAGAGATTTGGTGCGGTTTTCCAGCCCTTCGGATTTGCGGCGAACCCAAGGCACGGTCACGGCCCAAGCCAGAATGCCCGAGGTCAGACCGATCAGTAGCGCGATTTCCAGATCGATTTTAACGATCCGCTTCAGGCCTTTGACAGAGAGATAGGTGGCAAATGCGCCAGCCATCACAGCCACCAGAATAGGCACCCAGCGACGGGCCGCGGCAATTTTGTCGTCTTGATACTGAATTTTCGCCTTGATCAGCGCCAGAAATCCGGCAGCAATCGCGCCGCCCAGAACCGGAGAGATCACCCAACTGGCGGCAATCGCGCTCATCGTGCCCCAGCTGACTGCGCTAAGGCCTGCTGCTGCGATACCAGCCCCCATCACGCCGCCAACGACCGAATGCGTTGTGGAAACAGGCGCGCCGACCCATGTTGCCAGGTTGACCCACATCGCCGATGAGATCAGCGCTGCCATCATCGCCCAGATAAAGACCGAGCTATTTTGGACTGAGGCAGGGTCGATGATGCCCTTGGAGATGGTCGAGACCACGTCTCCGCCCGCCAGCAGGGCCCCCGCGCTTTCCGCGACTGCGGCGATGGCAATTGCCCCACCCATGGTCAGGGCGTTGGCACCGACCGCAGGGCCCATGTTGTTGGCAACGTCGTTGGCGCCGATGTTGATTGCCATGTAGGCACCAAAACCAGCAGCCGCGATGACGATCAGCCCACCGTCTGCCCGACCGAATAGTATCGCAGCAATCAATCCGGCAATGACTATGAAGGCCAGTGCGATGCCCGGCGCAAGCAGCGGCCGCGCCACGTGTACGTTCGCATGCTCAAGGCGGGAAATTCGGTGCAGATCGCTGTCCAGGGCTTGCCAGCGGTTTTTATTGTTCGTGTTCGACATCGGTTTTCTGTGGGTGATACGGTTTAACCGGCGCGGTTAACGGTTGCCCGGTCTTGTGGCAACCGGCCTCACAGAAGTTTGTTGCGAAAGCGTTACATTTGCCGCAGCATTTCGCGCAGTTCCGGCTCTTGCACCAGCTCTGCGGCCTCTTTCGGCGAGAACCAGCGCCGTTCACGCTCGCTGACCTCGGGGAATTCCTCGGCCAGATCTTTGACATCTATGCGATACACATTGGTGCGTACGGGCTGGGCTGTGCCATCATCCAGAATCTTGTCATAGGTGAAATGTCCGACGGCTTTGCGGCCCAGGTGTTTCACTTTTACGCCGGCTTCTTCCCATGCTTCTTCTTTGGCAGTCTCGGCCCCGTCCATGCCGTCAATTGGCCATCCCTTTGGGATGACCCAACGGCCTGTGCCACGGCTGGTGATCAACAGAACTTTTTTGTCGTCGCCGGTTCCGCGCACGCACAAGGCTGCAAACTGTACCCTGTGTGGGCGTTGAAAGAAGGGTTTGCCAACTTCTTCCCAGATATTGTTCAGCCAAGATGCCATCGATTAAGTGCCAGTACTTTTCTTAGGTTCAAGGAAAAGTGACATAACAACTATAAACTAGGGCTTCAATGCATCTATTGAACGAACGCACTTTCTGAAGCAAACGAACGTCAGGTCCGCCGCTTGGCCCGCAAGGTTGGATCGGCCTGCGTCGGATCCTCGGGCCAGGGGTGTTTGGGATATTGCGCGCGCATGTCCTTGCGCACATCCGCGTAAGATCCAGCCCAAAATCCCGGCAGATCGCGCGTGATCTGGATTGGTCGCCGCGCAGGGGACAGCAGAGTGATCTTGAGTGCCTCGCCCCCGATAACCGGATGCCGGGTGACACCGAACAGTTCCTGCAGGCGGACCGAAATCTCGGGCACCGATCCGCCATACTCAATCGGCACATTGCGGCCCAGCGGTGTTTCAAATGATCCCGGCGCGCGGCGGTCCAGCTCCTGCGTTTGGGACCAGTCCAGCCGGGCGCGCAGGGCGGGCAGCAGGTCGAACTTTTTCCAGTCGTCTGCATTGCGCTGACCTGACAGCATGGGTAGCAGCCAGTCGTCCAGATCGGCCATCAGCCCGCCCAATGAAAAGTCCGGCAGGTCGATCCCTTCGGCGCGTACTAGTTCCACCCGTGCCGCCAATCGTGCCGCGGCCCCGTCCAGCCGCAATCCCAGATCACGCACTCCGTCCAGCATGGCGCGGGCGATGGCCTCGTCCGGCGCGTCCTTCCAGATACGGTCATCCAGAGTGATTGCGCCAAGGCGTTCCTGCGTGCGCGCAATGACCCGGCGCTCGCGTTTCGACCACGCGCAGCTGTCGACCCATTCGATCTGATCCGCGAACAGGTCCCGGATTTCACGCTCTGAGATTTGTGCGGCCATGCGCACCTTGGCTTCGCGCGGGTTTCCGTCCGTATCTGTCACAACAAGATACGGCGCGGCCGCCAATGTGTCACCGTTGTCCAGCACGACGCCCTTGCCGCCGGACAGAACGTAACGCGGCACATCGCCTTTGCGGCGTTGCCCAATGCGATCGGGATAGGCCAATGCGGCCATCGCGGCTGGGCTCAGGTCTGTCTTGCTGCTTCGAGTCTTCAGCCGCTTGCTCTCGGCTTTGATCCGTTCCAACGCGCCCATGTTGATCTGCCACACCCGGTTGCGTTGAAAGGCGCGGGCATCACGCAATGCTTCAAGCCGCAGCAACAGATCTACCGGAGCGCCCTTTAGCGGATCACGTTCCGCCATCAGCGCAGCCAACGAAGCGGCACTCTCCCCGGCAGTCACCAGCATATGCCCCAGCCGAGGATGCAGGGGTAGCGAAGCCAAGGCCCGTCCGTGGTCGGTGATCCGCCCTTTTGCATCCAACGCACCCAGCATGTTCAGCAATGTGCGGGCCTCGGCCATCGTTCCTTCGGGTGGCGGTGTCAGGAAGGCGAGCTCATCTGGTTCGGCCCCCCAAAGCGCCAGTTCCAGCGCAAGGCCCGTCAGGTCGGCGGCTTCGATTTCGGCAGGGGGGTAGGCGGCCAGCGCACCTTCTTCACCTTTGGACCAAAGCCGGTAACACACGCCCTCGGCTACGCGCCCTGCACGACCGGCGCGTTGGGTTGCTTCGGCCCGCGTCACCCGTTCCGTGACCAGCCGCGACATGCCAGAGCCCGGATCGAACCGCGCCCGGCGCGCCTGACCCATATCCACAACCACGCGGATGTCGGGAATGGTCAGCGAGGTCTCGGCGATTGACGTCGCGAGCACGACCTTGCGCCCTGTCTCGGCTGGCGAGATTGCTACGCGCTGAGCGGCAAAGGGCATTGCGCCGAACAGAGGTTTAACTGCGCAATTGCCGGTTAACCGTTTGGATAGCGCGGCCTCGGCCCTGCGGATTTCGCCTTCGCCGGGCAGAAACACGAGCATGCCGCCCTCGGTTTCACGCTCGGCCTGGACGACCAGATCAATCAGGGCGTCCAGGCGTCGCGCCTGCGCACCCAGTGGCCGGTCCAGCCAACGTGTTTCAACCGGGTAACTGCGCCCTTCGGACGTCACCACCGGCGCGTCCATCAGTTGGCCGACGGGTTCGGCGTCGAGTGTGGCGGACATCGCCAGCAGGATCAGGTCGTCGCGTAGTGCGCCCGTAACCTCAAGGCACAGGGCAAGCCCGAGATCAGCGTTCAAAGATCGTTCGTGAAACTCGTCAAAAATCACCGCGCCGACGCCGGGCAGATCCGGTTCAGATTGCAGCATTCGGGTCAGAATACCTTCGGTCACCACTTCGATTTGGGTTGTTTTTGAGGTTTTCGCATCGCCCCGCACGCGGTAACCAACGGTTTCGCCTGCACGTTGTCCCAGTGTTTCAGCCATCCGCTCTGCCGCGGCACGCGCAGCAAGCCTTCGGGGTTCGAGCATTATGATCTTGCTGTCGCGCAACCCGGCCTCGAGCATCGCAAGAGGCACCCGCGTTGTCTTGCCTGCGCCCGGAGGGGCTTGCAAAACGGCCCGGCCATTGGCCTTCAGGGCGTCAAGCAATTCGGGGATGGCGTCATCAATGGGCAGGTGTGTTGTCATTGGCGCTTTATCAGCCAACCACGGCGCAACGTCCAGTTCCGCTGTTTCCCAATGACGATGATCGCGCCGCTACGGCATAGAGCCAACAGCGGTCCGGTCAAAGAGGATCAACAGCAACACATAGGTGCGAAATGCAGGTATCGGGCAGGTTTCCTTCGCGGTCCGGTCTGGACAAATCACCTGTCGGGGCGGCAAGTAGTCGTGCCGCAAAAGATCGGGGTCGGAATGGATATGGACAGCCTAGGTGATAAGATTTTGGACGGAGACCGGCGTGCGCTGGCCCGGGCAATCACTCTGGTAGAAAGTGGCCGCGCCGATCATCGGGCGCAGGCGTCTGAATTGCTGGCGCATTTGGCCAAGGCCGGGCGGCAATCCCTGCGCGTTGGGTTGTCCGGTACTCCGGGGGTGGGCAAATCCACCTTTATCGAAAGCTTTGGCATGATGCTGATCGAGCAGGGCTTGCGCGTTGCGGTCCTGGCCGTCGACCCCAGCTCGACCCGTTCAGGTGGATCTATTCTGGGCGACAAAACCCGGATGGAGCGGTTGAGTCGCGAGAAGAACGCCTTTATCCGCCCATCCCCCAGCCAATCCCATTTGGGCGGCGTGGCTCGCCGTACACGTGAGGCGATTGCCCTGTGCGAGGCGGCGGGATTCGACGTGGTGCTGATTGAAACTGTAGGGGTCGGGCAGTCCGAGACCGTCGTTTCTGAAATGTCCGATCTGTTTCTGCTGCTGCTCGCTCCTGCGGGCGGGGATGAGTTGCAGGGGGTCAAACGCGGCATCATGGAAATGGCCGACATGATCCTCGTGAACAAGGCGGATGGAGATCTGAAAGCCACGGCCACCCGCACCTGTGCCGACTATGCGGGGGCTTTGCGCCTGCTGCGAAAACGCCCGCAGGACCCAGAAGGTTTTCCCAAAGCGATGACCGTTTCCGCGGTCGAGGAACATGGACTTGACCAAGCCTGGGACGAAATGACCACCCTGTCAGGCTGGCGGCGTGAAAACGGCCATTGGGATGGCAACCGCGCGGCGCAAGCGCGGTTCTGGTTCGATCAGGAGTTGCGTTACGCGCTGCTATCGCGGTTGGATACGCCGACCGCCCGCGCAGAAATGGATCGCCTTGGGGCCGCCGTTGGCGCAGGCAATCTCAGCCCGACGGCGGCTGCGGATCGAATGCTTAGTATCCTGGCAACACACTAGACGCCTGTTGGTGTCAGTGGTGGAGGGTACGCCAAAATCATGTATTATGGGCAAGGATGCAATTTCTGATTGTGCAATTTCGAGAGCAAGGCGGTAGTCTCGATGGTGCGCAAATCAACAAATGAACGCGTCGGAGAAAGCCGTACATGCCCAATATACGTGGGACAAATGGTGACGACGATATCGAAGTCACCGGCGACGAAGGTACGCTGAACGGTACGCCCCAAGGCACGCCCATTGATGATATTCGCGCCCGCGGCGGCGCCGATGAGATCACGATTGTAAGCAGTACTATTTCCGGAAGCGTACGCGGCAACGCCGGAAACGATGAAATCACCGTGTCCAAAGCCCAGATCGATGGGCAGATCAATGCGGGCCGCGATGCGGATACCGTCTCGGTTTTCGACGTTGGCGTCGGCAATATCCGTTTGGGGCAGGGTAATGATACCCTGAACTTTATCCGAACCCAAGTCGCCGGGGATGTACGGGGCGGCGGCGGGCAGGACGCGCTGAACCTTCCGGTTGGCACCACTGTAACAGACGACAATTTCGGTACGTTCACCGTTGTTGTCGGACAATCCTATTCGCTGTCCAACGGCAGCTTCGAATTACCCTCGGGGATCGTGGTCAACTATAGCGGGTTTGAGTCCGGCACAGGCTTTTTGTGCTTTACCCGCGATACAGTAATTCAAGCACAACGTGGTCCGGTCCTTATTCAGGATCTTCGGCAGGGGGATATGATCCCAACGCAGGGCAACGGGATGCAGCCGGTCCGCTGGATCGGGCGTCGTAAATTTGGCTCTGTGGCATTGGCGCGCGATCCGAAACGTCGCCCCGTCCGCATATTGGCAGGCGCGCTGGGCAATGGGTTGCCCAAACGAGACCTGCTGGTGTCACGGCAGCACAGAATGCTGGTGCAGTCGAAAATCGCTGAACGGATGTTTGGAGAACCCGAAGTTCTGATTCCAGCGATAAAACTGACCACCCTGCCAGGCATATTCGTCGATGATACGGTGGACAGTGTCGAATATTACCACCTGCTTTTTGACCGGCACGAGGTTATCTTTGCCGAAAATGCCCCAAGCGAAAGCCTGTTTACCGGGCCTGAGGCCCTCAAGGCCCTTAGCCTTGAAGCTCGGCGTGAGATATTCGATATCTTTCCGGAATTGGCGGATATGAACCACAATCCCAACCCGGCCCGGTATATCCCCAAAGGTCCCCAACAGGCGCGCCTCGTGGCGCGGCATCTGAAGAATGAAAAACCACTGCTTTAGGATACGACGCCTAGGGGACGCCCCTCGGATGTTTAAATTCCATAAAAGCAGCCATGTTGAACCCGCCCTGAACACGTGACTGAATGAGATTACCCGATCAGGCAGGCGACTCCGGTCTAAAAAAGGCAGTTGAATAATGCAGCAATGTCGGATTTTTGATGGAAATCGACTGCGTGCCACGCTTTTCAATCCAGGTCAGCCTCGCTTGTATGTCACCTTTCGCCACCGGGTTTCTGAACCGGGACAGTCTTCGGAACCCCGGTCAGCGGCAACTTTCATACAGGCGGGGTATGCGCATTTGCATCGTGCAGCACGACTGAAAAGCCCCCGCTGCTGGGCGCGTCTGGCGGCTGCAGCGGCAAAATCAGGTCGTCCTGAATTGGAAAATCACGCCCTGAAACGGCTGGGAGAATTAAATGAAAACTTGGTGCTGTGAATCCTTGGCATATGGCTTGACCCCGTCTGTGATTCCCACTACATGCATCCAACCAGTTTTCGGGCGCGACTTCGGGTTGTGCCCCTTGTGATTTGGCCGAGGGTGTAATGCCTGGCCTCCAGAAACAAAGGAAGAAACCATGTCGCGCCGTTGCGAACTGACCGGAAAAGGCCCGATGACTGGCAACAATGTCAGTCATGCCAAAAACAGAACTCGTCGTCGTTTTCTGCCAAACCTGAACGATGTTACGTTGCAGTCGGAAACGCTGGGACGTGGCGTCAAGCTGCGCATCTCGGCGGCTGCCCTGCGTTCGGTGGACCACCGCGGTGGTCTGGACGCGTTCCTGGCGAAAGCCAAGGACGATGAGCTGTCCAACAACGCATTGAAAGTGAAAAAGGAAATCGCCAAGGCGCAAGCTTCGGCCTAAGACCTTTTTCCTACAAGAATTCTGGCCCTGTACCTTTTGGTGCAGGGTTTTTTCGTTTTGTGCAGAGTGCTGTTCTCAATTTGGAATTAAATTTCCGCGTTGGGTGAAATTGTTCACATACCGTTTGCTCTACCCGTATTATGTTTAGGCATATTCATCTGGCGGAGTTCAACCTCATGTCGTTCAAATCATTACCTTCTTTCTCCCTACTGGCCGACTTTTTCGGCAAAACGTTTGGGGCATGTCTGCGGATGCAGCGTCGGGTGAATCGGCTGCATACGAGCCTGACAAAAGGGTCCGTCAAGCGCCCGGAACTGGACCGCTGACATTGTCCTCCCGGCCCTGGGCTTCAGGCGTGTCTGATTGCGCTTGAAGCCCGTTTTGTCTCTGGCCTATATCGGGGACAGGATGAAACCCGTTCTGAACAAAATTCTGCCGTTTGTGCTGTCGCTGCTGGTCGTTTTGACCGGGCAGGGCGTTGCTGCATCGCGCGGTGTGGACCGGGCGGTGGGGCATATGGTGCTGTGTACCGGATCTGGTCCGGTCGTGGTCTATATGGATGCCGAAGGGCAGCCGACAAAGGCCCCGCACTTCTGTCCGGATTATGCGTTGAACCTGTTGGGCGCGGTGAGCATTGACGAACCGTCCCTGGCAGTTGCCCCGGACACCGATCGACCCATGCCATCGCGTATCGCGGAGAATCTGATCGCTCTGCCTATACCGTTTCAGCCAGCCCGGGCACCTCCTGCAAGTGTTTGATTCATTAACAATTCTTATCAAACACCAAACTACAGGAGAGGCGCTATGTCCCTCACATCCAGACTGCTGACCACCCTTGCCGCCGCAACTATTGCTACGGCTGCTTTTGCGCAGGACACGATCACCGTCGATGACGCTTATGCCCGATCATCGGGTAAAACGGCCAAAGCTGGCGCGGCCTTCATGATGATCCAGAACACCGGCGCGACCGATGACCGTTTGATCGGCGTGGAATCCGACGCTGCGGCTCGGGTCGAGCTGCACACCCATATTGTCGACGAAAATGGCGTTGCCAAAATGACCCATGTCGAAGAGGGCATTGCCATCCCGGCGGGTGAAACGCACATGCTGAAGCGCGGTGGCGACCACGTGATGTTCATGGGCCTGACAGCCCCGTTTGAGCAGGATGCAATGGTTCCCGTTACGCTGATCTTCGAGACAGCAGGCGAAGTCGAGATCGAAATTCCGGTGGATTTGGAGCGTAAGGACACCGGCGGTCACGGTTCGCATTCGAACTAGAGCTGCGCCTGAATTCGGGCCGCGCTGCGACCGTCATCTATGCGTCAGGCCGGGATATTCCCGGCCTGTTGTCGTTGTGGAAAAGGCTCAGCGGTTGACCACCCGCATCGCCACGCGGTCATGGGCGCGTTTGAAGCGCATGGCCAGCCAGAGCATTACTGCGGCAAAGGCCAGCGCCGAGAAAGCAATCGCCCAGCCGAGCGCCACCATGCCGCTGCCCGGCCAGAACAACAAAACAAGGCCGATCAACAGCGCGACAATGCCGGAGTTGCGCATGGTGGATGCGTCCGGATGTGCATCGGGCAATTGCCGCCACGCCATCAGCGAGCCTATCCCGACAATCAATGCCCAGGCTCCCAGCAGGAAGAACGCGAGGCGCGCGACGCCTTCCGGCCAGATCAGCAGGATCAGTCCGATCAGAAGCGCCCCGATGCCGAAACCGCCAATCAGGCCACGTCGACCAAACCCCAGCAGCGTCAGGCCACCATCGAGGACCAGCAGCAGGCCCACCAGACGGATCAGCAAAGAGATGCTGCCCGTCGGCCAGAATAGCGCTGCGATCCCGAGCGCACCGGCCAGGAGTCCGCGCAGCAAGAATGTCCACCACAGGTCCGTTAGCTGATCACCAAGGGCGCCACGCGTGTCGAGGCTGTCATCATCAAGGATTTCACCTTGTTGGTTTTTTGGGTCTGTCATGGGGACCTCTCGGGTTGTTAGGGCACTAGTATAGCAAGGAAATTCGCCTCTTGTCTGCGGGTTTCGCCCTATTGCGATTTTAGGATCTGATCGACCCAGCGCGGAATGGTTTCTGTTGCGGGGCCAAGTATGACTTCGTCGAAACTGGATGCGCCGGTCGACGGCTCGAGGTTCAGTTCGACAGTTTTTGCTCCGGACATCATGGCCTCGTGCACGAAGGCCGCGGCGGGATAGACCTGACCCGAAGTGCCAATGGCGGCGAAGATACTTGCGTCTGCCAGATGATCATAGATGGCGTCCATGTGATAAGGCATCTCACCAAACCACACCACATCCGGGCGCGCGGTGGGGGCTGCGCAGGCAGGGCAGGGCTCGCCCACGGCCATTTCGGGCGGTGCCGCCCAGCGGTGGCCACAGGCCGCGCAAAGCGCCCCGGCCAGCGTTCCGTGCATGTGGATCACGCCTTGCGCGCCACCGGCCTCGTGCAGGCTGTCGACGTTTTGTGTGACGATCACAACCTCGCCGGGCCAGTCCCGCTGTAGTCGGGAAAGTGCATCGTGGGCCGCGTTAGGTTGCGCCTCGGCGGCCTGTGCGCGGCGGGCATTATAAAACCCGTGCACCAGCGCGGGATCACGCGCGAACCCTTCGGGCGTGGCAACGTCCTCGATCCGGTGCTGGGCCCACAAACCGCCCTCGTCGCGGAATGTGCCCAACCCGCTTTCGGCGGAAATACCGGCCCCTGTCAGAATGACGATCTTTTCCATCTTGGCCCTTCGCGTTACACCGTGGTTCATGACCCACCGTATCTTGTTCGTCTGTCTGGGCAATATCTGCCGTTCTCCCGCCGCCGAAGGTGTTTTTCGCACCCGCGCGCCGCATCACACCACCGATAGTGCGGGGACGTCGGGTTGGCACATCGGTGACCCACCTTATGGGCCGATGCAAAAGGCAGCTCAGTCGCGCGGCATTAAACTGGATGATTTACGGGCGCGGCAATTCACGGCCAGGGATTTCGACAGGTTCGATCTGATCATCGGGATGGATGCCGACAACATCGCGAATATCGAGGCACTGCGACCAGCCGGGAACGAAACCCCAGTGCGTCTGCTGACGGATTTTGCGCCACATATCGGCACAGACCACGTCCCGGACCCATACTATACCCGTGACTTCGATGGAGCATTGGATCTAATCGAGGCAGCGGTCGAAGGTCTCGACACGCATCTACGCGGCTAGTTCATCAACTTTAGGCGGTTGTTCAGCCATGGCAATTGCGCAAGGGCCGGGTCAACAATCTGGCTGCCCATTAGGCGGCGCATCATGCCTGCGACTTCTTGCGGAACCTGACCTGACCAGTCGGTGCGGGTGAACAAGGAAATCGTCCGCGACACATCTCCGATCGGGGCAGGGTGCGCCTCAAGCCCGTCATGGAATCGCGCCGCCCGCATGTAGCCCAGCGGCGTCGTGATCGCCCAGCCGAGGCCGCGCGCGACCATTGCCATCAACGCCAGATGAGAACCGATTTCGAACCGTTCTTCAAATTCCAGCTGCTGGCGCGCCAGATGGGCCTCAATCTGGCGGCTGATCAACTGCTCGCGGGCATAGCGTAGGAAGGGCAGATCCTGCATGGCGTTTTCGACCCCTTTGGGCGTCACCAGAATGAAGGGATCGCGCACCAGCGGGTACTCGACCACGCCTTCCAGCACCTCGCCGCTATGGGCTGACACCACAAGCTGAAGGCGCTGCGCCTCAAGTTCTTCGAACAGGTCAAGACTGGGCAGTGTGATCAGTTTGAACTTTGACCGCGTCAGACTTTCGGCCAACAGAGTGGCCAGTCGCGGGGTCAGGTCATTGTCGAAATCGTCAATCAGGCCGACAGACAGGGTTGCAAGGTGCCCCAGGTCCATCACAGTCAGCTCGCTTTGGGCCATCTGGAGTTCGGCCAGAACAGCCTGCGCGCGGGCCAGAAAGCTGCGCCCAGCCTGGGTCAGGCGCATCGGACGTCGTGCGTGATCCACCAAATCGGTGCCCACAGCCTTTTCCAGATTGCGCAACTGTTGTGACACTGACGGCTGGCTAAGCCCCGTGATCTCGGCAGCCTGCGCCACCGATCCGGTCCGCGCCAATGCCTCGAACACTTCGAGGCCGCGCAGCGTCAGCCCTTTCATAACCATCAGATATCCCTTTCGCTGCGCCTTTCTGGGGCTCAGTTCGGGTCAGGTCAAGGATTGATCAGCCTAGTTGCAGATCGCCTGCGCCATCTGGCCAAAGTTCCGATACCGATCCCACAGCGCATCGTCGCGCTGGGTCTTCGACATCTTGAGTTCTTGCGCCTGATGCGGGTCGCGGAACCACTTGGCAACGGTCTTCTGATCGCTGCGAGTCAACGCCTGATTGGCCACCCGCTGAATGCAACTGCACCGATCCCGCGTCGCCGCCGACCGGTCAGACGCCAGACACGCCCGTTTGATCTGCGCCGCGTCTGCGACCGGAGCTACCGCCACCATCGACGTGGCACAGAATGCGATTAAGAGGAACTTTTTCATGCTCATGCCTCGTATTTTCCTGCCCGGACGGGTCTGATGCCCCTCTCGGTCTGCGGCGGAGTATGAATCAAACTGGAATTGTGATCAATGGCCAAGATGTTTCGCAGCAACAGCGCCGCCTCGGTTCGGGTCAAAGCCGGTCGGGCAGTTTCCATTGGGCCTGCCGCGTACCCTGCGAGGTCACGAAAGAACAATCTGTCGGGGTCATCACATTGGGTCGTTGGCGTTGACAGAAGGCTCTCGGATGCGGCGCCATTGGCGCGGATGACACTGTGGTCGTCCAGCAGTAGGTGGTGATAGCGGGCGGTTTTTTCGTTGGATAGGGTGGCAACGCCTGCATCTACGAAACTGATCGCTGGCACAAACACCTCGGGTGCTGCGAACAACAGTTCCGCTACTGGATGCACGATTACCAACCTGTGCTGTTGCGAAACCTTTAGTGGCGAGAAGTTAAGTATTATTCCGGCCGGAACCTCGACCAACCTGAAACGTCCTGCCGCTATGACATCCTGCGATCCGACCCATTTCACCGATTGATAGCCATTGTCCTGCGTCCAAACCTTGTCGCCGGGGCGCAATGTTTCGACACGGGCATAGCCATTTTGGGTTTCTATCAATGTGCCACTGCCATAACAGATCGGCGTGACGTAGTCCGCAACCGCAAAGCTTGGACCTTCCTGGGTGTCAACAACCGTCAGTGTAACGCCTGCTGGAGGAAACTCCCCCGGGCCACCGATGAAGGCGATCCCTTCCACCGTCGCATAGGATGGGGACGAGTTGTTCACGTTGAACGCGATGGCCTGCCACGTGTTTGTACCATCCGTCAACGTGATACCGTATTCGGCCTCAACCCGAGTACCGTCGTTGAAGTTGACGCCGTCGATAGTTTGATCACCGTCAAGGAGCTGATTGGTATCATTGTCGGCAAAATTCGTGTCGCTACCGCCATCGCTGATGAAGACCTCGGTAGCGGTTCGCGTGTCAATCGTGATGGTCTGTCCGATAAGGTGTATACCTGTACCCTGGTCCAAACCATCCAACCCCTGCGAAACAGAGATGGAAAGCTGGCTTTCACCCAGCACGAATATCGAATAATTGGCCAAAGACTACTCTGCTTTCTTGTTGGTGCGCCGGCCATTCAGCGCCACGATCCTACCCACTGGCTGATTTTGGGTAAATGCGTCAGAGCAGAAAGACACCATAGCAGCCTTTTCTGCAACGCTTCACGGCTTGACGAGGCCCCAATCTCCGGACATATCCCAACCCATGACAGACCTCGCTCATATCCGCAATTTCTCCATCGTCGCGCATATCGACCATGGCAAATCCACCCTTGCTGACCGGCTCATCCAAGAGACCGGGACAGTCAAGGATCGTGACATGAAGGAACAGCTGCTCGACAGCATGGATATCGAGCGCGAGCGTGGCATCACCATCAAGGCCAACACGGTTCGCATCGATTATACCGCCGACAATGGCGAGCAGTACGTGCTGAACCTGATCGACACCCCGGGCCACGTGGACTTTGCCTATGAGGTCTCGCGGTCGATGCGCGCGGTCGAAGGATCGCTGCTGGTTGTGGACTCGACGCAGGGCGTCGAGGCGCAGACGCTGGCGAATGTCTACCAGGCCATCGACGCCGATCATGAGATCGTTCCGGTGCTGAACAAGATCGACCTGCCTGCGTCCGACTGTGATCGCGTGGCCGAACAGATCGAGGATGTGATCGGCATTGACGCGTCTGAGGCCATTCAGGTAAGCGCCAAAACCGGGCAGGGCATCCACGAGACACTGGAGTCCATCGTCACCCATCTGCCTGCGCCTAAAGGCACGCTCGACGCGCCGCTCAAGGCGATGCTGGTCGACAGTTGGTACGACGCCTATCTCGGCGTCATCGTGCTGGTCCGCATCATGGACGGCACGCTGAAAAAGGGAATGCGGGTCAAGTTCATGTCGAACAACACCCTGCACCATGTCGATCGCGTCGGCGTATTCCGACCTGAGATGGAGATGGTCGACAGCCTCGGCCCCGGTGAGATCGGCTTTCTCACCGCCTCGATCAAACAGGTCCGCGACACTCGCGTAGGTGACACGATCACCAATGACCGCAACGGCACCGAAGAGGCTCTGACAGGCTTCAAACCCGCGCAGCCGGTGGTGTTCTGTGGCCTCTTCCCCGTCGACAGTTCCGAATTCGAAGACCTGCGCGATGCGATCGACAAGCTGGCCCTGAACGACGCCTCGTTCAGCTTTGAAATGGAAACCTCGGCCGCGCTGGGTTTTGGCTTCCGTTGCGGCTTCCTGGGCCTGCTGCACCTTGAGGTCATCCGCGACCGCATCGAGCGTGAATACGATATCGAGCTGATCACCACCGCGCCGTCGGTGATCTATCACGTCTACATGAAAGACGGCGTGATGATCGAGCTGCACAACCCTGCTGACATGCCCGACCCCTCCAAAGTCGACCATATTGAGGAACCGCGCATCAAGGCGACCATCTTGGTTCCGGACGAATTCCTCGGCGACGTGCTGAAACTGTGTCAGGACCGCCGCGGCATCCAGCTGGACCTGACCTATGCGGGCAGCCGCGCCATGGTCGTCTATGACCTGCCGCTGAACGAGGTCGTCTTTGACTTCTACGACCGCCTGAAATCGGTGACCAAAGGCTATGCCTCGTTCGATTATCAGATGACCGGCTATACCGAGGATAATCTGGTCAAGATGTCGGTGCTGGTGAACGACGAACCCGTCGATGCGCTGTCGACCATGGTTCACCGCGACCGGGCCGAGATGCGGGGCCGGGCGATGTGCGAAAAGCTCAAGGACCTGATCCCGCGCCACATGTTCAAAATCCCGATCCAGGCCGCCATCGGAGGCAAGGTCATCGCCCGCGAGACCCTCTCGGCCCTGCGCAAGGACGTGACCGCCAAATGCTACGGCGGCGACGCCACTCGGAAACGCAAACTGCTGGATAAGCAGAAGGCGGGTAAGAAGAAGATGCGCCAGTTCGGGAAGGTAGATATCCCGCAGGAAGCGTTTATTTCAGCGTTGAAGATGGACAGCTAAGGCTGTCCGTTTTGAACAGTCACTGACAGGCTTGCTTTTGGGTTCGAGCTTGATGCCTCCTGATCAGGTGGCGGCTCGAACCAAATGGAATTCGCAGTCCGTCAGGCCGAATTCGCTGTAGTCAATCGGCCTGGAAAAGTTCAGGCGCCTCAACTGTCTGTCTGCAATTCGAACCGGTCTGAGGTTGGAATCGTCATGCACGATGAATGCACCGGACGGCATTAGAGCGTGGAGCGCCAGAACCTCTCTGAGGTGCGTGTCCTTGGCCCCGTCCAGGTGCAGGAAATCGATTTTTGCATCAGGGTGCCTCAGGGCGTATGCCGGAGCTTCGATCAGAGAGTTTCCTTTTATCAGCTCAACCCGGTCAGGAAACTTGTACCTTAGCCAGTTGAATGCTGCCGGCACGTAAATGTCCACGTGGGCCCACCGGCGGTTCAATCTCTGGCAAACATCCACGCCGACGCATTTGAGTTCAGGGTTGGCCATGAGCGCCAACAACATGCTGTGGCCCGCATTCACGCCTATTTCGAACAGACATGTTGAATGTCGGGCCAAATCAAAGAAATTTCTTCGTTTGGGTTCGAATCTTTCAATAAATGGCTGTGTTTGAAAACCCGTCGCGCGGTGTTCGTAGAACAGATTGCCATTCAGCGCAGGTGGTTCACCCACTTGTTCAAGCGAATGTGCGACATACTGATTGAGATCGCGCAGGTTTTCGTTCCACTGTGCTGAGGACAAGAGATCGTCATAATCTGAAGGATGGAAGTTGGAAGACACAGTACTTTTCCTCGAAACCCTTTAGCTACATTACACGCGAAGTTTTCGTTAAACTGTTGAAGCGATGGAAAGTAAACCTTTGAAGCGAAAAACAAGTGTTCTCGTTTTGTGGGCCTAAAGTGAGGTCCGTCAGTGACGTAAAAACACGAGTGCCTGCCTTTGGGATGACCTTCCTGCTTTAACCTCAGGGTTTACCTTCCAAAAACCGGGCGGCGCGTTGGGCCTCCCCTCGGGTCGGTCGCGACCATCATCACTTGGATATCTTTGACTAGTCGCCGACAGATCACCTCATTAGGTTGTCGTTATGACAATGAACTATCGAACTATCTTGGAGCGTTGGCCCGTCGCGACGATTGGCCTGACATTTCTTTCCTACTTTGTTTTGCAAAGCATTGCGGACCACACTTTCCGCGCCTTTGATCAGCAGGAATTTAACCCCGGTTGGGAACTGTTTCTCATTGTTGGTGGCTGGGGATTCTACAGCATGTTTCACATAGCATTTTATCTAATTCGAACGTTTAAATAGTATCGTATCAGTGGTTTATCGGTCGTCCACCTAACACCTGTGACCCACCTCACAGCCCCAACCGCACCCTCCTGCTAGACTTGACCGAACGGAACCCTCTGCAGGAGGCGCAGATGTCCACATCCATGATCCCCCTTATCGCCCTCGGGTCAGCGGGTCTCTATTCCGTGGCCATGATCGCGATGAAGTTCTGGTGGAAACTCCCCGGTGTGGGTCTTGGCCTGCTGATCGTCGCGACCCTGCTGGCTGGCGCAACGCTCGAACTCGCCGCGCTGCGCGAAGAACGGTTGGGCATCATCTATACCGGCATTCTGGGGGCCGAGGTTGTTCTGATCGCCATCGCCTCATTCTTTCTGTTCGGCGAGAACTTCTCGTATCGCGAGGCGGCAGGCATTGGTCTGGTCATCCTCGGCACCGCGCTGGCCTGGGCCTGAGGCAAACATTACCGGTTTGTGAAGTTTCCCTTAGGTAAGTTGCAACCCGCGCACTCCCTTCCAATCTGTTCAACAGGCCAGCAACGGCCCTGAACTTTGGAGGAGAGCCCATGACCAGATATATGACTGCCGGAGCAGCCGCTCTGGCGACAAGCCTCAGCCTTGCCACGGCCTCGATGGCCGAGACCACACCCGATCTGCGTGGTGCCTGGACAGGCACTTATACCAAGGTCTCGCCGTCTCGGGTGACCACCGGCGATGCGCCGCGCTTTCATCAGGGAGAGTGGGTGTTGGATATCCAGCAGCAGCAGGACAACTTGTTCTGGGGGCCCAGCATGTGGCGGCCGGATGCTGGCACAGATTGGCGCGTGTTTGACGCCACCGGCACCATCAGTCTGGATGGGTCAGGCACCATCGGCATCGTTGAAAGCTCGGCCGATCCGCAGGTGGGTGTGAATGCGCTGGTGGATGCGCGCTATCAGGATGGCAAGATTTTCGCGGATTTCCGTAGCCTGCGTCGCGGGACAACGTACAGCGTTGTACTCGAACGTCAGGTGAACTGAAGCGTCTCCGGCCCGGCCGGCCGTAGGGGGTACTGGCTGCACCGTGTTGCAGCGCGTAGTAGGTAATCTCGGTCGGGTCGGAACGCTTCTCATAAACGGACACAGCGTCTCCTCAGGGGGGACGGGTCGGGCGGCATCTTGGCTGCAAGTGACAAGGTCCTGAACACACGGCGCCGGATTGCGGCGTTCCCTGGCACCTGTGGTTTAGGCTCTCGCGAACCTTCAGCGCGGCTTTGCTTGTGGTCTGAGGGCCGTCCGGCCCCGGATTCTCTGGTCATCTCTGGCTGGGCAATCACAAGATACGCCTGATTCGATGCTCTGAGGCTGTGAATATCCACAATTGGCAGCAAAATGGCTTTTGCAGGTGCAGAAAACCGGGAAAATCGCGTCATTTCGTCGAATTCAGCGTTTTCCATTGCCAAGACCGCACGGTGTTTCAATTTCCGGAGTTATCCACAATTTTCTCCCAGCGGATATCAACACTTTATCCCCGTCTAATTCTCATGCTGCAGTGCTATTTCCTTGTCGGAACATGATCCGGATGTAACAGTTCTATCACCGCAACGGTTCTTAGGAACCAGGGTGGGACGCAAAGGCCAAAGGGGGTCGAGGCAATAAAGGCAAGTCTTAGGATTGGCTTTTATATGCAAAGGCTTACCGGTGGATGGTTAGCTGAATTGGGTGTCAGACCCGGGTCAGATGATCAGACTCTCAGAAGGTCGATGCGTGCTGTTAAGCATCTTAGGGTGCCGTGCAGCGGCCGTGGCCTGTAACAGGGTCGGGGCAACTGGATCGGGGCGTCCCTCGGGCGCATCGACCCGGCAAGGCGTCAGGAGTATCCGTGAGGGTACATGCATGGACCGCGTCTGCGCACCTGACGCCTTTTCCTTTTCTCAGGTCTATCCAGGCTACCACTCTGTCACCCCCCGCAAAACGGGAACGGGGTTCTTGTGGATGCACAAGAACCCCGAAGTGTCAGATATGCAATGCCGCGTCTATGCACCTGTGCCAAGGAGTGTACCTTGGTTGGCTGCAATCTTCAACCATATCTTGTATGAGGAAGTTGCGCCTTCACAACATCCTGAATTGCGTCAGATATTTTGCTGAACGTCAGTCGCGGCTTCTTGGATGGCATCGCCTGCTTTTTCGATATCTTTGCCTGCACCCTTGGTCGTCTCGCACGCTGCAAGGGTAAACACTGCCAGCCCTACTAGAATTGCTCGGATCATCAGTACCTCCATTTGATTTTCTATACATGGCGTAGCAGCTTTTATTTGCTGGAACCAGTATTTTACCGTGCTTGCAACGGGCGTAGAAACACGAAGCTGCCGAGCCAATTGACCGCATGGATTGTGAAGGTGGGGCGTGGCCGCATCGACGACGGATCGTTCCGATCGAAAAGATTGGACTTACGCGTCGGGTGCGGTGGAAAGATGAACGAAATCAGTCCTTATCGCCCGCGCAGAACAGTTCGTACACCACTTCAAGCATACGGCGCGGTCTGTCATCAGCAAGACGGTAGTAAATTGCTTTGCCTTCGCGTCGGGGAATCACAAGGCCTTCCAGACGAAGGCGGGACAGCTGCTGCGAAACAGCAGCCTGTCGTGCGGACAGTAGATCCTCAAGCTCGGTCACGGATTTTTCGCCAGAGACTAGATGGCACAAGATCATCAATCGGCCTTCGTGACTGATCGCCTTGAGGAAATTCGATGCGCGGGTCGCATTTCCCGCCATCCGGTCGAAATCGTCAGACGTCATATTCTGTGAAATCTGAGGCAATGCCATTGGTGTTTTCCTTTTGGGCCCTGGTGTGGGGGCACTTTTGTGAGTGGGCACTTTTGTGAGTGGGCACTTTTGTGAGTGGGCACTTTTGTGAGTGGTTCGCTAAAGCGGTTCGCATTGCTACACGTTCTGTGCATGAATTTCCATATGCATGGATCAAAATGCCGTGATGGGAAAAGGGGAACTTATTGTTTAAAGCATCAAACCGCGCATTGACATCGGCGGCCTCGGTGCGTTCGACATCAGACTATCCACCTATTTTGGACGGTTGGAGTGCGATCTGTTGAGCCCCCCTTGCAGCCCCCCCGTGGCGACACTAAGACTCGGGTAACGTTTCTTCGGGTAATGTCCCGATCCATAGCAAAACAGGCAGGTTCTCATGTTCGATCCCGTTGACACCTATATGAATACGCTCGTTCCCATGGTCGTCGAGCAGACCAGCCGGGGTGAACGCGCGTATGATATTTTCTCGCGCCTTCTGAAAGAGCGGATCATTTTCATCAACGGTCCGATCCACGATGGGATGAGCCACCTGATCGTCGCGCAATTGCTGCACCTCGAGGCCGAAAATCCAAACAAAGAAATCTCGATCTACATCAATTCGCCTGGCGGCGTGGTTACCAGCGGTTTGTCGATTTACGATACAATGCAGTATATCAAGCCCAAATGTTCGACATTGGTAATCGGTCAGGCAGCCTCGATGGGGTCGGTTTTGCTGGCCGGTGGCGAGAAGGGAATGCGTTTCTCGCTGCCCAACAGCCGGATCATGGTGCACCAGCCCAGCGGTGGCTATCAGGGCCAGGCCAGCGACATCATGATTCACGCGGCCGAGACGCAAAAGCTGAAGGATCGCCTTTATGACATATACGTGCGTCATACAGGTCAGACCAAAAAGGCGGTTGAAAAAGCGCTGGACCGTGACAATTTCATGAGCCCGGAAGAGGCGAAAGACTGGGGTCACATCGACGAAATCGTCGAAAACCGCGCCAAAATGGACGGTGACGAGGCCTAAGAATATCTCCCCACGTCCCAGGCGTGGGGGCCATTTTTGAGATTGTAGCCGCCCCGGTGGTGGCCTAAGCTGCACCAACATGTGGCATGCGCGGTTCCACACGGACCGCAGGGACGAAGCCCGAAAGGTAGAACATGGCGACGAATTCAGGCGGTGACGGCAAAAACACGCTCTACTGCAGCTTCTGCGGCAAGAGCCAGCATGAGGTGCGCAAATTGATTGCCGGCCCGACCGTTTTCATCTGCGATGAATGCGTCGAACTGTGTATGGACATCATCCGCGAAGAGACGAAGGCCAGCGGCCTGAAGTCCAGCGATGGCGTTCCGACGCCCAAAGACATTTGTGAGGTGCTGGACGACTACGTTATCGGTCAGGCCACCGCCAAGCGGGTTCTGTCGGTTGCTGTGCACAACCACTACAAGCGTCTGAACCACGCCCAAAAGGCCGGCAGCGATATTGAGCTGGCCAAGTCCAACATTCTGCTTATCGGTCCGACCGGCTGCGGTAAGACGCTGCTGGCGCAGACGCTGGCGCGCATTCTGGATGTGCCGTTCACCATGGCAGACGCAACCACACTGACCGAAGCCGGGTATGTGGGTGAGGATGTTGAAAACATCATCCTCAAGCTGCTGCAGTCCAGCGAATACAATGTCGAACGCGCGCAGCGCGGCATCGTCTATATCGACGAGGTCGACAAGATCACCCGCAAATCCGAAAACCCGTCCATCACGCGCGATGTATCGGGTGAGGGTGTGCAGCAGGCGCTGCTTAAGCTGATGGAAGGCACCGTGGCCAGTGTGCCGCCGCAGGGCGGACGCAAGCATCCGCAGCAGGAATTCCTGCAAGTGGACACCACGAACATTCTGTTCATCTGCGGTGGTGCTTTTGCAGGTCTGGATAAGATCATCGCACAGCGCGGTAAAGGCTCGGCCATGGGCTTTGGCGCGGACGTGCGAGACAATGATGAACGCGGCGTGGGGGAGATTTTCAAGGATCTCGAGCCCGAGGATCTTTTGCGGTTCGGCCTTATTCCGGAATTCGTTGGACGTCTGCCGGTTCTGGCTACGCTGGAAGATCTGGACGAAGATGCACTGGTGACCATCCTGACAAAGCCCAAGAACGCTCTGGTCAAGCAGTATCAGCGTCTGTTCGAACTGGAAGATGCCGAGCTGGCCTTTACCGATGATGCGCTCAAGTCGATCGCCAAGAAGGCCATTGAACGCAAAACCGGCGCGCGCGGGTTGCGCTCGATTTTGGAAGATATCCTTCTGGACACCATGTTCGAACTTCCGGGCATGAAGAACGTAACCGAAGTGGTGGTGAACGAAGAGGCGGTGTCGTCTGACAAGCAGCCCCTGATCATCTACGCAGATGCCGCGGAATCAGCTTCGGCAGGATAAGGCACAACAAGAATTACCAAGACGGCGCGGCATTGACCGCGCCGTTTTCATTTGGAGGGAAGCATGAAAATCAGGCGCATTTCATCTGGCGGAGAATTCGAGGCCAAAATCGGCTATTGTCGTGCTGTGGTTGCAAATGGTTTCGTCTTTGTCGCCGGGACTTGCGCCCAAGGTGACAACGTGCCGGAGGACATTGTAGGGCAGTGCAAGTCGTCCTTGGAGGCGATTGGAAAAGCGCTGGCCGAGGCTGGAGTCGGTTTTGCGGACGTAGTTCGGGTCAATTACTATTTGCCGGACATGAATGAGTTCGAACTTTGCTGGCCGTTGTTGGTAGAAGCTTTTGGTGACAACCCACCGGCAGCGACGGTGATCGAATGCAATCTCATAACACCCGAGGACCGCATCGAAATCGAAGTGACCGCGGCTCTGCCGCAATAGAGGGTGCGGTTTTTGTGACACTGGACCTTAGCCCGCCTTTGGTCCATATCTGCGGGTACAGAAATGCCGGAGGCAGCTGATGGGAATCCTAAACAGTCTTTTGCGGGCCGTGACCTGGTGGAACGGATCCACATTGAACACGCAGATTTACACATCGCGTAAGGGTATCAAGGTCGGTGAAGACGACGAAGGCAACGTGTTCTATCACAATGCCGACGACAGCAGACGCTGGGTTATTTTCAATGGTGAGGCCGAGGCAAGCCGAGTTGACCCCGATTGGCATGGCTGGCTGCACCGCACCTGGGATGAGCCGCCGACGGACAAACCGCTGAAACACAAATCCTGGGAAAAACCGCATCAGGAAAATCTGACAGGCTCTGCTTTGGCTTATGCACCAGCAGGTTCTTTGCGCCGCCCGGACCCGGTCGAGCGTAAGGACTACGAGGCCTGGAGCCCGGAATAACACGAGGCGAGCAATGTCGAGTTATAATGCAACCGAAGTTCTGGTCGGTGGGGTCGTCTTAGCCTGTGCCGTCGCATTTGGCGTTTACGCCAGCCAATCCACCGGCCTGTCGCAAAGCAGTGGCGGCTATGAACTGGGCGCCTCTTTCCGTTCCTTAGAAGGGGTAGGCGTCGGCACTGACGTACGCCTTGCTGGTGTCAAGATCGGCACTGTAACCGGTGTAGACCTGAATCCCGAAACCTATCGCGCCGATACCACCTTCTCGATCTCTGACGGAATTCTGGTGCCGGACGACAGCGCGATTGTCATCTCATCCGAAGGGCTGTTGGGCGGCAACTTTGTCGAGGTTATGCCGGGTGGTTCGCCTTTCTACTTTGAAGCGGGCGATCAAGTCGAAGATACGCAAGGTGCCGTCAGTCTGATTTCCCTGCTGGTCAAGTTTGTGGCCGGGGACGGAAGCGAATGAAGCGATTTGCCCTGATTGTAGCGTTGCTGGTCGCGACGGGGGCCACGGCCCAGCAAAAAGCCCAATCCGGTCCTGGCGCAATGCTGCGTGGTCTGGACAAGGTCAGCGGTCAGACCGTCGATGTTGAAATGCGGAATGGTCAGACACTGCCGGTTTTTGGGTTGGATGTGGCCTTGGGCGATTGCCGCTATCCAGCGGACAACCCGACCGGTGATGCGTTTGCCTACCTGACGATCTGGGAAAAAGGCGGGACAGATCAACTGTTTGACGGCTGGATGATTGCCACGTCGCCCGCGCTGAACGCGCTGGACCATGCGCGTTATGACGTCTGGGTGATGCGCTGTATCACTGCGTCCGGTGACTGAGGCACTGCTGCCTCGAAATCCGCACTGGCATTGATCGCCTCTTCAAGCGTATTCCGATATTGCGTGCGCGGAATTTCGATCGCCCCCAGAGACGCCAGATGAGCGGTCAGAAATTGCGTATCAAACAGCCGAAATCCGGTTTGGCGCAGGCGGTCCACAAGATAGGCCAGCGCGATTTTCGAGGCATCCTTTCGGCGGGAAAACATGCTTTCGCCGAAAAACGCCGCACCTAGCGAAACGCCGTAGACGCCGCCGACCAGTACATCTTCTTCCCAAACCTCTAGTGAATGGGCCCGACCCGAGAGGTGGAGTTGTTGATAAAGGCGGCGCAACTCGGCATTGATCCAGGTGTCTGCCCGATCGGCGCAGCCGTCGACCACTCCGGCAAAATCTCGGTTGATGCTGATAGCATAACCGGACTTTCGAATGCGGCGTGCAAGGCTGCGCGAGATATGAAAGCCATCTAACGGAAAAACGCCACGAAACTTGGGATCGACCCAGAACAATTCCGGGTCATCGCGGTGCTCGGCCATCGGGAAAATTCCAATGGAATAGCCGTGTAGCAAAAGTTCCGGGGTCAGGCTCATGCGCGATACCTGGGGACCAGAGCGCAAGCGCCCTCTGGTCCCTTGGTTTTATTGGGCCATATTCGTCGCAAGCCAGTGTTCCAGCCAGTGAATGTTGTAATCACCGTTGTGGATTTCCGGCTCTTGCAGCAATGCATGAAACAGCGGCACAGTTGTATCAATACCGTCTACGATCAGTTCGCCCAATGCGCGATCTAGTCGTGCCAGCGCCTCGGCCCGGTCGCGGCCGTGTACGATCAGCTTGGCAATCAGCGAGTCGTAATATGGTGGAATCGAATACCCATCATACAGCGCCGAATCCATCCGCACACCCAGACCGCCGGGGGCATGAAAGGCAGAGATTCTGCCTGGGCAGGGTGAGAAGTTCGGCAGCTTTTCTGCATTGATCCGGACCTCGATGGCATGGCCGTTGATCACAAGATCGTCCTGACCAAACGACATCGGTTCGCCAGCTGCGACGAGAATTTGTTCGCGCACCAGATCGACGCCAAAGATGCCTTCGGTCACCGGGTGTTCCACCTGCAGGCGGGTGTTCATCTCGATGAAGTAGAACTCGCCGTTCTCATACAAGAACTCGATGGTTCCGGCGCCAATATAGTTGATCTTGGCCACGGCGTCTGCGCAGACTTTACCGATCTTGGCGCGCTCTTCCGGGCTGATGCTGGGGCCGGGGGCCTCTTCAAACACCTTCTGGTGGCGGCGCTGCAGCGAGCAGTCGCGTTCGCCCAGATGCACAGCCTTGCCCTTGCCGTCACCAAAGACCTGGATCTCGATATGGCGGGGCGTGGTCAGGTATTTCTCGATATAGACCTCGTCATTGCCAAAGGCGGCTTTGCCCTCGGCACGTGCGGTCATAAATGCGCTTTCCATCTCATCCGCGCTCATCGCGACTTTCATACCGCGACCGCCGCCGCCGGCGGTGGCTTTGATGATGACGGGATAACCAAATTCCTCGCCGATTTTCTTGGCCGCCTCCAGATCGGGCACGCCGCCGTCGGAACCTGGAACGCAAGGCACACCCAGTGCTTTCATCGTGTCCTTGGCGGTGATCTTGTCGCCCATGACACGGATGTGCTCGGCAGTGGGGCCGATAAAGGTGATGCCGTGATCTTCGACGATCTGCACGAATTCGGCATTCTCGGACAGGAAGCCATAGCCGGGGTGGATCGCTTGTGCCCCAGTGATTTCACAAGCCGAGATGATCGCGGGCACCGACAAGTAGCTTTGCGGGCTGGGCGGAGGGCCGATGCAGACCGATTCGTCCGCCATGCGCACATGCATCGCGTCGCTATCGGCGGTGGAATGGACGGCGACCGTCTTAATCCCCATCTCGCGGGCAGCGCGGATGACCCGCAGGGCGATCTCGCCTCGGTTGGCAATCAGGATCTTGTCGAACATGGGACCGCCTTACTCAACGATGACCAGAGGGGTGCCGAATTCCACCGCATCACCGTCACCGACCAGAATGCGTTTGATGGTTCCGGATTTGGGCGCGTGAATGTGGTTCATGGTTTTCATCGCTTCGACAATCAGCAGAGTGTCGCCTTCGGACACCGATGCACCGACGCTGATGAAGGAAGGTGCGCCCGGTTCGGGCTGCATATACACGGTTCCAACCATGGGCGAAGTGACGGCACCCGGGTGGTTGGCCGGATCTTCCTGAGCAGCGGGGGCCTCGACAGGTGCAGCGGCTGCTGCGGGTGCAGCCGCAGGGGCAGATGGTACGGCCACCTGAACAGGGGCGGGCGCGACCTGCGACATGCGGCTGACGCGGACATTCAAACTGTCGTCGTCACCATATTCGCGCATGACTTCCAGTTCGGTCAGGTCATTTTCGCGCAGCAGTTCGGCCAGTGCCTTGATGAATGCCACATCCGCTTCGTGTTTGGTATCTGTCATGAGTGTCCTCGACGGTTCCCCTTTGGCCCGTCTGTTCTCGCGGGCTTTGGTCTGATTACGCAGCGTTATAAGCTATGCGGACGGTCATGAAAAGCGCAGTCTCGGCATGTCAGATGGGGGTTTTGCCCAATATTTCGGGGGGAAACGGATTAAAGGGGCATGCCTGAGAGTTTTGCCACAAGTTCAGGTAGTTTGCGCGCGCCGAACTTCTCTAGCAAACGGGCGCGGTAAGCCTCGATTGTGCGATAGCTCAGCCCCAACTCGACGCCGATTTCCTTGGCGGACAGACCACGGCAGGACATGATTGCAACTTCGCGTTCGCGGGTTGTCAGTTCGACCAGCGGGCGGTCTTCGGAGATATCAGAAAAGCTCCAGATGCCATGGCGAAACGGGTCGTCCGGCGTCAGGGATCGTCCGCGTGCACGGCACCAAAACAGGTCACCGTCGCGACGGCGCATAACTCGTTCGTCAGTATAATATCCTGTGTCCTGCATCGCTTTCAGGCCGCGCTGCCCGATCCTCTCCCAGTCCGCGACCGACGGGTAGAGATGCAGCAGAGGCATATTGCGGTACTCTGCCTCCTCGCCGCCAAAGGTGCGGGCAAATTGCAGATTGCAGCGTCGGATGATGCGGTTTTCCAACTCGACCAATCCGATGGGGGCATATTCGAAAGCTGGGTCGCTCATCTGGCTATCGTGCAAGGAATTCGGGAAAATTAGAAGAGGGTGGATGCAGATTTGGCAGATTGGGCACCGATTGCTGGGGTGGAAGGTACGGGCCATCCGTAATCGCAGTTGTGAATGCTGTAAATTGGCTATGAAAATTGGCCGTTAAGCATTAGAAATTTAATAGGAGTTTTGAAAAGAATCGATCGAATTGGGTGATGTAACATGCGCAACACGCTGACGGGTAGCCGCATTCGCGAGCGACGCCAAATCTCAGGTCTGCGGCAGGCCGAGCTTGCGCGTCAAGTTGGGATCTCGGCGTCTTACTTAAATCTAATCGAACACAATCGCCGTCGGATCGGGGGCAAGCTGCTGGTGGACATCGCCAATGCCCTGTCTGTTGAGCCTTCGCTGCTCACCCAAGGGATTGAGGCTACGCTGATTTCGGCGCTGCGCGAGGCTGCTGCAGATGCGGTCGGACAGCAGGCCGAAGTGGACGCGCTGGAAGAGTTCGCAGGCCGGTTTCCCGGATGGGCCGGAGTTCTGGCGCAGATGCATCGCCGGGTCGTCTCGCTTGAGCGCACGGTTGAAACCCTGTCCGATCGGTTGACGCATGATCCACATCTTGCCGCGTCGATGCACGAGGTGCTGTCAACGGCCGCTGCCATTCGTTCAACGGCAGCGATTCTGGCCGACACGCAGGAAATCGAGCCCGAGTGGCGCGATCGGTTTCACCGCAATCTGCACCAGGATGCTGAAAGGCTAGCTGACAGTTCCAAGTCTCTGGTGGCATATTTGGATGATTCTGAGGCGGCCGATGACCGCCGCGGTGTTCCCTCGGAGGATGCTGAGGCTTTTTTTCAGGCCAACAGCCACCATTTCCCGCAGATCGAAGCAGGCGGAAGCGGTGCGGACATTGACCTGAGCGCGATTGAATCGGCGGCAGCGCGGACTGTGACCAAGGGATATCTGGATACCTACGCCGCAGATGTCAGAGCCATGCCTCTGGACGACGTGCAGAAGGCTCTGACCGAGGCCGAGCCTGATCCGCTGGCTCTGGCGGCACGGTTTTCAGTAGATATCCCGACAGTCCTGCGGCGGCTGGCGACATTGCCCGAAGGATATCTGGGGCGGCCGACCGGGTTGGTGGTCTGTGACGCATCCGGCAGTATCTTGTTCAGTAAATCCGTGCCGGGTTTCGCCATGCCACGCTTTGGCGAAGCCTGCCCGTTCTGGCCGATCTTTCAGGCGCTGAACAGACCTTTGGTTCCGATCCGTAAACGTGTTGTGCAATTGGGGCGAACGGCGGCCGAGTTCGACTGCTATGCCTACGCGTGGCCGCAGGCGGTTTCAGGATATGACGATGCGCCGGCCTATCATTCAGTCATGCTTGTCCGAGCGGTGGAAGAGGGGGCTCCGAGCGCGCAATCCGTGACCCGGGTCGGCCCAAGCTGCCGGGTTTGCCCGAATGACGCCTGTGCATCGCGCCGTGAGCCGTCGATTTTGAGCGAAGGTTTTTGACAGTTTCCTGACAGAAGGCTTAAGCTGACGCCGACAGGTTCACGGACAGAACCTGTCATGGGGAGGAATGGAACATATGAGCCGTAAGGTTCTGTTAATTGAGGATGAGCCCAACATCGCTGAGGCCATTCGATTTTTGCTGACCCGCGAGGGATGGCAGGTTGAAACGCACGCAGAAGGGTCGGATGCGATAGAAGTCATTCAGGGCGCAAACCCTGATCTGGTCATTCTGGACGTTATGCTGCCCGGCAAAAGCGGGATGGAGATTTTGCGCAACCTGCGAGAGCTTGAGGGCATGCAGCATTTGCCCGTTTTGATGCTGACCGCGCGCGGGCAATCGCGCGACCGTGAAATGGCTGAAAATGCCGGGGTCAGCCGCTTTATGACCAAACCGTTTTCCAACGCCGAAGTGCTGACAGCGGTGCGAGACCTGCACGCGCAGGCAACGCGGTCATGAACTCGGGCGAAGATCGCAAACCCCAAGGGGTCCGGCCTTCGCTATTTCTCGAGCGTCAAAGTTATCGCCGCCGCAGGTTGATGGATGCCGCGCGTCTTTTGCCCATTCTGGGGGCGGCTCTTGTTGCCATTCCGCTGCTCTGGCCAAGCCAAGGCTCATCTGATGATGGCGTGCCGCTGTCTTCAGCAATTCTGTATATCTTCACGTGCTGGGCTTTGCTGATCATAATCAGTCTGATCTTTGGATTTGCAGCCAGACGAATGGTTGTAAGTGACGATGCCGAGGCAGAGTCGGATTGATGGCCACACTAAACGTTCTGATCCTGGTTTGCCTCGGCTATGTCGTTCTGTTGTTCGGGGTGGCTTTTGCCGCTGACCGGATGGCGGCCGCTGGCCGAGGGGCGTGGTTGCGGTCTCCGCTAATTTATACCTTGTCGCTGTCGATTTATTGCACGGCTTGGACCTTTTACGGCGCGGTCGGAAATGCTGCGCGGTCCGGGTTGGAATTTGTTACGATCTACCTTGGGCCAACGCTGGTGATGCTCAGCTGGTGGTGGGGTCTGCGCAAGCTCGTTCGGGTCGGACGCACCCAGCGCGTAACATCCATCGCAGACTTGATTTCCTCGCGATACGGAAAATCCAACACGCTGGCCATTTGCGTGACCATTCTGGCCGTTTTGGGTGGAACGCCGTACATCGCGTTGCAGCTGCAATCCATTACACTGTCTTTTTCCATCTTTGCCGAGGCTGATCCCTCGGGTCTCTACCGAGAAGGTTCCAGCGTGTTCTGGGTGGCTGCGGGTCTAGCGGTATTTGCAATCCTATTTGGCACTCGAAATCTTGACGCGAATGAGCGTCACCACGGCGTGGTCACCGCCATTGCGTTGGAATCGGTCGTCAAACTGTTCGCCTTGCTTGCGGTTGGTGTCTTTGTTGTTTGGGGCGTTGCGGGTGGGATTGGCCCGATGATGGCTCGCATCGATGCCTCAGAAATCGGGCAATGGAACGTGGATGCCGGACGTTGGACGACCTTCATCTTCCTCTCGGCCGCCGCTTTCATCTGTTTACCGCGGATGTTTCAGGTGATGGTCGTTGAAAATGCGGATGAGGGGCATCTGAGAACCGCGGCCTGGGCTTTCCCGCTATATCTGCTGTTGATGAGCCTGTTTGTCGTGCCCATCGCCGTCGTGGGGCTGGATTTGATGCCCGAAGGCTCGAATCCCGACCTGTTTGTGCTGACGGTGCCCTTGTCGCAGGGGAACGACTGGCTGGCGATGCTGTCGTTTATCGGCGGGTTTTCCTCGGCCACGTCTATGGTCATCGTGACGGCAATGGCGTTGTCGACCATGGTGTCGAACCATCTGGTCATGCCAATCTGGCTAAGCACGCAAGGGGGGGCGGGATCTGTCTCGGGTGACGTGCGAAACGTGGTGCTGATGGCGCGGCGCGTGTCCATCGCAGTCATCATGGCGCTGGGTTACTACTACTACCGCTTGTCGGGCGGTGGGGCGGCGCTGGCGTCGATCGGGCTGGTGGCCTTTGCGGGCATTTCTCAGATCCTGCCAGCGCTGGTCGGTGGACTGTTTTGGCGTGGGGCCACGAGAACCGGGGCGTTGGTTGGGCTGACGGTTGGTTTTGTGCTGTGGATTTACACCTTGTTACTACCGGGGATGGGCGGCGCAATAATGCCCGACTCGGTATTGCAAAACGGCCCCTTCGGTTGGGGCTGGCTGCGTCCACGGGCCCTGTTCGGGATCGAAGGAATGGACCCCATGGTCCACTCGGTTATGTGGTCATTGGCGTTGAACACGGCTGCATTCTGCGCCGCGTCCCTGCTGAGCTTTCCCAGCCCGTTGGAGCGTCTTCAGGGTGCGCAGTTCGTCAATGTTTTTGACCACTCGGTCTCACCGGCCGGCTGGACCGGGTCGGTGGCGCAAAGCGAAGACCTGATGATCATGACACAGCGCATTCTGGGCTCTGGCCCGGCGCAGGAGTTCTTTCAGCACGAGGCCGAAGCGCAGGGCGGACGGACAAGCCTGCCGGAACCCACGCCGGGGTTTTTGGAAAGACTGGAACGTGAACTCAGCGGCTCGGTCGGCGCGGCCACGGCCCATGCGATGATCGGGCAGATTGTCGGTGGATCGTCCGTTTCGGTCGAGGACTTGCTTGCGGTGGCTGACGAGTCGGCGGAACTGTTGGAATATTCCAGCCAGCTTGAGGCCAAATCCGCCGAGCTCAGCCGTACCGCGCGCCAATTGCGGGAGGCGAATACCAAGCTGACGCAGATCTCCGAACAAAAAGACGGGTTCCTTAGTCAGGTCAGCCATGAACTTCGGACGCCGATGACCTCAATCCGAGCCTTTTCCGAGATCATGCGCGATACGGACGGTCTGAGTGCCGAAGAGCAAACGCGCTATGCCGCGATTATCCATGATGAGGCCCTGCGGCTGACGCGCCTGCTGGACGATTTGCTGGACCTGAGCGTTCTGGAAAGCGGTCGTGTGAGCCTGAATATGGGTGGGGATACCCTTGGTTCGATCCTGGATCGGGCGGTCTCAAGCGCATTGGCGGGGTCACATCCAAAACTCAGGATTCGGCGCGCGCGGTCGTCCGAGCGTATTCCGCTGAACACTGATCTCGATCGGTTGGGGCAGGTCTTTATCAATCTGATTTCGAACGCGCAGAAATATTGCGACGCGGATGAACCCGTTCTGACCATTTCGGCCCATGATGTCGGGGGGCAGCTCGTCATTGATTTCACCGATAACGGCAGTGGCATCCCACCCGAAGCGCAATCGATGGTGTTCGAAAAGTTTGCCCGTGTCGGTGGGGACAAGGCGGGTGGCGCTGGTTTGGGGCTGGCGATCTGTCGCGAGATCATGCAGCGTCTGGGCGGCGAGATCAGTTATCTTCCTGGGCAGGGCGGTGCGGCCTTTCGCGTCCGCCTTCCGCTGGCGCACCGGCAAGCTGCGCAATGATACGAGCATAAAGACATTGGTAACCCGCCTCGGGTTAGACCGGATACCAGGTTCAGAAACTCAAATCGGTATCGGGCATGACGCAGTCTGTCAGCACAGCTTTGGCGCGCAAACTTTCGGCAGGGCAAGAGGAACAAGGTGAAAAGCCGCGTTCCGTTCTTCGTGCCCTTCGACTGGCCTTTGCGCGAACGGCAGGGGATCAGTTCCAGCTGCCGCTATCGGTGATCGGTGCAAGGCAGTCTCTCAAAGCTCAGGACACGCTGGCTGAGGTGGTTGATGCGGACTGGATGCTGCTGCGCCTTGGCAACGCGGATGGGATGTCAGCTGCGATTTGCTTGGATATGGGGGTCGTGTCAGCGATCGTGCAAGTGCAGACAATTGGTGAAGTTATGCCGAACCCGCCAACGGCACGGGAGTACACAGATACGGATGCCGCATTGGTGGCGCCGCTGTTCGAAGACGCTTTGGCCAGGGCTGTCGCGCTGGTCGATACAGCCGCCGATCAATCCAGTCTTGCCGGTTATGAATTCCGGGCGCGGTTGGCAGATCTGCGCTCTTTGTCGCTGGCCATGGTCGAAGACGCATATCGCGTGTTTGACTTGACGGTAGAACTTGGCGGTGGGTTGCGACAGGGGCAGATCACAGTTCTGTTGCCCGATACACCGACAGAGCAGGGGGCCGATGATGAAATTCAAGTTGCCGCCGGCCCGAAGCTTGAGCAAGCGTCGGGGGTTGTCCGGGCCGAATTGAATACGGTGATCGGCAGGATGTCAGTGCCATTGGCAACCCTGTCCGGGCTGTCAGTTGGGGACGTTCTACCGTTGACCGGATCACGGCTGGACCGCGCGGAAATCCTGACAATTGGTCGAACGCGGGCTGCAATTGGACGTTTGGGGCAATGCGGTGGGATGCGCGCAGTACGGTTGAACGAATGTGCTTCGGCTGCGGCGCTGGAGCAAGCTGAAATGCCCGAGTTTCTGGAGGCGCGAAGCCGCGCGCCAGTGCCGGACACTCTGAAAGATCCGATGCCAATCGATCCCTCACATGAGGTCATGCCAATAGATGCAGTGGCATTGAACGAATTGGAGGGCGATCTAGGCTTTGGCAGCCCGGATCAGATGGCGGCCGAGATTTCGCAACTGGCAGGTCTGACGGGATTGGACGACGTTCCCGATCCAACCTGACCTGAGCGCCAAAGGTCCTTAGCCGTCAGAACCGCGCATATGCTCAAGCGCGGGGCGCAGGTTGTCCAGCATATAACCGGCTTTGGTTGTGGCCTCGAGGATCTCATCCGCGCTCATGTGGTCGCACTGACCCAAAGCCCAAACCACTGAGCAGCGGGTGCCCGATGCGCAATAGGCCAAAACGGGGCCAGAGCAGCTTTCAGCCAATTCTCGTTGCAGGGCAACATTGCCGGGTGTCATGGTCTGGTGGGTCAGTTCCAGAACCTCATATTCCATCCCGGCTGCCCGGACGGCCTGTCCGATTGCATCCGACTGCATGGTTGGTGGAACTTCCGTATTGGGACGGTTGCAGATGACCTTAACGAAACCTGCTGCGGCGATGGCTGGGACGTCCTCGACCGTGATTTGGGGCGAGACGGCATAGCGGGGGGTTATTGGTCGAATCTCCATGGCAATTGCTTAGGCCGCGTTTGCGGATCTGTCCAGTTGTGCACCAAGCCCGGGCGCCGCAAACATTCCCGCGATCATCGCAGCCAGAAACACGAGGCCTCCAAGGCCGCCATAGGTGATGGACGCGATGGCAGGTCCTGGACAAAGCCCGGACAAGCCCCAGCCCATGCCAAACATCACGGAACCGATAATCAGGCGACGGTCCAACTCGGGCGGGCTCATCTTAGGAAACTGACCACCGGTCAGCGGCCTGCGGTGGGCCGTCATTCTCCACGCGATGAGCATCGGCAGGATCGCGCCGCCCATCACAAATGCCAGGGTGGGATCCCAGTTCCCGAACACATCCAGCCACCCCTGAACCTTGGTGGTATCGGTCATGCCCGAGATCAAAAGGCCGGCGCCAAACAGAGATCCAGCCAGCATTGATACGAGAACCCGCATCAAATCAGCCCCCATACATGGCGCATCAGCGCAATTGTTGCCCCACCTGCGCCGATATAGATCAACGTCGCGATGATGCCCCTGACGGAGAATCGAGAAATACCACATACCCCGTGCCCCGAGGTGCATCCATTGGCAATGCGCGTTCCTGCGCCAACCAAAAGGCCGGCGATGACGATCACTGCGAAATTGTCGGTCAGATGTGTCATGGGCGCAGAAGAGAGCAGGGGGCTCAAAACAAGCGGTGTCGCGATGACGCCTGCGATGAAGCTTAGGCGTTCTAACGTGCGGTCACTGCCATCAACCAGCCCGCCTAGAATCCCACTGGCGCCCATGATGCGCCCATTGCCCAGAAGGTAGACTGCGGCGCCCAGGCCGATCAGCAGGCCACCGGCAAGCCCCCAAATCCATTCAATGTACATTCGTTATCCTCAGTTCGCCTGATGGGTCTGCGTCACAACTTGTTGATCGGCACCTTCAGGAATACGTCGCCCTGTTCGTCAGCAGGCGGCATCTGCCCGGCTCGCATATTGACCTGCAGGGACGGCAGGATCAGGCGCGGCATGGGCAGGGTCGCATCGCGGGCATCACGCATCTCGACAAATTCCTCGATTGATTTGCCTTGTCCGATATGGACGTTCAGGGCTTTTTGCTCTCCGACAGTGGTCTCCCAGGCAAATTTATCACGCCCCGGAGCTTTGTAGTCATGGCCAACAAAGATGCGTGTCTCATCCGGCAGTGCCAGGATCTTCTGGATCGACTCGAACAGCATTTCCGAAGACCCGCCGGGAAAATCGCACCGCGCGGTGCCGAAATCCGGCATGAACAGCGTGTCACCCACAAAAGCCGCGTCTCCGATCACATATGTCATGCAGGCGGGCGTATGGCCGGGCGTGTGGAAAACATCGCCACGCATCTGCCCAACATGGAAGCTGCCGCCATCACGGAACAAAGCATCGAACTGACTGCCGTCGCGCTGAAACTCGGTCCCTTCATTGAAGATTTTCCCGAAGGTTTCCTGTATCGTTACGATCTGTTCACCGATGCCGATTTTTCCGCCCAGTTCCTGCTGCAGATAGGGTGCCGCTGAAAGGTGGTCGGCATGCACATGGCTTTCCAGAATCCACTCGACCCTTAGCTCATTGTCGCGAACATAAGCGACGATCTGATCCGCCGAGCTGGTTTTCGTTCGCCCTGAGGCGTGATCGAAGTCCAGAACACTGTCGACGATTGCGCAGGCCGTTCCTTCGGGTTCTTGCACAAGGTATGAGACCGTATTGGTTTCAGGGTCGAAAAACGCTTTCACAATTGGTGTCATCTGGCTCTCCGTCTGCGCGCAGTTTATCATATATGTTTTTCAGAATATGATGCAACCGGCATTCTTTGATTTGATGCGTGTCAAGGCAAGTTAATCCAAATCCGATTAGAATTTAATCATTCTGCCTTAGGTTGCCGATACCGGGTGGGCGACAGGCAGATTTCCGCGCGTTTGTTCGTCACGATAACCAGGTCTTAAAACCGTTACCTATATCGGCGACAGTGATAGAAATTGGGAGGAATAAAATGTCTGCAAAAAGTTTGTATTCCGAAGCCGAACACCTGGAGCAAAAGCTGCAGAATGCCTGTTTTGAGACCCGGCTTGCGCTTCAGCCCAGTGTAACCAAAGTGATTGATCGGATGCGTCAGGAAGGCATGCACGTGCCATCGCGCCTGCGACACCTGGATGCGGCTTTGTGCGAAGATGTCATCGAGGCGCAGTTCGACAATATGCCGGTCTGAGGCGAAGTGTCAGCTGAACGAGATTCCCAAGATCACCAGCATCAGGCCAATCACCGAAAGAAAAAGCGACGCCAGATTCCACGGCAGGACGCCTTGAACAGCGGCGCGCAATTCATCGTCCGACAGGCCGGATTTGCGCGCTTTCATCACACGCAGGATACACCAAACCAGACCCAGCAGGCCTGCAAGTGACAGGGCGGCACCGCCCCAGGTGATGATTTCGAACATGGTTCCCCACATTTTTCCGCAAATCCTGGTTGCGCTTAGCGGATCGACCGACCGCGCACAAGCCCATCGAGGATTGGATGCTTGCAGCTCACGCGGCGGCAATGTATCCGGCTAACTGCCGTTGCTAATGCATCAGATCGCAGCCTTTTGGAGAGATAAATATGGAAGACGTGACCGAAGATCAGGCCGCCGCCAACTACCGTGTGACAGCGGGCGAGCTGCGTCAGTTCGTGGAGCGGATTGAACGCCTGGATGCCGAAAAAAAGGATCTGGCGGAACAACAGAAAGAGGTCATGGCCGAAGCCAAAGCCCGCGGTTACGACACAAAAGTGATGCGCAAGGTCATCGCGCTGCGCAAACGCGACAAGGACGATATCGCCGAAGAAGAGGCGGTACTCGAAATGTATAAGGAAGCGTTGGGCATGTGAGCCGCGCCTGGGGTCAGGGTTTCAGAACCTTCACCCCGGCCATCGTTTCCAACCTGGTCAGATCCTGCTCGTACAGTTCGGAAAATGCGTCGATGATCTCATCGCTCCAGCCGGGCAGGTCCAGCTCTTCTTCCATTTTGTCCGGCTGAGCATGGTTTGCCAGAATGTCTGCAAGAATGTCTCGGGTTTCAGCCTGTGAAAGCGTCGAAACCTGGTCCAGAATCGCCTGCGCTTGTGATTGACCTTCTTCGGTCAGCAAAGAGATCAGCAGGTCATACTCATCTTGGATCGCAGCGTCCGCAGCAAGCCCGCCGACGCTGCGCACAACGTCCCCCCATAGCAGCGGGATGTCCTCATTGCACCACAGGGTGATCTGCACTGCGGGGGCAAAGTCGCGAACATCTTCGATCATCTCAACCCAGCTGAGGTGACTTAGATCATTGTTGCGGATCACGTCCTCGCGCGCCTGTTCCGGTAATGACATCAGGTGTTTTGGGATAAAACTACCGGGGTTCCTGAGCGCCAGATACAATTCCAACTGACAATCGCTAAAGGACTCTTCCAGAACAGATAAGCGTTTGCCCGCGGAAGGATAGAATTGCCCATCGGCAAGAACCACGTCTTTCTCGCCAATGAATTCGTCACTGGTGAAAATGGCGCGCTTTACCTCAGGGTGGATTGGAAGACTGCCCCGCATCCTTTCAATCTCATCCGGTAATGGAGGGCGCGTATTCAAGGCCTGAAATGCGGGTTTGAACACTTGCCGGTAACGACGAGGACCAAAGAAAGTCGCACCATTTCGAGCCAGTAAGTCTCCATTGGCTTGCAACGACCTGAGCAGTCGCCCTTCATCTGTAAAAGTCGCGCCTGCGTGGATAGCAACCTGCATGTTTGGTTCTTGTCCTTGCATCCCTGAACCTGCCTGTCGAGTTACAGTCTGTGCCAAGGACAGTCAAATCCACAGCCCCCACTTAAAGGTGATCGGTCGCATCACAACGAAAATCCAAAATCCCTGAGTTTGGATGAAAATTGAGGCTTGCAGTCCGTTAAAAGAGAAAGTAATCGACACCCAGCGCCCCTATAGCTCAGCTGGTAGAGCAACTGATTTGTAATCAGTAGGTCCGCGGTTCGAGTCCGTGTGGGGGCACCACTAAATCTTTAAAAAATAAAAATATATCAGTTTCTTAATCGAAAATGCTTCGATTCTATCCACCTTTTAGCCCACCCTTAAACTATCGCTGTGGTTTTGCTGCGTTCCAATTTGATCGGCAGAAGGTGAACATGCGCTAGGGTGTACGGTAACGTCAGCCAAGCGGACAAATTTTCCATCCGCTTCCTTTTCTCACCATCCGCTAGTGCTTGAGTCTGGCATCTGTGCTTTTTCCGCTGTAGGGGATGGTTCTTCTGCTGGTTTTTAGTGCAAGAAAAAATGTCTTCGCTCCTACTGACGGAAATGAAATGTGTTGAAGCTCATCAAGAATGCGCGCCTCTATTCACCTGAACCTGTTGGTTTGGGCCATATTCTCACCGCGGGTGAACGCATCGTTTACCTCGGCAGCAAAAAACCCGAATTGCCTGACCAGCTTCAGGCAGAGATCATTGACGTCGAAGGTGCAGCGGTTGTTCCGGGTTTTATTGATGGGCATGCGCATATAACTGGCGGTGGCGGTGAAACCGGACCAGCCAGTCGGGTGCCGCCGCTTGTCCTGTCCTCTTTCACGCGTGCCGGTGTCACTTCAGTCGTTGGAGTATTGGGGACGGACGATCTGACCCGCAACACGCAGACGCTGGTGCAACAGGCCTATGGGTTGCGCGAAGAAGGACTTTCAGCCTGGTGTCACACCGGTGGCTATCACGTCCCACTGACCACCCTCACCGGTTCAGCCCGTGGAGACATTGTGTTCCTTGATCCGGTCATCGGGGTTGGGGAACTGGCGATCAGTGATCACCGGTCGAGCCAACCGACATTGGACGAGTTTCTGCGGATCGCAAGCGAAGCGCATGTCGCAGGCCTGATGACTGGCAAGGCGGGGATTGTGCATTGCCATATGGGAGATGGCGAGCGAGGGCTGTCAATGTTGGAACAAGCTATCGCGACCTGCGAAATCCCCGCGCGTGTCTTCAATCCAACCCATGTCAATCGTAACAAGCCACTCTTTGAACAGGCCATCGCACTGGCCCGGCACGGGTGTTTTATTGACGCTACCGCATTCCCCTGCGGGCATATCGAGCCTGGCATCTCTGCGGCTGAGGCCTACATTCAATTCCGCGACTTGGGCGGTCACGCGGACCGGTTCACCATCAGCTCTGACGGTGGTGGCTGCCTGCCCGCCTTTGACCATGAAGGTAATCTGACACGGTTCGGTGTTGGTTTGTCGGACACTTTGCCGGAAACGCTGCGCGAACTAACCAATAGAGGGGTACCGATGCCCGAAGCGCTGGCTCCGCTGACCTCAAATGTCGCCGACTTGCTGAAGCTACACCGAAAAGGTCGTCTGAACGTGGGTATGGACGCGGATTTGGTGGTTCTTGACGAAAACACTGCTGTGCGGCATGTGATGGCCCGGGGGGAATGGCATGTCCGCGATGGTCAGATAGCCCAACGCGGCATGTATGAACAGGTTTGAGCGTCCGCGCGGTCCCCGGTGGCTGCCCGCTATAGCACCGGAAGGTAGTTAAGTTATGTGCCCTGCACCCGTTGATGCAGAAACCCCGCGCGGGTTTATAATTCCGATCGGCGGCGGTGAAGACCGCGTCAAGGAAATGCAGATTCACCGAAAGTTCGTAGAACTGTCAGGCGGTGCCGACGCTGATATCGTCGTGATCCCAACAGCCTCGATGCTGGAAGAGACCGGGCCGGATTATAACCGCATCTTTTCCGAGCTTGGTGCGGGCAAGGTTGAATTCCTGCCTATCTCGCGCCGCGCCGATTGCGACAACCCGGATTATGCGGGGATGCTGGATCGTGCTACCGGAATTTTTATGACCGGTGGGAACCAGTTGCGCCTGTCAGCGATTCTTGGAGGCACTCTGGTCGCCCAGAAAATCCGGCGCCGAAACGCGGCAGGTGTGCCGGTTGCAGGAACCTCGGCTGGTGCTTCGATCATGTCGGAGCATATGGTAGCAGGCGGCAGCAGTAACTCTGGTCCAGCCGAAGGTAACATAACGCTGGCTCCCGGTATGGGTCTGACCAACGCCGTCATCATTGATCAGCATTTCACCCAACGCAACCGCCTGGGTCGATTGCTAACCGCTTCATCTTTTAACCCTTTTCTAATCGGGTTGGGCGTTGACGAAGACACGGCGGCCTTCATTGGGCCTGATAACGTCTTTGAAGTAATCGGCAGCGGAACGGTTACCGTGGTGGATGCCAGCCATTTGACCCATTCTTCGATGTGGGATGCCCGTCGCGGCGAAGCACTCAGCCTTCTTGGACTTCGGCTTGACGTTCTGGGTGAAGGGTGCCGTTATGATCTGACGGCTCGCCAGGCTTTTCCGCCGGATGAGCATATGGCGTTCTGCACATTGCCGGATCTGTCCGAGGATGAGGCCGCCAGCGGGGGGAAACAATAAGCTAACCAACGGGGAGCCTCATGAAAATAATCTCGACCAATGTCTTTGTCGGCCCGAATGTCTGGGCAAGTTTTCCGGTCATTCGCCACGTCATTGATCTGGGCGTTCTGGAAGATTGGCCTTCGGCCAAAATTGGTTCCGAGTTTATTGATGCATTGACCCAGGCCCTTCCCGGTCTGGCGGAACATGGCTGTTCCTACCGCGAACCCGGTGGTTTCATCCGCCGATTGCGCGAAGATGAAGGTACTTGGCTTGGTCATGTTTTGGAACATTGTGCCATCGAAGTGCAGAACGTGGCCGGTTCGGATGTAACCTTTGGCCGCACGCGCGGCACAGGCAAACCCGGCCAATACAACATGGTTTACGAATACCGCCAGCGCGATGTTGGTCTGGACGCAGGCAAGCTGGCAATGCGGCTGCTGATGCATCTATTGCCGCAATCCCTCAAGGAACAGGTGGACTACGACTTCGACCCGGAATTCAACTGGGATGACGAGTTGCGTAGCTTTGTGCTGCGGGCGCAGCGCAAGGAGTTTGGTCCCTCAACCGGCTCATTGGTTAAGGCCGCGCAAGAGCGTGACATCCCTTGGATCAGGCTGAATTCTGGGTCACTGGTTCAGTTCGGGCACGGCAAATACCAGAAACGCATTCAGGCAACCATAACCTCTGAGACCAAGCATATCTCGGTCGAGATTTCCTGCGACAAGGAAGACACCCACAATCTGCTGAACGATCTGGGCCTGCCTGTGCCGCAGCAACGCATGGTCTATTCCGCGCGTGAAGCCGTGCGCGCCGCCGCACGGATCGGGCACCCGGTGGTGGTCAAACCGCTCGATGCCAATCATGGGCGTGGTGTTTCGATCAACCTGAACTCGGATGAAGAGGTCGAGGCAGGCTTTGCCGAAGCCAAGGAACATTCCCGCAGCCGCGCCATTCTGGTGGAAAGCTTCATCACCGGGTTCGATCACCGGATGCTGGTGGTGAACAACAAGCTGGTCGCTGTAGCCAAGCGCGTGCCGGGCCATGTGGTAGGCGATGGCACGCACACGATTGCCGAACTGGTCGATATCGTGAACGAGGATCCGCGCCGTGGCATCGGGCATGAAAAAGTGCTGACCATGCTGGAGATCGACAATCAGGCCAACCGCCTGATGGAAAATGCGGGCGTGACGGAAGAAACTGTGCTGCCTGACGGCGAGGTCTTCTATCTGCGATCAACCGCGAACCTGTCGACTGGCGGCACGGCCATTGATCTGACGGATGTGGTGCACCCTGACAACCGTGACATGGCCGAGCGTGCCATCATGGCCGTCGGGCTGGATGTGGGCGGCGTCGATTTCCTGATCGACGACATCACCAAATCCTACAAGGATATCGGCGGCGCGATTGTCGAGGTGAACGCCGCCCCTGGTTTCCGGATGCACGTGGCACCGTCCGAAGGTCAGCCGCGCGACGTGGCGGGCAAAGTGATCGACATGCTGTTTCCGGCCACCGAGGAAACCCGCATTCCCATCGCGGCAATCACCGGAACCAACGGCAAGACGACCACTTCAAGGATGCTGGGGCACATCATGAAAACCAGCGGCAAGACCGTTGGCATGACCTCGACCGATGGCGTTTATGTTGACGGCAAGCTGAGCGTCAAGGGCGACATGACGGGACCTAAGTCGGCACAGATCGTTCTGCGCGACCCGGCTGTCGATTTTGCGGTGATGGAAACCGCACGCGGCGGACTTGTGCGCTCGGGTCTGGGCTATCAGCGCTCGAACGTAGCGGCCTGCCTGAACGTCTCGGCAGATCATCTGGGTCTTGGCGGCATCAACACGGTTGAGGAACTGGCCGTTGTCAAACGCGTGGTGGTGGAAAGCGCCACCGACACGGCAGTTCTGAATGCCGATGACATCAACTGTTTGAAAATGGCCGACTATGCCACTGCGGATCAGATCTTTTATGTCACCACCAATCCGGGGCACAGCCTGGTCAAGGAACATATCAAGGCAGGCGGCAAGGCAATTGTGCTTGAAAAGGGCATGAATGGTGACATGCTGACCATTTATGACAACGGTCTTCATATCCCGGTGCTGTGGTCGCATCTGATCCCGGCGGCATTGGAAGGTAAGGCCATTTTCAACGTCCAGAACGCGATGTTCGCCGCCGCGATGGCCTATAGTTTCGGAGTGGACCTGGACAATATCCGCCATGGGCTGCGCACCTTCGACACCAGCTATTTCCAAGCACCCGGGCGGATGAATGTCTATGACGAGCATCCCTTCAAGGTGATCCTCGACTATGGCCACAACCCTGCCGCGCTCAAGGCGATGGCGGCGCTGGCCGATCAGTTGGAGGTCAAGGGCCGAAGGCTGTGCGTTGTTGCGATGCCCGGCGACCGGCGCGATGAGGATATCATCGACGGGGCCGCCGCATTGGCCGGGCATTTTGATCATTTCATCTGCAAGGCAGATGACCGCCGCCGGGGCCGTGGACACGACGAAGTACCGCAAATGATGCGGCAGGCCCTGATCGACAACGGCGTCGATGATGCCGCGATCACGATCATCCCGGATGAGGTCGAAGCGGTGACTGCAGCGTTGGAACAGGCCGCACCGGGCGATCTGCTGGTGATTTTCGGTGATGACACAACGCGCTGCTGGAAGCAGATCATCTATTTCAACTCCGATAGCGAAGCGCCAGTCACAGAGGCTGCGCCGGTGGCAAGCCCCATCGACACCTCGTTCGAGGACATGTTCGAAAGCGACCAGAACCTGATCCGGGATGCGCGCGGCGTGCGCCTGGCCCGCGACATCAGCGAAGACGCGGATTAAGCGGGGGTACCGGAATGGACCGGATCGAAGAGCTTGAAAACGCGCTGACAATTGAAAGCGCGTACGCCGATCATATCCGGGTAGACGATGCCCGACGCTTGACCGGGCCGGGACTGTTGTGGAACCGCCCCGGCGCGGTGATGGATGTGTTTTTCACCGATACCGGCACCGCGCAGGTCACTGCTTTGTGGGAAAAACACGCGCGCCGCGTGCTGGACGCACTTGGCTGGCAGGATCAGGACGTAACCCACCGCAGTTTCACCGGTGGCGTCAATCTGGCGATTTCAGCACCGATGGATCAGCTCTATTCCGCGATCTTCGCGGTGCAAACCGTCTGGCATTTCTGTGCTGCCGAACTGTTGGCATCCGAGCCCGGCGATTTCGATCAGATGGTTGCGGATGTCAAAAGCGTCATGGAGAAGGAAGCCAATCCCGCGCTGATCGCCCTGATTGCGGCAGCAGAAGCGTATGGTGTGGATATCCTGTGCGATGATGACGAAGTGTCGATCGGGTACGGTACTGGCAGTCAGACCTGGCCGGTCGATGCGCTGCCTACCCCCGATGACTTGGACTGGTCGGCTCTGCACAATATCCCGGTGGCCTTCATTACCGGAACCAACGGCAAAACAACCACAACCCGTTTACTTGAGGCGATCGCGCGCGCTTCAGGCAAGGTTGCCGGGCTGACCTCGACCGAATTTGTGCGGGTGGGAGACGACATTCTCGACCGTGGCGATTATTCCGGCCCCGGCGGCGGGCGAATGCTGTTGCGTGACAAAAGGCTGGAGGTCGCCTGTCTGGAAGTCGCGCGCGGAGGTATCCTGCGCCGGGGTCTGCCGACCCGCGCCGCAACGGCAGCGGCGGTCACCAATGTGGCAAACGACCATCTGGGGCAATACGGGGTCAACACGGTGCCGGAACTGGCTCAGGCCAAATTCGCCGTGCATCGCACGCTGGCCGAGGGGGGCGTGCTGGCACTGAATGCCGATGACTTGTATGTCCGCGCAGAAGCGGAAAATACATCCGCAAATATCTGGTGGTTCTCGCTGGATGTGCAGAACAACCTTGTCCGTCAGGCGCGTGATGCGGGCAAGTGCTGCGCCTATGTGCAGGAGGGAGATATCGTCTTTTTCGACGGTGCGGCCGAACAGGTAGTTATTGCAGTTTCCGATGTTCCCCTGACCATGGACGGCGCTGCGAAATACAATATCCTGAACGCGCTGGCGGCCCTGTGCCTTGCCTTGGCACTGGACTTGCCCGTTCAGGGGGTTCGGGATGGGTTGGCCGGGTTCAAACCCGACGCCAAGGACAACCCCGGACGCTGCAACGAGTTTAGTTACAATAATGCGCGTGTTTTTGTGGATTTTGCGCATAACCCGCACTCGATTTCGGCCGTTTGCGATGCGCTGTCAAGCCTACCGGCGAAACGGCGTTTCATTATGCTCAGCCATGCTGGCGATCGGTCGAATCAGGATATCCGAGACGTTACCGCGACGGCGTTAAATTTCCAGCCCGACGTAGTCGTCGCAGCCGAACTGGAAGGGTATTTAAGAGGTCGCGAATTGGGAGAAATCCCGGACCTGATCAAAAAATCCGCCTTAGAACAGGGATATGACGCGCAACAAGTCCTGAGAGCATCTTCGCCCTCTCTAGCTGCCTCGATGATATTGGAAAAGCTGGAACCGGGTGATCTTGCCTTGCTGTTGGTCCTGTCCGAACGCGACGCCGTGCTCGCGATGCTCGACGGGTAAAAATCAAAGACTGTTGCCGGATTCATGGTGTTATAGTTGGCACGAGGCAATATCAGTAAGCGCAGATGCAGATAGTCAGCACCCCGGGTGCCTAAAATGTTGCGCCTTTGCCCTGAGACCGTTCAGAGGCGGAATGGCGCAGAACCAGCCATTTGATCGTTGCGCAGCAATTGGTAGATTTGTGGCCCCATGCAGTCATTCGCTGCTATTTGTTCGTATGATTGCTTTGCGGACAACGAAGTCACCGTTCGCTGCACCTGCAGCTTGGTCAGTTCCGAATTTCTGGAAGGCGCATAAAGCGGTCTTTGCAAAGTCCCACGAGTCGCCCAAAGCCGCCATCTATTCCCGCAGGATACAGTGGCAGATTTGGGAGATCGGTGTCAAACTGAGCGCCCGGACCACGCCGGATCAGGCGGTAGGCAGCAAGGCGTCGGCCATATTCTGGTAGCAGACGGGGCGCAGGAAGCGTCTGATCGACAGAGTCCCGACCGAGGTGGCGCCGAAATTGGTGGAGGCTGGGTAGGGGCCGCCGTGGACCATGGTATCGGAGACCTCGACCCCGGTAGGGAAGCCGTTGGCGAGGATGCGTCCCGCCTTGCGTTCGAGGATCGGCACTAGCGATTGTGCCGCCTTAAGGTCGGCGTCGTCCATGTGCAGCGTGCAGGTGAGTTGGCCCTCAAGGGCAGTCGCAACGGCACGCATCTGGTCGAGGTCGTCGGCCTCGACGATCAGGCCGAGGGGGCCGAACACTTCCTCGCTCAGCGCCTCATCCGCCAGCCAGTCGGCAGCGGAGACCCGGTAGAGAAAAGGCTTGGTGTCGCGCTGGTCGCACATAGTGGTCAGCACCTCGCGCACGCCGGTGCCTTTGGACACACGGGCCTGCCCGTCGCGATAGGCCGCCGCGATACCGTCGGTCAGCATGGTCTGGGCGCCGGTCTCTTTCAGCGCGGCGCTGGCGCTGTCGGCGAGCGTCTCGGCCTGCTCTTTCAGCACCACGGCAATGCCGGGATTGGTGCAGAACTGCCCCGCGCCCATGGTCAGAGATCCGGCCCAGCCGGTGCCAATCTCACCCCCCCGCGCCTCCATGGCGGCGGGCAGCAGGAACATCGGGTTGACCGAGCCCAGCTCGCCAAAAAACGGGATCGGCTCGGGGCGCTGCGCGCAGAGGTCGAACAGCGCCCGGCCTCCGGCGAGGCTGCCGGTGAATCCGACCGCCTTGATCAGTGGATGCTGCACTAGGCGGGTGCCCACATCGCGCTTGCCGCCCTGCACAAGGGAGAACACGCCGGGATGCACGCCACATTTGGCGATAGCAGTATGGATTGCCTCGGCGATGATCTCGCCGGTGCCGGGATGGGCGGAGTGGCCCTTGACCACCACCGGGCAGCCTGCGGCCAGCGCGGCGGCGGTGTCGCCGCCGGCTGTGGAGAAGGCCAGCGGGAAGTTGGAGGCACCGAACACCGCGACCGGGCCGATGGGGCGCTGGATCATCTTCAGGTCCGGGCGTGGCAGGGGCGCGCGATCCGGCAAGGCTTCGTCATGGCGCTGATCGAGATAGTCGCCAGCAAGGATATGCGAGGCGAAGAGGCGCAGTTGCCCGGTGGTGCGGCCGCGCTCGCCCTGCAGGCGCGCCTCGGGCAGGCCGGTTTCCTGGGTGCCAATCTCGGTGATCGCCTCAGCGCGGGCTTCGATCTCGTCGGCAATGGTGTGGAGAAAGGCAGCGCGGTCCTCGCGGGTGGAATAACCAAAGGACCAGAACGCCTCTTCGGCGGCCTCGACGGCGGCATCCACATGGCCAGGCGTGCCGACCGAGAAGTCATGCGCGGGTCCGTGGGCGGGATCAGAGGTGAAGGTGGCATCTCCGGCGACCCAGTTCCCGGCAATCAGGTGTTTTCCGTGTGGTGTGAATGTCATCTTACTTGTCCCAGTGTGTAACCATGTTGCACGCAATGTCGAAAGCGGCACGTGTGGCGCCAACATCAGCGCGGCCCTGTCCGGCGATGTCAAAGGCGGTGCCGTGTGCGGGGGTGGAGACCGGGATCGGCAAGCCGCCCTGCACGGTGACGCCGCGATCAAAGCCCAGCAGTTTGAGGGCGATCTGGCCCTGGTCGTGATACATGGTGACCACCGCGTCGATTTCCTTGGCCACCGCCTTGAGGAACACGGTGTCAGAGGGCCACGGGCCATCGACGGCCATCTGGCCCTGGGCAAGTTTGCGCACAGTCGGTTCGAGAATGTCGATCTCTTCGGTGCCGAAATTGCCGCCATCGCCTGCATGCGGGTTGATCGCGGCCACCGAAATCCGGGGGCGTTCAAGGCCCGAGCGGCGCAGGGTGTTGTGGATCAGGTGTACCGCTTCGGCCACGCGCTCTTCGGAGATCGTGTCGGCCACGTCGCGTAGCGGGATATGGCTGGTGACGCGGCTGGTCCACATGCCGTCCAGCGTGTTGAGCTCCGATATGTAGTTGGTCACGCCCAACTTTTCGGCCATGTAATGCAACTCGTCATCATACCCCAGACCGGCCAGATGCATGGACGCCTTGTTGAACGGGCCAAAGACGATCGCATCGATCACGCCGGTTTGCGCGAACTCGAGTGCCTGATCCAGCGTGCGAAGAACCGATGCGCCCCCGGCCTCGGTCACTTCGGCGACCTGCACCTTGTCCGCCGAAATCGTGTCCATGGCGTGAAAGGCAAACGCTTCGACCTCGGTCCAGTCCGATGTTTCAGCATCAACTGCAGTCATGTCGAAGTCCTGCCCGGCCACGGCCTGTCCGGCTTGGAACACATGCGCATCGCCGATCAGAAGGATATCTGCGGCCTCGGCCACGCCTTCGTCAGCCAGCAGACGCGCAATCAGTTCCGGCCCGATGCCGCTGGGGTCACCGGGGATAATGCCTATTTTGGGTTTCATGTTCAGTCCTCTGGGGCTTCTTCGTTGTCCTGTGAGCGGATACGGGCGATATTCTCGATCGTGCTTTTCAGATGGTCTCGCAATGCACGGCGTGTGGCCTTGGCGTCGCGTTTTTGCAGGGCGTCGGTGATTTCTGCATGTTGAGACAGGGTGTTGTCGCGCCGGTCCACCTGTTGTGACGACAGGAACCGGGCACGCCAGAGGCGGGCGTTGTATTGCCGGTGGGTTTCGATCAGCGGCTCGTTCCGGCTGGCCTCGACAATGGCGGCGTGGAACTGCATGTCGAGGCGAAAAAAGTCCAGGGGTTTGAGCGTGTCTGACCCTTCAGCCATCCGTGCGGCCAGCCGTACGATATCAGCAATTTCGGCCATGGTGGCCTCGCGGCAGGCGGTTTCGCCTGCCAGCGCCTCAAGCGCGCCAAGAACCGAGATATACTGTGTCAGTTCGTGCAGCGACGGATCGGCCACACGCGGGCGGCGGGTGGCGGAATATTCCACCAGCCCTTCGATTTCGAGCAGGCGCAGCGCCTCGCGCAAGGGCGTGCGTGACACACCCAACGCCTCGGCTAGATCACGCTCGGGAATCGCGGTACCCGGCGCCAGTTTTCCAAGCAGAATGAACTCACGCAGATTGTCCGCAGCTTCCTCGGCAAGGGTCCGGCGGGGGCGCACCCCGCCTTCCTGTTTCAATGTATCCAGCCAGGCGTCGCTCAATTTACTTTCCCCAATTCAAAACCAGCGGATCCAGCGGCCTCAGCAGGTCTATCAGGCGGGCGCGGATTGCCGGGTGCAAGGGCGGGATCGGGTGGCGGCAGAAATCAGATTTGATCACGCCGCCCTCGACCATGGCCGCCTTGCATGACTGCCAGCCACATTGCCGGTTTTCGTGGTTGATTGCCATGGCCACGCGACCATATGCGGCGGTCGCCTCTTCGATGCGACCCGCATGGTGGTGGTTGAGGACGGGCTTGATCTGATCGACGATCATGCCCGAGGTCATGGATCCGGTTGCGCCCGCGTCCAGGTCGGCCAGCAGCGTGATGGCTTCTTCCCCGTCAAAGGGGGCTTCGATGGCGTCGCCCCCCTGTTCGATCAGTGCGCGGATCTTGTTTGCGGCGCGGGGGCATTCAATCTTGAACAGCTTGACCGCCTCGATTTCTCTGGCCATGCGCACCAGAAGCGAAATCGGCAGGTCCACGCCGGAGAGCGGCGCATCCTGCACCATGATTGGGATGCCGACCTCGCCCACCGCCGCGAACTGCTCGAAACTCTGCTCGGGCGTGCCTTTGAGCAACGCGCCGTGATAGGGCGGCATCATCATGACGACATCGGCACCCAGATCCTTGGCGAATTGTGCGCGTTCCACTGCGATCTGCGTCGCGTAGTGGCTGATGGTGACAATCACCGGGACGCGGCCCGCTACGTGTTCCACCGACAGGCGCGCCAGAACCTCGCGTTCAGCATCCGAAATCAGGAACTGTTCGGAGAAATTGGCCAGCACACAGATGCCATCTGCGCCCTGATCGATCAGGCAATCCAATGCCCTTTTCATTCCTTCGAGGTCAAGTGAGCCGTCTTCGTTGAACGGGGTTGGCGCAACGGGCCAGATGCCGGTGTAGGGGCCGCTCATTCCGTCACCTCGAAATCGCTCAGGTACTTGTCGGTGATCTCGATCCCCAGACCAGGCTTGTTGTCATCCAGATCAAGGAACCCGTCCACTGCATCCGGGTCGCCATCGAAGATGTAATAGAACAGCTCGTTACCTACTTCGACATCGAAGACCGGGAAATACTCCGAAATCATGCAATTCGCATTGGCCATGGTCAGATGGTAATTGTGCATCTGCCCGGCATGCGGAATGACCGGCACCTGAAAGGCTTCGGCAATGGCGTTGATTTTCTGCGCCGCGGTGATGCCGCCCACGCGGTTGGTGTCATATTGCAGGACGCTGACGGCCTTTTTCTCGATTAGGTCTTTGCAGCCGATCACGGAAAACTCATGCTCGCCGCCCGAAATGGGCACGATGTTCATGGCGTTCAGTTCACGATAGCCTTCGACGTCGTCAGCAATCACCGGCTCTTCCAGCCAGCGGGGTTCATATCTGGCCAGCCTGGGCAGCATGCGCTTGGTGTAATCGACATTCCAGCCCTGATAGCATTCCAGCATCAGATCCACGTCATAGCCAATGACTTCGCGCACCGCTTCGACCCGCTTGAGATTTTCGCGCATTCCTGCCGGCCCATCCTTGGGGCCCCAGCCAAAGCGCATCTTGTATCCCTGGTAGTTGTTCTTGCTGGCTTCTTCGGCCTCGGCCTGCATGGACTCGATGGGCCCGGAATAGAGCTTGGAGTAATAGACCGGGATCTTTTCCTTGGTGCGGCCGCCGAGCAGTTTGAAAACGGGCTTGCCGGTCAGCTTGCCCATCAAGTCCCAGATCGCGAGGTCCACCGCCGAGATCGCGGTCATGCCGATGCCCTTGCGGCCCCAGGCGTGTGACCGGCGGTACATCTTTTCCCAGAGATAGGCGTAATCAAACGGATCTTCGCCGATCACCATAGGTGCAAACCACTCGTCAATCGCCTGTTTCACCACGCTCGGCGCAAGGGCTGCATTGCCGATCCCGATGGTTCCGTCTTCGGTCTCAATCTCGCAGGTCAGCCACTGGTGGAAGCGGAAGGACGACATCGCATCGCCTTTCTCCCACAGCAGATCACTGGCATTGGTGCAGAAATTGCCTTGCGGAGGAACAGTCTTGCCTTTCCAGTTCCAGACGCGCGTGCGGACGGATTTTACTCTTGTCATTGCTTATTCTCCGGTCGACTCGACGGGCGAGCGTTGTTTGAAGAGCAGTCCCCAGACCATCGGGCCGAACAGGGCCAGTCCGGTCAGGACAAAAAAGAAGAGGGCCAGCGGACGGGTGAACATCAGCCACCACTGTTCGTCCAACATCACCATGGACTGGCCCAGGCGGGTTTCCAGCATGCCGCCCAGGATCAGGCCGATGGCCATGGGCACCACCGAGAAGCCGTGGCGGCGCATGAAGAAGCCGACGATGCCCGAGCCGATGGCAATCCACACATCCATCATCGACTGTTCCAGCGCATAGGCGCCAACGATCGAGAAAATGAACACGATGGGCCACAGGATCTGGATCGGGATCAGGGTGACGCGGGCAAAGATCTTGGCGCCCCAGAGACCGATGAAGAAGAAGATCACGTTGACCAGCATCATCGACCAGAAGATGGCGAATGCGAAATCGGCCTGTTCGGTGAACATGGTGGGGCCGGGGCGCAAACCATGGACCATCAGGCCGGCCAGGATCACTGCCGCCGTTGGGCTGCCGGGGATCCCCAGTGCCAGGGTTGGCACCATGGCACCGCCGGTGGCCGAGTTGTTGGCGGCTTCGGAGCCTGCGATGCCTTCCAGTGATCCCTTGCCGAATTCCTCGGGCTTCTTGGACCAGCGTTTGGCCTCGTTATAGCCGATCATCGAGGCCACGGTGGCGCCCTCTGCCGGCAGTATGCCGATGAAAGTGCCGATGCCGGACGAGCGCAGGATGGTCTTCCAGACACGGGCGTAATCTTCACGGCTCGGTAGCTTGATCGCCTTCATGATCACCTGCTTGCGTTCCACATGCAGGTTGTCGGCCTGGATCAGCAGTTCCGAGATGCCGAACACGCCGATCATCACCGGCACAAACGGAATGCCTTCGCTGAGTTCATTCATGCCGAAGGTGAAACGTTCGATCGAGGTCAGCAGGTCGATGCCGACCGTAGCCAGCAGCACGCCGAAGGCACCCGAGACGATATTCTTGACCGGAGATCCGTCCCCGATGGTGGCCAGCATCGACAGGCCGAACACGGTGAGCGCGAAATATTCCGGCGGGGCAAAGTTATAGGCGGCCCGCGCCATCAGCGGGGCGGCCGCCATTAGGGCTACGACCGAGATGATGCCGCCGATGGTCGAGGAGACCGCCGCCATCCCCAGCGCGCGGCCTGCCTCTCCCCTTTGGGCCAGGGGATAGCCGTCTAGGCAAGTGGTGGCACTGGCCGATGTCCCCGGCGTGTTGATGAGAATGGCGGTGATTGCCCCGGCAAAGGTCGCGGCGCAATAGATCGTGGTCAGGATCGCGATGGCCGGGATCGGGTCCATCGTGATGGTAAAGGGCAAGAGCAGGGCGACGCCTGTGGTGGCGTTCAGGCCCGGCAGGGCGCCCACCAGAACACCGCCCAGGGTCGCGGCAAAGATCAGCACCAGGAGCTGCGGATCGGCGAGGGCCATCAGGCCGTTGAGGATAGCTGCGTCCATGGGTCAGTTACTCATACCAGAAGTTGGTCAGCAGACCGCGCGGAAAGCGGACTTCGAAAATGCCGTCGAACAGGAAGAACACGGCGGTGGGGGCGATGAGGCCGACCAGCACGATCGCCCAGATCCGGCGTTCGCCCCAGAGGGCGGCCAGCGAGGCGGCGAAAAGGCTAAGGGCCAGGAACAGGTCGATCTCGCCCACCAGCACGAAACCGATCAGCAGGCCCATCGTCATCTGCACCATCTTGGTGAGGCGTTCAGGCGCTTCGGAACGGTCGCGGAACAGCAGCCAGATCGACAGAAAGATGATCAGGCCGAGCACCAATTGCGGGAAATCAGATGGCTGCATCCCGCGTTTCAGGATCGGGGGAACCCGCTCGAACTGGGTGCTCAGCCACCAGGCCCAGGCGCAGAACGCGATGATGCCCAGCGGAATCGCCATGCGCGAGATCGCGCGGCGCTGCGAAACGGGGTTTTCGGTGGGGGTCTGCATGTCAGATCTCGAAAGGGAAAGAGGGCGCAGCGACCGGAACCGCCGCGCCGCAAATGGTCAGGTTACTCGATGAAGCCGAGCTCTTTCAGAGCCGCTTCCATGTCGGTGACCATAGTGGTGATCTGGTTGCCCCAGGCCTCCGATCCGACGACCGAAGTGCTGTCGAGCCCAACGCTGTCCAGGAAGCCCTGGTAGACACCGTGGTTCATCGAATTCATCAGTGCGTCCTCGATCATGGCGGCAACATCATCGGGCGTGTCCTTGTGAACCACAAAGCCGCGCACGGTCGAGAAGCTGACATCGATGCCCAGTTCCTTGGCGGTGGCGGTATCCGGCAGGCCGGACATGCGCTCATCGGCCAGAACCACGATCGGGCAGACATCGCCTGCGTCGATCTGAGACCCGGCCTCGGCCAGGTTCAGCACGGCTGCGTCAACCGCACCGGCCACCAACTGGGTTGCCAGTTCACCGCCGCCGTCAAACGGAACGATCTTCGGGGTCTGCATGCCGCCCTTCTTGGTGAACATGAAGGCCGAGACGTCGTCGATATTGCCCAGGTGGGTGGTACCGTAGGAAATCGGCGCTTCTTTCTGAGCCGCGACAAAGGCTTCGGCGTTGTCATAGGCGCCACAGCGGACCATCAGGATCTGCGGGTCGTCGGTGCCGCGGGCGATCGGACGGATATCGTCCAGCGTCATCTTAGTCTTGCCCTTGGCCACGGTGGCCGCGTGGCCGATGGTGAAGGTCAGGATGGTGTAACCGTCGGCAGGAACTTCGAGATAGTGGTCCATGGCAACGGCGCCACCGCCACCTTTCTTGTTGACCACGACCATGTCGGTTTTCAGCTCACGGCGGGCGCGGAGCATCATCATCCGGGTGGTGACGTCCGTGCCGCCGCCATTGCCGGCGTGGGTCACGACTTCAATGGTCTTGGACGGGTATTCGTCAGCATTGGCCACAGCGCCTGTCAGGGCCATTGCCGCCACGGATACGGTGGCGAGAAACTTCTTCATTCTGATCCTCCTCAGGGTACCGAACCGACCTCTCCCAACGGGCCGATTCGCAATCTCACGAGGATGATGTATCAGGTATTTGGTGTTTGGTATACCAAAAATCGCCGCCAACAAAAAAGACCTGCAAATTCGGGAATGGTTTCGTGAGCGCAGGACAAAAGAAAATCCAGCTCAAGACCGGTAACAATTGAAAGTGAAAGTGATTGTCAGCTTTTCAAACAACGCTACAAATGAGCGTGTCCGCTTCGGGCTGAGTGCGGCCTGATGCGCTTGCAGCACTAAGGTTACAGGATCAAGTCCGCTCTGGGCTCGAAACCGCCATTAGCTGCGTCTTGTACGAACGTCCGCTTTGCCCTTTCAATGGTTTTCCAATAGGGCTTGCCCTAGTGAGACAGGAATGATCTGTGGAAGGGATGTCTCATTAGACTAGGTATTGATTTTTGAGACACAATGCCTCATATGGTTTGAGAACCGTGTGAGACAGGAGCGCCAAAATGCTTATCGGCTATGCCCGAACTTCGACACTAGACCAAAAAGCCGGTCTGGAAGCGCAACGTGGCGAACTTGAGACGGCTGGTTGCGAAAAGTTGTTTGAGGAGCAGGTATCATCTGTCGATGTAAGAGCGCGCGAAAGGCTCGCTGAAGCGTTAGATTACGTGCGCGAAGGCGATACGCTCATCGTTACGCGGCTGGACCGGCTAGCGCGATCAGTGCCGCACCTCTTGAAGATACTGGACAAGCTCACAACCAAGGGCGCTACACTCCGCATCCTGGGTATGGGCATTGATACGGGCACACCTACTGGTAAGCTGATGCTGACAGTCTTGGGCGGTATCGCCGAGTTCGAACGTGAGATTATGTTGGAGCGGCAACGAGAGGGTATCGCCAAAGCGAAGGCCGCCGGAAAATACAAAGGACGGAAGCCAACTGCCATGGCTCGGTCTAAGGAAGTTTTAGAACTGCATAGAGCGGGCGCGGGAGCCACGGAGATAGCCAAAAGACTTGGGATTGGGCGAGCCTCTGTCTACCGCATTCTATCCACGAAGACGAGTGCAGAGCTCGCCTAGCGAACGACTTGACGCAAAACTAGTTCAGCTCAACCAGGTGAAGTGAACTCAAGTTCACCGACTTCACATTCTGGCTGAAGAAAATGCGGACCTTCGTATCGCCTGGAATGAACGACTGCTATGCGGACAAACCAGCCCTCCGAAATCAACTGACGACCGGGCAAAAGTACTTTCGACGCAATTCGATTGTTTTGCCTGACAGCGAGATTACAAAGCTACAAGTTAATCCGCACACGCAACCCGATGACCCAAGGATCTTCATTACTGAAACCGGGATTGTTGATGTGCTGAAGGTCACCTGTGATGGCAATGTTGTCGGACACGTCGAAGCGGTAGAATGCCTCGACCGTCGTTTGTGTGTCCAACGCACTGTCGCTCGGGTCGGCGATCGTAACGCCAAGGCCAATGAGGTCGTCATAAAAACCGGGTCGCCATAGCACACCCGCATTGACCGCGCGGTTGGCGATAGGTGCGGTGCCGTCCGACCAGCCCAATCGCCCAAAGACCATTAGGTCATTCTCAAACGTGTGATTGGCCGACAGCATCGCTCCTTTGGCAGAGGGAACTCCGGCGTCACTGCGCTCATCGACATGAAAAAGACCGAGATGCAGGTTGGTCAGGTATCGCTTTGAGGGCTCGGGCGTCCATCCTATCTCGCCGTAGGTGAAGAACTCAGAGCCGCCCGGGAACCAGTCAATATCTGTCAGCGATCCATTGGCGTCACTGACGAGGCCAAGCGCATAAATCTGATCCGTCAGAAAGCCGCCTCCCGCGATACCGAACCCAGGGTCAGGGATTGGAAGGACCGGGCTGAATAGGATCGAAAAGTTGGAAAACGTTGTACGCGGGTTCACATAGCCGAGAATGTCGCTGTAGTCGCCAGGGTCAATGCGACCAGCTACGAAACCGGCGCGCCCACCAGCTAGTGCCTGCGCCCAATAAGCCACGGAGAGTGTGGTTTCCGTGGCTGAGAAGGTAACACCGGTGGCGCCGACGTAACCGATTTCGCCTGCAAGCCCAGACGGCGCAATAGGTTGTCCAAGGCGGTGACGGTTCTCCAAGATGAAGACCAAGCTGCCGGTGTTGTCGCCGCCGCGGTTCAGGAGGTCCCAGTTCCCTAAAATGCGGAACTGTCCCGATGCGGCCTCGTCGGTGCCACTCAGACTGTCGGAAGATTTCTGATAGAGCGCCTGATAGTCAAAGCTCAGGTTCAAACCCGTGCTGTCTCTGAGCCGTTCGCGAGCCGCTTCGATGGGATCAAACCATCGGTCCAATCCTGGCGAGCGACTGTCTTCCAATCGCCGCAGCCGATCTTCTTCGAGCTGCGCAGGAGCGGAACCCGGCCCGCCGATCGATGCTTGCGCTGTGGCCTCCAATCGGTTTGCGACAGAGGTGTCTGCGAAGGCTGACACCGCACAGGCAGTCAGGGCAATCGTACAGGTCAGACGTGAAACGAAGAGACACAATTGCAAACTAGTTGTCCCGACGCGGGTCTTCAAAATCGGGCAGATCAGCATGCCATTGATACCGTTTGTCATCAAAATCGATCACAATGTCTCCGTTCGAAATCAGTTCATAGCGCACGGGTTTGCCCGGACGCGCACCCAATAGTGAATTACCATCACGAACTACAAACTGCCCTGAGACGATAACGTGCGGGATGCCTGTTGGCGGCGTCGCTCTGTTTCCAATTTTCATGTCCGCATTGTCTGCGATGGTGTCCGGATTGAAGATCGTGATGTCTGCGATCATGCCCTCTTGCATCCGGCCACGTTCCTGCATGGCCTCAAGACCAAGTCGGGACAAGTATTTCGCGGGGGTGTAAGACGCATTATTCACAGTATGCATCAAAGGAATACCGAGTTCACGCGATAGCCGGAACACGTAGCTGTACGAACGCGCATTTCGCGGGTGTCCGCCATAAAGCTCCGTATCGGCACCCTCGGGCAGAACCTCGCCGTTTTCGTCGAAGTAAGTGATCACGTCGTTTGCGATGGCCACATCCTTCATAAACGGCCATTGATTGAGCCATTCCTCTTCGCGCACCAACACGAAGACGCCCATTCCCGGGTCGTCGGCTTGCATGGCCTCGAATTCTTCCTCTGACGCGAAGGGTTTTCCGGTCAATGGATTAAAGATGGTCGTGGTGGGATCCATATTGTTTGCGGCGCGTAGCTCCGGTGACATCAATTGCGGTGTCGCAATGTTCGGATTACCGAACACCGAAGGATAGTATTCACAGAAGATGGTGTAGCCTTTTTCCTGAAGGCGCTGACATATCTCATACGTTTCCTGCCATTCGGAATTTTGCATGTGCGACATCACGGCTGCGCCATCCAGTACAACCATGTTTGCAACAACTTCCCTGACACCGATTGTGTAGTCAGTGGGCAGGCTTTCAGTTGGACCAAATCGAGTATGGGCGCCAAAGATCCGGTCGTATTTCTTGGCAAGTTTCTGCAGGTCAAAAATTTCATACGTCGGTGTTCCATACCCCATGTAGCCAACAGTCGTGTTGACTGAGACAGCCCCATCACGGATGCCCTGTTCGAACATGCGGAGTATCTCTTTGTGCTGTTCGTCCGTTGGCACCTCGACCGCCCACTTGGAAGCGCCACCAATGCGTCGGGCCAGTTCTTCAGCCCAAGCCCGAGAGTTCAATACGTAGGTCGGGTCAGACGTGTCCTCCGGGCTCAGGCCATCCATAATCACGCGGCGTACTTCCTCATGGCTGACACCAACACCATAATTCAGCAGCGAATTACCGTCGTAGCGGTCATAAAAGAATGGAACGTTTGCCACACCAACTTCGATGTCGAGCAGAGTTGTTGTGCCATCCCGTGCCATCATGGCTTGTTCAAATGGTGCAAACGAATGCGAGTGCGTGTTGATGAAGCCCGGGACGACCGCGTGATCCGTCGCATCAAGTGTTTCGGAGCCGGATATGTCATCTGAAGTAATCGTGACAATGCGATCTGAAACCACACAAACATTGGCGATCGCATCATAACCGCTTTCCGGATCCATGACGCGACCGTTCAAGATAGCCAGGTCGCAATCCTGCGCACTGACTGCTCCCGGGAACAAAACTGCTACCAAAAGAATAATCAGACGTTTCATTATATTGGCTCCCTTTCGAGCAAGTCGGCTATCGGTCCTTCGTCAAATGTTGCACAGGGCACGCGAGGCGTCCTTGATGTTTTCCGTTTTGCTTGTTGATTTGTCGCGTAAAATGCAAAGTCCCGAGATGATATTCTACGAAACCGTCGCGATCTATGGTGAGCTTGAACGATGAAAAATGCCTCCTCCATAGCAATGGTTTATAGCAGGATGACAGCACCGATCCTTGCAGAACTTGAGGACCGGGGATTGGATGCTGATCCGATCATGGCGGCAGCGCGTTTAAGCTTTGAAGATCTGGAGCGACAATTCATTCCGGCAGCAAAGGCGTGGGATTTTTTGGAATACGCTTCTGAGGCTGCGAAGGATACCACACTGGGATACAGTATCGGCATCGAGACACCATCACCCAAGATGCCTAACCTGTCGGTTCTTGAGCCAACGGAAATCACACTGGGTGAACGGCTTTCAAAACTCGTGGTGGATGCGGCGCGACTGACGAACCAAGCGACTTATGATTTGTCTCATGACAGCCAGTATGCCTTGCTTCGGCAAACACGCAATTTCAGACCTGCCAGGCATCCTAAGCAAGCCGAAGGGTTTTTCGCTGGATTTATTGTGAAACTATTGAATGAAACACAGGGTTCAGATTGGGCTGCCGGCCAGTTCCAGATTTCACTTAAAGATGCCGCCGTGTTACCAAGTAGCGTTCGAGCCATAGTACCGATCGTAACGGGACGATCTACCGGAATGCTCTTTCGTTTTCCTGCACCTTGGCTGTTGATTGGAAAAGGCGGGCGCGAAAACAGAAACGTTGCTGTGGATGCCGTACCCGGTTTCGATTTGATTGAAGGCGTTCGCGCAGAACTTAACAGAAGGCTTTCCGATCCCTCATTGACGCTAACCGAGGTTGCCAGTGTATTTGCCGTGACGCCAAGATTTCTTCAGTCTGAACTCGCCGATAAGGGTACCAATTTCAGAACGGAACTTGCCAATTGCAAGCTAGAACGAGCCGCCCAGCTACTGCAAACAACCGACCTTTCCGCATCTGAAATAGGTGCAGCAATTGGACTTCCTAATCCGTCAGTGTTTTCACGTTCATTTAAGACTTGGACAGGTATGTCTCCGGACGCGTTTCGACGAAAAATCAAAGAAAAATAGGGCTCCTGAGAAACCAACATCTCCGTCCGCATTGGGCTCAAAGCGGTAACTCGCTGAGCCTTGCACGAACGACCGCTTTCCAACAGATGCCTAGTTTGCATTCAAGCCATGCGACCGACTGCCGAGCTTAACTTTCCAAGCGCCTTCTCGGTGGATTATGTCCGACGCCGACATGTCAGGCGATGCAACCTCCAAGATTGAAACGAAGAAGTTTACTCTTGGTCGATTTACAAGCAATCGGTTGCCTCCGTGCCCGTTCGCCGCGTAAGACGACCAGTGCCCCATGAAACCGCTCTCTCCGTAAGCGGATACTGTGCGCGCGTAATTGCAGTTCACCTGAGGACTTCGACCAAATGGTCAATAAAAGCCCTTAGTTTCGCAGGCATATAATTGCGATGAACGAAAACCGCATACACAGGTTGCTCCTCTGTCTCATAGCTTGGCAAAAGCCTTTGGAGTTTACCCTGTGCCAGCATGTCTTGCACAAGATAGTCACCGACCAATCCCATGACGTGCCCTGATTTCACGGCATTGATTGCTGCATTTGGCGAGTTCACCACAAATGTATCCGGCATCCTAAAGTCGATAAGCTTGCCGCCGCTGCTCAGCCGATTTACCACGCCCCAATTGCCGGTCATCTGCTTCACGGTGGGACGGTCCGCAATATCCTCCAATTTCTCTGGTGCGCCATACCGTTCGACAAACTCAGGCGTCGCGACAAAGATTAACTTTTGTGAGAATAGTAACCGCGACTTCAACTCCGAGATTTTCAGTCCGTCGCTACCTCCGACCCTTATTGCGAGGTCAACGTTCTCCTGGATTAGGTCGGTGTGACGGTTTTCGAGACGCAAGTCGATTGTTACATCAGGGTACTTGGCCAGAAATCCCGGAATGGCGGGCGCAATCATTTCCTGTCCGAAGGCGACGACGCTACTAACGACTAGGTGTCCGCGTGGGGCCGAACGACGATCTTTGATATCAGCGCTGATGGCGTCGAGCTCGTCAACCAGATTACAGGCGCGATTTAAGAATTCATCGCCCTCTTCGGTCAGGCTAATCTGACGCGTTGAGCGTAGAAACAGTCGCACGCCTAGGTAATCTTCCAGTTCAGAAACAAGACGACTTACACTAGGGGTGGAAATGTTTAAGCGTCGTCCTGCGGCCGCAAAGCCACCTTGCCGTGCCACTTCACGGCTAACCTTGATCGCATTGAGCTTGTTCATTTCAATAACCGTTTTGAATTATGGAACAGTCCATTGCATTTTTAGTGGATTACGAAACTTTTTGAAAGGCAGCAGGATACAAGTAGAACCGATAATTCAAACACAAGAGCACGCTATGGTATTCGATCTGAACACTAATGTTTCTGAGATGCGTCGACAAACTTTAACCAGAAGCCGCTTCGAGGTCGCTCAGGATGCATACCTTGCGGACCGCCGCCGCACTCTGGCGCTGGAAGCCAAAACGGCACGTCAGCTCAAGCACCAACAAAGAGCCAGGTTCCTTCGGAGCAGCATCGCACGGATATTGAATGCTTTCGCAATATGGCTGCAATACGCTGCAGAGCGATTACAGTCGAAGCACGTTTGATCCATTTCAAGGTCAATCCACAGTTTCGGCGGTTACTCACCTGCAACATATTCGCCAATGCGGACATTGAATTTTCCAGTAGCTAGGTCCGCTGAGCGGACGAAGCAGACACTCGCCGTGTCCTTAGTTTCTGGCAATCCCCAGCAAAATTTCGGCTACAGCTTCTTTCGCCGGGCTCACTTCCATTAACTGATGCGGGCCTTCGACCGTGATCAGGTTCCAGCCGCGTTTTTCGACACGAGCAGGTGCCTCGACTTCGCGCATGTATTGAAAGAACGGGTTGCTGTCGTTGGCCACAATGATTGTGCCCTCAAAGTCCGGCGTACCGTCGGGCAGCGCCAACCGATCAGTATAGGACTTGAAGGGATGCGGCCTCATAGTTGGCAGGGCTTCGCGCAATCCATCCTTTGGAATAAGCCATCCATCCCCGTCTTTCTCAACCATAGCATACACTTCGTCTCTTGTGGCCTCGTCGAAAAAACTGGTCATCAGGCTTTCACCGTCATCCGCAGGCACAGTATCCAGATACACCAAATGTTTGATACGATCCGGCTGTTCTGCTGCGGTACCGGTGATAACAGTTCCCCCATAGCTGTGGCCGACGAGGATTACGTTCTCGAGGTCCCGCCAGCTAAGCACGTTTGCAACATCATGCACGTGCGTAGACAAACCCGTTTCTTTTGAAAGAAGGTGCTCTCTCTCGCCAAGACCCGTCAGGGTCAACTCGACCACCTCAAAGCCCTCATCCCTAAGCAATATGCTTAAAGGTTCATACTGACCGGCCCACTGAAACGTCCCATGAACCATAACAAAGACAGGTTTGCTTGTGGACGTTCCCTCTGTTGCGGTCTGAGCGATGGTGAAATTGCCCAAGGAAAGCAAAGCGGTGAATGCCAACCAAACTGTTGCAATGGCCTTTCTGAAGTTGAGCATAATTTCCGCCCCATCTGAACGTTTCCGAATTTCCGGTGACCCTGATTGCAAACTCGCTGCGGGTCAAGCTACTTGATCTTTTAAGAGTACGATCCAATCTGGCTGTCTGTTCTGGGCTCGAAGCGGTAATTCGCTGCGGGTTGGATGAATGGCTGCTTTTAATGCTGTGATCAATGCAAGCGCATCGGGGTGAGTGAACTCAAGTTCACTGACGAGTGCTCAAAGCGCATTGGCAGACGCAACGGCTCTTGCCAAATACTGCCATTCAAGAAATTCGAATGATTGATGTCTCAAGGTCAATTTCAGCTATACGATTTGACTAATTTTAGGTAAACTAAGCTGACCTTTATCTGTAATGAAAGCCGTTAGCTGTGACCGTACCGAAATTAGAACCGCAGCCTGATAAAACAGGTTCGAAACAGGCGCCGCCTTCTCAGGCTGGCAAATTCCTTAAAGGGAAAAGCGGAAATCCTAAAGGGCGGCCAAAAGGCGCGCGCAACAAGGCCACTCTCGCTGCCGAGGCTTTGATGGATAACGACGCTGCGGCCATCACCAAAAAGGCTATCGAATTGGCGAAGGCAGGGGATATGACGGCGATCCGGCTCTGCCTGGACCGTGTTCTGCCTCCGCGTAAATGTCGCCCACTGAACGTTACCTTCCCGAAGATCGAAGAGCCTGGCGACATATTGAATGCTGTGAATGCTGTCCTCAAAGCCGTTTCGAGCGGCAATATCACCACTGACGAGGCAGATGCACTGCTACGAACGGTGGAGGCTGCTCGAAAGGCATTTGAAACTGAAGAACTGCATCGAGAACTCGATGAACTACAGAGCCGCGTGGAGTTACTTGATGGCTAACGCTGGTAGGGCCCGCTTAGCGCAGCTTCGCAAGCGTCTTGCAATTCCTCGAAGCCTTTACCTATCCGCGGTACGTCGTCAGGAAGACCGAGCCTGGGCTAAGTGGACTGACCCAACCCCACTCAACGAGATAACACTGTCATTGAAAGCGGCCAGAGATGCACTTGGGACAAAGTCAGAAACCCAGCAGACAATGACGCCGCACGAACCTGCCGCTGCCCTATTCGACGCAGACAAAGATATCCAGAGGGACGATGCGATCATTGATGCATTTCTCGCTGACAATCCTCACGAAAAACGCAGACCGATGGCGCGTGGAACAACACACGATGAACTCTTCGAGTATTGGAAGTCGACTGATAAAGGGCGTCAACAAGTAGAGCACTATGAAAAGATGATGGCGGATAGGATTAAGCGACTTGTCGCGAAATACAAAAGTGGCAGTATACAAGCCGAGTGAACTTGAGTGCACCAAATTCAGCCCGAGACAACTGGTTGAATTCTATGACGCTGAAACATGCGTCGCAAAGAGAATAGACGCGTGCAGGCTACGGCACTTATGCGGGGCTTATGACAAGCGTGAACTCTTCCACCCCCTCCAACGACCGCATCCTTGCCGGTGTTGCGTTGATGCTGGGGTTTTGCGTGACGGCCCCCTTGCTCGATGTGGCGGCCAAGCTGGCATCGAGCAGCGTTCCGGTCGGACAGGTCACGGCTGCGCGCTTTGTCGTTCAATGCGTACTGATGGCGCCGTTTGTCTGGATCATGGGGCTCTCTATGCGGATCGCAAAAGGGCAATGGCTGGCGCTTCTATTTCGCGCGTTGCTTTTACTCGTCTCGACTTTTTGCTTCATTGCCGCGATCCGCGTAATGCCGCTGGCCGATGCGCTGGCTATCGTATTCGTCGCCCCATTCATCGTGCTACTGGTCGGCAAGTTTTACCTGGGCGAAGATGTTGGTCCTCGCCGCGTCGGAGCGGCGATCGTGGGCTTCGTCGGCGTCTTGTTCGTGATCCAGCCTAGTTTTGAAGTCTTTGGCGCTGTGGCGCTGTTCCCGCTGGGCACCGCGGTTGGCTTCGCGTTCTACATTCTCGTAACACGTGGGCTGTCGCGGCGGTTGCATCCTGTCACTCTTCAGTTTTACACCGGCCTGATCGCCAGCCTGTTCTGTCTGCCCGCTTTGCTGCTGGCCCAAGGTACAGGGTCTGAGCTGCTTGATCCGGTTTGGCCTGAAGGCATCGCGTGGCTATGGCTTTTAGGGGTCGGATTTTTCGCCACTCTGAGCCATATGATGATGACTTATGCGTTATCGATTGCGCCCTCGGCCACGCTAGCGCCACTGCAATATCTCGAATTGCCGGTGGCCACCTTGTTGGGCTATCTGGTCTTTCGCGATTTCCCTAACACTCTGACCCTGACCGGCATAGCGATCATCATTGGCGCGGGGCTTTACATGATCCATCGCGAAAGGGTCACAGCCCGAAAGTTGATTACGGAACGCGCCGCCCCGCCAATCTGAGGGCGCGTAAGCGCTGTGCCGATGGATTGCAAGTGGGCTTTGGCGTAGGTCAGTGAACTTGAGTGCACCAGATACACACTTTGAATTCACTGAGTTTAGTCAGCAGGCTTTGGTGCCATAATCAAACCGCATTCAAATCGTAAGTGATGTGTCGAGTTAGAATTAAGCAGAGAGTTTCCCCAAGCGATTGACTTGGATAGCCAATGGCGCGCGTAAAGGAGAAATACAACCGTTACAAAGCGGAAAAACGGTTTGCTCGGGTTTACCAGACGGTAGATGGAAATCGCTGCATCTACTGCGGCATACCAAATGACAACAAGTATGACCACCAGCCGCCTGTGTATGTACTCCATCGATTTGCAGATGGTGGTTTAGTCACCAAGAAAGCAATCCGGAACCAATTTGGAGAGTGCCTTTTGGTGCCGTGCTGCACGATTTGCAACATGGGTCTTGGAGCGTATCACGGAAAGGACAACAACGACCGGCGTGGGGAAATAGCCAACTGGTTCCTTGCCGATGAACGGTTTCCTGGAGATGAGAAACTGCTCGAAGCTGCCTGCAAACTGCTGGAAGAGCGCTTGAACCAGAAACGCGGCGAAGAGGTGTACAAGGTTCCTTGGGTTGGGCGAGTGATATACATCGAAGCGCTTTACGGATTTATTCGTGGCGATCACGCCAGCCCCGAGGAGTTTCCTGAGTGGTTAAAGCTGGCGCAGTCTGAACTGGCAGAATGGCTTCGGTCCGCCCCTCGACGGAAACCACAGTACTTTTTGGATATGGCGAAACTGGAAAGCTACGAACTGCTACCGCATGCGCGCGACAATCCACGCGGACAGCACTGATTTGCAATTAGTGAACTCAAGTTCACTAACTCCGTCGAAGCGCAGTGGCGCAAATAGAACTGGCCTTAGTTTCGTCCAAACTGACTTAGTGGGAACGCAATTTCCTGCGCGACATGCAAGCCAAGTTGGACCACGTTTGGGCAGAATAAATGAACTCAAGTTCACCGAAATTTGTGGATTTTTCTGCCTTCAAAGGCACTTGCAGTTTGGTCCGGTGAACTTGGGTTGGTTTTGGGCCAGTCGCTAACGCTTTTCTCCCAAAACCAATAGGTTGGCGGCTCCGGTGCTGACGTTCACTGCGACCATTCCAGCAGCCGATTTGACGGGTTGTGGAGCACTTTGACTTTGCCGTTTTCCCAACCCTTGAGGTCAAAGTCGTTGATGCCGCGCTGGGTCATAAAAATGGAGATGTCGTGAGCCGGGTCCATGAGCTCAAGAAGGCCGTCATAAGGACTGTCCTTAAACAATTTAATCCACATATTCACGTACCGCCGGAGGCCTGCCAGTTCGGCAAGAACGTAGGCAAGCCAACTATCCTCCCCGGTTTCGACGTGTTTCGCGTAGAGGTCGGTGGCTCTCTTTAATCCCCGAGCGATGGTCGTTTCGTATGCCTGCTGGTTTGATTGATTGGGCCAGTCATAAACTTGCCCATTGCAAAGACGAATTTCGTGCCCGAGCGCGTAGATGCTCTTCTCCGCGCTCGACACAACGGGTTGCTTCGTCGAGTAAGTTCCGCCAGGGAGCGAGGCTACCGCCTCGGCCAAGGGCTTCGCCGCAGCCTCTACCTCCTGCCGTGTCGGACCAACCAAGAACAGGTTGTCCGCATAGACGATCAGATGCACCTGATCAGACAACTCGGGTTCGAGGAATGTCATAATCCATAGCGCGATCGCCGCAGAGGTCCGGGCCCCTTGGGGCACTCCCTGACGGATTGATGATACGTGCTTACCAATGATAGGCTTCCCATCGGGGTAGATGAGGTGCACGTTCGTGGCGAATGCCACTTCCTTTGTTACCGATTGAGGTGTCGGCAACAATGGCAGGAGAGCCTTTTGGGATACGCTTGGAAAGAATTCGCTGATGTCGATTTCTGCTACCCAAGTGTTTCCTTGTTCGATGATGTGCAGTAGCCGACAAATTGCTTTCGGCACGCCGCGATCCGTGAATAACCAGTTCGGTTGATCGACCTTTTGCGGCACAAGAGCTCGGATACAATCAGCGAGCAATTTCTGAGCTGCCGCCGACCTGATGCCGAAGGCCCAAACGAACCGGAATTTGCCTGGAGTAGACCGTTTTCTGCGACTGATCTTAGCAGTGTCGATGAGTTTACCGGATAGGTCCAATCCCTCTGCGATGACAAAGCACTGATATAAGCTGAGGCGGTGGCGAAACGGTCTTGAGATGTTCACATCAATAACTGCGGTGAGACGGGCGGCGAAAGAACCGAGGTATTCTCGACACGCCTTTCGATATTTCACACCGCCTTCAGACGCATGTTTCAATACGCGGGCGAGAAGTTTTTTTGCGCGTTTTTTCGCTTTCTTTGCACGAGAGACTTGATCATTCAACTGTCCAAGCTCGTTTGCGTGAACGGGAAGCTTGTATCCGAGCTGGTCTTGAAAAGCATTGCACTGATGGGATTTGAAGTAACAGCTCATTGGAGCAACCTAGTGAATGTGGCAGTTGAGAAATGATCGCGCTCGAGTTCAGTGAACTTACGTACAATTGCGGGAACAGGCGAGGAGCATGCAATTTTGACGGACTTTGCCAGTGTCAGACTTGTGGCAGGCGATGCAATTCAATCGCAGCCCGAACCTCCGCCTCGTCCCAGTATAGGCGGCTACCGACTTTCATTGGCATTGGAAGCCGCCCGGATTTGATATCGCGATAGATGGATGACCTGCTGCGGCCACCGAGATTTTGGCGCAATTGTCTAAAAGAAAGATACTTCATGATGGTGCTCCTTAGTGCGTGTTGGAGCAAGAACATCACAAAGCTAATTCGAATGCTGGTCCTCAAAACCCTATGTTAAACGGTACATTTTTTAGTGAACTAAGTTCATTCACTGAGATTGGTGCACCCGTTTACTGCTTGGAGGGTGCCTGATGTTTTGACAGCAATTCTGCCACGTGTTTTGGCAGGCGATCTGATGGAGGGCCAAAAATGCCGATTGGACCTCTCAAACCCAGTTCGAATTCTATTGATTGGCGGCTCTGAGTGGCCTCGATTTGCATACCTATTGAGGCTTTCCGGATAGTTGTTGAATGAGCCTGGTACTTCGTTCCTTTGAGAGCGTTGTTTGCGAGCCTGAGTGCTTCGAGGTAACCTGGGATAGGCCAGTTAATCACACCATCGAACCAAAGCTGGATTGTATGACGTGGCATGTTTGAGTAACGAGTAGGGTCGCTTTGCCACGCCCTGATATAGCTGTAAGCGGATGCCCTGACAGTCTTCTTCAGATGTTTGCGGAAATCTCCAAAGGGTCCGTTACCCTTTCCCACTTTTCCCAAGGTATCTTTTGTCAGGATATCAAAGAAAACATTCTCAATTGGTATGTACGCCCACTCAGGTAGGTCGCAAACACCTTCTCGTCCCAACCTAATGATTTGCAGCAAGGCAACGACATCGCCGTTTTGGTACGATTTTTCCAGTTTGGATATTTCGGACGAGCTAGTTGGTTCATGCTTTTGATGATGTACCTTGACGATCACTGCTTTGTTCCAGTCGCTTGAAAGCTTGTGACATAGTCCGACCACAGATCGTGTACGGTTCGCCTACTATCCAAATAGTCAGTTCTGCGATACGACCTTTCAACTCGCCCGCCGATAACGTGCCCAAGGCAGGTCTCTGCGACTTCGTAGGGCGTATCAGTCGTCTCGGCGATCCAATCTCGAAAGCTCGAACGAAAACCATGCGGACGAGCGATCATTTGGCGACGCTCCATCAGGCGAGACATCGTCGCATCGGAAATCACGCCCTTTCGCACACTTGGAAAAACATAGCCATCCCGCTCGAATGGACTGACCTGATCGAGTACGGCCAATGCGGCATCGGACAAGGGTACGCGAAACGCCGAAGTACTTCCCTTTCGTCCCTTCATCAATTCAGCAGGTATTGTCCATATGTCATCAGAAATGTGTTCGTAGCGCATGAAGCGCAGGGGCTTAGTCCTGACGCCCGTCAAGATAAGCAGTCGCAGCGCGAGATGTGTAACCGAACCGTCATCAATAGAGGCGTAGAAAGCAGGTACATCTTGCCAGGGCAGGGACGGAACGTGCGTGGGCGTGTGCATCTGTTTGCCAAGTAAAGCCTTAGCCTTTTCGGGAGCCTGAAGGTCAACGTCCAAACCCAATGCTGCTGCGTGACGAAAACTGATTGAAAGCCGGTTGAGAGCCTTGCGTGCAGTATCCGCTTTCTTGTGCCAAATAGGTCGCAAGGTATCGCGAATGTCGATCTGATCTATCTCGGCGATTGGCATCTTTCCGAGCTTCGGCAGAACATGAAGTTCAAGAGGGCTAAGCCACCGGCCCGCCTTTCCCTCATCTTTGAGTTCTGCTTTGCGGCTTTCCAATGCATCAAGTGCCACGTCGCGTAGGCAATGCATGTTCTTGATTGCTTCACGCTCTCTGTTTTGCCTATCTTTGATTGGGTCGATACCCTGCCGCACCAAAGATCGTGCTTGGTCAGCAGCTTCCCGAGCCTCTTTCAAGGTGACATGCTGGAGCGCCCCTAGTCCCATCTCACGACGACGGCCATGATGGGTGAACCGCAGGAACCATTGTCCTCCACCGTCACGCCGCTTGTGCAACCACAAACCAGCGCCATCATTGTACTTTCCAGGCTTGGCAGCATTCACGGTCAGCGAGGTAAGGCGGTTGATAGTCCGTGGCATCTATCCACCCTTCTGTCCACCCACTATATGTGGATTAATATGACCTAAGATGAGACGTTTTGATACAGCTAATATTAGGTAAGGTGATTATATTAAAGAGAATACGGTATATGGCGAACCACTAAGACACAAGTATTCATCGCGGTGTGGGGGCACCACTAAATCTCTATAGCTTGCCAGAACGACCGTGTGAACAGATCGAATCTGTCCCATTCGGATTGGGGCGCCGTCAGCGCGCATGCCCTAGATTCTGGTTGGCGGTTGATACGGTGAAACAAAATTCCACTTCGAATGGGACGCGACACGCTTAGCCACAGAAGTTAGCATCGATCCGTCTGCCCTCGGTACATAGGTTTTCCGGGTTCACCAAACCTCCCAAGATAACGATGGATGCGCGGCAAAGTAAATGTATCGAGCTTTGAGTTCTTGCAGGAGCAGTTCGCCAAAAAAGGCGACCTTATCGGCGCTTGATGTTCAGGTTAAGCCGATAGTGATACCAAAGACGTAAAGGCTGGAGGGCTCGGTAATCTTTTGCATGAACTCAACCCAGTCCTCACTATACATCCGTTCGAATTGAACGGGATAGGCCCAAACCAGATTGTGGAACGTGAAAGTAGTTAACAAGACGCCAACTGTACTGGCGCTTGCGAACTCCTTTTGCTTGTCCCTGAGAAACATCGAAATGACCATACCCGCCATACTGGCCATCGCGATACCGATAAAATCCTGTGTGTTTACTTTGCCAGCTTCCGGCACACCTACCATTTGAAACTGAATAAAACGGGTCAGGAAAACCACTATGGAGCCAAGCACAAAAGCCCCAATGAACGCGCCTGGATAGGCGAGGCGTTTCCATATGCTATCAGTATTGGGTTTGGGATTCCTACTTGCCGTTTCTTTTGTGCGTTTATTTATCTGCGCGATACGATCATCAAAGGATTTTTGCTCAGTGCTCACGATGTAACTCAATTGCTTTTCTGCTTTGCAGCGTAGCCTAACTCCAAGTGGAGGTTAAGCAAGAGTCATGCAACCCAAGAGAAAGTGATTGATGCATCGCGGTGATGGAACGGCATGGGTAATGAAGGGGATACCCGGACGTTTTGACGCCGAAGTTTCTCAGGTGAAACGCATTGAATTCGTGATCTGTTGGCCTTACTGAGTTCCTGAGGCCCAACAGAGGCTTGGCACGCTGAGCGGGCGTGATGGAATGGTAGACATATCAGACTTAAAATCTGAAGGGCGTACGCCCGTGTGGGTTCGAGTCCCACCGCCCGCACCACACCTAACAATAGGTTGTTTTTATAGCAAAAGACAATGACTTAGGTGAATCGCCCCCCCAAAAAGGCCATTTGATATGGTTTTTCCTTGTTTACGCAAAACTTACGGATCGAGAGACGAGTTGGGCTTGCGCATCGATCCCAAAAAAGATCAGGCCTAGCCGATTGGGTTGGCCGCACAGCAGACCTTTGCTATACTCGCATCGAATGTCGGCCCCCCGAGCGAGGAGCGAACCGACCATGTCAGCTTTGTGGGGCTTTTGGATTGCGACACGGACCAGACGCCAAAAGGTGCCCAATGTCTGCAAAGGTCTCAGAGAGGTCCTTCAAAGGTCAACACTGAGGATCGTTTGGTTTCGGATATGCGCAACAATGCTGTCACACAATCGAGATGCCTTTAATTCGATCTGACGCCAGTTTTCATTTCAGCATTTGGTTTGCGGTCGCCTGAAATGCAGGCATTGCGTTTTCTATCATTTCGTCAGTAGCGGTAAGGCAAATACGAAAATCCGTTTGGCGGTCGAAAACTGTTCCTGGCATCACATAAACGCCTTGCTTTTGAAGACATTCAGCAAAGGCATCGCTGTCACCGCCCGGGGCTCTCCCCCATAGATAAAAGGTGCCTTCTGGCCTTGTCATCCTGTATCCCCACTGACCCAAAGCATCAAGCATACGTTCGCGCCGGCGAGCCAGGGCGGCAATGTCGATTGAGACGTTTTCAAGGTCCGGCAGCGCATAGATCAATGGAGCATCCGGGACATTCCAACCATCCGCCATCTGCACGGCAAACCGCAGAGTCTGAAGTTCTTTTCGTTCCGCTGCCGGCAAGGTTGGTGAGATCGCAAGGTAGCCAAGGCGCAGGCCGGGCGCGAGGAGAATTTTCCCGTAAGAATAGTCGACCAATGTGTGCGGATAGACGGCTGCTGGTGTCGTAAAGCCAATGTCGTCGAACCGTATGCGGCGGTAGGGTTCGTCAGACAATATCCAAATTCGATGACCGATCTCAGCTGACTTAGCCTCGAGCAGGACGGCAAGCTGTTGCAGATCAGAACGCGAGTATATGCGACCCGTCGGGTTGTGCGGCGTATTAACAACCACGATCTTGGTGCGCGGGGTAATGGCACGGGCAATGGCCTCCATATCAAGGTCAAAATTGTCTGGATCCAAAGGCACCTGCACCTCTTTTGCATCGGCAGCGGCTAGCATCGGCCCGTAGCAGAACCAGCCGGGCAGCGGCACGATGCATTCGTCTCCGGGTTCAAGAAGCATGGTGAAACACATCTTGATGGCCCCAAAAGCGCCTTTGGTCAGCGCAATGTCATCTGCCTCGAATGGAAGTCCCAACTCCTCAGATAGGGCGTCAGCCAGAAACGCGCACGGATCCGCTTCGTTGGTTTTATACGCGAACCAATCCACACTCTGAGGTTCGGCGTGGGTCTTCAGCGCATCGACGACACTGGGCAAAGGCATTTCGTGGGGATTGCCAAATGTGAAATCCGCGACAGCTGGCGTTTCCTTCACCGCAGCATTGTAGGTTGTAAAGAAGGCTTCGACTTTCTGGATGGAATGCGCAGCAGTGTTTGCACGGCGGGCCGTCATGGACATTGAACTCTCCCTACTAAGATGTCGGCATTGCGAGCACAGAAGGAATACTGGTGTGTCGAACAACATATAGATACCCGATCCACAATATTTTGAAGCCTTTTTCGCTATTTGACTTGTGCGACTTCGAAGCCAATGTCGAAAAACCAATTCTATATTTGTCTTGGACCCGGCATCCACTTTAGTGGTCGGCAACGTCTATCGTCGGACAAACTTGCTATCATCGCTTCGGCAATCTTAGCCAGCGAAACTCCAACTTTCCAAAAACAGCCAGCGGAATTTTGTTAGGTTGAAGGATGTATTCACAAATTCCAGTTAATCTTAGGGCACAATAGTGAAACTCACTTCGGATCGTCGTCCTATCCCATGTGTTACTGGCGCAAGCGGAGGTTGCTCAAAAAAATGGCTTCAAATGTCTGTAGTGAACTCCAACCTGACGAACGCAGACACAGCGATCAAATAGCTCTGGAACGGCAGGTATGGGCTTATAATTACCGTAAAATCATTGAATACCTAGCGAATTAGGGCCATTTGCGCCGAGTAATATTACGCATTGTGCCTGTTAAGTTGTTGAAGAAAATTGTTTCTGTGGTTTACACCGCCCGCACCAGTGCATTGTTAAGCCGGAAACCCAAGATCGTTAATCAGCTTCCACAAATCCCGATTCGCCACAGAAAGCTGGTCGACCACCTTTTCGATTTCTTTCATCGCACCCTCATCAACCGTATCCTGGCGGCCCAGTTTGATGTCTGTCTTCCGGTCCGCAATGCGCATCAGGATGGTCTTTGGATTGCCGCTGTCGGGATCGAAGGAATAGATGCAATGGTTGTATCTGTTCCGAATTCCCGAAAGCTTGCTGAGACGCTGTGTGTGCTTAAGGATTGGGTCACGGATGTCAGGCGGACGGCCTTCCATCTTGGCCAGCCGCTCGACCAGATCAATTCTGGCGCGGGTCGTGTTCAGCGTCAGAAAGATGATGACCGAGATATCCTTGTTGGTGCGGGTCAACCCGGCGATCAGGTGAATCAACAGGCTTTCCGTGTTGGTCCACATGTAGTTCAACTTTCCGACTAGCAGGATCAGGCGGTCAAACCGGGCTTCGAAATCGTCAGTCAACGGGCAGTTCTCTCGCTTCGTCCGGCGCAACCTCGAAAAAAAACTGCGCGGCTGCAGTTCGGTTACTGACACCGATCTTACCCGCCACGTTGTGCATATGAAGTTTGACCGTGTGTTCGGTGATACCCAGGTTCGATGCGATGATCTTGTTGCTTTGACCTTTTGACACCAGTTTGAGCACCTGCTTTTCCCGGTGCGTCAGCTTTGAATATGTCGGGTGGAGATCGCTGGGCCTTGATGTCGCTACCGGCGCGCGGTTTGACGGCGTCGGTGCATGCGCCACGCAATCCGCAAGAAAACACGGCAGGTACAGCTCTTCATGTAACAGCAGGCGTAAAATAGACCGCCATACATCCGGCGCGACGTTCATCGGCAGGTATCCGATGTCGCCGAATTTGCTGCGATCCCACTTTTCGAATGCGAGCCGGGCAGCTTCTTCCTTGCGATAAGCAAAGGCCAAGCTGCCTGATCCCGCGATTTCCATATAGGTCTGCGGTCGGTTCAACAGATCGTCCAGCATCATCTGGTCGACGACGACCACCTTTCCCGCTCCAACGTCCAAGCGGCTTGGTGCAGGCAGCACGTCAATTGTTTCGATCCGGCGCGTGACCACGCCGAATTCGGATTGGACATCATCGATTGTTTGATCTGAATAGAAGAGTTCTTTGCCGACGAAATTGATCGAGAATTCTTCGGGATTGTAATCGTTTTGAACAGCATCTTCCTGAATTGGAATGCCCATAGCCACGCCCCTCTTATTAATTAACCCAAGCCGCGAAAAATAGCGGCGAAATTGTAACCAGTACTTGTAGAACAGAATTAAAGAAACTTTTGCTATTGAGGCATTACTATAGCTGAAAGTACAAGTTTTTTCAATTATGTGCGCCGTTCCGAAAATTCAGTTCTAATGCTTTCGTTTAGGTGGGCAGTACTTCCTCTCGCGTAAGTGGAGGAAAACAATGGGTTTCCCAAACTGTGAGTTTTGAGCCGCGCGATTGGCCGTTGCTGCAACTGCTATTCGATCACACAAGCATTACAGCAATGAAATCAAAGCTCTGGACGTTCTAGTCCTTTAAGGTAGCTATTCACGAAGCGCTCCGCCTGTAACCATGATCTTGCTTCTATTTTGAAGCCTTAATTCCTGATGTGTCCGCGAATCGCGCATTACCGCGAGCTACTTCCGCAGACACGGTGTCGGCTAAGCCGAGAAAGGAGGGTGGGTAAAATTCACTGGACGAAACCGCACACGCGCGTTTTCGCATGGGTGCGGCTCCTATTTTTCAACTGCGCCAGTAACCGTTTTAGAGATGAGTGACGGTCAGCGCGCTTCTTAAGTGGAGAACTATTATGAGTAGACGCAACCAACCGTACAACGACATTACTGCAATCGGTGAAGTTGGGGTCGAAGAGGCCCATGTTGATATCGATGCCGATATTACAGTCGAAGAAGCTCAGATTGACGCAAATCTGAATGAGCAAGAGCAAACCAACGACAACAGCGTAGATAACGATCAGGGCCAAGATCAGGACCAAGGTCAGGACCAGGATCAGGGCCAAGATCAGGACCAAGGTCAGGACCAGGATCAGGGTCAGGATCAGAACCAGCAGAACCACAATGGTGGCGATGACAGCAACGACAATTCCAACTCAGTTCACATCGATTTTGGTGGCGGCGAGTGGATTCCGCGCGATGACGATCAGGTCGATCTGGATCTGGGCGACGATGCGAGCGTAGGTGACGTCATCACTGCTGGTGGCGACATTGACTATGATCCCGGCGATGACATGAACCTGGATATTGACATGAGCGGCACAACGACCGCTATGGCAGCAATCAACAATCAGGTTGCTACACTGGAAGACAACGACATTCTGGAAAGTGCCGAAGTTTCCAATGACGGCACCTTCGAGCAGAAGGGTGACGCCTATGGCGGAACCGCAAATGCTTCAGAAGGTATCGGCGCGAATGCGGATGGCGGCGATTCTGGAAATGGTGGCAGAACAGTGGGCGGCGATGCTCGCGGTGACACAGAAGGTGGTTGGGCTGATGCCGCTGGAGGAGATTCCGGTGATGCCAACGGTGACGGCGAAGGCGGAGACGGCGGAGATTCCGGCGAGGCAACCAACTTCGGTCTGGGCGTTGGGCATTCTAACGCTGAATCGAATGGCAGCAGCAGTGCTGGTGACGGCGGTGACGCCGATAGCGACTCCGATGCTGACAATGACGGTAGTGCCGACTCGGATGGCGATAGTGACGGTGGTGATGGCGGAAATGCCGGTTCCATCGGCCTAGGTCTGGGCTTTGGCTCGTCGGATGCCAGCAATGACGGTGAATCGGCCGGCGGCGACAACGACTCGGACGCCGACAACGACGTAGACGTTGATACCGACAACGATTCCGAATCCGACGATGCAAACGGCGGCGGCGGTCTGGCTGGTAACCTTGGTCTCGCTGCAAACGAGAGTGACAGCGACACCGAAGCCAATGACGCGACATCTGGTGGCAACATCGGACTAGGTCTTGCAGCAGGTCTGGCTGGCGCGGATGCAGACGGCACCGGTGGTGACGGCGATGGCGGCGACGGCGACAGCGGCAACGCAGATGGCGGTAACGGCCCTGGTGGTGACGGTGACGGCGGTAACGGCGGTGACGGCGATGGCGGTAACGGCGACAGCGGCAACGCAGATGCTGGCAACGGCCCTGGCGGTGACGGCGGCGACGGCACTGGTGGCGACGGTACTGGTGGCGACGGCGGCAACCGGAACGGCGGTGACGGCGGTGACGGCAACGGTGCTCGTGGCGAAGGTGCTGGTGGCGGTGACGGTGACGGCGGCAACGCTGACAGCGGCAACGGCCCTGGCGGTGACGGCATGGGTGCTGCAGGTGCCGGCGGTGACGGTGGCGACGGTGACGGTGGCAACGCCGACAGCGGCAACGGCCCCGGCGGTGACGGCAATGGTGCATCCGGTAATGGTGGTACAGCTGACGCGGCTGCCGATGCTCAAGGTGTAGGTGATCAGGACGCTACGGGTCCAGCGGTCACTCAAGCTCCGGGTGACGTGACCGGCGAAGCCGACAATAACCAGGATGCCCAAGTCAATGGCGGTGCTGGTGGGACCAATGACGTTGATGGTTCAGCGACGGGTACCGGAACCGGGACCGCGATGGCTGACGGCGTCGGCGGTGGCGGCGGAGCCGTTCAGCAAGACGCTGCATCCACAGGAACCGGTGAAGGTTCTGCTGACGCGACCAACAACGCAGGCGACGGCGGATTGTCCGAGGTCTTCTCGACAGCGGAAACCGATGGTTCGGCAGACAGCATGGCAGAGGCCATCGCTGGATATGGCGGCGACGCTATGTCGGACAACGACGCAACCTCGACCGCAGCGGGCAGTGCCACTGGCACAGCAACGTCGGGCGTTGGCGGCGGCGGCGGTGCCGGTGCCGGATACGGCGGAACCTCTGGTGACGCTTCCGGTATGGCGACGCTTGGTGACACCAACGGTGCAAACGTCGACGGTGGCGATGCGTCGGGCGCCTATTCGGGTGCTGGCGGAGCTGGCGGCAATGCTGGATCGTGGGGTTCAGGCAACGGCGGTGACGGAATCGTTAACGGCGAGTCCTATGCTTCGGCAGCTGCCGTGGTCGATACATCGGCATTCAACCAGTCGATCGTCATGGGTGCCAACGTTCTTGGCAACTCGGTCGATACGACAATGGTTGGCGGTTCGATGACCGCGACCCACAACAGCGACGACACCGACGTATAAGTCGCAGTCAGGGCCCGAATTATCGGGCCCCGACCTTTCTGACGAAACCGCCGAGGCCGCGACAAGTGGCCTCGGCACAACAAACCCAAAGCGGAAATTTTAGGCCGGGGCGGGGAAAAGGAAACCGATATGTCTCTCGACAGTATTACAGAAACGATAGCGCATTTTATTGGAACCTTTGAGCTTACGATTGAACAGGCCCGGCTGAGAGATCAGTACGAAGAATTTACGGCGCTTCGGCGCAAAGTGGAACTGGATGAACTCGACGATCCGATATCCATACAGATCGCTGCCGAATTAGATCTCCCACCAGGCGAATATGATCCACTCCCTTATAAACTTCTGCCTCCTCCTGCCGATCTTCCGTTGCCGCCCGTGCCCGATGGGCCGCTTGCGTTGTCCGAGATATTTGTCGGTCCCAGCTTCGGACCCGATCCCTATATTCCGGATGTTCAGTTGGGGACGGCGCAGACGGCAGTATTAATTCTAGATCCACAAGTCCCACCACTCATCATCGGCTCGGCCGTAACCTACACGTTCCAGGCGATTGTCCTGAACGACAACGATGTCATCGGTCATGGCGATTTTCGCGATATCGAAATCCAGATTGCGCAAGGCGAGCAGATGCTGGATGTCGCGTTGTCGATGCACGCCATTGCAACGCCATCTCTGAACATTGAAGACTATAAGTCGCTGGAATACCTCGAAAGCCTGGCTGAGCAGATGCAGTCGCCAATGATATCCCAAATCGAAGGCGTGACCATTTACCAGTTCCACGGCGAGGACGCGCTGGGCGTTATTGTGAATGGCGAAGTGGTCGAAGAAATTCCGGATTGGAACGATCTTCTGCCCGCGCATCATCAGACAGAAGACGAGGAAGAAGAAGACGATACGCCAGACATGACCCCGGACGAATGGGACCGCTCGGATGATGATGAGTTCGGCGAGGGCCATACGGTTATCGCGGGCGGAAACCTTGCGATTAACGAGGTTAACATCACTGTGGCCTGGGTTGACGCGCCGGTCATCGCAGTGGGCGGAAAAGCCGTTAGCTTGACTGTGGTTAGTCAGGTGGCGGTGGTGTCTGACATCGACCAGGGTGAACCCGGCGTGCAAAGCGACACAAATGTGGTTCAGGCGTCATTTATCGGGACCGAAGCCAGCGAAGAGTGGTGGCAGGACGACAATGTAGCCGAGCCAGGTGCGGAGCCGATTGTCTCGGTCACTTGGATACAAGGCGATTTGTGGGTCACGAACTTCATCAAGCAGGTGATCGACGCCACAGATATCGACAAGATCAGCACTGAAATCTCAGCTTCGACCAGCTTGTTCACGTTGGGCGACAACGTTTTGAGTAACGTCACCAATATCGTTCAGTTGGGTAACTTCTATGATTTGATCATGATTGGCGGAAACATGATTTCGGTCGATATGCTGCATCAGACCATCGCGCTTTTGGATGATGACATCTACGGCTTCGGCAGCAAGCCAGCTGAGGGTGACGACAATCTGGTCATGAACCAAGCGTCGGTAACGACCACCGGCGAAGACAACGTGGAAGAGCTGGATGTGGCCCATGCCGAGGCCATGCCGTTGCAGCAGATTGATCGCGAGGCCTTTGAGGACGCTTTGACTTCCAATCCGGACTATGCCGGCATGGAGTTGCTTCGCGTACTGAAGATCGACGGCGATCTTTTGCAGGTCAATTCGGTTGAACAAGTCACATTGCTGCAGGATCAGGACGATATTTCGCTTGAAGCAGCGGCTGCTGTTGATGCCGCGCTGAACGGAGCCGGAAACGCCCTGTTGAATGCAGCCAACATCACAAAGACTGGTGTCGATTCAACCATTATGGCAGCTGGCGGCGAATATTCGGACCTGCTGTTGCATCAAGCTGCACTGATTGACATCCCCGAAGTGCCAGACGCTTCAGAGTTGGCCAATGAAGCCATTGCCATAATAATGGAAGAGACTGCGGCGATTGGCGATAACGCTATCGCACAGGCACAATCGAACCTTACGCCTTCTGGAAATGCTAGCACCGACGATGCGATGCAAACGATGCTGGCGTAAAATTTCCACTTGATTTGGTCAATCCGTGTTAGCGTAAAGACTGTATTTTTTACGAGTGTTCCGAAAGTTTTAAAATGTCGTTTGTTTTTTCGTCGCGTCGTTCTTCTGATGCCCGCCCCCTTGATTTTGAGGGCGTTGCTACGCCCACGCAGCCGCATGGCAGCGATGAATCCCCACTTAAAGCAGCTAAGACGCCAAGTTTGCGTTTGAACAAAGAAATGCGTGTACCAGATCCAAAGGACAGTCCCAAGATGACTGCGAAAAAGGACGATGCGGTTGCCGAAAAAGCTGTGAAGCCCAAAGAGCAGGCGACCAAACCCAGATCGAAACCACCAAATCGTGCCGCAGCTTCACCGCGGCACGACCAGTCGCAGCCCGATCAAGATCAGAATGCTCAGGGCAGCGACGCTGGGGTGGCCGAAGAAGCCCAAGGCCCCGATCCTACCACCGCCGCTGAAACGACTGCGCGGATGACCCCCCAAACGCGCTCGAATGGCGGTGAACGCATAGGTGCCACTATCGAGGCTAAGGCGAACGAGCCGATGAAACTCCGACAAACGGGCGGAGGAGACGGCAGCGGGCCACCCCAGACTTTCCACAAACGCACACCTCCTGAGGATTTCCAAAATACTCTGCGCACCTCTCTAAAGGCGATCTGGCGCAATCTCGCATTTGTCCTGGTTCTGACCTGCGCAACCAACATCCTGATCCTTGCGATCCCGATCTACCTGTTTCAAATCAGTGATCGGGTGCTGACCAGCAGGTCTTTGGATACACTGATCATGCTGACCGCCATTGTTGCGGGGGCTGTGATTTTTCAGGCGGCATTTGACGCGGTGCGCCGTTTTATTCTGATGCGTACAGCGGTCGAGGTGGCCGCGCGATTGGGCGCGCCCGTTCTGAGTGCGGCAGCACATGCGTCGCTGCACGGCAACGGCCGGGAATACCAGACGCTGGGCGATCTGCAGCAAGTGCGCGGTTTTTTGGTGTCGGGGACGTTGATTTCATTCCTTGACGTTCCATTCGCACCGCTGTTCATCCTGATGATTTTCCTGGTGCATCCGCAGCTGGGATCAATCGTTATCGTAACCGCGATGCTGCTGATGATTATCGCGGTGATTAACCAGAAAATGACTGCCAAGCCATTTGCCGAGGCGAACAGATCCCAATCAATGGCAAACCTGCACCTCGACTCGATGGCCCGTAACAGCCAGATCATCAACGCTCTGGCGATGATCCCCGAGGCGGTACGCATCTGGGGTCGCGACACGGCACAATCTCTGACATGGCAAGTACGGGCGCAGGACCGGAACGTGATTTTCGCGGCCATCTCGCGTGCGATACGCCTGCTGACACAAATTGCCATTCTGGGCTGGGGCGCTTATCTGGCGCTGCAGGGCGAGATCACTGGCGGTATGGTCATCGCTGCTTCGATTATCGCCGGGCGCGCATTTGCACCTATCGAAGGGTCGATCGAAGGCTGGAATGCATTCCTGCTGACACGTGCCGCTTTTGGGCGCATCAAGAACCTTTTGTCCAATTCGGCCCTGCAATTTGAAAAGTTGCGCCTGCCGCGTCCCGAGGGGCGCATGGATGTGGAGCGCCTTCTTTATGTTCCGGGTGGCACCAAACGTGTTGTCCTGAACGGCATCAGTTTTTCGCTTAATCCCGGCGAAACACTTGCCGTTATCGGCAATTCTGGGGCGGGAAAAACCACGTTGGGCAAAACGCTGGTTGGGTCGATCCTGCCGACCTCCGGCAGTGTTCGTCTGGATCTGATGGATATCCGCAACTGGGACCCACGTCAGTTTGGTGAGAGCATCGGTTATCTGCCGCAGGACGTTCAGTTGTTCCCCGGGACGATCAAAGACAATATCGGCCGGATGCGTGCCGACGCGACAGATGAACAAATCCACGACGCCGCTGTTCTGGCTGACGTCCACAACATGATCGCCACTTTGCCGCAAGGATATGAAACTGTAGTTTCCGCCGATGGATCTCCGCTGTCGGGCGGGCAAAAACAGCGGATAGCACTGGCGCGCGCTTTCTTTGGCAATCCGCGCATGGTGGTTCTGGACGAGCCGAACTCGAACCTGGACGTTGCCGGTGATCAGGCGCTGTCGCGGGCGATTGAACAGGCCAAGGAAAGCAAGATTACCGTCGTGGTGATCACTCAGAAACCGACGCTGTTGAGCGTTGTCGACAAAATCATGCTGCTGACAGATGGTCGTGTGGCGCTGTTTGGTCACCGTGAACAGGTGCTGCAACAGTTGAACGCCTCGCGTGGAAATAAACCAGGCATTCAGTCGCAGCAGGGGGGCCCAAAATGAACGAAGTTGTACCCGTAAACAATGACCCCAAGGATCCAGCCGTTTGGTATGCCGAGGTGCCGCGGTCGATCCACCGCTTTGTTACCATCGGTGTGATCTTGCTGGTTGTCTGCTTTGGCGGGTTTGGCATCTGGTCCTTTAGTGCGCCATTGGCCGCGGCGGTCATTGCGCAGGGCAGCTTTGTTGCCACAGGCCGCAATAAGATTGTTCAGCACCTCGAAGGTGGGATCATCGAAGATATCAAAGTCATCGAGGGTCAATCCGTTATCAAAGGACAAGTTCTTATGACCCTCGACCAGACCTCGGCCGAGTCAAATGAACGCGAACTGTTCATCCGCAAAATCCGCTTGCAAGCCATGTCCCAGCGCTTGTCGGCTGAAAACAACGAGCGTGATCGGCTTGAGTTCTCGCCGGAATTGATTGAAGCGTCGAATGATGTCGAGGTGATGGCGATCCTTGACGGGCAAAAAATCAGCTTCGATGTATCCCGTAAGACGTTGCTGAACGACATCGCTTTGCTGGAACGCAACATGGAAGCGCTGAAAATTCGCTCAAGCGGGTTTGAGGCGCAGTTGGAAAGTATGGTTCGGCGTTCGGAAATTTTGCAGGAAGAGTTCGAAACCAAACAAGTACTGTTCAAAAAAGGGCTGGTGCGTAAGGGCGACATCAACACGATCCGCCGCGTGCAGGCCGAGGCCGAGGGCCAACTGGCGCGGTTGACGGCTGAAACGGCTGAAATCAACCAGATGCTTCTGAAATACGAAGAACAGATTTCCCGCACGCGATCGGCCTATCGCGAGGCTGCGTTGGATGAATTGAGCGTGATTTCAGCTGATCTGGAAAGCGTACGCGAAAAATCCCGGCAGGCCCGAAGCGTTCTGGACCGTGCGGTTGTGCGCGCTCCGGTCACGGGAACCGTAGTGCGATTGCACTATCATACGGCTGGCGGTGTTATCGAAACCGGTGAACCAATCGCGGAAATCCTGCCTTCGGATGCGCCCCTGATTATCGAGGCGCAGATCCCCCGAACGGAAATCGACAGCGTCGTGATGGGACAGCAAGCAACGGTTCGACTGGTCGGGCTTAACCAGCGTACCACTCCTGTGCTGAGCGGCGAGGTCTACTATGTCTCGGCGGACGCGCTAGTGGAAGATTCTGGAGGAATTCCGCAAGAGGTTTATCTGGCGCGCATCTCGCTGGAACCCGATGAGATGGACCGCGTGCGTGGGTTTGTTCCCACACCCGGAATGCCCGCCGAGATCATGATCCAGACCGAGGAACGCACCTTTGCGGCCTATATTGCAAAGCCTGTGACAGACAGTATGTCGCGCGCCTTCCGCGAGCACTGATCACTCTATAGACCTGCTCTTTCCCGGTTTGCCGTGTTAGCCTCTGGTGAGATGCACCAGAGGGGACGCTTTATGCCATTGACCGTAGGCCAGATGATGGAGGCAGCAAACGCTGCCGTTGAACGGATTGACACAATCAAAGCAAAGGAACTGATCGGGCAGGGTGCTTTGTTGCTGGACGTGCGAGACGCGGTAGAGCTGCAGCAAACCGGCCGTGCGCAAGGTGCGCATCATATCCCGCGCGGTATGCTGGAATTCCGCGCTGACGACACCCTGAAATCTCATGACCCCGAGCTGCGCAAAGACCGCGCAATCGTGCTGTATTGCGCGGCTGGTGGTCGTGCGGCACTGGCGGGCAAGCTGTTGAAAGATATGGGGTATGAAAAGGTCTACAACATCGGTGGGTTGCCGGACTGGGTCAACGGTGGCGGCGAAGTGACCTGATTTCTAACCTCTGTCCGTTGAAATCTGACGCAGATCAAGGCGTATAGCATACCAGTTGTCTAAAGCGATAATCGGGCTTCTGACAAAAGGACAACTGATGATGCTACGCCTTGCCTCTATCCTGTATACTTTGATCGCAACCGCTCTGGCGGGATCAGGCGTTATTGCCGTCCTGTCCGCGGGATTGGTGTCTACGGTTGCAATCGTTTCAGCAGCCGCAGCTGGCTGTGTGGCTGCCTTGCCAGTGTCCTGGTTGGTGGCGAAGAAACTGTACCAGAATGCAGCCTGATCAGGCGTTCAGGTAGGTCCTGACCGCGGCTTCAAACTCACGAGGTTTCTCGGCGTGCAGCCAATGGCCTGCGCCGGGGATTTTCGCAAATCGTGCGGCGGGAAAATGCGCGCGGATGGTGCTGCGATGTTCGGGCAGGACGTAATCGGAATCGCCACCGGACAAAAACAGGGCCGGGCCGTCCCAGGATGCATCAGTTTCCGGAAAGCCCATGATTTCGGGCATCTCGGCCGCCAGCGTGTCGAGGTTCAGAAGCCAACGCTTCCCCTTGACGTCCAGAGATTGCGTGAAAAAGCTCTGCAAAGCTTTTTCGACGCCCTGCGCTGCCAACTGTCCCTCGGCGTCCGAGCGTCTTTCAATCGTTGAAAAATCCACGGCGCGCATGGCTTCGATGAATTGGATTTGGCTGTGCGTATAAGTAACGGGCGCAATGTCCGCCACAACCAGCTTGTGCACCAATTCTCCGTGGCTCAGCGCCAGCATCATCGCAGCCTTACCACCCATCGAATGCCCGACAACATCCGCTTTGCCGCCAAGGTGCAGGATCACCTCGGCCAGATCTTCGGCCAAATCGGGATAACCGTGCTCATTGGTCCATTCACTGTAGGCGTGGTTGCGCATATCGACTGCAACGACCTGCCTTTCGTCACATAGTCGGCGCGCAATAACCCCCCAGTTTCGGGCAGATCCATACAAACCATGCGCAATCAACAGAGGAGGGTTCGAGGTCGGTTCACCGTGAATGATCGTGTTCAGCATTCTGGTTTGATACCTGCGTGCGTTTGAAACGACCAGCCCCCATTGTCGCCCCTGCGGGCTGAGGTTAGATTGCGCAGGCAGGAGGCCACGTCATGTCGCAAACCACAGATATCCAAAGCCAGATCGCGCAGACGGTACAATTGCTGCGTGAAAAGCTGGGTGTAAAGGACCAGACGCTGACGGCTTCTGTCCGCAAGGCCAAGCGCCGATTGCCGCGCCGCGTATACAAGCAGGCCATGATGCTGGCCGGTGCGGAGCAGATGGCCTCGCACCCTAAACTGCGGTTGGTGCTGGACACTCAGAAATTGGCCAAGGCATCGGAAGAGGTTCAGACCCATCTGAGCGGTATAAACCTGGCCGATCGCCGCTGGGGCTGGTTTCTGAACTTTCTGGGGGCTCTTGCTTTGGGATTTCTGGCGCTGGCGGCTTTGGCCGTGTTTGTTCTGCGCTGGCGCGGTTACATCTGACTGCATTTCCAACAAAAAAACGGCGCCCATCGGACGCCGTTCTGATTTGTGATCCCTGTGTGGATTACAGGTTTGGATAGATCGGGAATTTAGCGCAAAGCTCTGCAACCTCGGCTTTGACCTTGGCTTCAACCGCGCCATTGCCGTCTTCGCCGTTGGCGGCCAGACCGTCGACGACTTCGATGATCCAGTCGGCGATCTGGCGGAATTCGATCTCGCCAAAGCCGCGGGTGGTGCCGGCGGGGGAGCCCAGACGGATGCCCGACGTAATGGTCGGTTTTTCCGGATCAAACGGCACGCCGTTCTTGTTGCAGGTGATATGCGCCCGGCCCAGAGCCTTGTCGACAATGTTGCCGGTCACGCCTTTGGGTCGCAGATCGACCAGCACCACATGGGTGTCGGTGCCGTGGGTCACCGTGTCCAGACCGCCCTTGATCAACTGGTCCGACAAGGCCTGTGCGTTCACGATGACCTGCTTGATGTAATCCTTGAACGCAGGCTGCAACGCCTCACCAAAGGCCACGGCCTTGGCCGCGATCACGTGCATCAGCGGGCCGCCCTGAATGCCGGGGAAGATGGCCGAATTCACTTTCTTAGCGATATCTTCATCATTGGTCAGGATCATGCCGCCACGCGGGCCGCGCAGGGTTTTGTGCGTGGTGGTGGTCGCCACATGCGCATGCGGGAAGGGGCTGGGGTGCTCACCCGCTGCCACCAGACCGGCGAAGTGCGCCATGTCCACGTGCAGATAAGCGCCGACCATGTCGGCGATCTCGCGCATGCGGGCAAAGTCGATCTGTCGCGGAATCGCGGAACCACCGGCGATGATCAGCTTGGGCTGGTGTTCTTTTGCCAGCGCCTCGACCTGATCATAGTCCAGCATGTTGTCTTCTTTGCGGACACCATACTGCACCGCATTGAACCACTTGCCCGATTGGTTGGGGCGCGCGCCGTGTGTCAGGTGACCGCCTGCGTCCAGGCTCATGCCCAGAATGGTGTCGCCGGGTTGGATCAATGCCTGGAACACGCCCTGATTGGCCTGAGAGCCCGAGTTCGGCTGAACGTTGGCAAAGCCGCAGCCAAACAGCTCTTTGGCGCGGTCGATGGCCAGATTTTCGGCGATGTCCACGTATTGGCAGCCGCCATAGTAACGCCGTCCGGGATACCCTTCGGCGTATTTGTTGGTCATCACCGAGCCTTGTGCTTCCATCACGGCGGCAGAGACGATGTTTTCGGATGCAATCAACTCGATCTCGTCGCGCTGACGACCCAGCTCGGATGTGATCGAGCCGAACAGCTCGGGATCACGGTCAGATAGGGACTGGGTGAAAAATCCGGTATCACGGAGATTGGCGTTCATGGGGGCTCCACATGGCTGGGTAAGAATCTTGCGGATTTCCTATCGGAAACGGTACATGCGCAAAAGCTTTAAAGCGACGAATTGGCCCGCTGCGGCGTCAAGTCTGGCTTATCGGGGAAAGGTATGGTTGTTTCGGAACCAAATGTGCAAGACCGGAAACCGCAACAAATGATCCAGAGAATCGCTTTCCTCGCCAGCGACGTCAAAGTGGCCCAAACAGCCCGCGACGTGCTGGTGAAACGTTATGGAAACGCGGCACCGCGGGATGCCGATGTGGTCGTTGCACTGGGCGGTGACGGGTTCATGCTCCATACGCTGCACAGCATGCAGCACCTGGATACACCGGTTTATGGCATGAATCGCGGCACAATCGGCTTTCTGATGAACGAATTCCACGAAGGGGACCTTATGGCCCGTCTGAGCGAAGCCGAGGAAGAAGTCATCAACCCACTGGCCATGCGTGCGATGGATCAGTCAGGTAAGATGCACGAGGCGCTGGCGATCAACGAGGTGTCGCTGCTGCGCGCCGGACCACAGGCTGCGCGCCTCAGGATAAGCGTCGATGGCCGTGTTCGTATGGATGAGCTGGTCTGCGATGGTGCACTGCTGTCCACGCCCGCCGGATCGACCGCCTACAACTACTCGGCTCACGGCCCGATTCTGCCAATTGGATCAGATGTTCTTGCTCTGACGGCTATTGCTGCATTCAGGCCACGCCGGTGGCGCGGCGCGCTGTTGCCCAAGATCGCCAAGGTGCGTTTTGATGTGCTGGATGCGGACAAGCGCCCGGTCATGGCGGATGCAGATTCGGTGTCTTTCGCTGATATCGACTGGGTCGAGATCCGCTCTGAACCTGCAATCCAGCACCGCATTTTATTCGACCCAGGGCATGGGTTAGAAGAGCGCCTGATATCCGAGCAATTCACCTAAATTTTGGGACTTACGAATTTTTTAGAAGTTGTGTGAAGCAGTTCACATGAGCTTCATTAACTTTCCGCTAATCTGATCTTGCCCGGAGAACACGTCTCGGTGGGAGTGAGTGGCCACCAAACGACGTTTTCGAACGATAGCGCAGTTTACGCGCTGGCGAGGGTAGGTGGTGCTACGCTCGTTAATGATATCTGGGCTTATTTTAGTAAGCGGACCCCGGGCACAAAAACCCGGGGTTTATTTTCGTTTTGGGTCGCACTACGTGCCCATCTTCTCCCACAACGGCAAGCACATCTGACCGACGCGCGCCTCAATTGCAGCGGCGGCATCCACGGCCATATCTTCGCGCCAGCGGCGGGCAGCGATCTGGACATTGATCGGCTGCGGGCCGCTGGGCAAATCCGCCAGCCGGGACGGAACGCAAGCGGCGGGCAGGCCAAGGAAGTTCATCGCATAGGAATAAACGGCGCAGCCAAGAACCTCGTGCACCCCTTCGGCACCTTCGGTGTCCCGATCCGGCTTGAAGAATGGTTGCGGCAGGAAGGGCGACAAGACCAAAGCATAGTCTTCCATAAACAGTGACCACTCGCGGGCGTAGTGGCTGCGCTTGGCCAGCATCCGGATTAGGTCGGTGTCCACGATGGGTGGGAACTCTTGGAAATAGACATCAAAGATTTCGCGGATGGTTTCAGATCCTGCTGCCTTGATGTCGCTTTGCATCAGAGTCAGAACTTCGCCCATCAAGGCGCGATACCCTGACCGACCACACTCGAATACATCCGGCGGGTCGATCTCTTCCACCAGATAGCCAGCGTCGACCAACGCATCGCGGGCCGTGTCCAGCGCCTTGTCGACCTCGGGGTGCAGCGCATAGCCGAAGGTGTTTTTGGTGAAGGCCACTTTTATGGGGCCTTCCAAGGCTTCCCCGCGCCACGGCATTGAAACGTGAAACGGATCGCGCGGGTCGGCGGCGACCAAGCTGGGCATGGACAGATGCAAGTCGGCGGCAGAGCGGGTGATCAGCCCCTGGACCGACATGGATTGTGCCAGAATTCCGCGTTCGACCTGTTGGCTGGGGTTCCACGCGGGGACGCGCCCCAGCCCTGGTTTGACTGTGACCGCGCCATTGGCCGCCGCGGGAAACCGCAGACTGCCGCCAATGTCGTTGCCATGCGCCAGCGCACCGATCCCTGCCATCACACCTGCACCGGCCCCGCCCGAGGACCCGCCGGGCGAGATATGGCGGCCCCAAGGGTTGTGTGTCCGGCCATGCAGTGGGTTGTCTGTATCGGCGCGGAATGAGAATTCGGGCGTGTTCGTCCGTCCGATCACGATGGCTCCGGCATTCTGCAGATTGCGCACAACAGGCGCGTCGTCGGGTGCGATTACGTCTTTCAGGGCCACCACACCGTTTGAGGTCGCGTGCCCCTTTTGATCGACGTTAATTTTGATAGTGACGGGAACGCCATGCAACGGCCCCGCGGGTGCACCGCCTGCCACGGCCGCATCCAGTTCACGCGCACGCTCCAACGCCTCGGTGCTCAGGTCTTCGACCACCGCGTTCAGGTCTGGGTTGGCCTGATGCATTCGGTCGACTGCATTATGAGTGACCTCCAACGCGCTCAACTCACCGCTGCGGGTCAAGGCGGTCAGGTCGGTGGCGTTCAGACGCCAGATATCGGTTTGTGTCATGGGCCCTCGCTGTCTTGGGACGACAGTAGGGGGCTTGTTTCAGGTTGCAAGGGAAAGACAGGCGGCGGGCGACGGATCGTCGCCCGCTGATCTGTTATTGCGCGTAGCCAATAGATTTCAACGCGTCAGTGATTTCATCCAGAATGGCGGGGTCATCAATGGTGGCAGGCATCTTGTAGTCCTTGCCGTCCGCAATCGACACCATCGTTCCACGCAGGATCTTGCCCGAGCGGGTCTTGGGAAGGCGGTCTACCACCACGGCTAGTTTGAACGCAGCGACCGGCCCAATTTTTTCGCGCACCAGTTTGACGACGTCTTGAACCACCTCGCCATGGTCGCGGTCACAGCCCGCGTTCAGACAGAGGAAGCCCACCGGCATTTGACCTTTCAACTGGTCCGTCACGCCAATCACTGCACATTCAGCAACGTCGGGGTGGGCGGCCAGAACCTCTTCCATTCCGCCGGTCGACAAGCGGTGGCCAGCGACGTTGATCACGTCATCCGTCCGCGCCATGATGTAGAGATAGCCATCCTCATCAATCATGCCTGCGTCGCCGGTTTCGTAAAATCCCGGGAACTGGTTCAGGTACGAACTTTTGAATCGTTCCTCGGCATTCCAAAGCGTCGGGAGAGTGCCGGGGGGCAGGGGAAGCTTGACCGCAATTGCGCCCAGCTCACCGGGTTTCATCGGATGACCACCTTCGTCCAATATCTGCACGTCATAGCCCGGCATCGGTTTGGCGGGTGAACCCAGCTTGACCGGCAGTTCCTCGATCCCCAGTGGGTTGCCGGCGATGGGCCAGCCGGTTTCGGTCTGCCACCAGTGATCGATCACCGGCACTTTCAACGCGTCCTGCGCCCATTCGATCGTATCTGGATCAGCCCGCTCGCCCGCCAGATACAACGCGCGCAGGCAGGAGAGGTCATACTTCGCCAACATCTCGCCCTTGGGGTCTTCGCGTTTGACGGCGCGGATGGCGGTTGGGGCGGTGAAAAAGCTTTTGACCTTATGCTCGGAAATCACCCGCCAGAACGTGCCTGCGTCGGGCGTGCCAACGGGCTTGCCTTCAAACACAATCGTCGTGTTGCCGTGAATCAACGGAGCATAACAAATGTAGGAGTGTCCTACGACCCAGCCCACATCCGACGCTGCCCAGAACACATCGCCCGGATCGACATCGTAGATATTTTTCATCGTCCAGTTCAGCGCCACCAAATGGCCTGCGGTCGGACGCACAACGCCCTTGGGCGCGCCGGTCGTACCCGAGGTGTACAGGATGTATGCCGGATCATTGCCATCGACCGGAACGCATTCGGCCGGTTCGACTCCGTACTGGAAGCCGTGCCAGTTGTAGTCGCGCCCTTCAATTAATTGCGCCACTTCCTGCTCGCGCTGGAAGACCACACAGAATTTGGGCTTGTGGTTAGCCATGTCGATGGCCCCGTCCAGCAGGGGTTTGTAATGCACGACGCGACCTGGTTCCATCCCGCAGGATGCGGCGATGATCGCCTTGGGCTTGGCGTCGTCGATCCGGACAGCCAGTTCATTGCTGGCAAAGCCGCCGAACACCACCGAGTGCACGGCCCCCAGACGGGCGCAGGCGAGCATGGCCTCCAGCGCTTCGGGGATCATTGGCATATAGATGATGACACGGTCGCCCTTTTCGACGCCCTTGGCACGCAATGCCCCGGCCAGATTGGCCACGCGATTGCGCAGTTCGACATATGAAATCTCGCGCTTGGTGTGCGTGATCGGGCTGTCATAGATGATTGCGGCCTGTTCGCCGCGACCATTTTCGACATGCCGGTCGACCGCGTTCCAGCAGGTGTTCACTTTGGCATCGCTGAACCACTCATACAAAGGGGCGTTATCGTCAAACAGGGCTTTGGTCGGCGGTTGAACCCAATCAATTGCCTTTGCAGCGTTCATCCAAAAAGCCTCTGGATCCGATTTCCAACCTTCGTAAATGTCCTGATATGCCACAGTGAACTCCTCCTAAATCTCCTTGAGAAATGTGTTATGTGGCCAGGGGGCACCGCACAAGCGAGCGCTGTGACGGAGCGTCACTTTATCGCAAAAAATTTGCAGGAATCCGCAGGCTGGCCTGCAAATTGTTGCAAATCATCGCCTTTTTGCTGACTTTTTGCGATCAATAATGCACTTTTGCAAAGTTGAATATTTTGGCGTGCAAATTATTGCCTGCTGTGAATCAAACAGGGCGCCGATACTGGCGCCCTGAATACTGTGCTCAGGTTTATTAACCGTAATGCGCTACGGGTGTACCCGCGATCGCCGCCATATTCAGCAATCCGCGCGCTGTGATCGACGGTGTCACGATATGCGCCTTGTTGCCCATGCCCATCAGGATCGGGCCGACCTCCAAGCCATCGGCCTTCATTTTCAGGATATTGCGCACTCCGCTCGCCGCATCCGCATGGGCAAAGATCAGAACGTTTGCTGTTCCTTTCAGGCGTGAGTTCGGGAAGATCCGCGAACGCAGTTCAGGGTCGAGGGCCAGATCCAGATTCATTTCACCTTCATATGTGAAATCGCGCGGCTCGGCGTCGAGGATATCCAGTGCCGCCCGCAACCTTTTGCCCGATCCTTCAGCCTGATTGCCAAACTGCGACTGAGAACAGAAGGCGATTTTAGGCTCGATCCCGAAACGCCGAACATGACGCGCGGCGCCAATGGTCGACTCGGCCAGCTCTTCTGGGGTTGGTAGCTGCCGAACATGGGTATCGGCAATGAACAGCGGTCCGTCCTCGAGGATCATCAGTGACAGTGCGCCATGCGGGTGCAGATCGACATCGCCCAGAACCTGTTCGACGTAGTTCAGGTGCCAACGATACTCGCCAAAGGTGCCGCAGATCATGCTGTCTGCCTCACCACGTTGCACCATGATGGCCGCAATGGCGGTGTTGTTCGTCCGCATGATCGCCTTTGCCAGGTCCGGCGTGACACCGCGGCGCTGCATAATCTCGTGATAGGAGTTCCAGTAATCATAATATCGCGGGTCGTCTTGCGGGTTCACAATCTGGAAGTCTTTGCCGGGACGGACCGTCAGCCCCAACCGCTCGCATCGTGCATTGATCACTTCGGGGCGGCCGATCAGGATTGGGGTTTCGGTTGTTTCTTCGAGAATGGCCTGAGCTGCGCGCAGAACACGCTCGTCCTCGCCCTCGGCAAATACGATCCGGCGCGAGGCCACGGCCGCGGCCTCAAAGACCGGGCGCATCAGCAGGGCAGACTTGAAGACGGACTGATTCAACCGTTCTTTGTATGCCTCGAAGTCGTCGATCGGGCGCTTGGCCACACCGCTTTCCATCGCGGCTTTGGCAACGGCCGAGGACACGACGCCGACAAGGCGCGGGTCAAAGGGTTTGGGGATCAGATAATCGGGGCCAAAAGTCAGTTGCTCACCTTTATAGGCCGCAGCCGCCTCGGCGCTGGTCGTGGCGCGTGCCATCTCGGCGATCCCGTCCACGCAGGCGATCTGCATTTCGTCGTTGATTTCGGTCGCGCCCACATCCAGCGCGCCCCGGAAGATGAAGGGGAAACACAGAACGTTGTTGACCTGATTGGGAAAGTCGCTGCGGCCCGTGGCAATGATCGCGTCCGGCGCGACTTCGCGTGCGGCTTGTGGCAAAATTTCCGGGCTTGGATTGGCCAGCGCGAAGATGATCGGGCGCTTGGCCATCTTCTCAACCATCTCGGGCTTCAGAACGTTCGGCCCGCTAAGGCCAAGGAACAGGTCTGCATGGCCGATTACATCGTCCAGCGTGCGCAAATCCGTTTTTTGAGCGAATTGATCCTTGTGCGGGTTCATGTCCTCTTCACGGCCTTCATAGACAAGCCCGTGAATGTCGCACAGCCAGATATTCTCGCGTTTGACGCCCAGTTTGACCAGCATCATCAGGCAGGCAATTCCAGCCGCGCCGCCACCGGTTGAGACAACCTTGACGTCTTTAAAATTTTTACCGGCGACGTGCAGCGCATTCTTGGCCGCGGCACCCACGACAATCGCGGTGCCGTGCTGGTCGTCGTGAAAGACCGGGATGTTCATCCGTTCCCGGCACAGCTTTTCGACAATAAAACAGTCCGGCGCCTTGATGTCTTCAAGGTTGATCGCGCCAAAGGTCGGTTCCAATGCGCAAACGATATCCGCCAGTTTCTCGGGGTCGGGTTGATCGAGCTCGATGTCAAAGCAATCGATCCCGGCGAATTTCTTGAACAGGACGGCCTTGCCTTCCATCACAGGTTTAGAGGCAAGCGCGCCGATGTTTCCCAGCCCCAGAACAGCTGTCCCGTTTGAGACGACCGCTACCAGGTTCCCGCGTGCGGTATACAGCTCGGCGTTGGCAGGATCCGCTTTGATTTCCAGGCTGGCCTCTGCCACACCGGGCGAATAGGCGCGTGCCAGATCGCGGCCGTTCGCCATCGGTTTTGTCGCTTTGATTTCAAGCTTACCGGGCTTTGGATGGGCGTGATATTCTAGCGCGGCCTGCCGCAGGCTGGGTGTGTCCGACATCGGCGACTCAACTCCTCAGAAAATTTGATTTAGTGTTAAACTATTTCCCCGGCTTTGGCTACGCTACGTCATTTTGCAACAGTTTTGCTAAAGTTCACCGACATCCCGTTGAAAAGCGTCGCATTGCTTTTACATTCGGGCAACTTTGGAGCCAACTTAGACCTGTCGAGCACTGAAAGCCATAAATGAGCTATAAAGACGAAATTCAGGCCGGGATTGCCTTCCCGGCGGAAGAAGTTGTGGTTGGTCCGGATCGCGCCGCTTACGTATCGGTTTTGCTGATCGCCATCCTTATCCTTGCCGCCGTCAGTATCTGGCCGGTTCAAGCCCTTGCTCTGAACGAAGAGGGGGGATTGTTCGAAACGATCTCGGCCGCAGCGCTTTTTGCCTCAGGTCTGGCCGCGCTCTGGCGCTATCCCGGCGTCACCCGTCTTTATATTGCGCTGGTCTGTCTGTTGCTGGCGGAAAGAGAGCTTGAGGCGGAAATCTATCCAGTCGGCAGCCTGCCATATTGGGTCCTTAACGGTTTGGACAGTGTCCTTGATATGACGTCGGTCCGGATTGCTCTGTCCGTCATCGTGATCGGAGGTGCCCTTTGGCACGGAGCCCCGACGGCATGGCGGGCGGCAAAGCGACGGGCGCCTTTTTTCGTAATTTTCGTGCTGGCGGGATTGCTGGCGGTAACCGCTCAGCTGCTCGAGGAAGTTTCCGGAATTTACCAGGCAGATCTGTCCACACTTATGACAGCGCGGCTCTTTGTGCTGGAAGAAACGCTTGAGATGTTCTTTTCGATTGGCATTTTGGCCTCTGTTCTGATCGGATGGCCAAAATCCGATGCCGAAGAGACGCTGAATGACCTCGACCTTGAACAACAGCCAGACGCGCGCTGAAATCCGACTGCCCACCAGCGAGCTGCGCGACGATATCCCGTTTTTCACAAAGACCCTCGGAATGAGGATGGATATGATCTATCCCGCTGACGATCCGAGTGTTGCCGTGTTTTCAGGCCACGGGTTGCGCCTTCGGGTTGAGAGGGACGCGCCTGAAGCGGCAGGCACGATCCGCATCCTGACAGACGATCCTGACGGTTTTGCGGGCGGACAGCGGACTCTGGTCGCGCCAAATGGTACACGGGTTGAGATTGATGAACTGAACCCGCCGATGGTGATGCCCGAAACGGTGCATTCCTTTGTGGTTCGCAGGCTCAAAGATCAGGCGCCCTGGATCATCGGGCGGGCGGGGATGCATTACCGCGATCTGGTGCCAGATCGGCTGGGTGGGTCGATCATCGCCAGCCATATCCGTATCCCCGATGGCGGCCCGGTGCCGGATATGGTGCATTTCCACAAGGTCGGGTTCCAACTGATTTTCTGCATCCATGGTTGGGTCGATGTCGTTTACGAGGATCAGGGCGACAAAATGCGCCTGACAGCCGGGGATTGCTTTATCCAACCCCCAGAAATCCGCCACCGCGTTCTTGAAGCTTCCGATAATGTTCAGGTGATCGAAATCGGTGTTCCCGCCGAACATGTCACCGAAATAGACCACGAAATGGACCTGCCTACGCCGAATTTCCGACCGGACCGCGAATGGCAAGGGCAGCGTTTTGTTTATAACAAAGCCGAGAATTCAAAGTGGGGACCATTTCGCCTGCCAGGATATATCTGTCGCGACACGACGATTGCCGAGAATACCAAGGGTGTTGCAGGCGTCCAGGTCGTACGAAAAGGGCAGGGTGAACCGGTCTGGGCGACGCATGACACGGATATCCATTTTACCTTCGTCATGACGGGTGAGGTAACTCTGGAAGGTGAAGGGCGCGCCCCTTACCGTCTGGAACAAGGGGATGCGTTCGTGATCCCGCCCGGTATGCGCACCAAACTGTCCGAACCTTCCGATGATGTCGAATTGCTTGAAGTCACCCTTCCAGGAGTCTTCAATACCGATCTGGGCTAGGTGAGAATTTGCCTGGGAATCTTGTACTCGGGGGTTCAACTCCCCGGGCAGTTTCCTTTAGGGTGTGATTTTCTGACCAGTTGATCAAAAATGGGGAATCGCCATGACTTTGAAAGATGCAGCGTTGTCTGTCCGGGAAAAAGCCTATGCGCCTTATTCCAACTTCAAAGTTGGGGCTGCAATCCGGTCAGCCAGCGGTGAGGTCTATTCCGGCTGTAACGTGGAAAATGTGGCGTATCCCGAGGGCACCTGTGCCGAGGCCGGAGCTATTGCCGCGATGGTCGCTGCGGGCGAACAGGAACTGTCCGAGGTCTATATTGTTGCCTCAAGCCCGCAACCGGTTCCGCCGTGTGGCGGTTGCCGGCAAAAGCTGGCCGAATTTGGCAAGCGGGACGTCAAGGTGACGCTGGCGACCATGGATGGAGCCGAGTTTGTAACTACGATTGGACAATTGCTGCCGGGCGCTTTCGACGCCTCGCACATGGAGGACGTGTGACCCCATGGACGCCCGTTCGATCATTGCAAAACTGCGCCGGAATGAGGTGCCGACCGGAGATGAGCTGAACTGGTTCGCGCAAGGTTTGGCCGATGGTGGTGTCAGCGACGCTCAAGCGGGCGCTTTTGCCATGGCCGTCTGTATGGGCGGATTGGGCACCAAAGGGCGCGCCGATCTGACGATCGCCATGCGCGACAGCGGTGATGTGCTCAGCTGGGATTTCGATGGCCCGGTAATTGACAAACACTCGACCGGTGGGGTGGGAGACAGCGTAAGCCTCGTGCTCGCCCCTGCACTGGCTGAGATGGGGGCTTATGTCCCCATGATCTCGGGGCGGGGTCTGGGTCATACTGGCGGTACCCTGGACAAGCTTGAGGCCATTCCCGGTGTCAGCACCCAGATCGGTCAGGACCGTCTGACGCAGATTTTGCGGGATACCGGCGCGGCCATTGTCGGGGCCACGGGGCAGATCGCCCCGGCAGACAAACGCCTTTATGCGATCCGTGATGTGACGGCGACCGTTGAAAGCCTGGACCTGATCACAGCGTCGATCCTGTCCAAGAAACTGGCTGCCAGCCCCGAGGCTTTGGTGCTGGACGTCAAGGTCGGCAGCGGCGCGTTTATGAAGACGCTGGAGGATGCGCGCAAACTGGCAAAGGCCCTGTCGGAAACTGCGAATGCAGCAGGTTGCCGGACCTCGGCGGTCATCACCGATATGCACCAACCTTTGGCGCCTGCGCTGGGCAATGCGTTGGAAGTGGCCGAGGTGATGAAGGTCATGACACAAGACCCCTATGCCCCGCTGGCCGAAATCTCGGCCGAGTTGGGCGGGGTTCTGCTGGCCGATGCCGGGATGTTCGCAACGGCTGATGAAGGGCGCGACAAGATCACGGATGTCATCTGCGACGGTCGCGCGGCGGATCGCTTTGGGCGTATGATGGCAGCCGTGGGCGCGCCGCTGCAGTTTGTTGAAAACTGGTCCCGGTACTTGCCAGAGGCCAGCGTGATCCTTGAGGTTCCGGCACCGACGAACGGACACATCACTGCCATTAACGGTGAGGCGCTGGGCCTGACAGTTGTTGCACTGGGCGGCGGACGGCAGGTTGAAGACGACGTCATCAACCCGGCCGTGGGTCTGTCTGACATCGTCCGGCTGGGCGACAAAGTCGAGAAGGGCGCGCCTTTGGCGGTAATCCACGCTTCGCGGGAGGATGCCGCGCGGCGGGCCGCCCAGAGCGTTCTCAGCGCGATCACGATAGGTGCCGATGCCCCGGCAGAGCCCACTCTTGTCCACGAAAGGATTACGCCGTGACCCGCGCGTTTCTTGTGGTGATGGACTCGGTTGGCATCGGCGGCGCGCCGGATGCTGATCGGTTCTTTAATGGCAATGTGTCGGACACGGGTGCAAACACACTGGCCCATATTTCACAGGCCTGCGCCGAAGGGCGGGCTGATGACGGGCGCTCAGGTCCACTGTACCTGCCAAACTTGGATGCGCTGGGACTGGGGGCCGCAACGCGGTTGGCATCGGGGTCGGAAACGCCGGGGTTGGAGGTCGATCCGTCTGGGCGCTGGGGGTGCGCGAGAGAGCATTCACTGGGCAAGGATACGCCTTCTGGCCACTGGGAGCTGGCCGGTCTGCCGGTGCCGTGGGATTGGCATTATTTCCCGGATACCACGCCAACCTTCCCCGCCGACTTAAGCCAGGCTGCGGCCCAGGCGGCTGGAACAGACGGTATTCTGGGTGATTGTCACGCCTCGGGCACGACCATTATCGCCGAACTAGGGGCCGAGCATATGCGGACGGGTCGGCCGATCTGCTACACCTCCGCTGACAGCGTTTTCCAGATCGCGGCACATGAAGAGAGCTTTGGCCTCGACCGCCTGCTGGACATGTGCAAGGCGCTTGCCCCGCGGTTGCATGAGATGAAAGTGGGTCGCGTCATCGCGCGACCTTTCACAGGCTCACCCGATCAGGGCTTTACCCGCACCACCAACCGAAAGGATTTTGCCATTCTGCCGCCGGCGCCGGTTTTGACCAATTGGGTGCAGGATGCAGGACGCCGCGTCCATGCGGTGGGCAAGATCGGTGACATCTTCTCGATGCAGGGGATCGACACGCTACGCAAAGGGTCGGATGCCGAGTTGATGGGCCACTTGTCCGATTTGGTCGATCAGGCCGAAGAAGGCAGCCTGACCTTCGCCAATTTTGTTGAATTCGACAGCCTGTATGGCCACCGCCGCGATATCAGCGGCTATGCACGCGCGCTAGAATGGTTCGACCGTGAAATTGGAAAGATCCTGAATAAGCTGCGCCCGGGCGATCTCATGCTTTTGACCGCCGATCACGGCAATGACCCCAGTTGGATCGGAACCGACCACACGCGCGAACAGGTGCCCGTTCTGATCGCGGGGCAGGGCACGGGCCAAATCGGGGCAGTCGATTTCGCCGATGTCGCTGCAAGTATCGCCCACCATCTGAACATTCCGGCCCAAGGGCTGGGGAAGAGTTTTCTATGACCGTCGCAGACCTACCCAAAATCGAGTTACACCTGCACCATGAAGGGGCAGCACCGCCTGAATTCATCCGTCAACTTGCGCATGAAAAACGCATAGACCTGAGCGGTATCTTTAAATCAGACGGAAGTTATGACTTCCGCGACTTCGCCCACTTTCTCAGTGTCTACGAGGCCGCCTGCGAGGTGCTTAAATCACCCGAGGATTTCCGTCGCCTGACCTTGGCCATTCTGGAGGAAAGTGCGGCGAATGGGGTGGTCTATTCAGAAACTTTCCTCAGCCCTGATTTCTGCGGCGGCGGGGATGTGCACGCCTGGCGTGACTATCTGAACGCCATTCAGGACGCGGCGGACGAGGCTGAGCGCAAGTTCGATATCACCTTGCGCGGCGTTGTCACGTGCGTCCGGCATTTCGGACCCGAACAGGCGAAACAAAGCGCCTATTGCGCAGCAGAAACCGCCGGTGACTGGATCACCGGGTTTGGCATGGGCGGTAATGAGGGCGTCGGGACGCAGGGCGATTACAAATGGGCCTTTGAATGCGCCCGCGAAGCTGGGTTGCGCCTGACCACCCATGCCGGAGAGTTCGGCGGGCCCGAAAGCGTACGCGATGCTGTTCGGGACCTCGGTGTCGAACGGGTCGGCCACGGCGTGCGGGCCATCGAGGACGACGATCTGATCCGGGAACTTGTCGACCGCGAAGTCACACTTGAAGTCTGCCCCGGTTCCAACGTGGTTCTGGGCCTGTTCCCCGATTTTGCGGAACATCCTATTGCCCGGTTGCGCGATCAGGGCGTGAACGTCACAGTTTCCACCGACGATCCGCCGTTTTTCCATACCACCATGCGGCGCGAATATGAGATGCTGCATCAGGCCTTTGGCTGGGACGCCGAGGATTTTGCGGCCCTGAACGACACAGCCCTGAATGCGGCTTTCTGCGATGATGACACCCGCGAACGGGTCAAGAAAAGACTGGAGAGAACATGAGCGAACACCTGACCGTCGTTGACCACCCGCTGGTGCAGCACAAACTGACGCTCATGCGGGACAAGGGCACCTCGACCGCTGTTTTCCGACAGCTGCTGCGCGAAATCACCCTGCTGCTGGCCTATGAGGTCACGCGTGAACTGAAGCTGACCACCCGGCACATCGAAACCCCAATGGAGGAAATGGACGCCCCCATTCTGGCCGGTAAAAAGCTGGCCTTGGTGTCGATCCTGCGGGCGGGAAATGGGATGCTGGACGGGGTGCTGGAACTGGTCCCCTCGGCCCGTGTCGGGTTTGTCGGGTTGTATCGCGACGAAGAAACGCTGAAACCGGTTCAGTATTACTTCAAAGCGCCCGAAGGCTTAAAAGACCGTCTTGTCATTGCCGTTGACCCAATGCTGGCCACCGGCAACAGCTCGACCGCAGCGATTGATTTGCTGAAAGAAGCCGGGGCGACCGATATCCGTTTCCTCTGCCTGTTGGCCGCGCCCGAAGGCGTCGCCCGCATGAAAGAGGCGCATCCTGACGTGAACATCGTCACGGCGTCGCTGGATCGCGAGTTGAACTCAAAAGGGTATATCATGCCTGGGTTGGGCGATGCCGGCGACCGGATGTTCGGCACCAAGTAACCGGCTTACTCGCCACAGATATTCTGCAGTCGGACCCAATCGCGGTCCGGCAGCACTTGCGGCAAGGGACGCCCGGCCATCGGGTCAGCCTCGATCAAGCCCAGAGTGTCTTCCCCCGTGACATCCACAGCATAGGCATATGGCGTTGAAGGCAGCGCTGCCTGGGCGAATACTTCTAGCAAAGCTTGATCGGACACAGTTGGGCGCGGGTCTGACAGGACCTGTTCGGTATAGGCGTCAACGATCTCCGGCGTCAGCTCTCCGGTTGTTAGCAGGCGGAATGCCGTGGTTGGGCCAGTTCGGTCCAGTACCTCGTCCAAGGGATCCTGTGCGGCGGCCCGCGCGCGTTCGGCGATGATGTAGCCGGCGGCGATGGATGGGTCCTCGTGATCTTCAACCAATGAGCGGTTCAACAGAATGATCCCACCAGGCAGGCCGAGGCTTGTTTGCACCCCGGCGGGCAGAATAACGACCTCTCGCACTCCGGTTCGGGCTGCCAGTTGGTCCAACGCAGCCTGCGCATCCTCTGAGGTGCACGAAACACCCGAAACCCGTTCAATCCGGTGCAGGATCGCATCTCCGATATCGTATCGCTTGATCTCGGGGACAACAGAAACGACGTGGTTTTGCAGCGCGGCCGGAACCCAAAGCAGCAATAGCGCGGCAACTGTAGCAACCACACCCGCAACACTAAGCCAGCGCAACCGTCCGGGATGCGGGCGCGACCGATCAATAGCCTTTTGCAAACGGTCGATCGCCGCGATCATCGTCGTCTCGGTTTCCTCCAGCTCCAGCGTTTCGTCGGGGTCTCCGTCCGGGTTGAAGATTGCGGGATAAAGTCCTGGGTTCTGTCGCTCCAGCGCAGCCAATGACCAATGCGTCAATGCCCGATCGTTGAAATCAGAAATCGTCAGCGTTGCTTCGCCAATCGACACCACAACCTCGCGCCGCTGCACGTCGGGCGAGGGGCGCCACAGACCGGTGGCTTCGATCCGTTGGTACTGTTTCAGAGCCGTCATCAAGGTGAGGTTTGCTCGTTATTATTTTGCCCCAGCTTAACATGGTAAATTCAAAGGGCGCAAACCAGTTGCGCCATCTGCGATAAATGTGCTGGATACAACGACACGTGCAGGGTTGTCCTGTCGTGCCCCACCATTTTACCGAGGCGAAAGATGCAGGCGGACACTCAGACCTCACCGATACTGGCATCGGTGCTGATGATCAGCGCCATGGCGATCATCGGGGTGATCGACAATGTGGTGATCCTGTTGGCGGAAACGGTTGGCCTGTGGCAATTCCACCTGAGCCGCGCTTTGCTAATGTTGCCGCTGATCTTCGGTCTATCGCTATTGGGGCTGGGCAGTATGCGCCCGAAACGATTTGGCCCGGTGATTCTGCGCAGCGTACTGATCACCCTGGCCATGTTGTTCTATTTCGCATCGCTTGCGGTCATGCCGATTGCGCAGGCGCTGGCCGGGTTGTTCACATCGCCGATTTTTGTCCTTTTGATCTCGGCCCTGGCAATGAAGCAGCGGATTGGCCCTTGGCGTATTGTTGCGGTTCTACTGGGGTTTGCGGGAATTCTGTGCGCGCTGCAGCTTGACCCCTACGATTTCGATACTCGCAGCCTGTTGCCGGTCGCCGGGGGTCTGTTCTACGCGCTGAGTGCCGTTATCACGCGCAGCCATTGTTCCGATGAAAGCACCGTGGCGCTGCTGGCTGCGATGATCATCACGCTGGGATCGGCCGGGGCGATTGGCCTTCTGGTACTTGAGCTGTTTCCGGTGGCCGCGCCGGATGGTCCCGACGGCTTCGCCGCGCGGGGTTGGGTCTGGCAGATGCAACCTGCATTGCCGTGGATCGCAATACAGGCGGTTGGTTCCACGATTGCCGTCTTCATGTTGATCAAGGCCTATCAGGTGGGCGAGCCGTCCTATGTCGCGGTCTTTGAGTACTCGGTCATGATCTTTGGTCCGCTCTTTGCTTTTGCGGCCTTCGGGCAGGCAATCGGGCCGATGCAGATTGCTGGGATTGGTTTGATTGCAATCGCTGGTGCCCTGTTGGGATGGCGTGCAGGGCGCGAGGCTGCCCGGCCAGAACCGGTTTAGCCGTATCCTGAGGCCAGCCATTTGTTTTGGGTGGGCAAGCGGGGATCATTCAGACCGGATACCGATGGGTGTCACATGACCCGCGCGATTTCAGCCGACGGGCTCAGACAGATTCGGCGGCACGGATGACCGCTGGTGTTAATTATAGTTTCCAAAAACCTGCCAATTTTTACCAATTGCGCAGTGTTGTTCAAAGAATTGTTGTTTTTCACGGCTTTAAGAGCGCAAATTGGGCGGCAATGTGTCTGAATTAAGTCGCCCATGGTTAAGTCGTGCTAGTCGTTATGAGTAGTTGTTTTTGTGTCAGAAATGGGTGCGACACGTGTTAAATGTACAGAGTGTTTTGAGTTATGACGCCGTTCCGAACCGGGAAGTGCAGGACAATCCTGCGATTTCGCTGAACGCGCGTCGGGGTGGTTTTGTCCACGGAACTAAGATTGCGACGGATCGCGGTTGGCAGCCTGTTGAAGGACTGCAAGCAGGCGATCTGATCCGCACGATGGACAACGGGTTCAGGGCAGTCTCGCGGGTTGCGACGGATTGCATAGCAATCGCTGCCAGCGAGTCCAGGTCGGAAAACTTACCTGTCCGTGTGCCATCGAACACTTTGTATAACGGCGATCCGGTCTGGTTGATGCCAGAGCAGGGCGTGGCGTTGGACAACACCAAGCTGAGCCAGGGTCCGATCACGCTGCCGATCAGCATGCCTGTGGTGCCTGCGCGGGTTCTCAGTGGAACGTTTCGACTTTCGTCCAGCGCGCCCTCATTGCTGTTTGAGGTTTGTTCGTTGTTCTTTGAGCAAGACGAAGTGATCTATATCGAGGGTGGTTTGCGCGCCTTTTGCCCTGCGGGCCGCTTTGGGTCGAACAGCCGGCCCGCGAACGCCTCATACAAGGTGGTCGATGCTGATCGGACCGAAGACCTGATCGACATGGTCGCGCATAGCAGGGACATTGCTGTTCTTGCGAATTCACTGGGCGCATTACCGGCTCCGATCATGCAGAACCCGATATTTCCGGCGCGGCCAGTCATGGGTGCGCGACGTCCTGGGCGGCCGGGGCGGCCTGCTCCGATATTCTAATTTTTTTAAAGCTATTGATTAAAAATGACGCTGGCGCGGTAACCCGCACCAGCGTCAATTTTTTAGGCAGCTTTTGCTTCGGGGTCAAAGCGACCATAGAAGCTTTGGCCTTTCTCAGCCATCTCACGCAGCAGCGGCGGGCAGGCGAAACGTTCGCCATACTGTGCCGTCAACTGGTCGCAACGCTCGGCGGCGTAGGGCGTGCCGATGATGTCCAGCCAGCTGAGCGGACCACCCGACCATGGCGCAAAGCCCCAGCCAAGGATCGCACCTACGTCGCCTTCGCGGATGTCTTCCAGAACACCTTCTTCCAACGCGCGGACCGCTTCCAGTACCTGAGCGAACATCAGACGTTCCTGCACCTCAATAAGGTCGGGCTGATCTTCGGCATGCGGGTATTTGTCGGCCAGACCCTTCCAATATTCGGTGCGCTTGCCCTTTTCATCATAGTCGAAAAAGCCCGCGTTCGCCTTGCGGCCCAGACGCCCCTGTTCTTCCATCCAGAAGATCAGATCGTCACCCGGACTTTCGGGATAGGCATTGCCCATCGCGGCCTTGGTCGCCCGCGCAATCTTGGCACCCAGATCAATCGAGGTCTCGTCGTTCAACTGGATCGGCCCAACGGGGAAGCCCAGCTGACGCGCGGCGTTGTCGATCAGCACGGGGCTGACGCCCTCGGTGATCATCCGCAGACCTTCGTTGATGTAAGGAATGATGCAGCGGTTGGCATAGAAGAAGCGCGCATCGTTGACCACGATGGGCGTCTTGCGGATCTGGCGCACGTAATCCAGCGCCTTGGCCACCGCGCGATCACCGGTTTCCTTGCCCTTGATGATCTCGACCAGGAACATCTTCTCGACCGGTGAGAAGAAGTGAATCCCGATGAACTGATCTGGGCGCACGCTCGCCTTGGCCAGATCGGAGATCGGCAGGGTCGAGGTGTTCGAGGCAAAGATGCAATCCTCAGGGATGATCGCCTCGACCTTCTTGGTCATCTCGGCCTTTACGCCGACGTCTTCAAACACGGCTTCGATGATCAGGTCGCAGCCCTTGAGGTTGTCCAGATCCGGCGTCGCAGTGATGCGACCCAGCATGGCCTCTTTCTTTTCAGCGGTGACCTTGCCGCGCTTCATACCCTTGTCCAGGTAGCTCTCGGTGTAGGCCTTGCCTTTATCCGCGGCCTCTTGGTCACGGTCGATCAGAACCACTTCCATACCGGCCTGAGCTGAGACCAGCGCGATACCGGCACCCATCATGCCTGCGCCCAGAACACCGATCTTCTTGACCCGCTGATCGGGTACGCCCGCGGGGCGAACGGCACCTTTTTCCAGCGCTTCCTTGTTCAGGAACAACGAACGGATCATTGCGCCCGAAGACGGGTTCATCAGAACAGACGTAAACCAGCGCGCTTCAATCTTCAGCGCGGTGTCGAAATCGACCAGAGCACCCTCGTAGACGGCGCTCAGCAGAGCCTTGGCCGCAGGGAAGGCGCCTTGAGTTTTGCCGTTCACCATCGCCGACGCGCCGACAAAGTTCATGAAACCAGCAGGGTGGTAGGGGGCACCGCCGGGCATCTTATAGCCCTTCGCATCCCAGGGTTTGACGATATCCGCGTCCTTGGCGTTCAGCACCCATTCCTTGGCTGCGGCCATTGGCTCGGCTGCGATCTCGTCAATATAACCCGCGCCCTTGGCTTTCTTGACGTCCAGCATTTTTCCTTCCAGCAGCAGCGGTGCCGCGGCAATCGCGCCAACCTTGCGGACCATCCGGGTGGTGCCGCCCGCGCCGGGGAAGATGCCGACCATGATCTCGGGCAGGCCATATTTGGCCTTGGGGTTTTCGGCCGCAAAAATGCGATGCGTAGACAGCGGCAGCTCCATGCCAATGCCTGCGGCAGTGCCGGGCAGAACGGTAGCAATCGGCTTGCCGCCCTTCTTGGTCTTGGGGTCCATGCCCGCCAGTTCAATCTTGCGCAGCAGGGCGTGCATCTGCATCGTGCCCTCGAACAAGCCTTTTGCCGGGTTGTCGCCCGCCTGTTCCTTCATCACGGCCAGCAGGTTCAGGTCCATGCCGCCTGCAAAGGAGCCTTCTTTACCGGATGTGATAACGATCCCTTTGACGTCGTCATCAGCCAACGCCTGATCGACCAGATCGCTCAGTTGCGCCAGCCCGTCAAAGGACATCACGTTCATGGTTTTCCCGGGCACGTCCCAGGTAATAATGGCGACGCCGTCTGCGTCTTTGCTCAGAGTGAAATCAGTCATTGTCATCTCCAATCTGGTCAGCCGTCAGCGGGCTGCCATCCTTGCGGGTGAAGGCGAATCCGTTCTCGTCATCCTTCACCATCATGTCTATGTCGCTGTAATAGCCGGTCTCGGTCGGGGTCCGTGTGCCCACTACCAGAAAGGTCGCGGGCGCATCGGTTTTGTTCACAAGGTGGTGGCCATTGGCCTCACCTGCGGGCCAAGCGGCGCAATCGCCGGGCTGCATCTCATGCTCACCATCGTCATCGATCAGCACGCAGGTGCCGCTGAGCATGATGGCAAATTCGTCCTGCTCCATGTGGTAATGGCGCAGCGAAGACATGCCTTGCGGTTCCAACCGTACGATGTTGACCCCGTATTGGGACAGCCCGCCTGCATCGCCCACACGCTGGACGAAACGACCTGCGGTCGCCTCGGCCAGTTTGCCGGGATAGGCCGAGCCACCCTGAAACGGGATCTGAGAGAGATCCAGCTTGGGCATCAGACGCGCTCGATGATCGTCGCTGCACCCATGCCGGATGCAATGCAGAGCGTGGCCAGACCGGTTTCCTTGTCCTGACGCTCCAGTTCATCCAGCAGAGTGCCGATGATCATCGCACCGGTTGCGCCCAGCGGGTGGCCCATGGCGATCGAACCGCCGTTGACGTTGACCAAACCGGGGTCGACATCAAACGCCTGCTGGAACCGCAGAACGACTGAGGCAAAAGCTTCGTTCACTTCGAACAGGTCCAGATCGCTGATTTTCATTCCGTTGTCGGCCAGAATCTTCTCGGTCACCGGTACCGGGCCAGTCAGCATGATGGTCGGGTCGGTGCCAACCTTGGCCGTCGCTTTGATGCGGGCACGTGGCTTGAGGCCGTACTTCTCGCCGAATTCCTTGTTGCCAATCAGAACCGCGGCAGCACCGTCCACGATGCCCGAGCTGTTGCCCGCGTGGTGGATGTGGTTGATCTTTTCCAGATGCGGGTATTTCAGCATCGCCACCTTATCAAAGCCGGGCATCTGTTCGCCCATCATCTGGAAGGCCGGGTTCAGGCCGCCAAGGCTTTGCATGTCAGTGCCGGGGCGCATGTATTCGTCGCGGTCAAGAATGGTCAGGCCGTTCTGGTCCTTGATGGTGATAACCGATTTCTCAAAGCGGTTGTCTGCCCATGCTTCCGCGGCTCGGCGTTGCGATTCCATCGCCAACGCGTCTGCGTCATCACGGCTAAAGCCATATTCGGTCGCGATGATATCGGCCGAGATTCCCTGTGGCACGAAATAGGTGTCCATCGCCAGCGAGGGATCAACAGCAATCGCTGCGCCGTCGCTGCCCATGGCAACGCGTCCCATCATTTCCACGCCACCTGCGATGTACGCTTGGCCAGCGCCGCCCTTGACCTGGTTTGCCGCCAGGTTCACAGCTTCCATGCCGGACGCACAGAAACGGTTGATCGCCAGACCGGGGATCGACTGGTCAAGATCCGAGGCCAGAACAGCCGAGCGTGCCAGACAGCCGCCTTGTTCCATCACCTGCGTGACGTTGCCCCAGATCACGTCCTCAACGGCGTGGCCTTCCAGATTGTTGCGCTCTTTCATCGCATTCAGGGTCAGGGCGGACAGGCGTACCGAGGTTACCTCGTGCAGGCTGCCATCCTTGCGGCCCTTGCCGCGCGGTGTGCGCAGGGCGTCATAAATATAAGCTTCGGTCATGGGGTCTCTCCTTAAGCTCGATCCGACGGTTTGCCGGGCATCAGGTCATAGGGGTGTTTCCAGCCGGGCAGTTCCGACAAGCGGGTCAGCCAGGCGTCGATATGCGGCCAGTCGGCGCGGTCAAAGCCGAATGGTTCAGGGTAATACAGATAGCTGCAGCAGCTGAGATCAGCATTCGTGACGTCATCACCAACAATCCAATTGCGGCCTTCAAGATGAGTATTCAGAACGTCATAAGCCGCTTTGAGGCGACCTTGATTGAAGGCAATGACATCAAGATTTCGGTGCTGTTCCGGCAGAAAGTTGATCAAGAAACGGGTCAAGCCAGCCATTGAGCTAAGCTTGTGATTGTCCCACAGCACCCAGCGCAGAACGTCGTAGTTCTCATCCCGGTTCTTGCCGCCGAACTTGCCGGATTTCTCAGTCACATAGGCCTGAATGGCGCCCGATTGGCTGGTCCGGAAATCGCCATCGACCAGCACGGGCGCTTCGCCCATTTCATTGACTTCGGCGCGGTATTCGGGAGTACGTGTCACGCCTTTGAAGAAGTCTACAAAAACCGGCTCCCAGTCCAGCCCGGACATTTCCAGGGCCAAGGCGGCCTTGTAGCTATTTCCGCTTTCTCCGAAGCAATGAAGTTCGATTGTCATGCGATCGCCCCTCCCAAGGCGTACGGTGCGAAGTCGAAACTCGCGTGTTTCGAGAAAAACAATCCGCTTAGCTGAGCGCCAAAGGGCATTGTCTTGCTGAAAACACGCCCACCTAAGTGAAGGTGGCTGTAGTGTTTAACGCTTGCGGTCATCCAACTCGGAATTGAAGATTCGCAGACGATGGGTCAGGTTGTCCTCGTTGATCACGCTGTTGAAATTCTCGAATAGAAACGACAGCGCCTCTCCTTCGTCCAATCCAGCATCACGCGCGAACGCTTTGAGCTTGCGATACCCGTCTTCGGTCATTGCGACGGGAAAGCGGCGGGTTAGTCGAAAACGCTTTGGCATGTGGTTCCTCCGGTAAGCTGGGTCCGGGCAATATCGCCCGGACCCAGACTGTGATCAGAAGTTCGCCGCGTCCAGAGCCATCACTGTGTCCCCACCCGTCTGGATGCGTGCCAGATGCATACCTGTAGCAGGCAGGCGGCGCGCCATGTAGAAGCGCCCGGTGTTGATCTTGGTCTCGTAGAACTCCTCGTCCGACGCGCCGCCATCCAGCGCATCTTGCGCGGCTTTGGCCATCTGCGCCCACATCAGGCCCAGGCAAACATGTCCGAACATGTGCATGAAGTCATAAGAACCGGACAGAGCATTGTTGGGGTTCTTCATGCCTTCCTGCATGAAGTACATGCCAGCGGCCTGCAGGTCTTTGGACGCCGCCTTCAGCGGTTCGATGAAGGCCTTGTCATAGGCTTCGTCTTTACCAGCGTTGTCTTTGCAGAAGGTCTTGACCATGTCGAAGAACGCCATGACGTGCTTGCCGCCGTCTTGCGCCAGCTTACGACCGACAAGGTCCAACGCCTGAACGCCGTTGGCGCCTTCGTAGATCATCGCGATGCGTGCGTCGCGGGTGTATTGCGACATGCCCCATTCTTCGATGTAGCCATGACCGCCATAGACCTGCTGTGCCTGAACAGTCATGTCATAGCCCTGATCGGTCAAAAAGCCTTTGATGACCGGTGTCAGCAGCGAGATCAGTCCGTCCGCATCTTTGTCGTCAGACCGATGCGCCTTGTCGATCATGGTCGCGCCCCACAGGATGAACGCACGCGCACCTTCGGTGAAGCTTTTCTGATCCATCAGGTTGCGGCGGATGTCCGGGTGCACGATCAGCGGATCAGCTGGGCCGTCCGGGTTCTTTACACCGGTCACGTCACGGCCCTGCAGGCGGTCTTTGGCGTATTCGACGGCATTCTGGTACGCGGCCTCTGCCTGAGACAGACCTTGCATGCCCACACCCAGACGCGCTTCGTTCATCATGGTGAACATGGCACGCATGCCTTTGTGCTCTTCGCCCAGCAGCCAGCCGGTGGCTTCGTCATAGTTCATGACGCAGGTCGAGTTGCCGTGGATACCCATCTTCTCCTCGATCTTGCCGACCGAAACTCCGTTACGCTCGCCCGGCGTACCATCTTCATTGACGATGAACTTGGGCACGATGAACAGGGAGACGCCCTTGATGCCTTCGGGACCGCCGGGGATCTTGGCCAACACCAGGTGGATGATGTTGTCAGCCATGTCGTGATCGCCGGACGAGATAAATATCTTCTGGCCCGAAATCTTATAGCTGCCGTCGCCCTGCGGTTCTGCCTTGGTGCGCATCAGGCCCAGATCGGTGCCGCAATGCGGTTCCGTCAGGTTCATGGTGCCGGTCCATTCGCAGCTGACCATATTGGGCAGGTATTTGTCTTTCTGTTCGTCGGTTCCGTGCGCCAGGATCGCTGACGCCGCGCCGTGCGTCAGGCCCTGATACATCACGAATGCCTGGTTCGCAGCCGAGAACATCTCGCCAACGGCGGTGCCCAGGACGTATGGCATATTCTGACCGCCATACTCTTCCGGCATGTCGAGGCCAGTCCAGCCACCTTCTTTCATCTGCTCAAAGGCGTCTTTGAACCCGGTGGGCGTGTATACGATACCGTTTTCCAACCGGCATCCTTCGGTGTCCCCAACCACGTTCAGTGGGTGCAGAACATTGGTGGCCACTTTGCCTGCTTCTTCCAGAACGGCGCCTGTGAATTCGGCTTCAAGCTCGTTGTACCCCGGAACGTCGGAGTCCGAGATTTTCAGTACGTCGTGCAGAATGAACTGCGTATCTTTGGTTGGCGCGTTGTAGACGGGCATGTGAAGCTCCCTTTAATTCATATGTCCGGGTGGTAGGCAGGCGAGGGGGTTACTCGGCAGCCTTTTTGTCTTGTTTGACCGAGGCGATGACTTTCTCGCCCCAGCGCAACTGTTCTTTCAGGTCGTCGATCGCCTGGGTCAGTTCCTCACGGCGCGCTTCCATGTCTTCCAGACGCTCGCACGCAATTTCATAGGTGCGCGATATCTGAGTCATCTGTTGGTCGCCGACATGGTAAAGGTCCAGAAGCTGGCGAATTTCTTCAAGGCTGAACCCAAAGCGCTTGCCGCGCAGGATGAGTTTCAGGCGGGCACGATCACTTTTGGTGAACAGCCGTTTCTGACCTTCACGGATCGGAAACAAAAGCTCTTTGGCCTCGTAAAACCGCAACGTGCGGGGCGTGACATCATATGTCTCGCACATTTCTCGGATGGTCATCAGATCTTCGGTCATGGTTTCAGCACTCTCGTCACTGGCGTCAATGAAAGTCAGTTGCGCAGTCGATGCGCACGTTACAACATGTAGATGACGTTCACGTAATGTGAACGCTGCGTCACAACAGAAGTTTACGTAACTTCCGCGCGCGTCAAGTCGCGGATTTCCGACTTTTTCGGAATTAACGTAACGGAATTTGTGGGTGCCATTTCCCGCAGAGCGACCCAACACACCTTAAGGCATGGCCGAAGTGTGCGAGAGTCGCTTCATTTTTTGAGTGCGCGATGGTGCGCCAACGGAATCACTCGAGCGATTTGGCAGTCTGGTCGCGCATCTCGGTCAGGGCATCAATTGCCTCGTCCAATTGCTGTTTTTGCTGGTTCAGTTCGACGATCTGCTTGTCCGCGACGTTGACAAAAGCACGCATTTGGATCTCGTTGCCTTCATTTTCATAGATCAGCAGCCACTGCCGGATATCTTCCAGCGAAAACCCATATTTGCGGCCGCGAAGGATCAAAGTCATGCGTGCGCATTCCCGCGGGCCATAATATCGCGATCTGCCTTCCCGATCGGGTTGCAGCAATTCGATGTACTCATAGTAGCGCAGGGTACGTGGAGTCACATCGTACTCGGCGCACATCTCTTTGAATGACAAACGGTTGTCGGACATTCCTGATCTCCTCTGGCGCAGCCTATGTTCTGTCAGCGGCAAGCGCAACCGACGGGCTTGCTCTTTTGGCGGACACGGGCTCATAAAGGGATAAACCAAAAGAACGGATTCAAGTACATGGTCGACAAAGCCGCAATTGCGCGCCAGTTCATCGAGGCGATCCCGCATGCAAGGGCGTTGGGTCTGAAGCTGACCTCAATCGGAAATGGCGAAGCGGGTATTACAATGCCGTACAGCAAAGAACTTGTTGGCGATCCGCGCACCGGGGTGATTCATGGCGGCGCTGTTTTTGCCGCATTGGATACCTGTTGTGGTGCCGCCGTCATGAGCCATCCGTCGGCCCCAGGGGGTACGGCGACAATTGACCTGAGGATCGACTATATGCGGGCGGCAACACCGGGACAGACGATAACGACCCAGGCGACATGCTACCACATCACGCGGAACGTCGCCTTTGTGCGCGCGACGGCGATGGACGAAGACGATGGTCTTCCGGTGGCCACAGCGGCAGGGTCATTCACGGTGGAGGGTCTGTAATGGCGCGTACTCGCCCGGAACCCGTCCAGGTCGTAAAACAACGCCGGGATGCGGCGCTGAACGCGATTGTCGATGGTGTGCCCTATATTCGGTTCCTCGACATCGGCTTTGATCGCCGCGGTGATGAACTGACTGGTGTTTTGAACTTCGACCAGAAACTGATCGGTAATCCGTTACTGCCCGCATTGCATGGCGGCGTCACGGCGGCGTTTCTAGAAGTCACGGCCGTCATCACGCTGAGTTGGGAGTTCTTGCTGCCCAAGATCGAAAGCGGGGAACTGAATGCCAGTGATATCGCCGACTACGAAAAAGTACGTTTTCCAAAGACCGTCGATTTCACCGTCGACTATCTGCGGTCAGGCCTGCCGCGTGATGCTTATGCGCGCGCGTTCATCAGTCGGGCCGGGCGTCGCTATGCCTCTGTCCGGGTCGAGGCCTGGCAGGACAATCACGCGAAGCTCTTTGCACAGGCTTCGGGGCATTTCCTGATGCCACAGCCCACTACTGACGGAAAATAGAACGCTATGCAGGACGCTTCGGCACCCATTACGCATAAGCGGGTGCTCCGGATTGCAGCGCCGATCGTATTGTCCAATGCGACGGTGCCAATACTAGGGGCGGTGGATACTGGTGTTGTGGGGCAGTTGGGGCAGGCGGCCCCGATAGGCGCTGTCGGCATGGGAGCCGTTATCCTCGCGACCATCTACTGGGTGTTCGGGTTCCTGCGTATGGGGACAACCGGTCTTGCTGCCCAGGCACGTGGTGCAGGGGACACGGCGGAAACCGGAGCCTTGCTGATGCGCGGGCTATTGTTGGGCGGCGCGGCAGGTTTGTTCTTTATCCTGACACAAGTTTGGTTGTTCTGGGGGGCGTTCGCCCTGTCGCCAGCCAGTCCCGAGGTCGAGTCGCTGACCCGTGCGTATCTGGAGATCCGTATCTGGGGTGCCCCGGCGACGATTGCGCTTTTTGCCGTGACAGGTTGGCTGATCGCGGTAGAGCGCACCAAGGGTGTGTTTGTTTTGCAGATCTGGATGAACGGGCTGAACATCGTTCTGGATCTCTGGTTTGTTCTTGGCCTTGGCTGGGGCGTCGAAGGTGTCGCCATCGCGACGCTGATCGCCGAATGGACCGGGTTGGCGCTTGGTCTCTGGTTGTGCCACGACGCTTTCGCTGGAAATCAGTGGCGCGACTGGCCCAGGATCTTTGACCCAGCGCGTCTGCGCCGAATGATGCAGGTGAACGGCGACATCATGGTGCGTTCGGTGCTTTTGACCGGCGCGTTTACCACTTTTTTGTTTGTTGGTTCAGATCTGGGGGACGTCAATCTGGCGGCAAATCAGGTGCTGCTGCAATTTCTTGAGATCACGGCTTTTGCCTTGGACGGTTTCGCATTCTCAGCCGAGGCGCTGGTGGGCAGTGCGGTAGGCGCGCGTGATCGGGCCCAGGTACGGCGCGCGTCGATCATGGCCTCGCAATGGGGCGTCGGAGGTGCGTTTGCCCTGGGTCTTGTGTTTTTTCTGACCGGACCAACCCTGATTGATCTGATGTCAACCTCACCCGAAGTGCGGATTGCCGCGCGGGAGTTTCTGCTCTGGGCGGCCCTTGCGCCGGTGATCGGCGTAGCCAGCTGGATGTTCGACGGTATCTATATCGGGGCGACCTGGACCCGCGCCATGCGGCAGGCGATGATCCAGTCCGTCGCGATATATGTAGTGGCCCTATTCCTGTTGGTGCCGACGTTCGGCAACCATGGGCTTTGGGCCGCGCTGATGGTCCTGAACATCGTGCGCGGGGTCACGTTGGGATGGCGATACCCTAAGCTGGAAGCGCAGATCGCTTAAAGCAGCGACAGCAGGTTTTCGGGCGGACGACCAATCGCGGCCTTGTCGCCGGCAATGGCCAAAGGACGCTCGATCAGGATGGGGTTTTCCGCCATAGCCTGGATCAGGTCATCATCGGGCGTTGTTTTTGACAGGCCCAGTTCCTTGAACCGCTTTTCGCCTGTCCGCATCATCTCGATGGCCGGAATTCCCAATTGGGACAACACCGCGCGCAGCTCATCAGCCGACGGCGCATCCTCCAGATATTTGCGAATCTTGACGGTCGCACCTTTTTCTTCCAGCAACGCCAGACCTGCGCGTGATTTTGAACAGCGCGGATTATGCCAATATTCAATCACAGCCAGTCCTTTCTTTTGCTGCCGACCGCCTCTGCGACCGAAGTGAAACAGTCTTGCGCCAGCAGTTCATCCAGACCTTCGGCTATTTCTGCGGCCAGTGAAATGCCGCCATAGACCATGGCCGTATAGAACTGCACAGCCGAAGCCCCGGCGCAGATCTTGGCGTAAGCCTGCTTTGCCGTCCCGATCCCGCCAACGCCAATCAATGGGATTTGCCCGTCGGTCAACTGGCTAAGTCGTGCCAGAACGCGGGTCGATTTCTGGAATAACGGTGCGCCGGACAGCCCGCCCGCTTGGCCCTTATGGGCACTTCGCAGGCCATCTCGTGACAGGGTGGTGTTGGTTGCAATCACTGCATCGACGCCGGTTTCGCGGGCCACTTTGGCGATATCCTGCAATTCGGTCTCGGTCAGGTCGGGGGCAATCTTCAGAAAGATCGGCAGCGGACGGGGCAGAGCGTTGCGGGTTTCAATCACGCCGCTTAACAGGGCAGAAAGTGCCGCCTTGCCCTGCAGATCCCGCAGCTTTTCCGTATTCGGGGATGAGACATTGACCGTTGCAAAATCCAAATGCGCGGCGCAATGAGCCAGAACTTTTGCGAAATCACCTGCGCGGTCATCACTGTCCTTGTTGGCACCCAGGTTCAGGCCGATCACCGCGTCCTTTGGACGGTCAGCCAAACGGCGGGCCATGACCTCCATGCCTTCGTTATTGAAACCGAACCGGTTGATGGCGGCCATGTCTTCGGTCAGGCGGAACAGGCGGGGTTTTGGATTGCCGGGCTGCGGGCGCGGTGTCACGGCGCCAACCTCGATAAACCCAAACCCGGCGCGAGACAGGGGCGTAAGTACCTCGCCGTTCTTATCAAACCCTGCGGCCAGTCCAACAGGGTTTGGCAAATCCAATCCCGCAACTTGAGTGCGCAGCCGAGGCGACGTCACTGGCCCCGGGGCAGGAGCCAAACCGGCTTTTAGCGCTTTGATCGACAGGCTGTGTGCGGTCTCAGGATCCAAGCGGTGCAGAGCAGCCAGGCCCAGTTTTTCGGTCAGTTTCATCCGAATGCCTCTCCGACTTGGGCAGGGGTGCATCTTATTAGCCGAGAGGTCATAACCGCGGCTTGCCGGTGCACGACAGCTTTTTGATATGCAGTGTCCGTCACCATTTCCAAGAACGCGTTCGCAGAGGGATAACGGGCGATGAAAACTGCGTCCCAGTCTTCGTTCCGCGGGCCGATCAGCGTCGTTTCAAACTCGCCGCGCCATAGGATCGAGGCACCAAGGCGGGCAATGATCGGTGCTGTTTCCGAGCCGTAGTTGCGATAGGCCTGCGCGCCGGACAGGCCGGCGTCGGCAAGTTCGTGCCCTGCGGGATACGCGGCATCGGTACGAAACTTAACAAGGTTCAGCATTTCGATCGGGTGGTTTCGATCGAGGTCCTTGAAGGCCTCAAATTGGGCACGCTCCGGATCGACAAAATCGGTCATTTCATTTCCTTCGGAAATTGGTGAACCGTTCCATCAAAAGGGAGGGGGTGCGACCAAACGATATCGGTCATACGAATCTGCCGGTAGAGATGCGGGAACAACGCGTCACCGCGTGAGACTTCCCATTTCAGGTCGTCGCCCATCGCATCAACGTCACAAGCCAGCAGGGTCAAACCTTCGACACCGGCGAAATGTTTGGCGGCTGTTTCTGCGGCCTGTTCGGCGGTTGAGAAATGGACATATCCGTCAGTGACATCAATTGGCGCGCCATCCGATGCACCTTGCGCCTGTAACGTGGCCCATTCGTCGGCCCTAAAAATTTTGTAAATCAGCATGCGGTCGTGATGCACCGGGCCACGGGTAGAATCAAGCCGGATTTCCCCCTTTGACTCTCGGCGTCGCGCGTCGCAACATCTCCGCAATTAACAATAGGGAGTTAAACTATGCTCACCCGTCTTTTGACATCTGCCGCGGTGCTCAGCCTGACCGCAGGCATGGCATTTGCCGAGTACAAACTGACGATTCTGCACACCAACGATTTCCACTCGCGTTTTGAGCCGATCAACAAATACGACAGCGGTTGCGGTGATGAAGACAATGCCGAAGGCAAGTGCTTTGGCGGTTCCGCGCGCTTGGTCACTGCGGTCGAGGAGGCACGTGGCCGTGCCGAAAACTCGATTCTGGTTGATGGCGGAGACCAGTTTCAGGGATCGCTGTTCTATACTTATTACAAGGGCAAGGTCGCGGCCGAGTTCATGAACAAGCTGGGCTACAACGCGATGACGGTGGGTAACCACGAATTCGACGACGGCCCCGAGGTTCTGCGCGGCTTTATCGACTCGGTCGATTTCCCGGTTCTAATGTCCAATGCGGATATTGAGGACGAAGAGTTGCTGACCGATAAGATCAAGAAATCGACCGTGATTGAAGTTGGCGGCGAAAAGATCGGCCTGATCGGCCTGACACCTATCGACACTGATGAGCTTGCCTCGCCCGGTCCGAATATCTCGTTCTCGGACCCGGTGCCTGCGGTTCAGGCTGAGGTGGATAAGCTGACCGGTGAAGGCGTCAACAAGATCATCGTTCTCAGCCACTCGGGCTACGGTGTGGATCAGCGCGTTGCGCAGGAAACCACCGGAGTTGACGTGATCGTAGGTGGCCACTCGAACACATACCTGTCGAACACCTCGGACAAGGCCGCCGGCCCGTACCCGACCGTGGTAAACGGCGTGCAGATCGTTCAGGCCTATGCCTACGGCAAATTCCTGGGTGAGCTGAATGTGACCTTTGACGATGACGGCAACGTGGTCGAGGCTGCTGGCGAGCCGCTGATCATGGATAACTCAGTTACCGAGGATCAGGCCGCTCTGGATCGTATTGCCGAGCTGGCCGTGCCATTGGATGAAATCCGCAACAAAGTGGTTGCAAACTCTGCCGATGCCATCGAAGGCGACCGCGCTATTTGCCGTGTTCAGGAATGCCAGATGGGCAACCTTGTGGCCGACGCAATGTTAGCACGCGTCGCGGATCAGGGCGTTAAGATTGCGATTGCCAACTCGGGCGGTCTGCGGGCTTCGATCGATCCGGGCGACGTGACCATGGGCGAAGTGCTGACCGTTCTGCCGTTCCAGAACACGCTGTCGACCTTTGAGATCAGCGGCCAGGGCGTCATCGATGCGCTGGAAAACGGCGTCAGCCAGGTGGAAGAGGTCAAAGGCCGCTTTCCGCAGGTTGCTGGCCTGACCTTCACCTGGGACCCGGCCGTTGCGCCGAACGAAGGGCGTATCGCTGAGGTCATGGTTGCCGACGGAGACGGGTTTGTTCCCATCGATCCGGCCGCGACTTATCTGGTGGTCACCAACAACTACGTCCGCAATGGCGGCGACGGCTACAAGATGTTCTCGGGCGACGACAAGAACGCCTATGACTTTGGCCCTGATCTGGCCGATGTAACCGCGGAATACCTGGCCGAAAACGCGCCTTACACGCCTTATCTGGATGGGCGGATCAAGCAGAAGTAAATCTGCTTCGATGAACAAACCAAAAGGCCGCGTTTGACGCGGCCTTTTCAGTCTTATGGTCAGAAACGGCTTGATGGTGTTCCACTCGGTATCGGCGCGGGCGACATTAACCTACAATTTCTGAAAAAGGGACAAGGCCTATGTGCGGACGGTTTGCCGTCACACTTCCCAACGATGCAATGGCGCAGCTTTTTTCGGCGCGCCCGGCTAACACTTTGCCTGCGGTGCCGAATTTCAACGTCTGCCCGACCAATCAGGTGCATGTGGTGCGCGCCGGGGAAACTGGGCGCACGCTTGATCCGCTGCGCTGGGGGTTTTTGCCCCATTGGTACAAGGCGGAAAACGCAGGACCTCTGTTGATCAACGCGCGGGCGGAAACGCTTGCCGAAAAGCCCGCCTTTCGCGCTGCATGCCGGGAACGCCGCTGCCTGATCGCCGCGACGGGGTTCTATGAATGGACCAAGACAGAACAAGGCGACCGGTTGCCGTGGTACATTTTCCGTCAGGACAACGCACCGATTGCCTTTGCCGGTGTTTGGCAGGATTGGGGGCCTGAAGATGCGCGACAGGGCACCTGCGCCATCGTCACGACACTGGCCAACCGTCACCTCAGCGCAATCCATCACCGCATGCCTCTGATCTTGGAACCTGATGACTGGCCCCTTTGGCTGGGCGAGGCGGGCAAAGGGGCCGCGCGTCTGATGCGACCGGGGGCCGAAGATGTCCTCAGCTATCACCGCGTCGACCCGACCGTGAATTCGAACCGCGCCAGCGGGCCGGAATTGATTGAACCGATCGAAACTTAGCGCTGCCTTTTCATTCGCAGCCTTGCGGGATAGACCTCTGACATGGTTCTAAAATTCGACAGTTTGCCCGATCTATATGCGCATGAATTCGACACGGTAATCGACGTGCGCAGCCCGGCGGAATTTGACGAAGACCACCTTCCCGGCGCCATCAGCCTGCCTGTTCTCGACAACGAGGAACGCGCCCGTGTCGGCACGATCTATGTTCAGGAAAGCCCATTTTTGGCGCGCAAACTGGGGGCCGCGCTGGTGTTTCGGAATGCGGCCAATCACATCGAGAACAGCCTGTCTCATCACGAAGGCGGGTGGCGGCCGCTGGTTTATTGCTGGCGTGGCGGGCAAAGATCGGGTTCGTTCACATGGATGCTACAACAGATCGGCTGGCGGGCCGAAGTGGTCGAGGGTGGCTATCGCACCTATCGCCGGTTGGTGAAACGGTATCTCTATGATGATCCGCTGCCGCATCACCTGATTGCGCTGGACGGATATACCGGCACGGCGAAGACCGAACTTTTAGTGCATCTTGCGGCTCGCGGCGTTCAGGTTCTGGATCTAGAGGGGCTGGCCAACCACCGTGGGTCCTTGCTGGGTGATATGCCCGGTGGCCAACCCAGCCAAAAGGCGTTCGAGTCCACCCTGTCCGCTGTGCTATGTCGTCTGGACATGTCGCGCCCTGTGGTGGTCGAGGCGGAGTCGTCCAAAATCGGGTCTCTGATCTTGCCGCCGACGCTTTGGGCGGCCTTGCGTCAAGCCCCTCGCATCCAGATCACAGCCTCCGTTCAGGCGCGTTCGGACTACTTGGTATCCGCCTATGATGACGTTTTGTCGGACTCTGACCGCCTGCGCGACCGCCTTTCCCCGCTGCGGTTTCACCGCGGGCATGACGTGGTGGACGGTTGGCTGGACATGATTGACGCTGGTGACAAACGCGCACTGACTCAGGCGTTGATCGAGCAGCACTATGATCCTGCATATGCCAAATCTGCACGAGTGCGCAGTTCAGACGTTATCGCGAATATCCATGCGTCGGCGTTGGATCATGCTGGCTTGTCTGCAACAGCAGCGCAGATCGAAGCCATCCTGGATCAGGTTTGAACCCGAAGCCCCGGTGCATCGGTCATGTGCCCAATGATTACGGCAGAATATCCCGCTTCGCGCAAAGCTTCGCAGATCATCTGTCCTTGATCCGCTGGTACCGCGGCCAGCAAGCCTCCGGCCGTCTGAGGATCATACAGCAGGTCAGCTTTGCCGCCCGTCGGTAGTTCGGGCGTAATCGCGCGATTGTCTTCGAATATGGTTGACCGGATGCCCTGCGCGGCCAGTTCCCGCGCGCCATCCATTACCGGAACTGCCTCCAAATCCAGGGTGGCACCACAACCCGAGGCCTCGGTCATACCCAGCAGGTGCCCCGCCAGACCAAATCCCGTTACATCGGTCATCGCATGTGCATCTGCCAATACTTCCGAAGCCCGGCCTTGTGGCTGCACCATGTGTGCAACGCCCGCCGCAACCCATTCGCCTTTTGCTGCGCCCGCCATCTCTGCCGCCATCAGAACGCCGCTGCCCAACGGTTTGGTCAGGATCAGGGCATCCCCGAGTCTGGCGCCGGTCAGTGTGATCGGGTCGGCGTCGCACAGACCGGTCAGGGTGAACCCGATCGTCATCTCGTCACCCATCGAGCTGTGGCCGCCTACTATTTCGGCCCCGGCGGTACGGATGACGTCGCTGGCCGTGGTCATAATCTCGGCCATGGTGCGACGCTGAAGGGTTGGCGACATGCGGGGCAGGATGATCGTTGCCGTAGCGGCTTGTGGGCGGGCTCCCATAGCCCAGATATCCCCGAGCGCGTGAACCGCTGCAATGCGCGTCATCAAGGCGGGATCGTCCACGAAGCCGCGCAGATGGTCCGAGGTCATGACCTGCCGGGCACCCCCGGTCTGTAACAGGGCAGCATCATCGCCGGGCAGTGGTGTCACATCCGCACGAACTGGGGCTGGCAGATCGGCAAGCGCGGATTGCAACGCGCCGCGCCCGACCTTGGCACCGCAGCCCCCGCACATGGGTTTGTCGCCCAAGGCTTCAGTCAAACCGGCCGCGTGATGGCGGGGCAAGGGCGGAGGCTTCATCTGCGGCAGGTTGCGAAACTTGTCCATAAAGCTTTGATCGATGTGGTTCTTCCATTTCCACATCAACGGCCCGCTGAATGAGGTCCCCAGCCGTTCTCCCAATGCAGACTTGCCGCCTAGTGATATGAGCTTGAGGTAATCCTTTTGCGGCTCATACCGCCGCATGGCACCTGACCCCAAGGCGGCCCTTAAGTTTTGGAATAGTACGGGGGCTTCGCGCACCGCGTAAACTCCGGCTTTGGGGCGGGGATTTTCGCTCAGATGTGCGCAGTCGCCCGCCGCAAAAATCGCAGTATCGCTGGACTGCAGGTGCCCGTCGACGCGGATGAAGCCGTCCTGAAGGTCCAGCCCTGTATTCGCGATCCAGTCATAGGGTTTTGCACCGGCCGCACCGGTCACAAAGCTGGCTGCGATTTGGCGGCCATCTTGCAATGCGACGTGATCCTTGGCGATGTGCGAAACAGATGCCTGTTCGACCACATCGATACCCAGATCAGCTATTGCCTTGCGAATGGTCTGCGCGGACTTGGGATGGGTCGCCGACAGGGCATGTGCGTTGTCAATCAGGGTCAGATGCGCGGTGCGCCCGTTGGTGCGCAAGGCAAAGGCCATAGCCATGATAAGCTCAGCCCCGGCGACCCCACCGCCAATCACCGCGACCGCAGCATCACCTGATCCTTCCAGGTACTCTGCCCATCTGGCAGCAAACGGACCCAGCGGTTTGGCGGGAACGGCATGCTGGTCAAAGCCGGGCAGGGCTGGCATGTCCGATGTAATTCCAACATTGACCGATGCTACATCAAACGCCACCGGAGGACGGTCTGGCACATGAACCTCGCGCCGGTCTGGGTCGATGCCGGAAACCGCGCCCAGAATGATCCGCGCGCCGGCAAAGCGGGCTAGTTTGACCAGATCTATATTCAGGTCCTGACGTGCGTAGTGCCCGGCGACAAAGCCCGGCAGCATCCCCGAATATGGCGCCGTGGGACCGGGGTTGATCACCGTCACCCGCGCGCCGGGCAGGGGGTTCATGCCCCACTTGCGCAGCAACAATGCATGGGTGTGACCGCCGCCGATTAGAACCAGATCGCGGGTTAGGGGCAGCGGTGGGTGGTGCATCAAACTCAGGACTTGCTGTGATCAGGGACGTCTTCGACTTGCTCAACCGCGTGCGTGGCCCAAAGTTCATCCTCGCCCGCATCTGGCAGATCGCTGGGTTTTTCATGGCGGTGAATGTGCCATTTGGCAATGAACAGGGCCGTGATCGGAGCCGTCAGGAACAAGAACAGTGTGATCAGAAGCTCGTGCAGTGACAGGTGCTGTTCGATCAGAACCGAGTGGCAGATCGATGCCAGCAACACGCCTCCCACGCCCAGGGTCGTCGCCTTGGTGGGTGCGTGCAGGCGGGACATCGGGTCTTTCAACTTGATCATGCCGTAGGACCCGACAAAGCCGAAGATACCTGAAACAACTAGGAAGAAGGCGATCAGAAGTTCTATGATGAAACTCATACCACCCTCACTCGATGATATTGCCACGCAGCATGAAGCGCGCGTAGGCAACCGTTGAGACAAAGCCCAGCATGGCGATGATCATGGCGGATTCGAAGAACACTTCGGTTCCCAGAGTCAGACCATAGAGGATCAACAGCGCGATCGTGTTGATGACCATCGTATCCAGAGCCAGAACGCGGGTGCCGACGCCGTCTGCGGTGATGATCCGCCAAAGGCACATCATGATGGCCGCGCCAAAGCAGGCGAATGCAAAGGCGATTGCAATGTCGATCATTCGAAAATCTCCTTCAGGCGACGCTCATAGCGGCTTTTGATCTGGTCGCGCACTGCATCAGGATCGGGGGCATCTAGACAATGCACCAGCAGGTTATGCCCCTGTGCGGACAGATCGCTGCTGACGGTTCCGGGGGTCATGGTGATCGTACCCGCCAGCACTGTGATAGCTTCAGGTGTGCGCAATTCCAGCGGGATCGAGATCCAGGCCGGCTGACGATCTGCGTCGCGTTTAAACAGGATAATCCGGGCAACGGTGATGTTCGCGATCACGATGTCCCAAAGCACAACCAGGATGTATTCAACGACCATGGGCCAGTTGCGCAGCTTAGGGCGATCAGGCCAGTAGGGCTGTGTGATGAAGGGAATGATGATGCCCAGGATCAGGCCAAAAACCAGCGAATTCAGCGTCAAGTTATTGGCCAGCAGGACCCATACGATGGTCAGCAGGAATGTCAGATGCGGGTGCGGAAATATTCGGTGCAGAAGTCTGATCATGTGTCGCCTCCCAATACGGCTGCGATGTAGTTCTCAGGTGTGAACAATTGCTCGGCCGTTTTATTGGTATACTCCAGCGCAGGTCCCGCAAACAGAGTCAGCAGCACAAGGCCGATCGCCATTGCGCATACGGCGGTGAAAGCCAGCCCGGGGTTGGGCTCGGGCGCAGGCGCGAGCGGGGTTTCTTCTTCGTTTTCAGGGACCATTTCCGTGTTGTACTGGGCATCATGGCTTTTCCAGAATATCAACGAGCCCGCTCGGGCAAGGCCAACAATAGTCACGAAGGAACCGATCAGGATTACGGCCCAGATGGCGTTTGCATCCGGTGCGTCCCGTGCGGCGTCCAGCACCAGCAGCTTGCCGACAAAACCCGATAGCGGCGGCATACCCGCCAGTGCAATGGCACCCACAAAGAACAGAGCCGATATCAGACCCATTTGCGGCATTGGTGCAGTTGGGGCAATCGCGCCGCCCCGGCGTTCCATCACCAGATCGGCAACCAGGAACATAAGCGCAGTGGCCAAGGTGGAATGATACACGTAATACAGTGCCGCCGCTGTGGCCGTTTCCGTGAACAGCGAGATCGCAATCAGCAACGTTCCCATCGAGGTGATGGCGCAGAACGCCACCATACGCGCAATATGTTGTGTGCCCAGAATGCCGATGGCACCAACGGCCAGCGTCACCAAAGCGGCGGGTTGCAACCAAGCGCCAACAAGGCCCTGCGTTGCCTCAACCTCTGGGCCAAAGCCCAGTGTGTACATCCGCAGGATCGAGTAGGCGCCGACCTTGGTCATGATCGCAAACAGGGCGGCCACTGGCATGGGTGCACTGGCGTAGCTCGCCGGTAGCCAGAAGTGCAGCGGCAAGACAGCGGCTTTGATGCAAAACACCAGCAGCAGCAAAACCGCACCAACCCGCAGCAGGGCGGTGTCATCCGCTGGCAATTCGGCCACCCGCACGGCCAAGTCGGCCATGTTCAACGTTCCGGTCACAGCATACAGCGTGCCTAAAGCAAACAGGAACAGGGTGGAGCCCAGCAGGTTATAGGCCACATATTGCACCCCGGCTTTCAGCCGTACTGCACCGCCCCCATGCGTCATCAGGCCATAGGAGGCGATCAACAGAACTTCGAAGAACACGAACAGGTTAAAGGCATCGCCGGTCAGGAATGCGCCGCAGACGCCCATCAGTTGAAAGTGGAACAGGGCGTGAAAATGTTTGCCCCGGTCGTCCCAGCCTGAGGCGATAGCATAAAGCACGATCGGCAAAGCCAACAGTGCAGTCAGAAGCACCATCATGGCCGATAGCCGGTCCAACACCAGAACGATGCCAAAGGGCGCAGGCCAGTTGCCCAGTTCATAGACCTGAATGTCGCCACCCGCGGCCTGTGCGGTGATGGTCAGGGCAATACCAATTAGGGCCACCACACCGGCAACCGAAAAGATGCGCTGCAGGTCCAGGTGAAAGCGCAGAACCATGATGATGAACGGGGCCAGGATCGCGGGCAGGACGATTGGCGCAACGATCCAATGGTTCATGCGTCTTCTCCCGGCGCGTCGACGCTGTCATTGGCGTTCATGTCGATATGGTCATCCTTCGAGGACAGGTAGGCGCTGAGCGCGATCATCACGATCACAGCGGTCATTCCGAACGAGATCACGATGGCCGTCAGCACCAAAGCCTGCGGCAGCGGATCGGTATAGGGTACCTCTTTGTATTTGTTCAAAACGGCAGGCGCGTCCAAAGCCAACCGGCCCGTTGCGAACAAGAACACGTTCACCGCGTAAGTCAGCAGAGACAGGCCCAGAATGACAGGGAAGGTCCGGCGGCGCAGGATCAGGAATATCCCGGCAGCAGTCATGACGCCAACGGCAGAGGCTACGAGCGCTTCCATCAGGCCTGCTCCTTGTTTTCTTCTTCTTGCGGCGGATTGTCCCGCAATGGGTTGATATCCATCGGGAATTCTTGCGCCATACCCGGTTGCCACGCAAATCGGGACAGGCTGTCTAGCGCCAGCATTACGGCCCCCAGTACAGCCAGGAAGACGCCGGTGTCGAACAGGATGGCGGTGGCCCATTCGAACTCTTCCAATGGTGGCCAATGGATATAGCCAAAATCGCTGGTAAGGAACGGACGCTCGTTAAACCAAGCACCCAGCCCGGTGGCGGCAGCGATAAGCACACCCCAACCGATAGACCCGTGGTAGTAGAACCTCTGACGTTCGATGGCCCAGGTATAGCCGCTGGCCATGTATTGCATCAGGAAGGCAATGGCGACGACAAGACCCGCGATAAAGCCGCCCCCCGGCTGATTGTGGCCCCGGAAAAAGATGTAAGCCCCGACCATCAGCGCGATTGGCATCATCATCCGGGTGACGACCACCATCATCAACGGGTGCGAGTCTCCGGACTGCGGCCAATGCGGTTTCCGGTTCAGCAAGTAGCTGCGGACATTCGTGCCCAGCACCGACTCGGTCAGGGCAAAAATGATCAGCGCAGCGATGCCCAGAACGATGATTTCGCCGAAGGTATCAAAACCCCGGAAGTCCACGAGGATGACGTTGACAACATTGGTACCGCCACCACCTTTGTATGAATTCGCCAGATGGAATTCGGAAATTGTCGGAAAGGCAAAATCCCGCAGCAGCAGCGCATAGATCAGCGCGCCCGAACCAATGCCTGCCACGACTGAGATTGCAGCGTCGCGCCAGCGGCGCGCGGCGCTGCTGTCCCAGGGCGTATCCGTGGGCAGGAAGTTCAGTGACAACAGCAGCAGGATCATCGTGACCACTTCGACCGAGATCTGCGTCAGCGCCAGATCCGGGGCGGACAGATAGTTGAAGGCCATTGAGACGATCAGACCCACAACACCGATCAGCACCAGCGACAACAGGCGATTACGGTGGAACCACATGATTGCCAGTGTCGCACCGACAAGGCAGATCCACCCGATCAGCGGAATGATCTGGATGGGCAGCGCCTCACGTGTCTCGGGACCAATCGTGCCGCTCGTATAAGCGTAGTACCCAAGGCCGATAGTGAAGGCGATCATGATGACTGCATAGCGGCTGAGGACGCCATTATGAAGCGTGTCGGTGACCACTTGGCTGATCTTTGTCAGTGCCGCTATCACCGCGTCAAAGATCACCTTTGCCTCGGGTCGTGGAAGTGCATTCCACAGCTTTTCTTCATGCTTGTGCAAGCTCAGCAGGAACAGACCGCCAAGCGTCGCGACCACGGACATGTACAGAGCAGGCGTGAAACCGTGCCACAGTTTTAGCGAATAATACGGCAGCTTTTCACCGCCGATGACCGCGCTGGATACGACGGCAACCAGTGGGCCCACGATGGCGGCAGAGTTCAATCCGATCAGCACCACCAAGACTACGAGGAAGGCAGGGGCCAGCCACAACCCGACAGGCGGGTCATGCGGGTGGGCTGGATAATCATGACGCTCGGGGCCCATGAACACGTGGCTGACAAAGCGGAATGAATAGGCCGCAGAGAACAGCGCGGCCAGCAAGGCCAGCCCCGGGACCAGGTAATGAGAGTGCAGCCACGTCGTGTGCACAGCCTCTTCCAGCATCATTTCCTTGGACAGGAACCCGTTCAGGGGTGGTATGCCCGCCATCGACAGCGCAGCGATTGTGCCAATCGTAAAGGTGATCGGCATCAGATGACGCAGACCGCCCAGCCGCTTGATATCCCGCGTACCGGTTTCGTGATCCACGATCCCTGCGGTCATGAACAGCGCAGCCTTGAACGTGGCGTGGTTGATGATGTGAAATATCGCGGCTACGGCGGCGATCTTTGTGCCAAAGCCCAGCAGCATGGTGACCAACCCCAGATGCGACACGGTCGAAAACGCCAGAAGGGCCTTGAGGTCATCCTTGAACAGAGCGATCACCGCGCCCATCAGCATGGTGATAAGTCCAGTTGTGGCAACAATGTAGAACCAAGCGTCGGTGCCGGCCAAAACGGGCCACATCCGGGCCATCAGGAACAACCCGGCCTTCACCATGGTGGCCGAGTGCAGGTAGGCAGAAACCGGTGTCGGGGCCGCCATGGCGTGGGGCAGCCAGAAATGGAATGGGAATTGCGCCGACTTGGTAAAGCAACCTAGCAGGATCAGGATCAACGCGGGCAGGTAATAGGGTGACGCCTGGATCAGCTCTTTGTTCTGCAAAATTACGCTTAGGTCATAAGACCCGACGATATTGCCCAGGATCAGCATCCCGGCGATCATCGCCAACCCGCCAGAGCCGGTCACTGCAAGCGCCATCCGCGCACCTTGACGTCCTTCGGGCAGGTGTTTCCAATATCCGATCAGCAGGAAGGAACTAAGCGATGTGAGTTCCCAAAAGATGAGCAAAAGCAGTATGTTGTCGGATAGAACGATCCCAACCATAGCACCCTGAAACAGCAGCAGATAGGTGTAGAACTGCCCCATAGGGTCCTCGCGCGACAGGTAAAACCGTGCGTAGAGGATGATCAGTAACCCGATACCAAGGATCAGCAAGGCAAACAAAAATCCCAAGCCATCCAGCATAAAATTTGCGTTCAATCCAAGGGCTGGTATCCACTCGAACCGGGCGGTCACAACATCGCCTCGCATCACAGACGGGATGTGGATCAACAGACCCATCAGCGCCAGAAATGTGGTCAACCCAGCAGCAGAAGCAGCTGCATTTCGTCCTGCCCTGATCAGAAGAGCTGGAAAAACAGCGCCGAGAAAAGGAAGGGCCGCGATGAGGAATAGGGACAAGTGCGATACTCCGTTCTGGGCGGTCAAGTAGTACTGATTTTGTAAGGATAATTTTCTTACTGTCCAGCTAATACAACTCATTTGCCGCGCGCCAACACAGCGAGGCTGCGGCTTTTGCCTGCAAAAATGACGTGAACTTGAACTGCCAGGATAAATTCGGCGCGGATTCCAAATCTGCGCTGTGATAGAAACCCGGTGTCAGGTCAGGAGGGTGCGACGTGGCCCGAAACTTAAACCGATCCCGCAGGTGGATCTTGATTGGAGGCTGTGCCGCAGTGGCGGGGGGATTTGCGATACGCGAATACCGGCTTATTCCGCCTGACTATGCGGGACGGCAACTTAGCGTGCAGGATGCGCATAGGCAGGCCGTGGCCGGAGACGTATTGTTGCTGGACATTCGTACCCCGAAGGAATGGCAGTCCACCGGGGTCGGAGAGGGCGCCCAATCTTTGGATATGCGCCGTGATGATTTCATTCCCGCTCTGACGCAGCTCGTCAATGGTGACAAGGGCGCGGCAATTGCGTTGATCTGTGCGCGGGGTGTGCGCTCGGCGCGGTTAAGCAACTGGCTGAGCGAGGCAGGATTTACGAACATTATTGATGTGCCCGAAGGCATGTTGGGGTCGGCCGCTGGGCCGGGATGGGTGCGCGCCGGATTGCCGGTTCGCGACTACGACAGGAGTGCAGTATGATCCGCGAATTAACACTGGCAACGGGTTTGGCGCTGGTCGGGCAGCCGGGGCTGGCCGCCTGTGCCGATCTGGAGGGTATGTGCGAAACCGCCTCAGGCGGATACCATATCGAATTGCCCGAGGATGAGAACCCTCCGCTGGTGGTGTTTCTGCACGGCTATGGTGGCACCGCCACCGGTACTTTGAAAAACCGTGGCATGGTGGAACCGCTGCTAGCGCGCGGCTACGCTGTAATGGCGCCAGAAGGGTCGGAGCGCAACGGGCGACAAAGCTGGAACTTCTTTCCGGGTTGGGAAGGACGCGATGAAACCGCCTTTTTGACCGAGGCGGTTGAGGATGCCGCGGATCGGTTTGGCGTGGATACGGACCGGGTCGTTCTGGGCGGGTTCTCGGCGGGGGCGTTCATGGTCTACTACCTTGCCTGCGCCGCGCCCGATACGTTCTCGGCCTATGTGCCCGTTTCAGGTGGGTTCTGGCGCCCTGATCCTGAATCTTGCGATGGCCCGGTTCGGATGTTCCACACTCATGGCTGGACGGACAACGTGGTGCCGCTGGAAGGGCGCTTGTTGGGCGGTGGCCGATTTCATCAGGGCGATATCTTTGCCGGACTTGAGATTTGGCGCGTTGCAAATGGATGTGTCGATACCAAGCCCAGCGGGTTCTCGACCACCGGCTCTTTCATGCGCCGATATTGGAGCGGATGTGACGACGGCAGCGCGCTGGAATTTGCGCTGTTTCCCGGTGGTCATACGGTTCCCAAAGGCTGGGCCGATATGATGATCGATTGGTACGAAGGTTTGGCGGGTGGGTGATCACTCGGCAGGAGTCATTACGCCCTTGCCTTCGATCACCTTCTTAAGCTCATCCCTGTAGCGACGGGCCGAGCGTGTGATTGCGGGCTCGTTATAGTCCTCTTTCATGCCAACCATACGGCGGGCTGCTCCGGCCGATACGCCACTGAGCGCGGACAAAGGAATCGCAAAGGCAAGACTGATCGCAATCGGGGCCAACCAGACTGATACAAGACCGGACAAGATACCGACGCTAAGGGCCACGCCGCTGATCGTTTCGACCGTGTGGCAGAAGATCAGCGTGCGCAGACCATAGCTGCCGCCATCCCGCGCCTGCGGGGACCAGCCCTTTTGGATACCAAAGGTGGTGCGAATGACGGCGATCATCTGTTGCACCATCAGAATAGGGGCGTAGAGGATCGACAGAACAACCTCGGCCAGGAATGAGGTCAGGAATTTGCGCCCGCCACCGAATTCGGCATAGCGCACTCCGCTGAGTGGCAGGGCCAGAACACCCAAGACCTTTGGCGCAAGCAGCATCGCATACATGACCAGAATGATCAGCACATGGCGGGTTTCCGTCATCTCAGGCCATTGCGGGAACAGTGGATTGTCTGGGCTGAAATAGTGCAGGACCGAGGCATCCTCACCCTGACCGATCAGCGCCCACATCACCAGCAGCGCAAACCAAAGCGGCGACATCAGATATCCGACTGCGCCGTGGAACATGTGGAACCGTGACACCGACTGGAACCCGGCTGAGCCCAACAGTTTCAGGTGCTGCAAATTGCCCTGACACCAGCGCCGATCGCGCAGGGCGTGATCAATCAGTGTCGGCGGTGTTTCTTCATAAGACCCGCGAATGCGGGGCAGGAACCGCACGCCCCAACCGGCCCGACGCATCAGACCGGCCTCGACGAAGTCATGGCTCATGATCAGTTTTTCCTGACCATTCAGGGCTCGAAGCTTTGGCAGCCCCGCGCAATTTGCGAAGGCCTTGGTACGGATAATGGCGTTATGGCCCCAATAGTTGCCTTCCTGACCGTACCAGCGCGCGAGCCCCTCGGCGAAGGCGATGCCATAAACGCCATTGGCGAATTGCTGCATTCGCGCAAAGACCGATTGTGCACCGATCAGCTGAGGGTAGCTTTGGATCAATCCTGCGCCCGGATCGCGCGCCAACGCATCGGTCAATCGGGCGATGGCGCGACCGGTCATCAGACTGTCGGCATCCAAAACCAGCATCGCATCCCACTCGGCACCCCAGCGGCTGACCCAGTCGGCGATGTTGCCAACCTTGCGGTCGGTGTTTTGTTCGCGACGGCGATAATACAGTTCCAGCCCGGGGGCGAGGGTGGTACGCAGCGCCTCGACACTGGCTTGCTCCTGTGCGGCGATCTCGGGGTCCCGCGTGTCCGAGAGGATGAACATGGCATAGTGATGCTGCCCACCGCGCGCCTGCAAATCTTCAAGCATAGTGCGGGCATTGCCGAGTACGTTCCAGGGCACCTCGTTGTACACTGGCGTCAACAGGGCGACACGCAGGGGTTGGGCGCGACCCCGACGCACTGGGCGTTCCTGCCGGGACAGGGAGACCATGCCCAGCAACACAGTGCAGACCGTGAAGGAGATCCAGAAGAAGTTGAATGAAATCAGTGCCAGAAGGATGGCCTCGATCAGGTTGATGCCTTCGGCGTCGAACCAGTCCGTCATCACCCATAACAGTCCCAGCGTCGCCACCATTGCGGGCGAAAACGCCAGCGCACGCCAGAACCCGGCCGAGGGACGTTTGGCATCAGGAACCTGTGCATCCCGAAACCCTGCGCTGAAATCCTGCGCAGGCATGGCCAGAGGCGTATCAGGCGGCATGATATGAAGGTCGCTGCTCATGAGGTCCAACGGTAAAGCCAGACCTCAGAGGCTGGCTGTTTGTCTTTCAGCAACTGCGCGCGCAATTCGACATGGTCGCGGTCGCCGGGCTCGAACGAAAACGCCAGCCGCAAACCGCCTGTGTCGGGGTTGCGTTGCAGCACACCTTCGGATGTTTCGGCATGCGGCGAGTCCACGAAAATGGTCATCGCCTCTGGGTCGTCGAACAGCACGCTTTCTTCAAAATCGATGACGGCCAGACGCCCTTCACCAAACGTGTTGTCACCCATCGCGGTGTTGATCACGCGCGCCATCGGTGTGCGCTGGGGCTCATCCCCCCAGATCAGGCGATAGGACAGGTCGACCTGGCTGCCAGCCGTATAGGGTTCGGCAGGGCGCCAGTAGGCAACGATGTTATCGTAGATTTCCTGATCCGCCGGAATTTCAACCAGCGTGACGGCACCTTTGCCCCAATCCGCACCGGGTTCGACCCACAGGCTGGGGCGCTTGTGGTAATTCGCCTCAAGATCCGCGTAATCCGAGAATTCACGCTTGCGCTGCAACAGGCCAAAGCCGCGCGGGTTGGTGTCGACGAACGACGAAATCTGCAGGCGGGTTGGGTTCGCCAATGGCCGCCACAGAACCTCTCCAGCACCGTTGCGCACCAACAGACCATCGCTGTCGTGTACGGCAGGGCGGAAGTCGTCGAACCGGCTGTGGTTGGTCTGATCGAACAGGAACATCGACGTGCCGGGGGCGATACCCACATGCGTCAGCTCTTCGCGTGGGAACAGCGTGGCTTCGATATCCATCACGCAGTCCGCACCGGCGGTGATATTGAACCGATACGCACCGGTCACGCTGGGGCTGTCCATCAGCGCATGGACGACCATGTTGCGCTGGCCGGGTTTTGGGCGCTCCAGCCAGAAGCGGATGAATTCAGGGAATTCCTCTCCATCCGGGTCGCCGGTTTTGAGTGCCAGACCACGGGCCGAAAGGCCATAAACCTCATGCAGGCCAATAGCGCGGAAATAGCTGGCACCTTGCCAGACGCAGAACTCGTCGGTCTTGCCGGGACGGTGCATTTCGGTGCGCAGACGCAGGCCGGAAAAGCCCAGCGTGTCGTCTATCGGCAGTTCCGGGACATCCTCGGATTTGTCGAACATCTCCAGATCGAATGCGACCGGAGTGGTCATCCCGTTTTCGACGGTTTCGACTTTAACAGTGCGCGGGAAGTACAGGCCAGGCGTAAAGAAATCGACGTTAAAGGGTGTTTCGGTTTCGTACCACAGCGCGCGGTCCAGCCGGAACCGGATCGAGCGGTATTGCTGATATGTCAGATCCTGCCATTCCTGCGGCACCATCTCGCGTTCCGCATAAGGCCGGCTGGCCAGATCGCGGGCCATCTCAATGACGACATTGCGGTCAAATGGGACCTCACCGCCGGTGGCGAAGGTCGCGGGCGCAAATGCAAGCGCCGACGTTGAGACCAGAAATGCGCGACGTGTAAAATTCATTTCTTAGACTTCCAAGGTTGTGACTTAAACCAAGCGGCCATGTATGCCACGCCGATGATCATCGCAAAGCCAATCATGTTGGCGACGAAAACACTGGCAACATCTCGCCCACTCAGGTCCAGACCGACGCCGATAAGTCGTGCTGCAGCCATCGAAAATACGAACACGGCCAATGATTGTTGCCCAACTTTGGTGATGACGGTCAGCAGGAACTGCCAGACTTTGGCCGCGGTACCCTGACCGGTTGCAATCAGGCGATGCCCATGTTCCCCGGCGACAACCCAGCCCAGATACGCGAGTGACAGGAAATGCAGATAGCGGAACAGGCCGAAATCGGTTTTGTCGCGGAACTCTTTCGTCACGGGCCAGACCTTGCGGATTTCGTCAGCCAGATCGGGGGCCGCCGCGTTGATCCATGTGAATACCTTCCACGAACCAAAGGGCATCGAGAAGATCAGGAACAGTGCTGCCGCCCAGATCAAGGTTTTCGATACCGGGGGGGCAGGTATCCAGCCGCGCATGAAGGCGAAACCGGTAAAGAACAGCAGTTGCCAGCCAAAGGGGTTGAAGAACCACTGCCGCTCAGACCACGGTTCGGCTGGGAGGTCCAGAATGTCGGTCTGTGCGACCAGCCAGATCGCGACGGATGTCGCAGCGACGGCCCAGAAACCGAACCGGTAGAGGCCCATAAACATGGGCATCATTGCCAGAACCACCAGATACATCGGCAGGATGTCGAAATAGTTCGGAACATAGGTCAGCGTGAACAAACCCACGATCTGAGGCGCAGGATCGTTGAAGAAGTGCTGCAGGTTCAAAGACGAAACGTAGGTCTTTTCAAACAGCCCCGATTGATCCAGCGCCGCCATTGACATGGCGACAAAGAAGAACAGACAGATATGCGCCCAGTAGACCTGCCAGATACGGAACGACACGCGGGCCGTTCCCATCCACCACCCCTTGCGCAGGAACGCTCCGCCAAAGGCAATCGCCGACGCCATGCCCGAGCAGAACACGAAAATCTCGGTCGCGTCCGAAAATCCGAACCGCGCGGGAATCCACTTAGCCCATGGATCGTTCGGGATATGGGCGATCAGGATGATGAACATCGCGATGCCGCGATAGAAATCCAGGCGCGGGTCGCGCGTGCGGGCAGGGGCCGCCGCAGAGGCAGCCACCGGCGCAAAATCAGAAGCGGGCGAAACTGTCGCCATACGTATTCTGTCCTTCTTGGTCTTAGTTTTTGTTATTCAGCCGGGACGCTTTGTGCGTCTCCGTTGTCGCGTGCCGCATCGATCAATGTGCGGCGCGCATGAGCGTAATTGTCTTCGCCCCCGGCTCTTTTGGCGCGACGGTCATCCAAGATGCGCTCGACAGCATCCAGACGGCCGGCGCGCAGGCCGGAATCAATTGTGATGCGCTCGAAGACATCACGTTGGGCGTGGCTTCCACCTGCCAGTTGCATACCTGCCCGGGCGTTCGATAAAAAGTCGAAGGCGTCGCCGTAAAGGCCTTCGCCAAAGGCCTCAAGCCCTTTGGCGGCTGCAATGCCCGGATCGGACATGCGGATCGGGGTGTCCCCCTGATTGCGCTGCGCATCTTTCTGAATACGCTGCAACATCTTGCCGGTCGCTTCAGTGCGGTTGTCACCGGTCAGCGCCAAAAGATAGTGAAGGTCGGCAAAGATCAGACAGCCATCTTCGGTCCGCGCGGCGCTGAGATCAGCCAGCTCCTCCCAGCGGTTCCCGACTTCGACGCCCTCAAGCTCTAGCCGTGACAGCAGGGACGTGGCGTTCGAGATATCGCGGTAGTCGTCGGTTTTGTCCTGACGGATGTAATTGTCATACAGCTCCATCACCTGATCGACCTGACCCAGATCCAGATGCATCAGCGCCTTGTGCCACCAGACGTGATAGCGGAAGTTGTTGCAGTGGGTCCAAGCCTCTTCGCGTCCAGCCAGCCAATCAAGGCCCAGCTGCGCGTTGCCTGTCATCTCATGCACGTGTGCTACGGCGTGCAAACCCCAGGCATCGTCCGACACCATCCACAGCGCCTGCCGTCCCGCGATCTCGGCCTTTTCATAAGCGCCGGTTTCTTCCAGTGCGAAGGAATGGCATCCCAGCAAATAGCCGCGGCCCGCGTGATCGGGCTCATAGGCGGGCAGGACGCGTTCAATCGACCGGCGCATCCCGTGCGAGTCGCCAAGTACAAAGCGCGTCGCGTGGCTCAGCTTCATTGCCAGCGAGTCTTGCGGATGGGCGCGCAGAATCTCTTCGAACTTTTGGATGGCTTGTGTAGGCAGGTCTGCCAGATACAAACCCAATGCTTCGACATATAGCCGTTCGCGTGCTGAAACCGGCTGACGCTCCATGGAGCTGTTGGCGGCGGCCAATGCCTCCACGGCGACTGGCATCATCTCGCGACGGCCCAGCAGGACCATGAACAGACCTTTGATTGCATGACCCAGGGCAAAATCGGGCTCAAGCTCAAGAACTTTGCCAAGATGCTGCGGCGTAACGGCGGCATGGGCCATGAACCCAAGCAGAACACCATCCCAGGCCTCGGCACTTGCCGGATGGCTCAGGGTGTTCATCTGTCCGAAAACGTCTTGCTTCATGTTCATGTTCCGATCCAATCGAGAATATCTACAACAAATGATGTAGCAGAGACTCTGGGAGGGTCGTATCAGTATCGGCCCTGCTCTCGAATTGGTGAAATGCCGTGTGGGCAAAAATTGAAAAAAACCGCCGATTCAATGGCATGTTTCAGCAACATGCCGCCGAAATGGGCAGAGTGTTTCAATCGTCAAAGGGGTGTTCAGCGCGCAAAACGGCCTGCGTATCGGCCCCAAAGACGGGCGGAGCAGCCCGATATGTTACAGGTGTGCGCGACAGTTTCAGCGGATTCCCGATCAGTTGAACGTCACCCGGTGCTGCCTGCATCGCGATCTGCATCTGGCGGGCTTCGACCTGATCGGTTGAAAAAACCTGATCCAAAGTCTGTACTGGACCAACCGGAACCTTGCGGGCTTCGAGCTGCGCAATCATAGTCTCTGAAGCATGGGTCTTCACCACCGGACGCAGCACGGCGTTTAACGCGTCACGATTTTCCAACCGGGCTGGGTTGGTGGCGAAACGCGGGTCATCCGCCAGAACGGGGTGATCGATGAATTCGCAGAACCGGCGGAACTGACTGTCATTTCCGACGGCCAGAATGACGTGGCTATCGGCGGTTTCATAAACGTCATAGGGCACGATGTTCGGATGCCCGTTGCCGCGCCGTTGGGGCACGGTGCCCGAGGTTAGATAGTTCGCACCTTCGTTGATTAGCCACGCGATCTGCGCATCTACCAGCGCCAGATCAATCTGCTGGCCTTCGCCGGTCTGATCGCGGTGGCGCAGGGCGGCTAGAATGCCGACACTTGCGTACATTCCGCACATCACATCGGCGATGCCCACGCCCACCTTCATCGGCGCGCCATCGGGTTCGCCTGTCAGCGACATGATCCCGCCGTACCCCTGTGCCATCAGGTCATAGCCCGGCTTGGACGCATTTGGCCCGGTCTGGCCGTAACCCGATATCGAGCAATAGACGAGGCTGGGAAAGTCTTGCGACAACGTGGCGTAGTCCAGACCGTATTTCGCCAATCCGCCGGGTTTGAAGTTCTCGATCAGAATGTCCGCATGCGAGGCCAACCGTTTGATTTCAGATTGCCCCTCGGTCGTGGTGATGTCGATAGCCACGGATTTCTTGTTGCGGTTGGCCGACATGAAATAAGCGCTTAGATCGGACCGGTTGCCTTGCGCATCTTCGACGTAAGGAGGGCCCCATTGGCGGGTGTCATCCCCGCCGGTCGCGGGGTTTTCGATCTTGATCACGCTGGCCCCCAGATCGCCCAGCAACTGCGTGCAGGTCGGTCCGGCCAAAATGCGACTGAGGTCCAGTACTTTGACGCCCTTCAGCGGTCCTTCAGATCCGGCCATCATAGCCCCCACGGTCAATTTCTGCGGCAATCACGGTGAATGAATTGGCTTTCATCGCCTCATTCAGGGCATTGCGCAGTTCCTCGCGGTTGCGAACGGTGTGACCTTTGCCGCCAAACGCCCGGCCCATGGCTGCAAAGTCGTGATGGTCGAAATCCACGCCCCTGTTGCCCATTTGGCGCTGGCGCTGTTTCAGCTCGATCAACGCGAGGCTTGCATCGACAAAGACCAGAAAGATCGGGTTTCCGCCCATTTCGGCGGCGGTTGACAGCTCTCCGGCTACCATCAGGAACCCGGCGTCGCCCGAAAAACTGATGACTGGGCGGTCCGGTTCGGCCAGTTTCAGGCCAATCGCCATTGGCACGGCGCAGCCCATGGTACACAGCGCCGAGGACTGGATCAGTCCGCGTTCCTCGGAACAATCCCACATCTGACTCAGCAAGATACGATGCGCGCCACTGTCGGCTGTAGCCAGTGTTTCGGCAGGTAGGGTCGCACGGGTTTCGGCGATGACGGCGGCGGGCCCCCAATCTTCGTCCGTTGGAAAGGCCTGCGCCAGCGCGGCTTTGACCTGCGCGGGTTCACCGCCCGGCCACGTATCGCGGGCAGGGTTGCCCTTTGCCATGGCCTCCAACGTGGCACCCGTATCGGCGACCATATTCAGGTTGGCCTGATGCATATAGTGGTCATTGACCACAGCCGAGATGTCGATGACTCGCTTTTCTTCAGGGTCCCAGACCTCGCGCCAGCCGGGGCGCATCTCGATCGGGTCGTAGCCAAGGCACAAGACCAGATCGGCCTGTTCAACCAGCGGCAAAAGGTGTTTGTCGGCCAGCGGTGACAATCCGGCCCCGCCAAGGCACAGGGGGTGATCTTCGGGCACAACTCCCTTGGCTTTGTAGGTGGTTACAAAGGGGATGCCGAAATGTTCCAGAAACGCCTGCACAACATTGCGCGATCCGTCATACAGCACGTCCAGCCCCACAATCGCAATGGGACGTTCCGCGTCAGCCACCCAACGGCGCGCTTTCTCAAGGCAATTGCCCTCGGGCGCGACGGCGGCAGCCTTGACCAGTCGCCGCTTCTTGACGCTGGATACGCGCATATCCGCAACCGAGATCGGAACATCGATATGCACGGGTCCGGGGCGCGGCTGGTTGGCCAGCGATACGGCCTTGTCTGCCACGATATCCGCGCCCTGTGCCGTCAGTTTAAAGGTTCCTTTGGTGATCGAGCGATAGACCTGTGCGTGATCCATAACCTGATGGGTATAAGTCAGCGCTTCATCCGCATCGACGCAACCGGTCAGCACGATCATCGGCACCCGGTCCTGCAAGGCGTTGGCGACCACGTTGATCCCGTTCATCGCACCGGGGCCAAGCGTCGCCACCAGAATGGCAGGTGCACCGTCGCGGTGATGCACGGCTTCGGCCATGAACCCGGCGGCGTTTTCGTGCTTGGTCAGGTGAAAGGTGATCCCCGCCTGTTCCAGCGCATCCACCAACGTCAGAACCTCGCCACCGGGCATACCAAAGGCATGGCGGCATCCGGCCTCGTAAAGTCTTTGGGCCAAAAGGTCCGCGGCGCGGGGCGAAAGGTCCTGCATTAGTTATGCTCCGAAATAATACGTCATTGCAGATTGCGGAGGACGCGTCCGGACGCAAGCAGGTTCACGGCAGTGTGACTAATTGACTGCGGATTCCGCCACGGCCTGAAACTTTTCATCCAGTTCCGCCGCAATTTCTTGCAGTGGCTCACCGCCTTGCTGGGCATAGGGGGCAAAGACGTGGCTTGGGGTTTTGTAGGACAAAGTCGCCGTGCCGTCCGCATTTTCGGTCACGTAGAACCGGATGGGCGCTTCGATCATTGCGTTGACCGAGGTTTCCAGAACCCGAACTGCATAGTCGTTGTTAAAGGCACCGATCACTAAGTTTCCGGGAATGATGATGCCACGAGCCGCTGCCGCCTTGGTGGGCCCGGCCTGCGTTACAACAATCAGACCGTTTTCTTTGACCGCGGCCTTCGTATCCGCGACCAACGCTTGATAGCTTTTGGCGGTCGAATGAACGGCCCAGCCTGGCAGTGCCTCTTGCGCCAGCGCGGGAAGGGCCAGCAAACACAGTACGGTCGAAATAGCCTTCATTGCGCTGTCCTCATGGGTACGGGTGCGAAGTTGATGCCAGAAACTCGTATTTCGCGCAGTCACAATCCCGTGGGTAGCAGCCGCAGTGGATGCTTTCGGATCAGGCCAGGCGCCATTTCAGCAGATAAATGTCCATGATCCAACCATGATCCGCCCGCGCTTTTGCCCGTGTTTCGATAATCTGCGACGCCAAATCAGCCAAAGGACCGTGGATCAGGATTTCTTCCTTCATCCCCACATAAGCGCCCCACCAAATTTCGTAGTCGGCTATCTCAAGGCTTTGAAACGAACACTCGCCGTCCAGCATAACAGCCACTTTTGAGGCATTTAGCGGCCAGCCTTCATCCCGAATGCGCCGACCTGTGGTCACGACATACGGCGCGCCCAGATCGTTGATCGGTATCGCATGCGCCGCCGTCAATGCCTGCAGCGCAGTGATGCCGGGGATCACACGTGTTTCCGGTTGGGGCTTCAGTCGTGAGGCGATGCGCAGCGAACTGTCATAAAGCGACGGATCGCCCCAGATCAAAAGAGCTACCCGCTTTGCATCAGGGTGCGCCGCGATCGCCTCTTGCCACCGCAGAGCGATGGCGTCGTGCCATTCATCAACACCGCGCAGATAGCCATCAACGGCGCGTCGTTTGGGAATATCAAAATATGCGATCTGTGGCGCGGTGTCGGTCACCTGCGCGATAATCTCTTCCCGCAAACCGGCCAGATCGGCCTTGTTTTCGCCTTTTCGTGGGATCAGGATCAGGTCTGCGTCCCGAATGGCACTAGCGCCTTGAAACGTCAGGTGGTCCGGATTGCCGGTGCCAATACCGATCAGGGTCAGGTCAAACATCGTCAGTCTCTGCAAGCGGGCCGTAAAGGATCAAGGCGGGGGCCGTGCCGATCTCAGCACCCAGCTTGTCCGCCAACTCACCGACCGTGGATCGGTGCAACACCTGATCCGGGGTCGAGACGGCTTCGGCCATCAGCGCCGGTGTATCCAGCGGCAATCCGTGTTCGTTCAATGTCTTTACCAGCAAAGGGAATGTGCGCTTGCCCATGAACACAACCGTGGTGGCATCTGGATCGGCAAGCGCGGCAAGGTTCAGATCTTCGGGCAGTTTGCCGCTGACGTCATGGCCGGTGACAAATTGTACGCGACGCGCTGTGAGGCGCCGCGTCAGCGGAATGCCAGCTGCTGCCGCAGCCGCGACCGCAGACGGGATACCCGGAATGATCTCATATTCGATCCCGGCCTCGCGTAGCGCCACCAGTTCTTCTTCCAGACGTCCAAACAGACCGCCATCGCCGGATTTCAGTCGAACCACGCGCGCGCCAGTTTTTGCGTAATCCACCAACAAGCGGCTGACGTGGTCCTGTTTTGGTGATGGTCGCCCGGCGCGTTTGCCTACCCCGACAAGATCTGCGTCCTGATGCGCATGGCCCAGAATCGGACCACTGCTGAGGTCGTCAAACAGCACCGCATTCGCCTTTTGCATCCGGTCAACGGCCTTAAGCGTTAACAACTCCGGGTCTCCGGGTCCCGAGCCGATGAACGAAACGAAACCGCTCATGCCTGCGCCTCTGCAATCAGATGAAAGAATGTTCCGGTCACGTTGCCACGAACCGATCCGGTTTGCGGCCCCTCGACCCCTTCGGCATCGAACACCCGGGCCAAAGGCGCGTCGGGTTGTTCCAAGATCGAGGAATAGTGGAACTCATGGCCTCGCAATGTCGCATCGGCAGCAAAACCCGGCATAGGGGCCAACAATTGCGCCTTTCGATACCCAAGATTGAACTTGCGCTTCTCATAGGACGTCACAAGCCCAAGCAGACCCGCCATCTGATGCCGGACCCCTTCTTTGTCGACCAGCGCTTCTCCCAAGGCCATATACCCTCCGCACTCGCCATGAACGGGCTTTGTCTCGGCGTGTTTGCGTAGACCGTTCAGGAATGTGTCGGCAGCGGCCAAAGTGCCCGCGTGCAGTTCAGGATATCCACCGGGCAACCAGACCAGATCGGCATCCGCAGCCGGGGCTTCGTTGGCCAGCGGTGAAAACGGCGTGATTTCCGCTCCTGCTGCGCGCCAGCCTTCCAGCAAATGTGGATAAGTGAACGAAAACGCCGCATCCCGTGCCAGCGCGATCCGCTGTGCCGGAGGCCGCGGCAGCGCGGCTGACGATGGTCCCTTGGGGCCTGAGGAAGCCGCTGCCTTGATCGCCTCAAGATCCACATGCTCGCGCAGGAATGTGGCGTATCCGGCAATCGCGCTTTCCAGATCTGGGTGCTCGACCGCCTGTATCAACCCAAGATGCCGCTCGGGCAGGGTCAGATCTCCACGCCGGGGCAACACGCCCAGTACCGGCAGGCCCGCGCGCTCCATTCCCAAACGGGTGAGGCGTTCGTGACGCGGGCTGGCGCAGCGGTTCAGGATCACCCCGGCAAAGGGCAGGTCTGGATTGTACATCCGAAACCCCAGCGCAGTGGCCGCCGCGGATTGCGCCTGACCGCCCACATCCAGCACCAGAACCACAGGCCATCCCATACGCTGTGCGGTTTCGGCGCTTGATCCGTGCCCAAGCTCTCCGGGCTTGGCAACGCCGTCGAACAGGCCCATCGAACCTTCGGCCACGACGATATCAGCGCCCTCGGCCTGGGCAGAAATCGCGTTCAGCAGCGGATCGGCCATCGCCCAGCTGTCCAGGTTGAACGAGGCGCGTCCGGCTGCGGCACGGTGAAAGGCTGGATCGATATAGTCCGGTCCGCTCTTGAACGGTTGCACCGTCAGGCCGTCCTCGGCAAGCGCACGCAGAAGACCCAGCATGACGGTGGTTTTGCCTGTCCCGGAAGACGGCGCAGAAATCAGTAATCCCGGAGGGTTGGTCATCCCGTCATTCATTCTCGGGGCTCCAGCTTGACCATGGACTGTCCGCGCTTTGCGGGCGGTACCGGCGGTCGTAATCTTTTGAATAGAGACAGCTTTCGTCAAAGCCTTCGCCCGCAAGTGCCGGGCCAACCATGATCAGAGCGGTGCGAGAGATACTCTCGTCCAGTGCGTCTTTCAGGGTCGCCAACGTGGCGCGAATGATCCGTTCGTCCGGCCAGCTGGCGCGATATACCACTGCCACCGGGCAGTCTGCTCCATAGGCCGGGGTAAGGTCCGCGATCACGTTGTCCAGATTTCCGATCGACAGGTGAATGGCCAGCGTCGCGCCGGTCCGGGCAAAGTTCTCAAGCGTTTCGCCTTCGGGCATTGAAGATGCGCGGCCGGGCGTCCGGGTCAGGACCACAGATTGCGCCAATCCGGGCAAGGTCAGTTCCGTTCCCAGCGAAGCAGCCGCTGCGGCGAACGACGGTACACCGGGCGTCACGCTGACCGGAATGCCCATCTCTTTCAACCGCCGGATCTGTTCGCCCATCGCCGACCAAACCGACAGGTCGCCGGAATGCAGACGTGCAATGTCATGGCCAGCCTTATGCGCTGCCTCGATCTCGGCCATGATCTGATCCAGATCCATTGGCGCGGTGTTGATGATCTTTGCGCCCTCGGGGCAGTGGGCCAGAATTTCTTCGGGCACCAGCGATCCTGCATACAGGCACACCGGGCACGACGCGATGATATCACGCCCCCGCAGGGTCAGAAGGTCGGCAGCGCCGGGTCCGGCGCCGATGAAATGAACGGTCATGTTTGTCCTCCGATGGCGACGGCGCAGGTTGCAAGCCGGTCGTCCGAAATCTGTCTGGGTGAGGTCAGCCGCGCACCTGTTCCAGCGGCGGCAAGGGCGGATGCTTCAGCTACGCTGCCGGTGCCATAGGTGGCACGGCTGCGGTTCGAGCAGGTGAGAGTGCGCTGTCCCGCCAGATCGGCAGCAGCGATGAAATGCAGGGGCAGGGCGGTCTCTGCAGCAAACTCCGACAGCGCGGCGTGACCTTCCTTGTCGGCAACAGTGGCCAGCGCGTCGACGTTTTGCCCAACGCTGGCCCGCTTAAATACGGCGCGCAGGCTGTCCACGGTCGCCGTTGATGAAAACCCCAAACCTGCGATGATCATAAGATTACGCTCCACTGCACCACCGGATATGCGGATTTCCAGCCGCGCCGAGGTCCCAGTGCCGAAGCCTGCGCCAGTTCGATGCGCAAAAGTTCTCCGCCTAGTTTTTCGTGCCATTGCGCCAGTAAGGCTTCGCTTTCCAGCGTCACTGCATTGGCGACCAACCTGGTGCCGGCGGGCAGGGCGGCGTGTAGCCAACTCAGCAATTCGGTACTCAGGCCGCCACCGATGAAGACCACATCCGGAAACCCAAGGCCGTCCAGTGCGGTCGGCGCTGTGCCATGCACAACTTGCAGCCGGTCTTGCCCTAACGTGTCGGCATTTCGACGAATGCGGTCCGCGCGATCCTTGCGGGGTTCGATCGTGGTTGCGGTCAGGGTCGGGTCGCACATCAGCCACTCGATGCTGATCGAGCCGGTGCCGCCGCCGATATCCCACAGATGCTCGCCGCGCTTGGGGGCCAGCGCCGACAGGGTCAGCGCCCGCACGGGGCGTTTGGTGATCTGGCCATCATTCTCGAAGATATCATCCGGCTTACCCGAGGCCTTGGGCAGCGCCTGTCCTTCACCCGCAACTTCAAGCCCAACGCAGACCGGATGGTCGAACCCGCCCAGCAGGGCTTCGGTCAGCGACACGCTGCGCGACCGCTCGCGGGGGCCGCCAAGGGCTTCCATGACATGCAATTGCGTATCGGCAAACCCAGTTTCGTTCAGATATGTCGCAAGCTCGGCCACCGCAGCGCCGTTGCGCAGCAGCAGGATGGCGCGCAATCCAGGCGAAAGATGCGGGCGCAGACGAGTCAGCGGGGCGGCGTGCAGACCGAATGTCTGCGTGCTTTCCAACGGCCAGCCCAGACGTGCCGCAGCCAGCGAGAACGTGGACTGACCCGGATGGGCTGTCCATTCTCCGGCGTCGAAGTTGCGCGCGATTACCGAGCCCGCGCCGAACCAGAACGGATCGCCCGAGGCCAGAACAACTGTTGGGCGTCCGCGAAACCCGGTCAGGATCGGCAGGCCGTCGGAAAAAGGCACGGGCCAATCTACGCGCTGTGCGCCTGTGTCGGGGATCAGTGACAAATGGCGCGGCGGGCCCATGATGATTTCGGCACGCTCCAGTACTTGACGACTTGCGGGTGACAGGCCATCCAGTCCATCTTCGCCCAAGCCCAAAACGCTTAGCCACGGAGCTTCATGCATGACCAACCTCCTGATCCTTGGTGGCACGACCGAGGCAAATGCACTGGCCAAAACCTTGGCCGATCAGGGCATCCCGGCGACCTATTCCTATGCCGGTCGGGTGGACAATCCAAGACCGCAGCCCCTGCCGGTGCGCGTTGGAGGGTTCGGCGGCGTCGAAGGCCTGACCCGTTACCTGACGGACTACGCGATCACTCATGTAGTTGATGCCACCCATCCCTTTGCCGCGCAAATGAGCACAAACGCCATTGCCGCGTGTCGCGAGGCCGGGGTGCCCATGGCCGCTTTGACGCGCCCGGCATGGCGCGCGCAGGACGGAGATCGTTGGCAGCACGTTTCTGATATAGGCGCGGCGGTTGCCGCTTTGAGCGGTCCTAAACGGCGCGTTTTTCTGGCCGTTGGCCGCCTGCATCTTGAAGATTTCGCGGCTCAGCCCCAACATCACTTCTTGCTGAGGCTGGTGGATGAACCGGATGCACTGCCGCTGCCCGATTGCGAGGCGATCGTGTCGCGCGGACCTTTCACCGAAGCAGGGGACCGGGCGCTGATGCTGCAGCATGGCATTGAACTGGTTGTGTCCAAGAACTCTGGCGGCACCGGTGCGCGCGCCAAGCTGGATGCCGCGCGCGCCCTGGGCGTACCGGTGCTGATGATCGACAGGCCGACCCTTCCGCAAAGGACCGAATTGTCGAACGTGATGCAGGTTCTGGACTGGTTGGCTCATTCCGGGGTGAACCTCGGGGTATAGACGATCGGCGCGCTGTCACGGTTGATGACGCGCGTCAGGGATGACCCGACAATGACGACGGTTTGCATGTCAGCCATGTCAGGCGTCGCCTCGGCCAGTGTTGAAATCCGGATCGCCTCATCCGCGCGGGATACGGCACGCGCGAACAGGATCAGGCGCTCGGGCTCGCATTCTTCGCGTAGGATTTCCAGTGTTTTTACAAAGCCTTCCGGGCGGGATTTCGAGCGCGGGTTATAAAACGCCATCGCGAAATCCGCCTGCGCTGCTAGGCGAAGACGTTTTTCAACCAGCGACCAGGGTTTCAAGTTGTCGCTGAGGTTGATGGCGCAGAAATCATGACCCAGCGGCGCCCCGGCCCGCGCGGATGCCGCCAGCATCGCGGTTATGCCGGGAAGGACGTCTATGTGGACGTTACGCCACTCGGCTGGACCGTTTTCCAAGGCTTCGAACACCGCAGCCGCCATGGCGAACACACCGGGATCGCCCGAGGAGACAACGACCACGCGTTTGCCTTCCGCCGCCATCTGCAACGCGTGTTGGGATCGGTCGATCTCGACCCGGTTGTCGCTGGCGTGCAACGTCAGACCAGGGCGCTCGGCCACGCGCGCGACATAGGGGATGTACCCGACCACGTCCGTGGCATCCGTCAACGCAGCTGAAACCTCGGGGGTTACGAGATCTTCATTACCAGGCCCCAAGCCCGCAATCTTGACCCAACCACTCATGGCCGCCGTCCCTGACCATGCACGATGATGATCGAGAAATAGGGCGTCACCTTTTCGCATGCCTCGGACAGTTTCGTCACCACCTGGTTCGGCATCTGTGCAAACTCGACGATCCATGCGCGGTCATACAGACCGGCTGTTTTTAGCGCGCGCTTCACCTTGTCGATATTGCGTCCGATTTTCATGACAACCAACGCGTCGGTCTGCGCCATGCGAATTGCCAGATCTTCTTCGGGCAGGGTGCCGACCAGTACTGTCAGCACATCATCGCCCCAGGTGATCGGGTTACCCGTTGCTGTCCATGCGCCGGACATGCCGGTAATGGCTGGCACGACCTCTACATCAGCCTGATCGCGCAAGCGGCTGTAAAGATGCATGAAAGACCCATAGAAAAACGGATCACCCTCACACAGAACCACCACATCCTCACCCTGATCCGATAGGGCTTTGAGATGCGCGGCGCAGTCTTTGTAAAAGGCCGAGAGCAGTTCGTTATAGCGCGGATCAGCCAGCGGAATTTCCGTAGTGACAGGGTATTCCATGGGAAACTCAACTGCGCTGTCCGGGATCATCCCATTGACGATCTTGCGTGCCTGACCGCTGCGACCAGGCTTGCGAAAGAACGCGACGTGACGTGCATTGCGGAGCAGGCGGTCGGCCCGCACGCTCATCAGGTCCGGATCACCGGGGCCAAGGCCCACGCCGTATATCTTGCCGCCACTCATTCGGCGCGGCTCGCAATGGCGTTGATTGCGGCGACGGTGATGGCGCTTCCGCCCAGACGGCCCTTGATGATGCAAGAGGGCACGGGCTGCGCCTCCCACAATGCGTCCTTGGATTCGACGGCACCGACAAAGCCCACCGGGCACCCGATGATGGCGGCCGGGCGTGGGCAATCGGGGTCTTCCAGCATATTCAGTAGGTGGAACAGAGCGGTCGGCGCATTACCGATCGCGACCAGAGCGCCTTCCAGATGCGGACGCCACAGCTCCAGAGCAGCAGCGGATCGGGTGTTGCTCATCTCAGCCGCCAGTGGGCGCACGCGTTCGTCATGCAGAGTGCAGATCACCTCATTATCGGCCGGCAGGCGGAAGCGGGTCACACCCTCGCTGACCATTCGCGCATCGCACAGTATAGGTGCGCCATTCTCTAACGCGGTCCTTGCGGCTGGCACGAAACCGGGCGAAAAATGTACGAATTCTTCCAGACCGACCATTCCGGCGGCGTGGATCATGCGAACCGCAACCTGCTCTTCATCAGCGTCAAAGCGCGCCAGATCGGCCTCAGACCGGATCGTGGCAAAGCTTTGCTTATAGATCGCTGCGCCATCGGTTTCGTATTCATAGGGCATCAGGAGAGGTCCATAGTCATAAGTGTTTCAGGTGTCAGCCCGCGTTGGGACGGCTCATCCCCCGCGCGACCGTTTTTGACAAGATCAAATCGTCCGTCATTGCCGACCAGTGTGACATTTGCCGTCCCCATTCGGGCGCAGCCTTTGGCGCAACCGGATACGTGTAGGCTGCCTGCAACCCGCGCCGCCAATTCGCGCGCAACCCTACGGGTTTCCACTTGTGCTTGCGGGCAGAATGGTGCGCCGGGGCAGGCGTCGGTTGTCATCAGCGGGTCGTTGCCATCTATGACAAAGTCGGGTGTTTGTATCGCCGCCCCGCCTTCCAGCAGAATCAGCCGCCATGGGGTGACCCGCAAGGCAGACGCCCCGCTGTCTGCAATGAGGTCAGAGAGTTGTCGCGCCGGCAATTGTCCGAACGCCGCGCCATACAGAGTACCCAGATCGCAGGCGCCGGGTTGTGGCGGTGCGCCGATGTCACCAGGCGCGCTGCCTTGCCACTCCGCTGGCAAATCCTGCGTCGCGGCCACCCGCGCCATGCGGCGGGTTTCTGGCGTGAAACGTTCGGAAAACCATCCGGCCAAGGCGATAAGCCGGTCAATTGCGTTGGTTTCTGTGACCCGGCAGCCAGTCTTGGCCCCGTCGGCGTGCAGGATGAGGCCATCAGTGCCTGCTTCGACCCGGATATCGGCCGAATCCGCCGTCAACAGGCGCTTGGGGCCAGTGTCGATGGCAAAGCCGAATTTGGCGGGCAGAGTCGGCAATTCCTCCAACCGATCGATCAGTTCCTGTGTCAGCCGTGCGGTTCGATCACCTGATTTGTATAGGGGCGACACCAGTATATTGCGGCGCATTTCAATACCGGGCTCAGCATCCAAAAGGTTCAGCGCGGCCAGTTCGGCCAGCAATGCCTGATGATCGTCTTCTTTTACCCCGCGCAGCTGTAAATTGGCGCGGTTGGTCAGGTCGATAGTGCCATTGCCAAATTGCTCGGCCAACTCACAAAGACCACGTGTTTGTTCGGCGCTCAAACGGGCCAGACGCGGGCGCACCCGAACCACCAGACCATCGCCCGACATCATCGGCCGATGCGCGCCGGGGCACCAACCCTGAACGACCGGGGCGCTCATCCCAGCCCCTCCAGATCGGCCCGGATCGAGTTGCGGCGGGTGTTCCAAAGGCCCGCGTCCAACAACGCGCGGAACCTGTCCTGCATCGCCTGATACGCGCGCGGGTTGGCCTCTTGCAAAAACGCCTCGACCTCGGCGTCGCCCAATGTAGCGTCATGATAGAGGTCGAACAGATGCGGCGCGACCGTGCCTGACAGATGGGCGAAAGAGGCCATGTGATCCAGTGTCGCCGCAATTTCGGCAGCGCCCCGGAAGCCATGCCTTTGCATGCCTGCAATCCAGTTCGGGTTGGCGGCACGGGCATGAACCACACGGCTGATTTCTTCAGGCAGCGTTCGGGCGCGCGGGTTATCCGGGTTGGTGTTGTCCAGATGGTATAGCTGCGCCGTACCACCGGTGAATGTCTTGGCGGCGGCGAAACCAGCCTCGTGCGTGGCATAGTCGTTGGCCAAAAGCAGATCGGTTTCGGTCAGATCCTGCAGGTGCACGAAACTGTCGGCATTCGTGACCCGTTGGGTAATGCCGTCCATATCCTGTGTGATGTGTTCGCCTTCCAAAGCGAAAGAGCTGGCCTCAAGCCATGCCTCACCCGCCTGCGCGCGGGCCTCATCCGTATAGATTTCGGACAGCTGGGTCATGTTTACGCCATAGCTGCCCGGGGCCGGGCCAAAGACGCGCGCCGCCGGGGCCTGTCCGGCATAAGGGTTCCAGTCCGGGGCTTCATCGCGATCCGACAACGCGCGAACAGCTTGACCATAAAGCGCTGAAAGGGTCGGGAACACATCGCGGAACAAGCCTGAGACGCGCAAGGTCACGTCCAGACGTGGGCGACTGAGATCAGTGATAGGTAGCACTTCGATGCCCGACACCCGCTCGGACCCTTTGTCCCAAACGGGTTTGACGCCCAGCAAGTGCAGCGCCATGGCAAACTCTTCACCCGCCGTGCGCATCGTGGCTGAACCCCAGAGATCAACGATCAGCCCATTGGGATAATCGCCCTCTTCCTGCAGGTGTCGCCGCACCAATTCTTCGCCCAGCTTCACGCCTTGGGTATAGGCCGCACGGGTCGGCACTGAGCGCGGATCGGTGGTATACAGATTGCGCCCAGTTGGCAGCACGTCTGACCGTCCGCGATAGGGGGACCCGGACGGGCCTGCCTCGATCCGTTTGCCAGCTAGCGCGTCGATCAGTGCATTGCGTTCGGCATTGGCAGAAGGTGACGTGTCAAAATTGGCGGCGGCTTCGGGCACACGTCCAAAGATATGCAACCCGTCGCCGAACTGGCTTTCTTTGATGTCACAGACAAAACGGTCGATGCGAGTGATCGCCTCGGCCGTGCAGGTGGCCTGATCGAGACCCAGGTCACTTTCAAGCCCGATGGCTTGCGCCTCATCCCGGATATCTTCTTGCAGGCGGTCGCGACGTTTGGGGTCCAGACCATCTGCGTTCGAGAATTCGTCCAGCAGCGATTCCAGCCGAACCATCCGATCGGGGGTGCCGCTTTCCTTCATCGGCGGCGGGATGTGACCCAAGGTGACGGCCCCGATCCGGCGCTTGGCCTGAGCGGCCTCGCCAGGATCGTTGACGATGAAGGGATAGATGACGGGAAGGTCGCCGATCAGCGCCTCTGGCCAGCATTCATTGGACAAGGCGACCGATTTGCCCGGCAGCCACTCCAGAGTGCCATGCGCGCCGATATGGATTAGCGCATCCGCGCCAAGACCTTTGCGCAGCCACAGATAGAAGGCGACATAGCCGTGGCGGGGGGTGCGCGACAGGTCGTGGTAATCGTCTTCCCGCATCTCGGGCGTGCCGCGTTCGGGTTGCAGCGCCACCAGCGCCTTGCCGCGCCACAGGGCGGTGAACTGGAACGCGCCTTCTGAGAATGTTGGGTCGTCCTCGGGTCTACCCCACACAGCTTCGAGGTCTGCGCGCAATTGTTCCGGCAAGTCCGTCAGCGCGGTCAGGTATGCGTCAAGCGACCACGAAAGCCGCGTGTCCGGCAGCATCTCGGCTATCGGTTCGGCGGGTGCGGTGTCATACCCTTCGCCCAGCAGGTCAGAAAGCATCGCCTCGGCCGAGGCCAAAGCATCAAGGCCCACAGCATGGGCCATCTGCCAATCCTTGCCGGGATAGGTGGACAGCACCAAGGCGTGCACCTGATCCCCTTTGGGTTTGTCGTTCAGATTCAGCCAGCCGACGACACGGTCGATGATGGCCTCGATCCGTTCCGGTTCAGCCCGGTGGGCAAAACGTGAATACTCCAGATGCGGGTCACGCTTGCCCGGTTCCTTGAACGAAGCAATGCCTGCAGAAATTCGCCCGTCCACTTCAGGCAGGACAACGTGCATAGCCAAATCAGCGGGCGAAAGACCGCGTTCCGCCTCGGCCCAGGCTTTGCGGCGGGACGTTGCGAGAGCAACCTGAAACACCGGCACATTGGCGGCGTCCAGTGGAGAGGTGCCGGATGCGCCTTTGCCCGAAAACGCGGTGGCGTTGATGATGGCCGACGGTTCAAGGGAGGCGATGTTCTCGCGCAGCCAATCGGCGGCTGCAGGTGCTTTCAGCGAGGGGGCGAACATGCCTACAGCTTCGAACCCGCGTTCCCGCAATCGGCGGATCAGGGCTGCGACCGGGGCAGTGTCTGCCGATGTCAGATAGGCACGATAGAAAGTCACCAGAATACGCTTCCCGCCGCTCGAGAATGCTGTTTCGACCGAGATTACGCCACGGTCCGGGCACCACGCGCCGCACTTTGGCAAGGTCTTTGCGCCCATCACCGGCCCGGCATAAAGCCCAGCCGCCAGCGCCATTTGTGCCAAGGCCGCTTGCGCCGCGACTTCGCCGCCGGTGTCACACAGATGCGCAAGCCGCCGCAGGGTTGAGACGGGCAGGGTGGAGTAATCATCCAGCCGCGTATCCTCACGCCCATCGGCAGGTAGGACGGCCAGTGCGATCCCCTTGGATTGCGCCAGCGCCAGAACTTGCTGCAAGCCATAGGACCAGTAAGGCACGCCGCCGATCAAACGGATCAGAATGCCCTTGGCGCCCTCGAGCGTTTGCTCGACATAAGTGTCGACGGACAACGGGTGTTTCAGTGCTGTCAGGTTGGCCAGCCGCATTGTCGGCATTCGCCCTTCGGCCCCGCCACCGCGATGCCAGCCCGCCGCGAAAGCACCAAGGTCACTGTCCGAAAAGGACAGCATCACCAGATCCGCTGGGCTCTGGCCCAGATCGGTCGGGGTTTCGATCTCTTCTAACCCGTGGCTTTCGCGGAAGACGACGTGCATGGCTTACTCGGCGGCCTCGGTCACACTCATGAGGATATCGCGGATTGCGGCCTCATTGATGTCGTCATGCTCGGCAATGACCACCAGGCGCGAGCGGCGCTCTTCACCCGGTTCCCACGGCCGGTCGTACTGATGACGCACGCGGGCACCAACGGCCTGCACCAGCAGACGCATAGGTTTGCCCTGAACGGCGGCATAGCCTTTGACGCGCAGAATGTTCAGCTCATTGGCAAGACGTTCGATATTGGCGACCAGTTCCGCCGGGTCGGTCTGTTCCGGAAGCTCGACGATGATGCTTTCGAAATCGTCGTGTTCGTGGTCGTGGTGGCCGTCGTGATGCGACGGGCGCGCGTCCATGTCATCCTCGGCGGCGGCTTCGAGGCCCAGCACGACACGCACGTCAACGGCGCCTTCGGCTACCTCAACCACGGGCAGCGGGCGCGGAGCCTCAGTCGCGATGACCTCTTTGGCTTTGGCAACGCCTTCCGGACCGGCCAGATCGGGTTTTGTCAGCAGGATGATGTCGGCGCACGAGATCTGGTCCTCAAACACCTCGGACAGAGGCGTTTCGTGGTCGATCGAGTCGTCAGCCAGGCGCTGGGCGTCCACGGCTTCGACGTTAGGGGCGAAACGACCTGCAGCGACGGCCTCAGCATCGGCCAAAGCGATCACGCCATCGACGGTAATTTTCGAGCGGATATCTGGCCAATCAAACGCTTTTAGCAGCGGTTTTGGTAGCGCCAGTCCAGACGTTTCGATCAGGATGTGATCGGGGCGCGGTTCCAGCGCCATCAGCGCCTCAATGGTCGGGATGAAATCATCGGCTACTGTGCAGCAGATGCAGCCATTGGCTAGTTCCATGATGTTTTCCGCCGGGCAATCCGGAATGGCGCAGGATTTCAGGATATCGCCATCTACACCCACGTCGCCGAATTCGTTGACGATAACGGCCAGGCGCTTGCCCTGCGGGTTCTGCATCAGGTGCTTTACCAGCGTGGTTTTGCCCGAGCCCAGAAAGCCGGTGATCACAGTGACGGGGAGTTTTTCAAGGTTGCTCATTTCAGGGCTCCAATCGGGGGAATGCGGGCCGCACAGTTTTTGCGGAAATGTTCGGGGCGTTCGCGCCATTTCACCAGACCGTCTTCAGCGGCCAGATACTTGGTGACGCCTTCGACGATGGTCTCGACATGGTTGGTCTCGTCGAGGTTTTCATAAACGAAGGTCCATCGGGACGGGCCGCCACGCAAAACGATCGAGCATCCCTGATCACAGTTCGACAGACATTCCACCGGTTTCAGGTCGACGCCGTCCGGCAAGCCAGCCTTTTCAAGTGCTTTATGCAGCAAAGTGCCGGGTCGCTGGGCGTCATCTTCGATAGGTAACCCACGGCGGCATGTCGTACAGACCAGCAACTCGACTGGTGCGGTCTCGGTCACGTCTCTCATCCCCCTCATCCTTTATACGGGGGACGGGGTTTCATGCGGGCCACGCGTCTGCACATGGACCCGACACCGGAACACCCCGCCCGGTTTCAACTTCGGGTGCTGGCAGGTCTCCCGGCTTGCGGATGTCAGAGGCGAGCCTCTGTCGGATGTCCCGCCTTCCCGGCCTATTAGGCCAGTGGCTTTGGGCACCCTCTCCGGTCACGGTCGCGGGGGCGGCTGTGCTTGGCGGAATAACCGCTGGCACATTCCCTTTTCATCCATCCGAGGATGGACACCAACGCATGCGACATGCGGCACGGGCAGGGGGCTTGTCAAGCACGACTGGGGATTGAAAACCCGCTACGTCAGAAAAGCGACTTGCCGAAGTCAGTCAGCGGCATCCGATGCGATCCGTTCACGCGAGCCAGGCGCAATTCAGCCCGGCCGTCGCAGATGATTGAGCGTTTCTCGGTTTGGCAATCAGGTAGTGCGGTTGTGTAAATGGAATCGCTGGACCCGCAATCGCAACATGCATCTGATACTGAACTTTAGGCGTCCGAAATTGCGAAATCAGCGCAGAAAGCTAAGTGCTTGGAAATAAATGGAGGCGAGTACCGGAATCGAACCGGTGTACACGGATTTGCAATCCGCTGCGTCACCACTCCGCCAACTCGCCTTTTCAAGTAAAATCAAATACTTGCCGTGGTGTGATCGGCGTTTTAGCAGCTTTCGACAGGAGCGTCCAGAGGGGGGAGCGTAAATTTCAGGGCCGGGTGCCAACTTAGTCTTTGGTTGCGACGTTGTATCTTGTGAAGATTGGAAAGTTTCCGTGTCTGGGCCGTTGCCGGTTTTTCAAGGATGTGGCAGAACTCAATCACCCAAGGGAGCAAGATGAGCGATCCAATGACAGATTTCGCAGCCCGCCGCCGGACGATGGTCGATACGCAGATACGTCCTTCTGATGTCACGAAATTTCCCATCATAGACGCGATGCTGACCGTCAAGCGCGAGAATTTCGTGCCGGACGCGCAGCGCGAAGCGGCATATGTCGAGGGATTGATCGAACTGGGTGATGGGCGCTGCATGTTGGAGCCGCGGACCCTGGCTAAGATTCTGGACATATTGAACATTTCGAACGACGAGTCGGTTTTGGATATTGCTCCGACCTTGGGGTATTCGACCGCTGTTACCGCGCGCATGGCACAGCTGGTTGTTGCCGTAGAGGAAGATGAAAATCTGGCGGCCGAATCTCAGTCTATCCTGATGGAGGCGGAGGCAGACAATGCGATTGTCCATGTCGGCCCGCTTGAACAAGGTGCCCCCGAACATGGGCCCTATGACGTGATAATGGTCCAGGGTGGTGTGGAACAGGTTCCGGATGCGTTGATCGCGCAACTTAAGGACCATGGGCGAATTGCGTGCCTTTTTGTCCAAGGTGCACTGGGGATCGTTCGGATCGGCCATAAATCTGGGGGTCGAGTGACCTGGCGGGACGCGTTTAATGCCAATGCACCGATTTTGCAGGCATTTTCCACGGACCGTGTATTTTCGCTATAGTTTGATAGCTGATTTTTCTGCCGCCTTGATTAGTTTAACGCAAACGCGCAAACTATCGGCAGAGCAGAGTAATTTCGATTTGAGAGGATTTCGTTATGGGTTCTATGGCGGGAGGGAAGCTGGTCAAAGCGCTGGCGCTGACTGCGGGGGTCGCACTTAGCTTTGTACCAGGACGGGCCGTTTGGGCCGACAACATAACTGACGCATTCATTGGCGCCTACAATACCAGCGGGTTGCTTGAACAGAACCGCGCATTGTTGCGCGCGGCCGACGAAGACGTGGCAATCGCATTGTCGGCGCTTCGTCCGATCATCAACTGGACGGTTGCGATCAGCAGCGACTACACACGTCGCAACATCAACAATGTGGTGACAAGAACCGACCCGAACAACTTCTTTACGGGGCTGACCCTCAGCCAACTGCTCTACGATGGTGGGGCTGCCGTTCTGGGCAAACAGTCAGCGCAAGAAACGGTGCTGTCGACCAGGCAGACCCTTGTTGATATCGAACAGCAGGTTCTGTTCCGCGGTGCCAATGCGTATCTCGAAGTGCTTCTGCAGGAAGAAACCGTACAGATTCGCTTGAACAACGTCGATGTATCGGCTGAAGAACTGCGCGCATCGCAGGACCGGTTCGATGTAGGCGAAGTTACACGCACGGACGTTGCACTGTCACAAGCCCAGCTTGCAAGCTCGCAGGCTGATCTGGCCGTTGCGCGCGGTAATCTCGATACAGCGCAAGCGGAATATGTAAATGCCGTTGGCAAATCGCCCGGACGCACAGCGGGTCAACCGAGCCTGCCAAACCTGCCTAATTCGGAACCGCAGGCCGTCAGCCTGGCGCAGCGTAACCACCCGGCTATTCTTTCGGCACAGCACCAGGTGCGTGCCTTCGATCTGATCGTTGCGCAACAGCGCGCCAATCTGGGCCCGAACGTCAGCCTGAACGCCGACGCCGGTATCACCGAGACCTATGACAACGATGATAGTATCGAAGACGGGACGGTGTCGCTGAACTTCAGTCAGCCAATTTACGCTGGTGGCCGTTTGGCCGCAAGCGTGCGCCGCGCCATGGCTACACGGGATGCATCGCGTGCCAACCTCTTGAATGTGCAAAAAGATATCACTCAGGGTGTGACCGAAGCCTATGCCCGTTTCCAAGCGGCATCTGCAAGTTTGCGGGCGTCGAGCGAACGAGTTCGCGCATCAAACGTGGCGTTTGACGGTATCCGCGAAGAGGCCACTCTGGGTGCACGGACCACGCTGGACGTTTTGAACGCTCAGCAGGATCTGCTGGATGCGCAGCTGGCCGAGGTCGCGTCGCGGATCGAGCGTTCGCGCGCAGCTTACCAGCTGTTGCAGGCACAGGGTCTGTTGACTGCTGAACGTCTGGGACTGGCGGTGCAAATTTATGATCCGACGCTGTATTACAACCTGGTCAAGAAAGCGCCGGCTCAGGTCAGCAGACAAAGCAAGGACCTGGATCGCGTTCTCAAAGCGTTGCGTCGCGACTAAGGGCCAATACTATCTGTTGTGACGCCCGGCTTGTTTGGCTACACTCAATCCTGAGGATAGAGCGGTAGAGAACAATGACGGAAAAAGTCGTGAACGGCAGAGTAGAGGACGTGCTGTCCTCGATAAAACGGCTGGTCGGTGAAAGAGGTGAACAAACCTCGGAGCCGTCGCCTTTAATCGCCCGCAAGCCCGGGCGATTGGTGCTGACCGATGCATTGCGGGTCGGCGGAACATCCAGCATTCAGGACGGCCCGGAGAATGAAGCCGAGGCCAACGAAGGTTACACGGTCGACGCGTCAGTCAAGCCGATGCTTCTGCGCGCGTGTGACATCATAGATCGTGAAGATCCCGCCAACAAAGAACAGGCCGCGCCAGAACCGCCCAAAAACCCGACCAACAGCCTGAGCGCAAAGATCGAAGCCCTAGAGGCGGCGATTGCACGCACTGAGGACCAGTGGGAGCCGGACGGCGACAGCGAAGACGAGTATTCCGGCACTCCTGCGAAAGCCCTTGAGTTCAGCGTGCGCAAAGAATTTTCGGATATCGAGGGAAATAAAGCCGAACCCACTGAGGCGAAGTCTAAAAAAGCCGTGGCGACGACCAGGGCAACTTTCGTTCGCGACCCCGAGGTGATCGCCGCACTACCTGTTCACCCAGTCGAAGCAGCAGCGGAAGATTCAGCGATAGCTGGTATTAGCGAAGACGCATTGCGCAAAATGATCGCTGAGGTTGTCCGTGAAGAATTGCAGGGTGTTTTGGGCGAACGTATCACCCGCAACGTCCGTAAGATGGTCCGGCGCGAAATCTACAAAGCCCTGGCCGAGCAGGACCTCGAGTAACACTCAGACGCTTTTGGGCGTTTCTGCAAGCGCCAGCAGGCGGTCCAGATCCATATTCTGTTCAAGGTGGTCGGCCAGCGCGTTCAACGTATCTTCGACCCCATCTTCATAGGCCAGGTCCGAGGTCACGCCCAATTGCGACAGGTAAGACGCGCGGAATGCGTCCGAGCTGAAGATACCGTGCAGATAACTACCGCGGATACGACCAGAGGCGTTTGCAGCACCTTCTGGCCGCCCCTCGACCTCTAACCAAGCGCGGGCGCAATCAGATCCTTCGGTACGGCCCATGTGGATTTCGTAGCCCGACACCGGTTCTCCTCCGCCAAGGGCGCGGGCCGAAGTGAGCGTTACCTGTTTCTTCCCTGCCATCACGGTCTCAACATCCAGCAGGCCCAACGCTTCAACAGTCCCCGGTTGTCCGTCGACGCCATCCGGATCAGCGATTGTCTTGCCCAGCATTTGATAGCCGCCGCACAGGCCCAGAACATGGCCGCCCCGGCGGACATGGGCGTATAGGTCGATATCCCAGTCCTGAGCCCGGAAATAAGCCAGATCGCCGATGGTGGATTTGCTGCCGGGCAGCAGTACCAAATCGGCATCACCGGGCAGGGGGCGTCCTGCTGGCACGATCTCGACCGAGACACCGGGTTCGGCAGACAAAGGGTCGAGGTCGTCAAAATTTGCCATGCGTTCCAACTGCGGAACAACCACCTTGCAGGCCCCGCCAGAGTGGGACCGGATATCCATCATATCCTCGGCTGGCAGTTTCCACGCATCATGGAACCAGGGAACGACGCCCAGACAGGGCCATCCGGTACGTGCAGCGATTTCATCGCGACCTTCATCGAAAAGAGATACGTCGCCTTTGAACCGATTGACGGCAAAACCCCGGATCATCTCAAGATCACCTGCATCCAAAACCGCCTGGGTGCCTACGATCTGGGCAATGACACCCCCGCGGTGAATGTCACCTACCAGAATAACGGGTACGCCTGCAGCGCGCGCAAATCCCATATTGGCGATGTCACCCTTGCGCAGGTTGGTTTCGGCCGGGCTACCCGCGCCTTCGATCAGGACAAGATCCGCGTCGCTGCACAAGCGGTCAAAGCTTTCAAGCGCTGCGCCCAGCAGTTTGGATTTATCCTTGCGGTAATCGCCCGCTTTCATCGTGCCTGCGCGTTGGCCTTGTACGATAATCTGAGCACCAGTGTCGGTTTCCGGCTTCAGCAGAATCGGGTTCATGTCTGTATGCGTCGCACGCCCCGCCGCCAGCGCTTGCAAAGCCTGTGCGCGCCCGATCTCTCCGCCATTTTCGGTGACGGCGGCATTGTTCGACATGTTCTGCGGTTTGAACGGTGCAACGCGCAGCCCGCGCCGGGTGAAAGCCCGCGCCAGACCGGCCACTAGAACCGATTTCCCGACATTGCTGCCGGTGCCCTGAATCATGATGGACCGAACCATGGCCTGTCTCCTATGTTGACGCGCAGATGACCTGATTTGCGGGCAAAGGAAAAGCCAAAGTTGAACACGCCAGCGCATCTTTTGATCGGAGCTGCCGCCTTTGCCCGCCCAGCCCAGGGACGTTTCCTGTGGGCCGCTCTGTTGGGTTCGCTATTGCCGGACCTTTCGCTTTACCTGATGGCGGGCACGTCCCTTTATGTACTTGGGGTTCCCGCAAGCGTGGTCTTCGACCAGCTTTATTTTTCCGACGGCTGGCAGACCGTGTTTGCGATCGACAATTCCTTTGTCCTTTGGGGGGGTGCCTTGCTTGTCGGGGTATGGATGCGCTGGAAGGTCTGGACCGTTGGGGCGTCCGCCGGGTTGCTGCACCTTTCGATGGATTTTCTGCTGCATGCCGGGGATGGGCGGCCGCAGTTCTGGCCATTCAGCAATTGGGTGTATCACAGCCCCATCAGCTATTGGGACAGCACGCATCACGCTTTGTGGGTGGCACCAATTTCGGCCGTGCTTTGTGTCGCGTGTTACGCCGTTTTGTGGCGTCGCGGCATGCCCATCTGGGCGAAAGCGTTCTTTGCCGTGCTGCTGATGGCCGAACTGTGGGTCGCGCGGCAGTGGCTGTTGTTCTTTTGAATGATGGCATAAGAAAAGCGCGCTCCCAGCTAGGGAGCGCGCTTTTTCATGCGAAAGTCACCTTGGATCAGGCGGCTTCTGCTTGTTGGGCCGCGTTGCGACGTTCGCTTTCTTCACGCGACAGCGCAACCGAGGTGCGCACACCACGTCCAACGAACTCCATCAGTCCGCCAACAACGCGCTCATTCGGGTCGATACCCGCGCAGGACAGGACCTCGCGACCATCACGAGAGCGCGCCCACCGGGCAATTTGTTCCGGACCATTGCCATATTTTTTGTCATCGGCAATAGCGTCATCCAGCGCAGCCAGTACGACAGCCGCGAAAAGTTTGCGTGCACGATTGCCTTGCTCGTTGTTAAAGGCAGTGCCGTCAACGAAATCTCTCATCTCGTCTTCCTTGTTGTTCTTGCTCTTGCATTTTCGGCGTGACGGTTCTTATGACCGATTAAGTGCGATTCGGATACACTTAAAATGCATAGTTGCGTTGCGTCATTTGCATAGCTTGCTGCAGGTGCAGCACTAAGTCTCGTCATCTTGTCAGGTGTGTTCCCGCCAGATATAGGAGCGGGAACTGACGCATCAACCGTTTGTGAAGGATTTAAGTCATGCCCAAGATAAATGGGAACGAAATTCGCCCCGGAAATGTGCTTGAGCATAATGGCGGGCTATGGGCCGCAGTCAAAGTTGACCACGTAAAGCCAGGTAAAGGCGGCGCTTTTGCACAGGTCGAACTGCGCAATCTGCGCAATGGTTCGAAATTGAACGAGCGGTTCCGCTCGGCTGACAAAGTGGAACGCGTGCGTCTTGAGCAGAAAGATCAGCAGTTTCTGTACGAATCTGACGGCATGCTGGTTTTCATGGATTCCGAGACATATGAGCAGATCGAATTGCCTGCGGAACTGCTGGGCGAACGCCGCCCGTTTCTGCAGGACGGCATGACAATTGTCGTCGAATTTTATGAAAGCGAGGCTCTGAACGCCACGGTGCCTCAGAAAGTGACCTGCAAGATCGTAGAGACCGAGCCTGTGGTCAAAGGTCAGACCGCCGCGAATTCGTTCAAGCCGGCCATTCTGGACAACGGTGTAAAAGTCATGGTGCCGCCATTCGTCGGTCAGGATGAGATGATCGTGGTGAACACCGAAACCATGGATTATTCCGAACGCGCCTAACCACGCGTTTGCCAGAGCAAAGAAAAACCGCGTGGACCCGTGCCGCGCGGTTTATTTGTCAGCTGCCCCGTCTGATTTGGCGATACCGTTCGGGGTTGGGGCCAAACAGTTCAAGCATCAGTTCATACTTAATGCGATTGGCGCTGACCTGCCGGTAAAAGGCGATCAGGAATGCCGTGGGGCCCTGAATGCGGCTGAGGCCGCTTGTGGCGGCGACCACAGTGCCGACATCCGTTTTCCCGTTCAGAACCAAATAGCCACCCAACATCAGAACGCCGACCGTTCCGGCTCCGTTTATGACGCTCAGTAGAAACTTGGCCGAAAGCTTCCAGATGAACATCTTGCGCCGTGTTTCGTAGATCTCGTCGAACTGCGCCTCAACCTCGCGCGCGATTTCGTTGATCCGCTCGACATTCAGCTTATCGTTGGCTCCGCGTAATATCCGGACACGTTCGGCGACAAACACGTTCACCTTGCGTTGGGATACCAGCACGATGATGATCTGCGGCACGATCATCGAAAAGGCGATCATGCCCAGCCCCGGCTGTGTTGACGAGATATAGCCGATCACACTGACCAACGTGCCGATCTGAACGACCGGGTCCGAGAAGGCGCCGCCCGCGAATTTCCCCAGCTCTTCTGCCTCGGCTGAAATCGCCGTGGTCATCGTGCCCTTGCGCATCGTTTCGCCCGAGACATTGATATCTGAGGCACGCAGCAGCAGCCTTTGGCGGATCATGCGGATCAGATCTTCGCCCAACGTTCCTGCGCGATAGCTCAAAAGCCACTTTAGGGCGAGGCTGAGTAGGATGACGGACATCATTCCTGCACCCAGGTAGATCAGCTTGTCCGTAGTTACGTCGGCAGAGGTCAGGTGGTTGATGATGTCGCGCTGAAACTCCAGCGGAACTGCAGCCAGACCCGCGATCGCAATGGACAGAACGATGAGGATGATCTGCCGTCCGGCGCTGGCGCGCCAGATTGCCCTGTATAGCTGAAACATACGTGCATCCGGATTGCTGAATTCAAACCAGTGTGACAGCGCACTTGGCTATGTTCAAACCACACCAATTCAGTCGGTCGCTCAGCCGTGCCGGTTCGGCAACACGTTAAGTGTCCAACTGTACGGTGGCGTCACCGGCCTGCATGTCGTTACCCACGCGGTCTAATCGCAAATAGGCGATCCCGCGGCCATTGGATTGGGTGAACAATGTACCGGCCGGTTTTCCGCCAGAAGTAATTGCAGTTCCAACCGCTGCAGACCCCGCGACGCTAACGCTGCGCAGACCCTTGCGCAGTTCAGTCTTGTGTTTCATCCGCGCGGTGACCTCTTGCCCGACGTAACAGCCTTTCTTGAAGTCCAAGCCATTCAGCGCCTCGAACCCGGCCTCAAGGATATAGCTGTCGGGGGTCAGTTCGATGCCGGTTTCCGGAATGCAGTGTCGCACGCGGATTGCATCCCAATCTGTATCGTCGTCGTTTTCCGCACCCGCAGTATAGGCCCGCCACCCCATGTCTGGATGGCGCGGGTCGGGCAGGGCACCTTCGGGGGCAGGGCCAGTACCGCGCTGCAGGTTCAGGCCACTGTCTTCGATGCTGACATCTGCACGCAGTTTGTACATGCTCAACCGTTTGGCAAATCCATCGGCCAGACCTTCAGAAACATCCAGCAAAACCGTGTCACCGTCCCGTTTCAGGAAGAAGTCCGCCAGATATTTGCCTTGGGGGGTCAGCAGGGCGGCGTAGACCAGCCCATTGTCCAACCCTGCGATGTCGTTGGTGATCAACCCTTGAAGAAAGCTGTCGGTGTCCGAGCCGCTCAGGCGCAATATACGGCGGTTGGGCATCTGGGTTGTCCTCGTCTTTTCCTCGGACCTCGTGATATAGGGGTTTCCGCTGCCATGACCAGAGGGTTTCCGCCGTGCCTGCGCAGATTAGCATCGTTATCCCGACCCTGAATTCGGACGGGAGCCTTCCCGCGACCCTTGCGGCCTTGATGGAAGGCCTGCATGCGGGGCTGATCCGCGAATTGATCGTCTCGGACGGTGGGTCGACTGATCAGACTTTAAAGATTGCAGATGAGGCCGGGGCTGAGATCGTGACCGGGCCACCTTCGCGCGGGGGGCAATTGGCCAGAGGATGCACCGCAGCCAAAGGGGACTGGCTGCTTGTTTTGCATGCCGACACGGTTTTGCAAGCGGGGTGGAGCAAGGTTGTAGGCGACCACCTTGGCACCGGAACCCCGGCGGCGTTTCGTCTGGCGTTTCGGGCATCAGGCTTTGCGCCAGTATGGGTGGCGGGTTGGGCCAATTTACGCAGTCGCCTGTTTGGCCTGCCGTATGGCGATCAGGGCCTGTTGGTCCCGAGTGAGATGTATCGAAAGGCGGGGGGCTTTCCCGATCAACCCTTGATGGAGGACGTCGCTTTGGTCCGCAGTTTGCGCGGCATCACTTTGCTGCCCAGCCGGGCAGTTACGAGCGCGGATCGCTATGAGCGTGCGGGCTGGTTGCGTCGGGGAGGGCGGAACCTGTGGACTCTGACGCGGTATTTTCTGGGCGCAGATCCTGCGAAGCTGGCGCAGGACTATCGGCGCTGAGCGACGCGCGCAGCTCGACCACGGATTTGCCCAGCCGGAACGGCGCCGCGAAACTGACCAGACACAACGCGATGATCTGCAGCACAAGTATATGGGCATTGTCTTGCAGGTATTCCCATTCGTCCTTCAACTTGCCGACCTGTTCCACCAGATCATCATAGCTTTGCGCCAGGATCAGATAGTCTCCGGCAATCGCGGGAACCTTGCGGCGCATGTTGTCGATCGCGGCCTGTGTTATGTCGTCCAGAGTGGTAAAGACTAGGAACTGATCGATGTTGAACGCATCAGCCTTGTCGGCCATTGCGCGCATTTCGTCCTGTTCGTCTTTTGCCTGACTGCCAAACAAAAAATGCAGCCCCTGCAGTGGCGCGACCTCATTTGTGACTGCGATGAACAATGGCAGGTCGGCATTGCTGGCGGTTGAGGCCGACAGGAATTCGACCTTTTCGCACAGCACTGCAGTATCCGGATCAAAAGCCGGGTCGCAGAACCGCAGGCGGAACCGCGCGGCATCACGGTCAAAGGCCAGCCCGGCGGCGTAAGCCACGTCTATCTGGCGATCCAGTCGCGAGCTATCCGAAGTGTAAAGCCCGGCCAAAACCGCGACCAGCGCGCCAACGCCACCCAGCACGACCCAGACTAGGTCCGCGAGTTTCCAGGCACGATGCCCGGCGGGTTTACGGAAAAGAAAGGCGGTGCCAATCGATCCAATCAGAAAGAACAGGATCAAAAGCGGCAGTTGGTTTTGGGTCACGAAACTCATGCCTTCAAAGTGACGGCCTGCCATGCGGCTGGCAACACTCCTCACGCTCAGTTGTTCAGTTTGGGTGGTAAAAAGCCTTTATGAGCCCGAGCTTTGACCGAACTTCCGGAACAGTTTGGTGCGGTCAAAAGCTTGTTCCAACTCATCCGTGCGCTCTTTAACCGAATCCCACAGCCTTTCCTGTACTTCGGCGATGACGCATTCCATCAAAACCAGAATGGCTGCCATTGAATCCCACGCCGACGGCACGGCAATACGCGCCGCAAAGGTGTGTTTGGCCAGCCGATGAATGGGTGAGCGCCACTGATCGGTGAACAGAATAATTTCAGCCTCGCGTTCATGGCACAGCTGGCCGATCAGTAGGGACGCGTTTTCATATCGGCGAACATCCAATGCGACCAGCACATCGTCTTTGCGTACGTCCAGCAAATCGTGTGTCCACGATGCCGCAACGGGAAGCAGCCGCACGTCGGGGCGGATCATCTGCAGGTGCAGGTACAAGTATTGGGCCAACGTGCCGGTAATGCGGCCACCGGTTATGAAAATGCGTCGGTTGGGGTCACATAACAAGTTGCAGAAACTGTCGAATTCGTCTGGATCAACCTCATCAATCGTGCGTTTCTGATTGGCGAGTGTCTGTTGGGAATACCGGTTCAGGATATGCTCTTCAGGCAGGTCGTTTTGCCACAAGTCACGTTTGGCGACCGGCCCCGAGATCATTTCTTTCACTTCGCCCCGCAGGGCGGCCTGAAACTGCGGATAACCTTGAAACCCGGTCTTTTGCAGCATCCGCGCGACTGTCGTGGTGGACACCGAGGCCGCGCTGGCCAGTTCGGTGATGCTGCCCAGACCGGCCATGGGGTAGTCGTCCAGCAATACACTGACCAGCTGCCGCTCGGATGGGGTCATCTTGTCTTTGTGGGCCAGCAGCCTGTCCGTCACCCGCACGCGGCGTTCCTCCTGCATCTTTTCGATCTTAGTGTGAATAATTTTTCAGCAAGATCAAGAGTGGTGAAATTTATACAGGAAAAATATTGACAGGTTAAGGTCTCTTGTGGAAATTTTTCCACACGCATCTTAATTGGAATCGCAAGGCGGTATTTTGGACTTCGGAACAGTCGTTCACACGGACACAGTGGATGGTCCCTATTCGGTAATGCTGGTCTGCGAACACGCGTCCAGCCGCATTCCCGCGTTTTTGGGTGATATGGGATTGCCCGTGGACGCGCTGCAAAGCCACATCGCGTGGGATCCGGGGGCATTGGCTGTGGCCAAGCTGATGGCGGCACGCCTGTCGGCACCGCTGGTGTATGGCGGCGTGTCCCGGCTGGTCTATGACTGCAATCGCCCGCCCGAAGCCGCAGGGGCCATGCCGGCGCGCAGCGAGGACTATCAAATCCCAGCTAATGTCGATCTGTCCGAGAAAGAGCGCGAAAGCAGGATTGAGAGCATCTACCGACCCTTCAGCAGGGCGCTGTCTGAACTGATCTCTCAAAACGGGGATACGCTTGAACTTATGGTGACGGTCCACAGCTTTACACCAGTCTACCATGGTCAGACGCGTGAGGTGGAACTGGGCATATTACACGGGACGGATGACCGGTTCGCCCGGGCAATGATGACGACAGCACCCGCCGACCAAACCTATGAGACTCGGATGAATGAGCCGTATTCGGCGGCGGACGGGGTCGCCCATACCCTTGACGCGCAAGCGCTGCCGAACGGGCTGTTGAACGTCATGATCGAGATCCGCAATGACTTGATACAAACGCCCAAGCAGCAAGAGGCGATGGCCGATTGCCTGGCGTCATGGACCGCGCGGACCCTTGCAAATTTTCAGAAAGGGGGCGCGGCGTGATCAAGGCGATGGCCTCATATGTCCGGATCGTCGATGCGGTCAACTACCGGATCGGACGGGTCATGATGTGGGGCCTGTTCGTGATGATGGGCATCCTGTTGTGGTCCTCGATTTCCAAAACCTTCTTTCTGCCATCGCTCTGGACGCTAGAAATGGCGCAGTTTGCGATGGTGACCTATTATATCATGGGTGGGCCGTACTCGATCCAGTTGGGATCGAACGTACGTATGGACCTGTTTTATCACAACTGGAGCCCACATCGGAAAGCGTGGTTCGATGCCTTCACCGTGCTGTTGCTGATCTTCTACCTGGGCGTCTTGTTTTACGGTGGGCTCGGGTCAACGGCCTACAGCCTTGGCTATTGGGGCGATGAACCGGTTTCCTACTTCATTGGTCTTCTGACGGGCAGCGAGGAAATCGGGCGGCTTGAACGCTCATCAACGGCGTGGCGGCCGTATATCTGGCCGGTCAAAGCTATCATGGTGTTCGGCTTTTTCCTGATGCTGCTGCAGGCGATATCGGAATTCTTCAAGGACATAGCCCGGATCAACGGGCAGGAAATCGGGGTCTCACGGGCATGAGTCAGGAATATATCGCCATCTTCATGTTCGCCTTGATGATGCTGATGCTGTTTACAGGTCAGCGTGTCTTTGGCGCGATTGGCGCGGTGGCAACAATTGCCGCTTTGGCGCTGTGGGGAACAGGCGGGCAGGACATCACGTTTTCGGCCGCGATGAAGCTGATGAAATGGTATCCACTGCTGACGCTGCCGATGTTTATTTTCATGGGGTACGTTCTCAGCGAAAGCCGTTTGGCCGATGACCTTTATCGGATGTTCCACGTCTGGATGGGGCCGGTGAATGGCGGTCTGGCTATTGGCACGATTGGATTGATGGTGCTGGTCTCGGCCATGAATGGCCTCAGCGTAGCCGGCATGGCCATCGGTGCGACTATTGCACTGCCCGAACTGCTGCGGCGCGGCTACGACAAGACGATGGTGACCGGCGTCATTCAGGCCGGGTCGAGCCTGGGCATCCTCGTTCCACCGTCGGTCGTTCTGGTTCTCTATGCGATGATCGCGCGGCAGCCGGTCGGACAGCTCTGGCTGGCGGGGATCATTCCGGGCTTGCTGATGGCCGCGATGTTCATCCTGTATATCTGGATCCGATGCCGCATTCAGCCTGAGCTTGGTCCGGCGATGGAAGAAGCGCATGAAGTGCCGCGGGCCGAGAAGATCCGGCTTCTGGGGGCAGGGGCGCTGCCGCTGATCATCTTTGCGGCCATGATGGTGCCGTTTGTGAATGGCTGGACGTCACTGGTCGAAAGCTCGGCCATCGGAGCGCTCACCGCTTTGGCTGTGTCCGTAATCAAACGGCGGATGACTTGGAAGATATTCGAGGACTGCACCAAGCAGACGCTGGCCATTTCCTGCATGTTCATGTGGATCATTCTGGCCGCGCTGGGCTTTGGGGCCGTGTTTGACGGGCTGGGTGCCGTGAAAGCCATCGACAACCTGTTCACCGATCAACTGGGCCTGTCGCCGTGGATGATCCTCATCCTTATGCAGCTGAGCTTTATTGTCATGGGCACATTTTTGGACGACACGGCCATGTTGGTCATCGTGGCGCCACTTTATGTGCCGCTGGTCGGTGAACTGGGCTTTGATCTGATCTGGTACGGGGTGCTTTATACGATCACGACACAGATCGCCTATATGACGCCGCCCTTCGGCTATAACCTGTTCCTGATGCGCGCGATGGCTCCGCCCGAGATCACCCTGCGGGACATCTATGGTTCGATCTTTCCTTTTGTCGCGGTGATGGTGCTGGCGCTGACAATCATCATGATTTTCCCGGAAATCGCGCTTTGGTTGCCCGGGTATGTCTATGGAAACTAATAAGAATGCTCGGTGAACGGGCACAGAAACTTTAACGGAGAGGAATTGACATGACGACAAGACGTAAGTTTCTGAAAACCGCTGGGGTTGGCGTTGCTGCCGCACCACTGGCGACGCCTGCCTTGGCGCAGAACACGATTACATGGCGGATGCAGACCTATGCCGGTCCTGCTCTGGCCGAGCACGTGATTGATCCCGCGATCAAGATGTTCAACCAGATCGCCGGTGACCGGATGCAGATCGAGCTGTTCTATGCTGATCAGCTGGTCCCGACGGGCGAGTTGTTCCGTGCGATGCAGAAAGGCACCATCGACGCGGTGCAGTCGGACGATGACTCGATGGCGTCGCCGACCGAAGTCACCGTGTTTGGCGGCTACTTCCCGTTCGCCTCACGCTATTCTCTGGACGTGCCGGTGCTGTTCAATCAGTGGGGCCTGAACGAGATCTGGGACGAGGAATACTCGAAGGTCGGCGTTAAACACATCAGCGCCGGTGCATGGGATCCGTGCCACTTTGCGACCAAAGACCCGATTAACTCGCTGGCAGACATGAAGGGTAAGCGCATCTTTACCTTCCCGACAGCGGGTCGCTTCCTGAGCCAATTCGGCGTCGTGCCGGTGACTCTGCCATGGGAAGACATCGAAGTTGCTGTTCAGACCGGCGAGCTGGACGGCATCGCGTGGTCGGGCATCACCGAAGACTACACTGTTGGCTGGGCCGACGTGACCAACTATTTCCTGACGAACAACGTGTCAGGCGCATGGGCAGGTCACTTCTTTGCCAATATGGACCGGTGGAACGAGCTGCCCGAGGATCTGCAGACGCTGTTCAAGGTGTGCTGTGATCAGTCGCATTACTATCGTCAGTGGTGGTATTGGGGCGGTGAAGCGAACCTGCGCGTCAACGGCACCAAGATGCAGCTGACCTCTATCCCGGACGAAGAATGGGCAACCGTCGAGGAAGCCGCCGTCAAGTTCTGGGACGAAATCGCTGCCGAGTCCGAGACTAAGGCGAAAGTTGTCGACATCTTCAAACGTTATAACGCCGAGATGCTGAAAGCCGGCCGTCCTTATCGTTACGGCTAAGAAACCCGTCCTCCCGACGCGAGGGGCCTCCCTTGCGTCGGGATTGGACATCAATAAGCGACACCATTTATGCTCACCTCTGTTCCAAGAATAGAAAAACGAAACCGGAAGCACATTTGTGCGCACCGGTCGAAAGAGGTGTGAACATATGGCTATCGCGGGCTTTTTGATTGAGATTTTTGCCGCAACGATGTTGCTGCTATTTGCTGTGCGTCTGGTGCGCACGGGTATTGAACGGCGCTTTGGTGCGCTGTTCCAGTCGATCCTGACACGCCACTCCAACAGCTTTGTTGCAGGGGGGGCTGGCATGGTTTTGGCCACGATCCTGCAAAGCTCGGCCGCCGTTACGGTTTTGCTGACCGGTTTCGCTGCGGCGGGGATGGTGACGTTTGGGATGGCGCTGGCGGGTGTTCTGGGCGCGGATTTGGGCGCGGCGCTTGTCATTCAGGTTCTGTCATATGACTTGGGCTGGCTTCAGCCCGCCTTGCTGGCATTGGGGGGCTGGCTGTACCTCAAATCCGAACGGTCGAATATTCGGCTTATGGGGCGGATCGTTCTGGGCGTCGCCTTTATCCTGATCTCGCTTCAATTCCTGCGCGAAGCAGTTGAGCCGATCCGCGAAAGCGCATTTCTGCCTGCAATCGCGGGGTATTTGGAGACTGACTATTTCAGCGCCTTTATCGTCGGTGCGGTGCTGGCCTTTGTGATGCACAGCTCGGTCGCGACGATCCTGATGTGCGTTGCTCTGGTCCAAATCGGCGCAATTCCCTTTGCGGCCGGGTTGTCGCTTGTGCTGGGGGCAAATCTCGGTTCGGCCTTTATTCCGATGTGGCTGACCCGCGATATGACCGTGACTGCGCGGCGTATCCCACTGGCCAACCTGCTATTGAGAGGCAGTGCGGCGCTGGTGATGCTGATCTTTGTCAATGTCGGCGGATTGCAAGACGCCCTGATGGTGACAGGCCCGGCGCAGTCACTGATTTTTGCACATATCGGATTTAATCTGGCGGTATTCCTGCTCGCCACAGGCTTTGTGAACCAGTTGGAACAGCCAATGGCGGTTCTTCTGGCGGAACTCAAGGTCGAGACCAATGCACTGGATCAGTTTTCGGATGCACTGACCCCACTAGGGAATCCCAGCGGCGAAAGGGCCAGCGTTGCGATGTCTTCGGTACGCCACGAGCTGTTGCAGATGATTACGCAGGTCGAACGTATGTTCCGACCGGTGCTGGATATTTACGAAAAGGATGACAGCGACGCGATTTCTGCGCTTTGGCAGCAGGATGAGCGGGTCAATACGCAACTTACCGAAATACGTCGTTTCGTCGCCCGCTTGCCGCGTCAGAACATGAGCAAGGCACAGATAAAGGCCGCACGAGGGTTGGTCGAATATGCCATCCGACTTGAGGCTGCGGGCGATGTCGTTTCAAACCGGATGACCCGGACTGCCCAGATCAAGCACACGGAACGTTCCGAGTTTTCGGCGCAGGGCTGGAAAGAGCTGACGGATTTGCATTCGGCCATTCTGGAAAGCTTCTCGCTGGCACGTCACGTGCTGTTGGTGGACGACATGGATTGTGCCCGCCGGCTGGTGTTGGACAAGGCCGAAGTCAAGCGGATGTCCCGCAATAGCCGCAAGGCGCACCTCAAACGGTTGGAGCGCGGTCAGACCGAGAGTTTCCAGTCCTCCGACCTGCATCTGGAAACGCTGCGGTCCATGCGGGACCTGCACGGGCACATCGCCGCCGTCGCCTATCCGATCCTCTACAAAAGCGGTCAGGTTCTGGAAACGCGCCTGGTGATGGAAATGGAAAAAGAAGCCAACGATGACTGAAGGCAGGTAATCGAAACCGAGATCTTTCTGAGTGACAAAGGAAACCAATGATGGGCAATGAAGCGATTTTGGCCGATCTGAAAGCCAAATTCGAAACGGGCGAGGTCGACACCGTACTGGTTTGCATGGTGGACATGCAGGGCCGGCTGATGGGCAAGCGGTTTCACGCAGGTCATTTCGTAGCAGGTGCGTGGGAAGAAACCCATTGTTGCAATTACCTGCTGGCCACGGATCTGGAGATGGGCACGCCGGACGGCTATGCCTCGACCAGTTGGGAGCGGGGTTATGGCGATTATGTCATGAAGCCGGACTTGAGCACGCTGCGCCCGGTGCCGTGGCTGGAAGGCACGGCGATGGTGATGTGCGATGTGCTGGATCACCACACGCATGAGGAAGTGCCGCATGCGCCGCGCTCGATCCTGAAGAAACAGGTCAATCGCCTCGAAGCCATGGGTTATGACGCGATGTGCGCCACCGAACTGGAGTTTTTCCTGTTCGAAAAAAGCTTTGACCAGATCCGCAAGGAAGGCTTCCGCGATCTGGAGCCGATCTCGGGCTATAACGAAGATTATCACATCCTGCAGACCACCAAGGAAGAGCATGTGATGCGCCCAATCCGCAACCATTTGTGGAACGCGGGGATACCGGTTGAGAATTCGAAAGGCGAGGCCGAGACCGGGCAGGAAGAGCTGAACATCAAATATGCACCGGCGATGGACACGGCCGAATACCACTCGATCGCCAAGAACGCGGTGAAAGAGATCGCCTGGCAACACGGTCACGCGGCGACATTCCTGCCGAAGTGGCACCATGACAAGGTGGGCAGCTCGTCCCACGTGCATCAGTCGCTTTGGGCAGATGGCAAGCCTGCGTTTTTTGATGCGGATGACGCGTTGGGTATGTCGGCGCTGATGAAAAGCTATATGGCGGGTCTGCTCAGATATGCCGCTGACTATACCTATTTCATGGCCCCCTACATCAACAGCTACAAGCGGTTCATGAAGGGCACCTTTGCGCCGACGCGGATTATCTGGTCGGTAGACAACCGTACGGCTGGCTTCCGTCTGTGCAGCGATGGGACTAAGGCCGTGCGGGTTGAGTGTCGTATTCCGGGCTCAGATATGAACCCGTATCTGGCGATGGCTGGCATGTTGGCCGCCGGGATTGCCGGTATCGAAGAAGGCCTGGAACTGCAATCGCCCACCACCGGTGATGTCTATCAGGGAGACACCGGTATGATCCCCGGCAATCTGCGTGCAGCACGCGATGCGTTGCACGGGTCATCGATGCTACGCGCGGCTATGGGTGATGATGTGGTCGATCACTATGCCCGTGCCGCGGAAGTCGAGATTGAGGAATTCGAGCGCGTCGTGACTGATTGGGAAGTTGCCCGCGGGTTTGAGCGGGCTTGAGATCGGGTCAGGCTGGGGGCGCTGCCCCCACGCCCCCGGGATATTTTTAGCCAGACGAAACAGTGATCCTGTTTTTTTCGGAAATGGAGTTGTTATGGGGCAGATGTTGAAATGTGTCTCGCCGATTGATGGATCGGTTTTTGCTGAACGTGAGGTGTTGTCACGGGATGCAGCGTTTGAAGCGGCAGCGCGATCGCGGGCGGCACAGGCAGAATGGGCGGCGCGGCCGTTGCAGGAACGTATCGATCTTGTCATGGCCGGTGTGGCTGCGGTTGGGGCGGTGAATGACGAGATTGTGCCCGAGTTGGCGCATATGATGGGGCGTCCGGTACGTTATGGCGGTGAGTTTGGCGGCTTTAACGAGCGTGCGAGCCATATGGCTCAGATTGCCGAGGCGTCTCTGGCTGATATCGCAGTGGGCGAGGATGAAACCTTCAAACGCTATATCAAGCGCGTTCCACACGGCGTGGTCTTTGTAGTGGCGCCCTGGAACTATCCCTACATGACCGCAATCAACACTGTGGCCCCGGCGCTGATCGCGGGGAACACTGTGATCCTGAAACACGCCACGCAGACGCTGCTGGTGGGCGAGCGCATGGCGCAAGCGTTTCATTCCGTAGGTATACCCGAAGATGTGTTTCAGAATGTCTTCCTGAGCCATGACGTGACCAATGACCTGATTGCAGGCAATGCGTTCGACTTTGTGAACTTCACCGGTTCAGTAGGTGGTGGCCAAGCGATGGAGCGCGCGGCTGCAGGGACATTCACCGGTGTTGGCACCGAGCTGGGTGGCAAAGATCCGGGCTATGTCATGGACGATGCCGATCTGGATGTTGCCGTGGATACGTTGATTGACGGCGCGATGTTCAACTCGGGCCAATGCTGCTGCGGGATCGAGCGGATTTACGTCCACGAAAGCCTGTATGATGCCTTCGTCGCCAAGGCGGTTGAGGTTGTGAAAGGCTATAAGCTGGGCAATCCTCTGGACAGCGATACAACGATTGGTCCGATGGCCAATGTGCGCTTTGCCAAAGAGGTGCGCGCGCAGATCGCCGAGGCTGTTGCGGCCGGGGCGGTGGCTCATATCGGCACGTTCCCCGAAGACGATGGCGGGGCCTATCTGACACCGCAGATCCTGACCAACGTCACCCATGACATGCGGGTGATGCGGGACGAGAGTTTCGGCCCTGTGGTCGGCATTATGAAAGTGTCTTCGGACGACGAAGCCATCGCCTTGATGAATGACAGTGAATTTGGTCTGACCGCCAGCCTGTGGACCCGCGATGTAGAACGGGCCGCACGCGTGGGCGATGCGATCGAAACCGGAACCGTGTTCATGAACCGTGCCGATTATCTGGATCCGGGCCTTTGCTGGACCGGCTGTAAGAATACCGGCCGCGGCGGCGGTTTGTCCGTCATTGGCTATAACAACCTGACACGTCCTAAATCCTACCACCTGAAAAAGGTCACGGGCTAAGGGCACCGGCCTGCCCGGTACTGACCCCCTCGGCCGAGCAGGTCTCAAATCACAAAGGAATCCTGACATGTCACTTGTTGGAAACTGGTCTTATCCGACCGCAATCAAATTCGGCGCAGGGCGCATCAAAGAACTGCCTGAGGCATGTGCCGCCGCTGGTATACAAAAGCCGTTGCTGGTCACCGACAAAGGGTTGGCCGATCTACCGATCACCGCAGCGACGCTGGATATCATGGAGGCCGCAGGGCTGGGGCGCGGGCTGTTCAGCGATGTGGACCCGAACCCGAACGAAAAAAACCTTGAGGCAGGGGTCGCGGCCTATAACGCGGGCGGCCATGATGGTGTGATCGCTTTTGGCGGCGGTTCCGGATTGGATCTGGGCAAGATGGTTGCCTTTATGGCGGGCCAGACACGACCGGTTTGGGATTTCGAGGATATCGGCGATTGGTGGACACGCGCGGATTCGGATGTCATTGCGCCGATTATCGCTGTGCCGACCACAGCCGGGACCGGGTCTGAGGTCGGGCGCGCCAGTGTCATCACGAATTCCGAAACCCACGCGAAAAAGATCATATTCCATCCCAAGGTTCTGCCGACCGTGGTGATCTGCGACCCCGAGCTAACAGTTGGCATGCCCAAATTCATCACGGCGGGCACCGGTCTTGATGCATTTGCGCATTGTGTCGAGGCGTATTCCAGCCCGCATTATCATCCGATGAGCCACGGCATTGCGCTGGAAGGTATGCGGCTGGTCAAGGAGCACCTGCCACGCGCCTATGCAGATGGTACGGATATTGAGGCCCGCGCGCAGATGATGAGCGCGGCAGCGATGGGGGCGACCGCCTTCCAGAAAGGCCTAGGCGCGATCCACGCCATGAGCCACCCGATTGGCGCTGTTTTCAACACTCACCACGGCACCACCAACGCGGTTTGCATGCCCACAGTGCTGGAATTCAATGCCCCAGCAATCGCTGATCGGTTTCAGTCGGCGGCAGCCTATCTGGGAATTGATGGCGGCTTTGACGGCGTCCGCGGCTTTGTCCAGTCGTTCAACGACTCGCTGGGTATCCCAACCAGACTGTCCGAACTGGGTGTGACCGAAGCTGCGATCCCGGAACTGGTGCAAGGCGCGATCATCGATCCGTCTTGTGGTGGTAATCCAATCGAATTGACTGAGGACAATCTGACCGCTCTGTTCAAGGCTGCATTGTGATCGGTCTTGCTCTGTGCAAGTAACGAAACCGGCCCGTATCTTGGGCCGGTTCTCTCTGCGCGAAAGGTTCGGACGTGACTCTGTTTGTCATCGCCATCATTTTGACGGCTGCGTTGCTGCATGCGGTGTGGAACGCCATCGTCAAAACAGCCGCCGACCGAACGACCACTTTGGGTCTTGTCGCATTTGGGCATGTCATCCCTGCAACGGCCATGGTCCTGCTGCTGCCGTTGCCCAGTGCTGAAAGCTTTCCCTATATCCTGATCTCGACCGTCGTGCATTTTGGGTACTACTACATGCTGGGCAAAGCCTATCAGCATGGGGATCTGAGCGTCGTCTACCCGATTGCCCGTGGTATTGTGCCTGCGTTGGTCTCGCTCTGGGCGATGATACTGGTGGGCGAGGTGCTGCCATTGCAGGCATGGGGCGGGATTGCACTGATCGCGCTTGGTATTCAGCTCAGCAGTTGGAGTGCCTTGCGGTCCGGTGTCGGGCGCTGGGCGCTGTGGTTTGCACTGGGTACGGGGTTTTGCATCTCGATCTATTCAGTTGTGGACGGCATCGGCGTGCGGTTGTCGGGCAATACGCTTAGCTACTGGGCCTGGGGCGCGTTTCTGCATCTGTTCATCGCCGGGTTCGTCGGCATCAAAAAGCGGGACACACTGGCCAGCCTTCCTGCCAAGGTCTGGATGATCGGAATCCTGGGCGGGCTGGTGTCGATGACGGCCTATGGTCTGGTGCTTTACGCCAAGAATTTCGCACCACTCGGTGCGGTTTCAGCACTGCGTGAGACTTCGGTGATCTTCGCTGCGTTGATCGGGTTTATCTTCCTGCATGAGGGCAACTGGATGCGTCGCCTTGGTGCGGCCTTACTGATGGCCGTTGGCGTTGCCCTGATCGGTATGTCCGTCTGACCCCGGCGGCCTTGCCGCGCGCGCCGGTCGTCTCGCATAGTGGGGGCAAGTGACGAGAGGGCGTTTTGATGACCAAAGAGATTGTTCTGATCCACGGGGCCTTTGCCGGACCTTGGTGCATGGCGGACTACGCGGGTTTCTTCCGCGCGCGCGGCTGGACGGTGCACACCCCTGCACTGCGCTTTCATGGCGGGGACCCCAAGGCCGAACCTGACCCCGGGCTTACGGATACCAGTGTCGCGGATTATACCAATGATATTGCCGAGTTCGTACAGGGCTTGGACAGCAAGCCTGTCATCCTCGGCCATGCCATCGCGGGCGTGGTGGCGCAGCAGGTGGCCGAGCGTGGGTTGGCCAGTGCCATTGTCTTGATCAACCCGAACGCGCCGTGGGGCACCTTGCCCGAAACCGACGATGAGCGCGCCATCCCGCGCGCGCTGATGGAGGGCGGGGCGTTCTGGAAACAGCCCATGCATGTCGAGTTCGACCTGATGGCCCCTTTTGCGCTGAACAAGATGCCCGAGGCGCAGCAGCGTGAAGTGTTCGACCAGCTGGGTGCAGAAAGCGGGCGGGTGATGTTCGAGATGTTCTTTTGGATGTTCGACGATCACCACGCGATGAAGGTCGATATCGACAAGGTCGATTGCCCGGTGCTGATCGTCTCGGGAACCGAGGACCGCGCCGTCAACCCCGACACCTGCCGTGCTCTGGCCAATCTGTACGGGGATCGCGCGACGTTTATGCCAGTGGAAAACCACGCGCATTTCCTGTTCATGGAACCCGGCTGGGAACACCCCGCCGGCCAGATCGCGGACTGGCTGGAGGGGAAGGTGGGCTAGAAGGCCCGACCTTTCAGTTCAGCGATTGACCTGAATACCGCTCTCTGGTTTCCACTTCATGGCACCGTCGCCGCCTTTGATACAACGCAGAAGGTGTTCTTCGCGCGTACTGGACGTTTCGGTCACGGTGTTGTTGCCAGAGATCACAACATAGGCGTCCACCGAATAAGCGAGGCCGTTGTAGTAACAGAACCGTAACTCTGCCCCGACCGGAATAGGCGATGCGCCGATCAGCGACTGCTGCGCGCTTGCCTGACTGGCCAACAAGGCAAAGGCCAGCCCGAGGGTTAGTGATTTCATATTGTCCTCCCGTTCGAAATTTATGTTCGTTCAAATTGGGTCTTGGACGCTCGGATCCTCAAAATTTGTTCTTTGATGACAATTGCGCGCAAGTGTGAACGGGATCAACGGGTTAGGCAAGGGGGGTGTTTTGGGGTGCATATGTGGGGGGGGCTCGCGTTATCCATCTAATGCATGACCCGAGGCATCTATCATGCACCCCTCTCGCCTCAATCGGCGGGAGTTATCTGCACCCACCCCCGGCGCGGGCGCGAGTTTTCCTGTCGAGGTGAACGCCTATTTACAATGGAGCAGTAGGTGGACCGGGCAACGCTCTTATGGGGATGACTAGGTTCTGGGTTGAATCGACTTTCTCGCCAATTCTTGCGTCACAGAAATAGATTCTTACGGGGTCGCTTGTTAGTACTTGAAGATCCCTAGGTAGATTACAGTGTTTTCTGGCCAGCCCCAATTCTGGGAACCATGTAAATAGATCCAGCCAGTTCGGTGCTGAAGCCCTGAGCAATTGCTCCGTTCCGCGAGATGGAGATGCTGTGCAGTCTACATAGCCAATTCCGTCGAATTCATAAACTTGCCAACAACTCAGCGCGCGATTCTCCAACAGCAAACGCACTTCTTCAGGTTGAGTGATCTCGATACCCCAGAAACGAAATGACGCGGTCTTGGGACCGGGACGTTTGTCAGAAAACTCAAACGCCAACTTGCCATCATCAGAAATGCTCGGAATGCCGTGGAAGTGTACCTTGTCGTAAGTAACACGTTGGGTTTTCAGCGAAGAATGCTCAACTGACATTTCAGCATGAGCATTGGGTAAGGTCATCAATAAAGAAGCAATAACCGCGAAAAACGAAATCTTTACCGACATTAATAAGTCCAAAAACAAGTCTGGAGTTTTAACTCAAACATCCAACTCCTCCACAAACCGCGCGTTTTCCTGAATGTATTGGAACCGCAGTTCGGGTTTTTTGCCCATCAGGCGCTCGACCAGGTCGCCAGTCTCGCCGGGTTCGTCCTCGTCGATGGTGACACGGATCAGTTTGCGGGACGCGGGGTCCATAGTGGTCTCTTTCAGGTCCTTGGCGTCCATCTCACCCAGACCCTTGAAGCGTGAGACGTCGATCTTGCCCTTGCCGCCCAGACCTTTCTCAAGCCACTCGTCGCGCTCGGCCTCGTCCAGACAGTAGACGCGTTTCGCGCCTTGGGTCAGGCGATACAGGGGCGGGCAGGCCAGATACAGGTGGCCCGTGTCGATCATCGGGCGCATCTGGGTAAAGAAGAACGTCATTAGCAGCGCCGCGATATGCGCGCCGTCCACGTCCGCGTCGGTCATGATGATGATCTTGTCATAGCGCAGGTCATCGACATTGAACTTGGTGCCAAGACCGACACCCAGCGCCTGCGTCAGGTCGTTGATCTCGGCATTGGTGCCCAGCTTGGAACTGGCTGCGCCCAACACGTTCAGGATTTTGCCGCGCAGGGGCAGCAGGGCCTGCGTTTTGCGATTTCGGCCCATTTTTGCAGAACCGCCCGCAGAATCTCCTTCGACGATGAATAATTCTGTTCCGTCGCGTGTTGAACTAGAACAGTCCACCAACTTGCCGGGAAGACGAAGTTTTTTAGTGGCGGACTTACGTTGTGTTTCTTTCTCGGCGCGTCGGCGCAGACGTTCTTCGGACCTCAGAATGAGGAAATCGAGAATAGCACCGGCGGATTTCGTGTCCGCGGCCAGCCAGTTATCGAAATGGTCGCGGACCGAATTCTCTACCAGTCGCTGCGCCTCGACTGTCGCAAGGCGGTCTTTGGTCTGGCCCACGAATTCCGGTTCACTGATAAAGCAGGATACCAGCGCACAGCCACCGGTGATTAGGTCGTCGCGGGTGATTTGCGCGGCCTTCTTGTTGTTGATCAGCTCTCCGTACGCCTTAATCCCTTTGAGGACCGCAGCCCAGAAACCTGCCACATGGGTGCCGCCTTCGGGGGTGGGGACGGTGTTACAGTAGGACTGGATGAACCCGTCGCGCGAGGGCGTCCAGTTGATCGCCCATTCGACCTTGCCAGGGGTGCCGAACTTTTCCCGAAAGTCCACGGTGCCTGCAAAAGGTTGCTCGGCATAGGTGGACGAGCCGTTCATCGTTTCTTTCAGGTAGTCCGACAGACCGCCGGGAAAGTGGAAGCTGGCCTCGGTTGGCGTTTCGCCGTCGTCGATATGGGATTTCCAGCGAATTTCGACGCCCGAGAACAGGTAGGCCTTGGAGCGGATGGATTTGAACAGCCGCGCCGGTTTGAACTTGTGATGGCCGAAGATTTCTTCGTCTGCGTGGAAGGTCACAGTGGTGCCGCGCCGGTTGGGCGCCGCGCCGACTTTTTCGACAGGGCCCAGAGGGATCCCGCGTGAAAAGCGCTGTTCGAACAGCTGTTTGTCACGCGCCACCTGAACGACCATCGAATCCGACAGCGCGTTGACCACGGACGCACCCACACCGTGCAGACCGCCCGAGGTCTGATAGGCCTTGCCCGAGAACTTACCACCCGCGTGCAGGGTGCACAGAATGACCTCTAGCGCCGACTTGTCGGGGAATTTCGGATGCGGGTCGATCGGAATACCGCGCCCGTTGTCGCGCACGGTCAGGGCGTAATCGGCGTGCAGCTCGACCTCGATCCGGTTGGCGTGGCCCGCGACCGCTTCGTCCATCGAGTTGTCGAGGATTTCGGCCACCATATGGTGCAAAGCACGTTCATCGGTGCCGCCAATATACATGCCGGGGCGTTTGCGGACTGGTTCCAGACCTTCAAGCACCTCGATTGAGGAGGCGTCATAGGTATTGGTCGCTTCTGGCGTCAACAGATCGTCGGGCATGGGTGCTGCTCTTGTTTTTGGGTTTGGTCCCATTATGGCAGGTGATGTGGTCCGGGGGAAGGGGCGCGCGAAGTGTTGTGGTCAATTGAGACCCGAACAGGTGTCCTCCCACCCGTTTTTTTAAGGCTTCTCCGGCGAGTACATAATGTCCGTGCGCATTACATATTTTTGTCCGTCCAAAACCGGATCGCCGCGATGCATGACAGGGTGATAGAACAGCAAGGCTGCCCCCTTTTTCGGCGTAACACAGAAATCGGGAAAAGACCGGCCCGCATAAATGTCGCAGAACGATGTGCCGCCACCTTCGAATCCGTCATTCAGATAGACCATGAGGGTGTACAGGCTGCGCTCACCATTGGGGCGCTCAAAATAGCCATCCTGATGCCAGTCAAACATTTGCCCGACACCATAGCGGTAAAAACGGAGGCGTTCGTTTAGGCCAACCGCTGTTCGCTTGCCAAAGCGTTGCGGTGCAAAAGGCAACACGCTTTGCCACAAGTCGTGAGCCGTTTCGGCGTCGTCCCGGATCAGGCGGTCATTGTTTCGAATGTCCGGGCGATGGGTGGCTCCGTTCACACCGTTGATCAAAGCGGGTTCAAATCCCGAAGTTTCGATATCGTCAATCCAGCGATCACAGATATCGGCGGACAGAAAGCCCTCAAGTTCAAATACATAACCTTTCAGAAGTTCGTTCATCTGCATGGAAGCCACCTTGCATTTGACCCCGCCAAAAAGGCAGAGGGCAGCGAGTTAAAACGGGGAAATATTTCGCCAGCGAAAGGCGTCGCGGTTAGTCTGAAGTGTCAGGCAAAGATCGCGTGCGGGTCACAGAAGGAAGCTGTGGTCAGATACAAATCTATCATTGATCGAACCTCCTTCTTACTTCTGGGGATTGTGACGGACTTGAGTGATACGAGTAATTTGTCCGTATTGTCAAAGGTTTTCATGCGGATGCGGCAAGTGTATAGCCTTGCGTGCGGTTCGAGGCGCGGCCAAGTTGACGCGGAAACCATTAGCAGCAAGGCAGACATAAATGAGCTGGATCAGAACCATCCCTTTTGATGAGGCAACGGGAAAACTCAGGAAACTTTATGACCGTGTTACCGGCCCGGGCAACAATGTCGACAACATCATGATGGTGCATTCTTTGCGGCCACATTCGATGGAAGGTCACATGGCCATGTACAAGAACGTGCTGCACCATTCCGCCAACACGATCCCGAAATGGTTTCTTGAGGTTTTGGGCGTGTGGGTCAGCGCTCTGAACAAATGTAGTTATTGTGTCGAGCACCATTACAGCGGTTTGCAGCGTTTGTTGGGCGATCCGGAGCGTAGCCAGGCAATTCGCGCGGCGATTGAGGCTGGCACACCAGAGGAGGCCCCGTTGGATGCGGCTCAGATTGAGGCCATGCGTTACGCGCGCAGACTGACCGAGACCCCGGCGGAGTTGAAACGGCAAGACGTGGAAGCCCTGCGCACGGCCGGATGGGACGATGGCGAGATCCTCGAAATCAATCAGGTCTGCGCGTATTTCTCTTATGCGAACCGGACCGTTTTGGGGCTGGGGTGTTCCACAGATGGTGACATATTGGGCCTGTCGCCCAACAACTCGGATGACCCGGCGGATTGGGGGCACCGGTAACCGGATTTAGCGCGCCATCCAACCAAGGATTGCCTGCGCCACCGCTTTGGTTTGTTGGTGATGCAGCCAGTGATCAGCGTTCTGAATGTCGACGCGCGTCAGGTCCGGTGCGTAGCCTTCCAGCCCCTCAGTCGATTCTGGCAGCAACGCCTTGTCCTCACGCCCCCACAGCAACAGGTGGGGGCAGCGAACCATCAACCGTTCCTTCGGCAGCTCTGGCAGATCCGTGCGCGGTGCGCCGGGTTTCGCAACCACCAGCGGTGACGCGCGGTACCAGTTCAGCATAGTCTCCAGTCGCCCGGGCCGGGCCCATTCTGTACGATAGACCTGCATTTGCTGGTCCGTCAGCCAGTCTGTTCCCATCCCGAAACGAAAGAACTGTTCAAGCTTGGCAAAATTGTCCGCCGACAAACGCTCCTCCGCGTCTGGTGCGCGCAGGGCATTGATGTATTGCGAAGCCTCGGATTGCGCGCCCCCTGCGGCCATGGCCCGTTGGAAGGGCACTGGGTGCACGCCGTTGGCGATGATCAACCGGTCCACCAGATCCGGGCGGAACATGGCCAAACCATAGGCCACAGACGCTCCCCAATCGTGGCCAAGAACACAAACCGGACGGGCGAGCCCCTCGATCAGCGTCACCATGTCCGAGACCAGTCGCGACAGGGCATAATGGCCGACGCCCTCTGGCGCCCAGCTTTGCCCGTAACCGCGTTGATCGGGGGCGATGCAATAGAAGTGGGAAGACAGATGCGGGGCCAGGTCCTGCCACGCGCCGCCATATTCGGGAAACCCGTGAAGCATCAACAAGGGCGGAAGGTCGGGGTCCCCCCAGCTGCGCAGAAGGAACCTCTGGCCGTTAAGATCAATGAACTTGTTTTTCATAGCCGAAGCCCTGTGTTGTACCTGAAGCACACGCCCAGAAAGATGTAAAAGTTTGACACCAATCAAAGCGTGTTTTTCACCCGACTGCTAGGCGTTTTCCCGGACAGTGAGACAAGGAGAACCTAGATGGAAGTAGTGACGCAGATCGATAATGTGCAAGACCCTGCCAACCTGTCGGCGATAGCCAAAACCTCACCGACCGAGCCTAGCCCCGAGAAAATTCGTCAGGCCTTTGAAAGCGGCAAATATCCTTATGACCGCAAGATGGCGCGCAAAGCGTATGAGGCGGAAAAGGCGAAGCTGCAGGCAGAATTGCTGAAGGTGCAGCTGTGGGCGCAGGAAACCGGGCAGCGATTTGTCCTGCTGTTCGAGGGCAGGGACGCCGCAGGCAAAGGTGGAACGATCAAACGCTTTATGGAGCACCTGAACCCACGCCAAGCGCGTGTCGTTGCCCTGAACAAGCCCACTTGGGAAGAGAAGGGGCAGTGGTACTATCAGCGTTATGTTCAGGAATTGCCCACTGTGGGTGAAATGGTTTTCTACGACCGATCCTGGTACAACCGCGCCGGGGTTGAACGGGTGATGGGTTTCTGTTCGCCCAACGAATATCTCGAGTTCATGCGTCAAACGCCCGAGCTGGAGCGGATGCTGGTGCGCTCGGGCATCCAACTTTACAAATACTGGTTCTCGGTCACGCAACCCGAACAGCAACGCCGGTTCAAAAGCCGCGAAACCGATCCTCTGAAACAGTGGAAACTGTCACCGATCGACAAAGCGAGCCTTGATAAATGGGACGATTATACCGAGGCCAAAGAGGCGATGTTCTTCTATACCGATACCGCCGACGCCCCGTGGACCATCGTGAAATCGAACGACAAAAAGCGCGCGCGCCTGAACTGCATGCGCCACTTTCTGTCCACGCTGGAGTATCCGGACAAGAACCATGAAATCGTCGACAGCCCTGATCCTTTGATCGTCGGGCAGGCACATCACGTGATCCAGCATTCGGAACATATTCTGGGCAATTCACTGCATCCTGAAACGGTGTGACAAGAGTCCTCTCAGGTAACATTAGAACCTGAGGATGTAGTCTCAAGGTGAAATTTCGTCGTTCGCCTCTTGTCCCGGCCTCGGGCCGGGCATAAGGCTGTTCGGATGAGTAAGGTGATGACATATGGTGGCCACTTCCGGGCCATTTCTGTGCTGGGCCTGCCGCTGATCGGCGGGCACTTGGCCCAATTTGCTATTGGGCTGACGGATACGGTCATGCTGGGTTGGTATGGTGTCGAGGCACTGGCCGCCGTGACCTTGGCCAGCAGTTATTTCTTTGTGCTGTTCCTGTTTGGGGCCGGATTCGGTTTGGCCGTCATGCCAATGGTGGCGACGGCTGCGGCTGAAGAAGACGAAACAAGTATTCGCCGTACAACGCGTATGGGGTTGTGGTTGTCGCTTATCTACGCGGCCGTCATGATGCCAATGCTCTGGTGGTCGTACCCTATTTTCCTTGCGTTGAAGCAGGACCCGCAAGTCGCTGAAACTGCGTCCCAGTACCTCAGGGTTGCTGGGTGGGGCCTAATTCCGGCGCTTTTGGTGATGGTGCTGAAATCCTATCTGGCCGCGTTGGAGCGGACCCAGATCGTTTTGTGGATCACCGTGGCCGCTGCAGTGGTCAACGCGATCACCAACTATGCCCTGATCTTCGGGAATTGGGGAGCCCCTGAGCTGGGTGTGATGGGCGCAGCCATCGCGTCGGTTGTCACTCAGGTCGTATCGTTGGTCTGCGTGGTGATCTACGCCATGCGCGTTTTGCCCGAACATAGCCTGTTCCAAAGGTTCTGGCGTCCGGACTGGGAGATGTTTCTGAGCGTTCTCCGCCTGGGCGTCCCGATTGGCCTGACGACCCTGTCCGAGGTCAGCCTGTTCGCAATGTCAGCGATCATGATGGGCTGGCTGGGTCAGGTTCCGCTGGCGGCACATGGCATTGCACTGAATTTGGCATCCGCGACGTTCATGGTGCATCTGGGGCTGTCAAACGCTGCGACGATCCGGGCCGGGAATGCGTTGGGCCGGAAAGATAGGCCACATCTGGAACGCGGCGCGATTGCGGTGACGGGGATGTCTTTGGTGATCTCGGTCCTGACTGTCATCCTGTTCCTAGCCTATGCCGAGCCTTTGATTTCCCTGTTCATGGAACCGGATGACCCGCAGCGTCCGGAAATCCTGATGATCGGTACAGGCCTGCTGGCCATGGCGGCTTTGTTCCAATTGGTGGACGGGGCACAGGTCATTGCGCTTGGCCTCCTGCGTGGTTTGCAGGACGCAAAGGTCCCGATGGTCATGGCCGCGCTCAGCTATTGGGGCGTGGGGATTACGTCCTCGTACTACTTTGGCTTCGTGTTGGGCATGGACGGAATCGGAGTCTGGCTGGGCCTTGTTCTGGGTCTGGCCTGCGCAGCGGTTATGCTGATGGCGCGGTTCTGGATGCGCTCGGTCCGCGAGGTCGGTGTACCCGCCGAGTAAAATTCGGCGGGTCAGTCTTTGCCGAAGCGGTCTGCCTTTTTTCGCACAAGGACAGAGCGTAGGTCATGCATGGCCAGCAGCAACCGGTCGGTTACGTCCTCAAGCTGCTCTGGTGTCGCCTTGGATTGCGCCCATTGCGTGGTGAGGTTCAGATAATCGACAGCCCGATGAATGTCGTCGATATCGCGCTGGGCAAGCAACGTTTTTCGCGCCTCCATCCAACGGGCAATCTCGGCCTTGTCGGCGTCGGACAACGTGCGTTGGCCTTGCGGTTTCACCTCGCCATTGCGGATGTTGATGACCGCGATCTGATCCATCTCGATCCGGCGCTGGCGGTTTTCAGTGTCGATCCTGAAAACCGCCGCACCATTCTCGCGAACGCGGAAATAATATTCGGGCAGTTCCGACGTCATTTGCGCTTACTCAAGTCAATGATGCGCAAAAGCGCTGGATGCGGGTGCAGGCTTCGGTCAGCGCCTCGTCGGAGGTCGCATAGCTGACCCGAAAGTTTGGCGACAGGCCAAAGGCCGCACCGAACACGACGGCCACGTCCACCTCTTCCAGCAATGCGGTCGCAAAAGCCTCATCCGAGTCGATCACAGTGCCTGCGGGGGTGGTTTTGCCAATTAGCCCGGCAATGGATGGATAGACGTAGAACGCCCCCTCGGGCGTCGGGCAGCTGATGCCGTCGATTTCGTTCAGCATGCGAACAACCAGATCACGGCGGCGTTTGAACGTTTCGTTGTTGGGGGCCAGGAAGGACTGAGTGCCGTTCAGTGCTTCAACCGCCGCCCATTGGCTGACCGAGCAGGGGTTCGAAGTTGATTGCGATTGGATCTTGCGCATGGCGGCGATGACCTCGACCGGTCCTGCCGCGTAACCTATGCGCCACCCAGTCATGGCGTAGGCCTTGGAGACACCGTTGCAGGTCAGCGTCCGGTCATACAAGCGGGGTTCAATTTCCGCCGGTGTGCAGAATTCGAACCCGTCATACGCCAGATGTTCATACATGTCGTCGGACATGACCCAAACATGCGGATGACGCATCAGAACATCGGTCAGTTCTTTCAGCTCTTCACGGCTGTAGCCTGCACCAGTGGGGTTCGACGGTGAGTTGAAGATAAGCCATTTGGTTTTTGGTGTGATCGCGGCCTCAAGCTGATCTGCAGTCAGTTTGAAATTGGTCTGGATCGACGTTTCCGCAATGACCGGAGTGCCCCCCGCCAACAGCACCATGTCAGGATAGGAAACCCAATACGGCGCTGGGATCACAACCTCATCACCCTCGTTCATCGTGGCCATCAGCGCATTGTACAAGGTTTGCTTGCCGCCGGTGCCGACTGAAATTTGTGCTGGCGTATAGTCCAACCCATGGTCACGCTTCATCTTGGCGCAGGCAGCTTGTTTCAATTCTGGGATGCCGTCAGGCGCAGTATATTTGGTCTTCCCGGCTGCGATGGCCGCTACTGCTGCGTCCTTGATGTTCTGCGGAGTGTCGAAATCGGGCTCGCCCGCGCTTAGGCCGATGACATCGCGCCCGGCAGCTTTCAACTCGGCCGCTTTAGCGGTTATCGCAATGGTGGGCGATGGCTTCACGCGTGACAGTGTCGCAGAAAGGAAACTCATGGTCGGCCTCGATTTGTATGTTCAGCTTGACTGTCATAGGGTGCGCTCGAATGACGATCAAGCGATATGAATAATGGAATTGGAGAGCCCGATGAACGACGAGAATGACTGGTACGGACCGGACTCTGCGACATTCGGGGACAGGCTGGCAGGGGCACGCGAAGCGGCTGGTATGACCCAGGCCCAGATGGCCCGCCGGCTTGGCGTAAAAAAGACAACAATTGCAGCCTGGGAAAATGATCTGTCCGAGCCACGCGCGAACCGTCTTTCCATGATGGCAGGCATGGTCAACGTGTCGATCATGTGGCTGCTGACCGGCGAAGGCGAAGGAATGGATGCCCCCGTCGAAGCGGAAGAAGGCGCACCCGAGCTTGCGGATGTCGTGGCTGAGCTGCGTTCCATTCGCGGTGAAATGCGCGCCAGCGCCGAGCGGGCCGCGAAGCTGGAGAAAAGGGTGCGTCTGATGCTGGAGCAGGGTCGGTGAACGAACCACAGGACGTTCGTATAAAGCGGCTGAAGATGCGATCCATGCGGCGTGGGATCAAGGAAATGGATCTGATCCTGTCGGCCTATGCTGACCGAAATCTGACGGCCATGGAGCCGTCGGATCTGGATAATTATGATGCGTTGCTGCACGAAAACGACCAGGATCTTTATCAGTGGGTCACAGGGCAGGTGCAGCCGCCCGAAACCTATTCCGAATTGATATCGGACATCGCGCAGACCTTTCAAAAATAAAAGAAAATCCGGCTTAACCGATTTTTCGGGATTTCCATTCATCCTGCCTGAAACAGCGCGACTGAATCGGAGGATCGGATGAGTATGGAAATGCAGGTCTCCGCGCCGGGAACCAAAGGGTTCATGACCAGCTATCTTGAGGCACTTGCCTTGGTGGAACGGCTGCACCGGTTGCTATTGGACGTCATCAAGGATGAGTTTGAGCGTGTTGGCGTATTGGAGATCAACGCCGTACAGGCCTTGCTTTTGTTCAATATCGGCGACCATGAAGTCACCGCGGGTGAACTGAAAAGTCGTGGGTATTATCAGGGCAGCAACGTCAGCTACAACCTGAAGAAACTGGTCGAAATGGGGTACATGCACCATCAAAGATGCGAGATCGACCGCCGTTCCGTAAGGGTTCGATTGACCCCACGCGGTCGTGAAATACGCGATGTCGTATCCGAGCTGTTTTCGCGCCACGCTGAGGGGCTGCAAAATCACGGCGTGTTGGGGCTGGAAGGCATCGACGACATCACCACATCCCTGCGTCGGGTCGAGCGGTATTGGACGGACCAAATCCGGTACATCTATTGATCATGGGCGCAGGGAATCTGTGGCGTCGGACAGGGTTAGCCCCTCCAGCTCGCGTATCAGTTTTCGGGTCATCGCGTCCTCATAGGCCTCAAAGCCCAAAGCGACTTCGACGAAGGCTCCGGGCCCCAGTATTACCCATGTGTTGTAATAGGCGGAAAGCTCACCGACCTGGACATAGCGTTTGTCGCCATGACTGGGATCGTCTGCTCCGATCACGAGCCCGTTGATCGTGATGCCGGTGTTTTCCAGTTCGGCCTTCACGCTGCGTGGATGAGGGCCCAGATTGTGCTTGCCGTCCCCTGACAGATCCAATGTGCGTTTCCAGCAATTCGGTTGTTGTGACAGTAGATTAGCGCCGAACCGCATTGCCGACCCAACAGCCGTGCCCTGTGGTGCGTTACCCCGCGCGACGGTCTTCAATTGGTCGCTGATCCGCGCAAGATCTTGTGCAGTTCGGATCTCAGTCCAGGTTACCAACATGCGTTGATGGCGGGTCTCGCTCCATTCGTAGATTGCCAATCGTACAGGCGCGCCGATGTCGGACAGGATCAGTTGAACAACTTCAGGGCGTTGCAAGGCCGCAGCCAGACCGCCGGTTTGCATCCTATACTCGGCGCTGTCGACCGAACCGGACACGTCCAGCCCCAACGCCAGTGCTTGCCTGCATTCCGACGCGGCGGCGCTGGCGAACATGACAAATATCGCGGCCAGGAGGCGGATCATTGATGTGCACCCTCCTGCAAAGCACCGATCTGCAACCCTTTCAATTCTCGTTCCAGCTTGCGACGCATCGCGCGCTCAAAATCTTCGAACCCTTGCGCGATTTCCAGAAACGCACCGGGGCCGTGCAGAACGTTGTTCTCGAAGAACGGGATGAGGAACAATTCTCCTTCAAAGTCCGCAGCGTTGATCACCAACCCGTTGACCACGACGTTTTGAAAAGGAAAGTGCCGGTATGCCGAGTCCGGCCCATAGCCGTCATTGTTTGAGCCATCGCCGGACAAATCGATGGTGTTAAAAAGGCAGGGTGGCGCTTGCTGCATCAAAGTCGCGCCAAATGCCAAGGCATAACCCATTGCCGTGGCCGAGGCGCTGTCCGAGCGAACAGATTGCTGCACCGTTGAGGCGGCAACCAGCAGGTCGGCTTCGGTGTTGATCATGGTCCAGTTCAGAATAACGCGTTGGGTGGTGCGGCCGCTCCACTCATACACGGCCAGCGCGACCGGTGCGGGCGAGGAAAAAAACGCCTCTACCACTTCTGGCGCGATCAATGCAGCGGCCAGGCCCTGCCGCTGCAAAACGTCTTCATTCTCATCCACCGAGGTCGAAATATCCATGGCGAGCGCCAGGGCAAGGCGACAGGTCTCGGCCCGAACGGGGCTGGCCAGAACGGCCAGTCCCAATGCTATCAGCCAGCGGATCACCAGTGACCGGCACTTTCCATGCTGGCCCAGGGCTCGGCCGGTTCCAGCGCGTCACCATTTTGCAGCAGCTCGACCGAGATATTGTCGGGTGAGCGCACAAACGCCATGCGCCCGTCACGCGGTGGGCGATTGATCACAATGCCGTTGTCCTGCAGGTGCTGGCAAACCTCATAAATGTTGTCGACCCCATAAGCGAGGTGCCCGAAATGTCGGCTGTCGCTGGGCAAAGTGTCATCCCCATCCCAATTGTGGGTCAGCTCGATCGGCCGATCCTCTTGTCCCGGAGGGGCCATGAAGATCAGCGAAAACCGGCCCGCTTCGCTGTCATAACGGCGGGTTTCCTTCAGGCCCAGCAGTTCATAGAACGCCATCGACTTCTCCAGATCCTTCACGCGGACCATGGTGTGAAGATATGTCAGCCCCATTGTGGCTTCCTTTCTATTCAGGTGATGCGCTGCAGCTTAACGCGCGGACCAAGCGTGTCGAGGGGCAGGGTGGACACAATTTGGAAATTGCGACGCTTGGTGCACATGTCGCGGTTCCTGTCTGTGAATTGCCGATATATAGTGGTGAGCGACTCATTGCTGGAAAGGAACTTTCATGCCGCTGTCCTCTGACCAACTGGCCGAGATCGAAGCGCAACGGGCGCAATCGCATCCAACACGCCGCGTTGTGGCTGAGGGGATGGAAGACCACCTCTATACCGCGCATCAAGTACTGGACCACGGATTTGTGCGCGTCATTGACTACATGGGGGATGACGCAGCAATTTGTCAGGCGGCACGCGTATCTTACGGCAAAGGCACCAAATCGGTGCAGAATGACGAGGGGCTGATCCGCTATCTGATGCGGCACTGGCACTCGACCCCGTTCGAGATGTGCGAAATCAAGCTGCACGTCAAATTGCCGGTCTTTGTAGCCCGTCAGTGGATTCGTCACCGCACCGCGAACGTGAACGAATACTCGGCCCGCTATTCGATTCTGGACCGCGAGTTCTATATCCCCGCGCCGGACCACGTGGCCGCGCAGTCTGAAGTGAACAATCAGGGCCGGGGAGACGCTCTGCAAGGGGAAGAGGCGGCCCGCGTTCTTGAGATGCTCAAGGCCGATAGCGCGCGGTGCTACGACAATTATGAAGCGATGATCAACCAGGATGGTCAGCAGGGGCTGGCGCGAGAACTGGCGCGCATGAACCTGCCTGCGAATATCTACACGCAGTGGTACTGGAAGGTGGATCTGCACAACCTGTTCCATTTCCTGCGCTTGCGGGCCGATCCACATGCTCAGTACGAAATCCGCGTTTACGCCGACATGATGTGCAAGATCGTCGCCGACTGGGTGCCCTTCGCGTATAAAGCGTTCGAAGATTACCGTTTGGGCGCGGTCAACCTTTCGGCGCAGATGGTTGATAGCCTGCGTCGCATGTTGGCCGGCGAAGCCGTGACGCAGGAAAACTCGGGCATGACAACACGGGAATGGCGCGAGTTCGAGGCAGTCATTCGCGAGGGTTAAAACCGACAAGATTCTTTCTTTTGATGTCATGATGCCATTTCGAGCGGCTCATGACATCAGTCATCAGTGTGATGTTGTGAACGCTCGGAAATCGTGGTTTTCGGCGAAAACGAAAACACTCATGCCGATTCCAAACCGACGCAAGGTTAAGGTTTCAAACCCTTGAGAATGGACAACGGCCGGAAATTGGCCGTTGGCCTGCTTTTAGTACCCGCAGATGACGGGGTGTTTTATAACGGCTTCAAATCAGAGGCCATTTGGCGGCCGTCGCGTCCGTCTTCCAACTCATACGAGACTTTCTGATTGTCAGCGAGTCCGGTCAGACCGGACCGTTCTACGGCCGAGATATGAACAAAAACGTCCTTGCCACCTTCGTCAGGGGCAATAAACCCATAGCCTTTCGTGGTATTAAACCATTTCACGGTGCCAGTTGGCATTTCCCGTGTCTCCTTCTACTTACACGTTGTCCCACAAATTGGTGGGGGCAGTGGTTGACGTAACCACAACACATCACCGCTTCGCCCACACGACGCGGCCCGAATTGTGTGTTTCGTCTTTTTCAACATTGCACGGTGAAGTAAAAAATCAAGAATTACTGGAAGCAGCAGGCAAAAATGCCCAAAATTCATACTAGTACAGGAACGGTCCCAAAATGCGTCTATATGGCCTGAAAAATTGCGATACGTGCCGTAAGGCATTGAAAGAAATCGAAAATATAGAATTTGTAGACATTCGGACGCAAGGTGTTCCCGATTCTGTCCTGACAGAGGCGTTTGATACGTTGGGCGAAGCTTTGCTCAATACCCGGTCAACAACTTGGCGTGGATTGGACGCGGAACAACGCACGCGACCACCTTTGGAGCTACTGAAGGAACACCCGACTTTGATGAAGCGCCCCTTGATTGAAGATGACGGTACGTTGTTGTTGGGCTGGACCGCAAAAACCAAGGCAAGTCTTGGCGTTGCCTGATTGGGCGCTTATGTGTCTGACGTAATTATGAGGGTTTAAATGCGCAACGCATCAATGATTTTGGGCGTCATTGCCGGTTTGATCGGAATGATTGTTGGCTTTTTTGGCTATGGCTATATCGAATTCATAGACCATTACGGTGAGATCGAAGGCCTTGCTGAACAAGTGGACAACGCACAGTTCATCCAGACTGCTTCCATTATTGCACCTTTGCTGGCCATCGCGGGGGGCGCAATGGCCCATGCGCGGGCTCTGATTGGTGGAATATTGCTGCTGATCTCAGCCGTCGGGATGTATTTCGCGTTTGGTTTCAACGTCTTTACGATGTTCCCGGTGGCCTTTGCCGCCGTGGCGGGCATCCTTGGGCTGGCCGCGGGAAAGCCGGACGAGCCCAAGGCACATTTCTAGTTCACTTAATGCGCAGGATTCGGTCGGCCGAGAGCGGACCTGCGCCATTAATGACGATGACGAGGAACAGGAAAGTCCACATCATGCGTTGGTCTATCAATGAGATCGCATTGTCGAACAGGCTGCCAAGTTTCACGCCGTGCCCGGTAACGTCAGTGGCGGTCTGAACCCAGATAAAACCGATCATGCCCAATGCTGCCAGGCGTGTAAGCAGGCCAACCAGCAGCAGCGCGGGCAGAACGAACTCTGCAACGGTACCCAGGAAAATCACGATACGCTGGACAATGGTCAGCTGAGAAATATCGTACAAGGCGGCTTCAGCCGCTTTTGGAAAGATCTGACCAAACGCGCCTGCAGACGGCGAGAATATCGAACCGTCGATTTTTGTCATTGCTGAATTCCAGAAATAGAACAGCAGAACCGCGATGAACACGACCCGCGCCAGGGTCGGTGTCAACCAGCCAGAGGTCAATTCCAACCTTCCCAGGGTATTGTTGTGCAATGAGATCAGGGCAGTCATGTTGCCAGCCTTTCGATAGTCACAGAGGTTATTGCGCCGCCCTGCAAAAGCAGCGCCAGAGTGGCCCCAAGGTCAAATTCGGGGAATTCGGCAGAGGTTTGTTCAAATGCCTCGCCAATGGTAAGTCCGGCCTGAACGTGCGCGATCCAGTCCGCTCCGCCTTTGGGCAGAAAATGCGGGGCCGGGTCGAATTCGGGCCGGGTGATAAGGATATCTTCGGACCCGGGGGCAGGTTTTGGTGCACCGTCTTCTGAATTGAAGCGCCAGATCGAAAACAGCGGCCAATCTGACCGAAGAACCTTCATGGATGGCGCAAATTCCAGCTTCGCCAGAACGATCTCTTCCGGTGGGATGGCCAGCGCATCAGGCGGTGCCGGTTGGCTGTCAGCAGAGTGGTAGGACCGGCGCAGCGCCAGTTCCAGACGCGCGACGTCGGCAAGGTAGCCAAGGTGCGACAGCTGCTCCATCCCGGCAAGGAACTCCGGAAAATCCTCACCGTAAAACATCATCAGCGGTGAAGACGGGGGGTGTTTGCGCAGGAAAAGCCCGGCAAGCCCATCCATGTTCTGCGCGCCTAACAGCCGTGCGATCACGGGAAAGGCTTGATGCATCGCTTCGGTCAGCGAAACAGCCACGTTGTTGCGGTAAACGCTGAACCGTCGCCCGGCAGGGCGTTCTGCGGCATCCCACAAACCGTCCGGAACGGCCGCCGACGGGTCAAGCAGGGCTGCGCGGAACGTGGTTTGCGAAACGCTCATGCTGGGATGCGGTCCAGTGCCGCCTGCGCCCGATCTGCTTCAGCCCGAAGAACGGACCAGTCGGGTACGTCCGTATCCCATTCAATCAGTACGGGTTTCGGACCGGAACGGTCCAACGCGTAGTCCAGCAAAGTCCACACGGGATCAACGACTTCGCGACCGTGGCTGTCGATCAGCAAGGGACGACCATGGTCGTCTTCATCTTCGTCATGACCGCCTAGGTGTATCTCGTGGACGTTGCCCAGCGGGTAGGCGTCGATGTAGCCCTGCGGCGAGAAGTCCAGGTTGGTGGCCGACACGAAGACATTGTTCACGTCCAGTAAAAGACCACATCCAGTCCGACGTGCGATTTCCCGCAGGAAGTCAGGCTCGGACCATGTACTTTCTTCAAAAGCCAAATAGCTGGACGGGTTTTCCAGTAGCATTTGCCGCCCCACGGTTTCCTGAACCTGGTCTATATGTGCGCAGATTTGCTCCAGCGTTTCGTCCGTGTAGGGCAGGGGCAGTAGATCGTTCAGGAAATGACTGTCATGGGTCGACCAGGCCAGATGCTCGGAAAAGCTGGCCGGATTCAGCCACCCCACCAAGTGTTTCAGGCGCGCCAGGTGATCGGGGTCCAAGGGGCCTTCTCCACCGATCGAGAGGCCGACGCCGTGTACGGAAATGGGGAATTTTTCAGAGAGGTGGCGCAATTGAGCCAGCGGCCTGCCGCCATCACCCATGTAGTTTTCGGCATGGATCTCAAGCCAGCTGACCGGATGCGCATGGTCCAGAATCTGGTCGTAATGCTGGGGTTTATACCCGACGCCCGGTGCCGCGGGCAGCCTGTTCGATCGAAGTGAACTATCCAGCATGTGCAAATCCTCCGGTCACGAAAAGAGGCGGGCGATAGGGCCCGCCCCTCCGATTCTCAGATGCTTGGGCTTATGCCGGCAGGTCGCGCTCCAGCGGTTCCAGCGAACCTTCTCGCGCTGCACCATCTGCCGACTTGGGCAGTTCGATATCGGCGCAGGTTCCAGCGTCGACCAGAGTCCAGGCATTGCCCTGATAGTCAACGGTCGAGGTGCCCGCGCAGGTGGTGCCGGGGCCAGCGGCACAGTCGTTCTGACCGGCCAGCGAAACGCCATAGCATTTCTCTTTGGCTTGTGCGGAGGCGGTTGTGGCGACGCCGGATACGGCTGCTGCAACTGCGCTTGCGATAACCAGGGTTTTTGCTGTGTTCGACATCTCGGTAATCCCTTTTGATGACTGCGTATGTCTTCTTGTGACAATGACAAAGGTAGTAGCTAAATCGGAGCAGGTGAATTCACGAGCCCGTGTCTCACAACCCCGTCAAAGAGCGTAATGCCCTCTTGAAGGTTAACAAACTGTTTTTGAAATGAAAAATGGAAAATGTTTCAATCCGACCCCGAAATTGGGGTCGGATTTCGGGCAATTTGTCGCCGAATGTTACAGAAGATCAGGCGGCGTCGCGGCCAATGACAGCTCTTTTGTTACAGCCTCAAGAGATTGAACTTGTGTCTGTTTTTCGCCAAGGCGGCGCACACTTACGGTACGCTCTTCAACTTCGCGGTGCCCGACCGCCAGAATGATCGGCACCTTGCCGACCGAGTGCTCACGAACCTTGTAGTTGATCTTTTCGTTGCGAATATCCGCCTCGGCCCGCACGCCAGCGGCCTTGAGCGTTTCGACAACTTCCAAAACATAGTCATCCGCCTCGGACGTGATCGAGGCGACAACCACCTGACGCGGTGCCAGCCAGAACGGCAGCTTACCAGCGTGTTCCTCGATCAGGATACCGATGAAGCGTTCGAACGAGCCCAGGGTTGCCCGGTGCAGCATGAACGGACGATGCTTTGCGCCATCGGCTCCGATAAAGTTGGCATCCAAACGTTCGGGCAAGTTGGGATCAACTTGCAGGGTGCCGCACTGCCATGTCCGACCGATCGCGTCAGTCAGAGTGAATTCCAGCTTGGGGCCATAGAACGCGCCTTCGCCTTCCAGAACCTCATACTCATAGCCCGCTGCCTTACAGGCATCACCCAGCGCCTTTTCGACCAGATCCCAGCTTTCATCCGATCCGATCCGCTTTTCCGGGCGAGTCGACAGTTTGATGGTCCAGTCATGAAACCCTAAGTCGGCATAGACCTTGGACAGGAACGCGATAAACTTGGCGGTCTCAGATTCGATCTGTTCCTCGGCGCAGAAGATATGGCCATCGTCCTGCGTGAAACCGCGGACCCGCATGATCCCATGCAAAGCGCCCGAGGGTTCGTACCGGGCGCATGATCCAAACTCCGCCATACGCAGGGGCAGGTCGCGATAGGACTTCAGGCCCTGATTGAACACTTGCACGTGGCACGGGCAATTCATCGGTTTCAGCGCATTGATCGCCTTTTCGCGGGCGTGTTCTTCGTCGACTTCGACGATGAACATGTTTTCCTGGTACTTGTCCCAATGGCCAGACGCTTCCCACAGTTTGCGGTCTACGACCTGCGGCGTGTTCACCTCGACATAACCATCGCGTTCCTGCATCCGGCGCATATAGTCCTGCAGGGTGGTGTAGATTTTCCAGCCGTTCGGGTGCCAGAAGATCTGGCCCGGCGCTTCTTCCTGCATGTGGAACAGGTTCATCTCGCGGCCCAGCTTGCGGTGGTCACGCTTGGCAGCCTCTTCCAGCATATGCAGGTGCGCTTTGAGCTTTTCCTTACCGGTGAAGGCCACGCCGTAAATGCGCTGCAGCATCGCGCGGTCGCTATCACCGCGCCAATATGCGCCAGCAATGCTCATCAGCTTGAAGGCGTCGCCCGGCAACTGGCCGGTGTGCTGCAAATGCGGGCCGCGGCACAGATCCTGCCAGTGACCATGCCAGTACATGCGAAGCGGTTCGTTACCCGGGATGGCCTCGATCAGCTCGACTTTGTAAGGCTCGTTATTGGCCTTGTAGAATTCGATTGCGCGCTGACGGTCCCAGATTTCGGTGGTGACGGGATCGCGCTTGTTGATGATCTCCTTCATCTTTTTCTCGATGAGGCCGAGATCTTCGGGCGTGAACGGTTCTTCCCGGTCGAAATCATAGTACCAGCCGTTGTCGATAACGGGGCCGATGGTGACCTTGGTTGCGGGCCAGATTTCCTGCACCGCGCGCGCCATCACATGTGCCAGATCGTGACGGATCAGCTCGTTGGCTTGTTCCTCATCCTTCATGGTGTGGATGGCGATCTGTGCGTCCGCTTCGATGGGCCACTGCAGGTCCCAGTGTTGGCCGTTCACGGTGGCCGAGATGGCCTTTTTGGCCAATGAGTTCGAGATATCAGCAGCGACCTGAGCTGGCGTTACGCCTGCGTCATAGGATCGTGCATTGCCATCGGGAAAAGTAAGGGAGACTGACTGTGAGTCCAGGGCCATATCGGCTCTCCTCGTCGGTTTGGCGCCCACTGAACGCCCGGTTGCGGGTTATGTTTGTTCGATCCATTTGGCAGGTGCAGCATGACCTGTCAAGCGCGGAACTGTACCCGACCTGACGCTGCGAGAGGTCGAAATTCGACAATTGCGGCCCGGAGACAGCCGTGCATGATGATCGGCAAAGAGAAAGAGGGCGACATGGCAGCGACGGATTTTCTGAACACCGCGCAGGGGCGGCGGTTGGCGTATCACAAGAGTGAGGGCACGGGGCCGACCATTGTGTTTCTCGGCGGGCTCAAGTCCGACATGGAAGGTACCAAGGCCGTCCATCTTGAGGCCTGGGCCAAGGCGCGTGGTCAGGCGTTCCTGCGGTTCGACTATTCCGGCCACGGCGAAAGTTCTGGCAAGTTCGAAGGCGGCTGCATCAGTGACTGGCATGAGGATACCTTGGCTGCCGTGGAGGAACTGACTGTGGGGCCGCTGCTTGTTGTCGGATCGTCGATGGGCGGCTGGCAGGCGCTTTTGCTGGCAAAAGCGATACCGGACCGGATTGCGGGCATGGTTACAATCGCCGCGGCCCCGGACTTTACCGAGGACGGGTATTGGGCATCATTCACTGACACGCAAAAACAGGTGTTGGAGACTGAAGGCTATGTCGAGTTACCCTCGGACTATATGGAGCCCTACATCATCACAAAGCGTATGATCGAGGATGGAAGACAACAGCTGGTTTTGCGGGATGGAATGAACCTTCCTTTTCCGGTTCGTTTTCTGCAGGGGACTGCAGATACGGCGGTTTCCCGTGCAACCGCAATGCGTCTATTGGACCACGCCACGGGACCTGACATGCGCCTGCTTTTGGTCAAGGACGCTGACCACAGGTTCTCGGACGGGGCATGCCTTGAGATCATCGAAAACGCCGTGCTTGAAGTGATGGGCGTGCAATGATCCGGGTGTTCGGCAAAGTCATCGGTCGCGTTCTTTTTGTGCTGATTGCAGCCGGAGCATTGATCTATTGGTTCGGTCCGCGCGAAGAGGTGAACCTGAACCCGACGTTCGAGCCACGCAAGTTTGGTGAGGGGGTGCAGGTATATTTCGAAAGTGTTGAGTCCACTTTCAATGACATCACACCCGGTGTCGAGAAACGGGTTGTCTGGCAAGACGGGTTCAAGGAGCAGCGCACCCCGGTTTCCATATTGTATTTGCATGGGTTTTCCGCCTCGTTGGAGGAAATTCGCCCTGTCCCGGACATGGTCGCCGATGCGCTGGGGGCCAATCTGGTCTACACCCGCTTGCAGGGTCATGGGCGCGGCGGGGAGGCGATGGCCGAAGGCACCGCCTCGGGCTGGATGCAGGATATGGCCGAAGGGTTGGCCGCCGCTCGTGCAGTGGGCGATCAGGTCGTCGTGATTTCAACCTCGACCGGAGGAACATTGGCTGCAGCAGCGGCTTTGGACGACGCGCTGATGAAAAACGTTGCAGGGCTGGTCTTTGTCTCTCCGAATTTCGGTGTGAACACGCCCGGCGCCTGGATACCGGGCCTTCCATGGGCGCGGAGCTGGTTGCCATTGATCATGGGGGAAGAGCGGGACGTCTCTGGCCCGGATCCCGAGAAGAACAAGTACTGGTCGTCGGTTTATCCGTGGGAGGCAGTTGTGCCTATGACCGCCTTGGTTGAGACTGTTTATGCCATGGACTTCTCGCAGGCGCGTGTCCCGGCGTTGTTTTGGTTCTCGGACGATGATCAGGTTGTGCGCCCGGACCTGACCCACAAGGTGGCCGAAGCTTGGGGCGGACCTGCTAGTGTTCAGACGGTTACGATGGGGCCGGGCGATGACCCATCGTCCCATGTCATTGCCGGACGTTTGATGTCTCCGGGACAGACCGATGCCGCCGTCGCTGGAATTCTGGCATGGTTGAAAGAGCAAGGGATCGAATGATGGAACAGCGCGTCAGCCTAATCACTGTCGGGGTGGAAGACCCTGAAACCGCCGCTGCATTCTATGAAAAGATCGGCTGGAAACGTGTCGACAGCCCGGACGGTGTGATTGCCTTTGATCTGATCGGGCAGACGCTGGGGCTGTATCCTCTGCCGGCACTTGCCGATGAGATTGGTGTTGACGTGGGCACCTTGGGCCGTGGGGCGCTGACGCTTAGCTATAACTGCCGGTCAAAGGAAGATGTCGCGCTGGTTTTAAGCAAGGTTCAAGCCGCTGGTGCCGAGGTTCTTAAACCGGCCTCGGATGTGTTCTGGGGCGGGCATCACGGTTATTTCCGCGCACCCGAGGGGACGATATGGGAGGTCGCTTTCAACCCGTTCTCACCTCTGGCGCCTGATGGGGCGTTTCGTTGGAACGGGTACGGGTGATGCGTAAGCCGGGTAGCATGTGGAGCCTTGAAAACCTTGGCCGCGTGCGCCTGTCCCGGCATTTTTTCATGCGTGATTTCTTGTATTCCGAGATTGGAAATTTCCATGAAAAACAAAATCTTCCCGACAATCCTGATCTTGCCATCGAAACCGGCCGAGCCTTTTGCCAGACGTTGCTGGACCCTTTAGAAGAGACGTTCGGACGCGTGGCAGTCCGTTCCGGTTACCGATCGCCGTCGTTGAATCAATTTGGCAATGAAAACCGGCTGAACTGCGCCCGAAACGATAATCCACTGGAGTGCCATATCTGGGATTGGGGCACCGGCGATGATCGGATTGCCGGGGCGTCGATTGTCATTCCGTGGTTCGCGGATCGTTACGCGGAAGGCCGGGATTGGCGCGATCTGGCGTGGTGGATGCACGATCATCTGGAATATTCCGAGATTTGGTTTTTCCCAAAACTCTGTGCTTTCAATCTGGTGTGGCGGCCAATTCCCCTAAGGCGTATCGACAGCTACATCGCCCCGCGCGGGAGCCTGTTGCGTGCGGGCGAAAATCCGGGCGAAGACCTGAAGACTCGTCAAAAGCGCTATGCGGATTTCCCCACGTTTCGCGGTATTGCCTATCCGTGAAGTTTAACTTGCTCAGGCCGAAAAAAACTCTCATCCTGTTAAAAAACAAAGCCACTCAAGAAGCTGAGACGAAGGAGGCCGCGATTGATCGAGCCGCTGGTTCTATTGCCCGGATTGATGTGCGATTCTAGGGTATTCGCCCCTCAGATCGCGCACTTTTCCCGTCAGCGTGCGGTCACGGTTGCGCCGGTTTCGCTGGGCGAGCGGATTGAAGAGATCGCCTCGGGCCTTTTGGATCAACTGCCACACCGCTTTGCGCTTTCGGGGTTTAGTATGGGTGGTGTGGTGGCTCTTGAACTTATTCGTCGCGCACCCGATCGGATTTCGCGCCTGTGCCTTATGGCCACCGATGCGCAGTCCGACACGCCGCAGATCGCGGCGACACGAGAAGAGTATATGGTTGGTGCCAAGGCCGGGCGGCTTGAAGAGGTTATGCGAAAGATCCTTGGGTCAGATACGTTGGCCCCTGGGCCAAGGCGCGTTCCCATTCTGAGTGACGTGACTGCCATGGCATTGGATCAGGGGGCAGATGTGTTCGAACGCCAGATGCGCGCTTTGCAGCGGCGTCCGGATCAGCAAGGTGTGCTGCGAATGATCAAGGTTCCCACGCTGGTCTTGTGTGGGGCGCATGACCTGCTGACACCAGTAAGAAAGCACGCATTTATGGCAGATCTGATCCCAAATTCGGAACTAAATGTGGTTGAGGACGCGGGGCATTTGCCAACGCTCGAAGCGCCTCAGGTTGTCAATGAAGCACTTGAGAACTGGTTAAACATGCCTGCGCGAACCACTTATGGGTAAAGGGCTGCACGGTCGGATTTGCTGAGGATCACAGGCTCGACAACCGGGTCGAAGGTACCTGGGTCGAAGAAGGGTGTGTTCTTCCAACTGCCTGACATCCGCGATTTCGCGACGCGGATCGCCAGCCCGTAAACGGCCGACCCAATCTTTTCATGGGTCTGTTTGCCGTGGCCTTTGGGAATAAACCCGCGCGTGGTGATCGGCCCCAAACCACTTGGGTCGGGGATACGTTTAACGATAAAACCTGCGAATGGGAACTTCGGCGTTGTTGGTGTGGTCGCCAGTGGCGCATTGCAGCAACTGGCATACCAGCGCATCATCCCTTTGGGGCTCAGTTGCATCAGCGCGAGATGCTCGGCACCGCCGTCGAAAAGGATCTCTTCCGGAAGCATCTGCAGGATTTCAACAGGACCGGGGGCAGGATCGGGTTGCCCAAAATACAACTGAGCCGCGCGGCAATCGTGACAGTAGCACACGACATGTGTGCCGTGTTTCACGCCTGCGGCGCTGATCCGTCCATGTAGGGAACCGCAAGAGCAGGAAAATGGGATGTCTTTCGCCACTTTCCCGCTCATGATTTTTAAGCCACTTTGTTTTTGTTTGCGGCGCGACGCTTTGGTTTGCGCGTATTTGCATTCATGAAGTCAATCACAAGCGGCCGGATGTTATCCCGCCAGCTGCGGCCTGCAAAAATGCCATAGTGACCCGCGCCGGGTTCGACGTGGCTTGCCTTTTTTGCATCCGGCAAACCGGTGCAGAGTTCAAGCGCGGCAATACACTGGCCGGGCGCCGAGATATCATCATTTGCGCCTTCAACCGTTTTGACCGCAACATCGGTGATTTTCCCGATATCGACCTTGTGGCCTGCGACAACGAACTCATTGCGGGCGATCTCGCGGTCTTTGAACACGCGCTCGACCGTGGAAAGGTAAAACTCGGCGGGCATGTCCATGACCGCCAGGTATTCATCGTAAAAGCGGTTATGCGCATCGTGATCGGACGCTTCGCCTCGCATCACGCGCTGGATCTGATCGGTGAACGCTTTGGAGTGGCGATCTCCGTTCATCGACATGAAAGACGCCAATTGCAGCAAGCCTGGGTATACCATGCGGCCGACGCCTTTGTATTTGAAGCCGACGCGCTGGATCATGGTTTCTTCCAGCTGTCCCATGGTCACACGACGGCCGAAATCGGTTACGTCGGTCGGGGTTGCATCAGGGTCAACCGGACCACCGATCAGGGTCAATGTGTTGGGCTGGGCCTTGGGCTCGACCTCGGCCAGATAAGCGGTTGCGGCAAGCGTCAGAGGAGCGGGCTGGCAAACGGCAACAACATGAGTGTCCGAGCCCAGTTCCTTCATAAAATCGACAAGATACAGCGTGTAATCCTCGACATCGAACTTGCCTTCGGAAACGGGAATATCACGCGCATTATGCCAATCGGTTACGTAAACCTCGCAATTGACCAGCAGGCTCTTGACTGTCGAGCGCAACAAAGTCGCGTAGTGCCCCGACATAGGTGCAACCAACAGTACCTTACGGGGTTGTTCTTCCCGTCCGTTGACGCGAATATGTATCAGGTCGCCAAATGGGCGCTCCATTACGGGAACAATATCAACAAGGTGGTCTTTGCCATCCTCACACGTGAACGTTCGAATACCCCAGTCCGGCTTTGCGATCATGCGCTGAAACGTGCGCTCGGTCACTTCGCCCCATGCGGCCATCATGCTGAACGCTGGGTTGGGGATCATGGAGAACAGTGGGTAAGACGCCATAGCACTGGCTGTTGCCCCCATCCATTGGTTCGTGTTGCGCATGGTTTCCATAAGGTCGTAGGTCATCATGTAGCGCATATAGGGGGCCTCCTGGCTGCCGGTGTGAGTGTCGGACCATTCGTCGCTTTGCTCCCCAAGCCCACGACGATTATTCTGCGTAGCAGCGAGGTTAAGGGGGAATTGTTAAAATGACAACAAGTGAACACCAGACACCGGAGCTATCCCCGGAACACCTTGAGAGGCTTAAAGAAAATATGGACAAGGTGGAGGAGCTTTCGAAGCGGCTTGTTGATGCGATGTCGGGAAAGAAGGGTCATAACCCTGCTTTGGACGGTCCGAATCAAGAGCTTTATGCAAAGGCAGCATCGGCGTATTGGGCTGAAGCGATGCAAAATCCTGCGCGGCTTATGGAGCAGCAGATCGAGTTCTGGGGTCAGTCTGTTATGAACTTTGCCGAGGCGCAGCAGGCGCTGGTGGGCAGCGAGGCAGAAGAGGCCGCATCCGGACCCCGGGACAAGCGGTTTTCCAACCCCTTGTGGGAGACCAACCCGTATTTTAAATTCATCCGTCAGCAGTATCAGACAAATGCCGAAGCGATTTCGCAGGCGGTTGCCTCGGTCGAGGATCTGGAATTGAAGGACAAGCAACGGCTGGCGTTCTTCTCGCAGCAGATCATCGACATGATGTCTCCGACTAACTTTCTGGCGACCAACCCGGATGCGCTGGAAAAGGCGGTTGAGACGGAAGGTCAGTCACTGATCCAGGGTCTGGAAAACCTGGTGGCCGATCTCGAGGCCAATGATGGCGAGATGGTTGTGAAGCTGGCCGATGACAGCGCCTTTGAGGTGGGCGGCAATATCGCGACGACGCCCGGGGATGTGGTCTATCGCAACCGGTTGATGGAGCTGATCCAATACAAACCGGCGACCGAGACGGTGCATGAAACGCCGCTGGTGCTGTTCCCGCCGTGGATCAACAAGTTCTACATTCTGGATCTTAAGGCGCAGAATAGCCTGATCAAATGGGTGACCGAGCAGGGTTATACCCTGTTTGTGGTCAGCTGGGTGAACGCCGATGAATCCCATGCCGATATCGGCATGGAGGATTATATCCAGGACGGATTCCTGACCGCGATCGAAGAGGTCAAATCGATCTGCAAGGTCAAACAGGTCAACGCTGTCGGTTACTGCATCGCGGGCACCACGCTCAGCCTGACGCTGTCGCTGCTCAAGCAACGCGGCGACAAGTCGATTAAGTCGGCCACGTTCTTCACGGCCCTGACCGACTTTGGAGACCAGGGAGAGTTCACGCCCTTCCTGCAGAACGACTTTGTGGACGGGATCGAGGATCAGATCTCGGATGACGGTGTACTAAAAGCGTGGATCATCGGGCGCACGATGTCATTTCTGCGCTCCAAGGACCTGATTTATGGGCCTGCGATCCGCAGCTATATGATGGGCGAAACGCCGCCCGCGTTTGATCTGCTGTTCTGGAACGGGGACGGGGCCAATCTGCCGGGCCGCATGGCGGTGCAGTACTTGCGCGGCCTGTGTCAGCGCAATGACTTCGTCACCGACGGGTTCGAGTTGCTGGGGCATAAGCTGCACGTGCACGACGTAGACGTGCCTCTGATGGCGATCACCTGCGAGACCGATCACATCGCGGCGTGGAAGGCGTGTTATCGCGGTGTGCAGCAGATGGGGTCGCGGTCGAAGACCTTCATCGTCTCGGAGTCGGGGCATATTGCGGGCATCGTGAACCCGCCCAGCAAAAAGAAATACGGTCACTATACCAACACCGACCTGAAGGCAGATCCGGAGACCTGGTTGAAAGAGGCCACGTATCACGAAGGCTCCTGGTGGCCCCGGTGGGAGGCTTGGTTAAAGAAGCGGTCGGGTAAACAGGTGCCCGCGCGTGCGACTGGCGATTCGGCCCATCCTGTCCTGGCCCCGGCGCCTGGGACCTATGTGCGGGTCAAGGCAACTATTTGATTTCAATGCGCCTTGCAGAATTATGCCGCAATGCAGCAAAAAAAATCTTGCAATGCTGCATTGCGGCATCCATATTGTCCTCAAGCTGATGAAAACCGGGGTGGGCTCGGTTCGGCAAAAGGATTTTAGACATGGCAAAGACGCAAGACTTCACCGCGACCCTGAAAGACGTTATGGGCGCGTTCCCTGTTGACACCACCGCTCTGGAAGGTGCTTTCAAATCGACCGCGACGCTGAACGAAAAGCTGTCGGGTGTTGCGCTGGA
>NZ_JBXWNI010000004.1:0-282214 GCF_059610285.1 Ruegeria sp. YTSA072 | reverse complement strand
TGAAACCATCATCCCGATGGATCAGAGGCCGATGATGCACTAACAATCAACTTGGACCAGTCAGATGAGGCTGCTCAGCGCGACCAAATATTTGTCGTCAAATATCAAGCATAAGCTCTAGACGTCGTATAAATCAGTCTTTCCAAATCGGATGGCCCTACTCAGGCGCTATGTTGTGATTAATCCTGAACAGATTTTTTGGATCATAGCTGCCCTTTATTTTCGAAAGCTTCCCGCTGTTTAGGCCGTACGCACCAGCCATATGTTCCGCTTCGTCTTCGGGCATAAAGTTTACATACGCGCTACCGGTCGCATGAGGCCGCATCTGATCATAAAGTCCCCGCGCCCACGCAATGCACTCACTATCCTTGCTCGGGTCTTCCCAACGTGTGTGAACATTCATTATGAAGTGCGCTGATCGTTGCGGATAAGCTGTTGAGTCGGGTTCAATACGCGCCATTGCGCCACCTACGTGCGCAATAAAAACTTCGCAAGCAGGGTCGGGAAGGCTGGAAACCGCCTCGAGAAGACCAGTGATTACTTCCGACGAAAGCGCGTCGAAATCATGGCTTTTCCAATAGTTCCGAGCGCCCGGTGTAAGCAAAGGGTCGAATGCTGCTTGCCAGTCTACAAACTTGTGAGGTGAGATGACGTCGGCAATCGGTTCTCCTAGCGCGCGCAAACCCGACATGGCTTTTTCACCATCGCCTATAGGACCACTGTAGCAAGCCGCAAAAATCAGCACCTCTCTCCCATGCCACTCTTCTGGTAGGAACGGGAGAGGAGGAGCTTTTCGCATCACGCTCCAGACGGTCAGCTCATCGGGTGAATCATCTGCAATGGCTGCGAATTCTGCAAGCAGCTCTGGCGCCTTTTCGATCGGGTGAACGATCAGGCCGGACAGAACATCGGGCCCAAGATCATGCAACTGGAACTCGAATGAGGTCACGACGCCGAAATTGCCGCCTCCACCGCGGATGGCCCAGAAAAGTTCCGGATGGCTTGTGGGCGAGGCGGTGACAATCGTCCCATCTGCCGTCACAACTTCTGCCGACAGAAGATTGTCGATCGTCATTCCGAATTTCCGCGTCGTCCACCCAAAGCCGCCACCAAGAGTCAGGCCAGCGATTCCAGTTGTCGAATTGATGCCGACAGGGACAGCAAGCCCATGAGCCTGAGTTTCGCGATCTACATCGCCAAGCAATGCACCCGGTGCAACCCTAGAAGTCTTGTTGACAGGGTCTACGTGTACCGATTGCATCTGGGACAGATCGAGTAATACCGTCTCGTCTGCAACAGCGTGACCTGCAATTTGATGCCCACCTGATCGGATTGACATTATGAGGCTGGCGTCTCTAACAAAGTTTACAGCTTTCTGTACGTCGCTCGCCCCCATCGCGCGGATCACGAACCCAGGGTGACGTTCGAACATGCTGTTCCATGTTGTTCTTGCGCCTTCATATTCCGGAGTGCCCTGTAAGTAGACGCCGCCGCGAAGCGAGGAATTAAGCGCATCCAAAGCGTCTTGACTCACAGTTGCCGTGATTCCGTCGAGTGTTTTTATGTCGTACATGCATAGGCCTCCCTGTTTTCAGGTCAGGCTTCTTGCGCGGCTGCCTCATGTAGTTGTGACTTCCGATGCGTTGTCCCGCAGATAAATCGCCTCGGATTAGGTTTTTGAACTGCGAATATTCAGGCGAAAATTCCGGGATCTATCTGATCCACGGGTGTAATGACATCGGCTGGGATGTTAAGGCGCTCGGCCGCCTTTCTAAGACTTTCCTCGTCGGGGGCCTCATACAGGCAGTATGTTTTGCGCTTGTCTGCGCTGAGGAACGAGAAAATCCACTCGACCCCGACTTCGTCATTGATCTCTTTGATGTGAATTTTGTCGTCGTCGCTGACGTTCAACTGCTCGGCAAAATTTCTCTCTATTATGTACCTTGGCATAATGCTCCCCCAAGCATGTAAATGACTTTAAACAGCTACTCCCTCGAGCTTTGACTTAAGGGAAACCATACTAAATTGCTGTGAAATTGCCAACGCTTCCCCTTCCAGTTGAAACGCTAGTTCCAAATCTTTCGTGCGGCCCCTTTGCCTTAGCGCGGAAGCATACGCTGCCTTGCTGTGCGCAATCCACGGTGGGCACTTCATGCGCGTGTCTATTTCGATGGCCTTTTGGAACATCTTCTCTGCCGCGTCCCAGTTTTTCAGCACCGCTGCCAGATTGCCCAGACGTCTTGCAGCCGCCCCGGCGCAAACTGTTGTTGCCCCAGCGGTGATCGTCAGCTCTTCGTATGGGGTCAGCATGTCATAGAGGGTCTCAGCATGTCCCAGATGCTCGACTGCGACACAAATGTCAGCAAGATAAGACAAAGTAGTTGAAAACATAGCATCAAGCGGAAGATCGAAGCCATTCTCTGCCATTTCATTCAGTATGCGTTCAGCTGGTTCCTTGTATCCCAACTCGGCGGCAATAAGGCCAAATCCTGGTTTCCAAGAAATGTCTTCCGGGCTATCCGTCATCAGCTTCTTGATCACCGGTGCAACTTCGTGCAGCCGGTTTTGTTCGCGGCGGATGGTAAACATCTGAACACCGTAGACGCCCTCAACATGTTCTCCGTGTGTCTGACGACCGATTTTCACGGCTTCGTTGGCATGCATCTCTGCCTGCTCAAAATCGCCATCCATAATTGCAACCATGGCGCGTGCGTGTTTCTGTACCCAGTAGAGTTGCAGATGGTTGTCCTTTTCCGAAATCTCCGTCAGCAGATCGAGTGAATGATCCATCAAGTCGCGGTCGGCCATTTCGGCCCCGACAAAAAGACTAAGTGTCCGGTCCCGACCCTGATCAATACTCCCTAGGTTTTCGGCCGCTCGATGCATCGCATCAAGGTTTTCACGCCAATGACGTACCTCTCTTCCTTTGCGCGCGACGAATGGCGCCCCAAAATGCATCATCATCACCGAGAATTGGGATTTATAGTCCCCCAGTTTCGCGGCCAGTTCCATTGATTGCTGACCATAGCGTGCGCCTTCAGAAAACTGACCGACAAACATATATGCCCGTGCAAGTTGGCTCATCAATCTGCACTGCCGTACTTCGTCATCGTCGGGAAGGTCGTTCAGAGCTCTATCACAAAGCTCTATGGCTTCGCCGTGTCTCTTACTCGACATCATACAGGAGTCCGCAAAATGGTTCGCTGCATCAGCGGCGAGCGCCACATCGTGTATTCCACGGGCGGCATCCGAGGCTTCTTTCAAGGCCGCTATCCCCTCCGGCAACTGACCCAGGCTGTCATGGCTGCGACCAATAAGGATTTTGGCTTTGATCGTTTCGACACCGTTATCAGATCCAAGATTTTCGGCCGCTTTGAGTGTTTCCCTGGCGTTGACCATCGCCTCTTGGCTGGCGGATCGCGCCAATGCCATTTCAGTTGCCTTCTGCCATTTGTCGAACGCAGCACGCCATTCTTCGGCCTCTGAAAGATGGCGGGCAACCAACTCGGGCCGCCTATCAATCTCTGCTGACCGCAACTGCATCAAAGCACGGGCCACGTTTGCATGTTGTTGTCTGCGGGTTGAGCCCAGCATGGATTGATAGGCGGTATCCCGAATAAGGGCATGACGGAAAACGAAATACCCTCGATTGTGCCCGCTTTCAAAGATCAAACCCGTTCGAGACAGCTCTTCTATACGAGATTGAATTTCCACACTCGCAAGACCTATTGCGGAAGCCAGCAAGCTAGGCTCGAACTCCCGTCCAATGACGGCTCCTGTTAACGCGACTTGTTTAGCCTCTGGTGAGACCGCGTCAAGACGTGCCATCAGTGTGCCTTTCAAAGAAGCGGGTATGTGGACTTGCCCGTGTTCACCCGCCTCAACAATCGCCCGGGCCAGTTCCTCGACGAACAAAGGCACGCCGTCCGTCTTCTCAATGATTGTGGCAATCAGAGCATCGTCGGGTGCTTTTCCGGTAACATTGCGAACTAGGTTCGAGACATGGGTCGTATCAAACCGACGCAGCTGGAGCGTATGTACGTGCGCTTCTCCGTCATCATGGGCAAGTTCCCAGCCAGGCCTGTGGGTAATCAAAATCATTAAAGGCAGATCTGCGCAAATTGCTTTGAAGCGATCCAAAAGAGCTTGGGTGGAAGGATCAATCCAATGCGCGTCCTCAACACAAAGAATAACAGGACGCGTGCTTGCGCGCACCTGAACCGTGTGGATTAACGTCTGAATCGTGAGGTCACGTTGCTCCTGCGGTGACATATCGAGAACGCTTCGGGCAAGAGCACTGTGAGGCGCAACCAGTGCGGCAAAGACGGGCAGAACTTTTTCCCATTCCAAGCCCTCTCGGCTTTCCAACATTTTTTTGACAAGGTCGAGAATTTGGTCGTCATCAAAATCTGTCCCCACACCGGCATCCTGAGAAATCCGCTGGGCGACAGGGTGGAACGGGCTACTGGTAAGGTAAGGAGAGCAGTTCAGCCTGATAATATCAGCTTCGCTAGTCATTACAGCATTAGCGAGAAACTCTTCTGCCAATCGCGATTTACCGATCCCAGCTTCACCGGCAAGCAGAACAACCTCTCCCTGACTGTTCTGCGCACGCAGCCATGATTGTAAAAGGATACCTTTTTCGTAGTCGCGACCAATCATGACGCTGCCACTTTCGTCCCTGTATGAAGCTCGAAACCGGCTTTCCGCGCTGTGTTCTGATACGACAGACAAAAGGGTCCGTGGTTCTTTGAAACCTTTCAGTTCGGTTTGTCCAAGAGACGTAAACTCAAATAGCCGATGCAAAGTTTCTTCGGTCTCCTCAGAAGATAAAACAACTGAGTTAGGTTCTGCGTGTTCCTGAAGCCGCGCTGCCAGATTGACAATTGGCCCCGTCATGGCTCCTTCTTCGTAGGTGTTTTCACCGATCGTATCGCCAACTACCACTTCCCCACTCGCGATACCTAACCTGGCTGACAAGGGCTCACCGTCAGGTGTTTTTAGCTCTCTGACCCGTCGAACGGCCTCAAGACCAGCCTTTACAGCGCGAACTGCATGATCTTCATAGGCTGTCGGCCAGCCAAAAAACACCAAGAGACCGTCGCCCAAATACTTCGAGACGTAGCCGCCATACCCTCTAACTGCACCTGCAACCGCATTCTGGTAACTCTGCAACAGTTCGCGCATGTCTTCGGGATCAAACCGGTTAGTCAACTCAGTCGAGGCGACGAGATCAGCAAACAAAACTGTTAAGTGACGCCTCTCTGCGAGCGCTAATGAAGCAGGCTTCCTTGCGGATAAGGTCACGCCTTGCGATTCATCCGAAATGGGGACCCGGCCGACTTCGCCTGCATCCGCGTCTACGGCTTGTGGCGGTAGATACCAGTGCTTTTGGCCAGTCAATTCCTGAACCGCTGCCAGGATGATTTTTCGGTGGCCCAGACTAACCCCAAGCTCTTTAAGGTCGTCGTTTGACAGTAATGGTAGTACACGCGCGTCGATATCATGCCGTGCAAAAGCGTCTGAGTATTGTCCCAGTTCGAGATCGTCCAGCCATTTGTCGATTTCAATCGCCATAACGGGATCATGCTGAGATACGAGGCGCTAATCAAGAAAACGCTGTAAACACGGGCTGTTTTTTGGCGGCCAAACGTCTGCATTGCCTTTGAAAGAAATGACGCCTACCTATGCAACTTTTTTCAGAATGCAGAGGTTTTTTGCAGGCAGATCTCCCTCAGCGTGCATTTGCTGCGCTGCCGCGATGGGCAGCTTTGTCCGCATTGCGGTCATTGGCACTGAGCGCAGCGAATGTCTGCTTTCCGCTCACTCGCAAACGCTGCGCCTGCTGCTTGCACTAATCTGAGCTTTGCCGTGGCCCTTGCGCTCCAAGCGTCCACGCCGGCGTACAAAGTTCTACTCGAAATGCAAAGTTATGCCCGAACCTAAACCCAAAATAATTCGCTACCCAATCTCGCTCGTGAACTCCCAAGAGAGGAAACAAAGTCGTTTTTCGAGCCTCACAAATGAACCTATTTGCATAATTTTACACCTGAACGGACCGAAGGCGAAAAGGCAATATAATGCATTTTTTTATGCACTTTCGGGGAGGTTGGGTCTACTCATCTTTCAAACCGCTCGGTGAAGCCGCGCACCCCGCCTGACACAATCGTTCACGACAATCGGGCAAGACACGGGAATATTTTTTTTTGGTGTGATGAAGCACAGATTCCAAGGTCAGCAATGTTCGCCATGGCCGCAAGCCAGATAGCCCATTTCCAAGCCGTTAACACAAGCGCTGTATTAAGGCGATTTGGACAGTGACTCCAAAAATGCAGTTAAGTCTGCAATCTCCTGCTCAGACAAGTTCAACTCCGAAAGAATGGCTTCACCGTCGGCGTGCAACCTTTCTGTATCAATTTCGCTGTAGTGCCTGATCACCGCATCCAAGTCGATCAGGCTGCCGTCATGCATATAAGGCGCGGTTTCGGCCACGCCCCGTAGGCTTGGCGTACGAAAGGTCCCAAAATCTGAGTGGCTCCTGCGGACACTGCGAACCACCCATGCACCTTGCTTTTCTGCATCGTCGCTCCAGTTGCCGTCCAATGTGTAAGCATTTGAAAGCAAAAAGTTCAATCCACCGAACCGCCCGTCGTCGACCTCGGTTTCGCTCAGAAAATATGGAACGCCTGCGTCATGGAACTCATTGTTGGAAAATCTCGGGCCATTGTGGCAAAAAACACAGTTTCCACGCCCTATGAACAGCTGAAGACCTCGCTGGGCAGCTTCGGGGTAGTTCGCAGCGGCTGCTAAATCTTGGTTCTCCAATGCATCGCGAAAATCGTCAAATTGCGTCCGGCCGGTTGCCAATGTTTCCAAGTAAGCGGATAGCGTTTTGGCAGTGTTCACCAGCACAAGTTCTGGATCTTGAATCTGGATGTCGCCAAATATGGCTTCGAAATCATTAATGTAGGTACTTTCCGAGATAGCTGTTTTTAGGCTTTCTTTACTGTGCGCCATCTCTTGTTCTTCGATGATCGGATGCAAGCTGGCTGCCCACAGGCTATCGCTCTTACCGCCCCATCCATACCAGCGGAGACCGGCAAGGTTCCGCAGTGATGGAGTGTTTCGATCTAGCAGAACACGGCTGAGCGCACGCGCATCGGACGTGGTAAATGCCTGTTCAGGGTCATGACACCTTGCGCAAGAAAATGCGCTGTCGGCTGACAACACCGGATCGTTGAACAAGGCCGCTCCTAGCGCAATCGCTCTTGTATCGCTTGAAACCCTGTTGCTTGGGTCCGACTGAAACGAAATTGGCCATGGTCCGAAGGACAGCGTTTGCTGAATTTCGTCATCAGACAACAGGACTTCGGCACGAACGGCCCCCGCTAGGACTACAAACCCCGCCGTCACCAGAACCTTCATTTTAGCACGACATCGGAAGTGTAGGATATCGATCGCCCGCCAAAGTTGGCGTCAACTCGCAGTTCCCACAGCCCCGGCATGTGAAACAGCATGTTACCTGCACGAAACACCCCATCGCCTAATGCGGTAATTTTGGGGGCGTAGTTTAGCCCGTGTTGGTGAGCAGGCATTATTGCATCGACGCGCACCTCACTCACTGCAACATCATCACAGACTGTCAGAAGAATAGAAAACGGTTGGGCCAATGGAATTTCGTCGACAGCCACATGCACCTTAGGTGCGTTTTGAGTTTCCGAGCTCATGCGTTGCCCTCCCGTTTCACAAGCAACGGCCGCGCCCGATGATACTAGAAACCAGACAACCCAGCGGATCATTCTGATGCCAGCAAACGTTCTGCGTTTGCGTATGCGATGTTGTCTGCGATCTGGTCCGGAAGCAAATCCAACCACTCCCGTGAAAAATCAGCATGAGGGCCTACGTAGTACCAACGCTCTGGAGCGAACGTATCCGTACCAACCATAAACCGATCCGGGTGCGCTTCGAACGCAGCCTTCCAATCTGGGTCAACACGGCCCCGCGAGACCATATCAGAGCGAAACGCAAGATCGGCCCAAAGCCTTGGATAGGTGTCCAAGGCATCAGTCACACTGGCCGGGTCGTCAAAGCCAGAGTGGGCCCACAATACCCGAGCTTCGGGCCAGGCCTCAAAAATCAGTTCAACGGCCTCTCGATCGCCGTGGTGATGCAGAATTAGGTTCCGTTCTTTTGCCAGCGAGATCATATGCTGGATGACCGGCGTTTGGATATCATCACCATAAGCGTGAAATTCGCCGATGGCTTTGTATTCGTTCTTCGCCAGATTTTCTTCCAGATAGTCGATTACGGTTTCATCGTGCATCCAGGTGTTGATCTCACCGCGGCGACGATAGGGGCGAAGGGCCGGAACAACGATGTCCGGCGCTGCGGCCAACAGCAATTGGGTACCGTTGTCATCCGAGCTGGAAACCAGTGCTTTGCGCACGCCTGCGTCCCGAAGGATTTTGGCAACTTGTTCGGGAGGAACCAGTTTGACAGCATCATGGCTATAATGAATATGCGCATCGAAGATCGGTCGCTCTTCTGCGATGGCAGTACCACAAAGAAGCGTTGCACCTAAAATTAAGGTATGTTTCAGCACCGCACCACCCTCAATAGCATTCAAACTCTGGCAAGCTTCACATCAAACTTTACGTGCAAGAAAGGTTCAGTGATCTTGCCGGAAAGTTCCATGCCATCGGGGAATTCTGAAGCGGGCCTTTCAACATAGGTCATCACCAGATCATCCCGAACACCAAACACCGTATCCTGATCCAAGTAAGGATCGTCGTCGGGGAAAATCTCGGTAACTAAGGATCGGTGCCCGGGTGCCTTAACGATATAGTGCAGGTGCGACGGTCGCCAAGGATGGCGACCGCAGGCGCGCAGGATGTCCCCGACAGGCCCGTCTGACGGCACGGTGTATTCGACTGGCTTGACGGTCGTGAATGCATACTTACCGTCCTCACCAGTGGTCATCAGACCATGAAAAGAAAAGGTGTCCTGTTCTTCATCCTGGCTTGCATACATTCCATTTGGCGCCGTTTGCCAGATGTCGAGTTCTGCACCGCCAATCGGATTACCCTCGGCATCCCTGATAACGCCCTCGGCCAGCAAAACCGGCCCACCGTAGTGACGCTTCATATCACCACCGAATGGCAGTGGCGGTGCGCCAGAAACGTGAAAAGGCCCAAGAACAGACGAGCTTGTGGCATCTGGAGTTGAATGGAGCATATCCACCAGCGATGACAGTCCCAACACGTCCGAGGCCAAGACAAACTCATGCCTATCTTCGGTTTCCACAGCGGCGCACTCCTCCAGAAATGCAATTCCCGTGCGCCATTCGTCATGCGTCAGGTTGGTTTCACGGGCGAAATCGTGGAGGTGCTTGACCAGAGACCCCATGATTTCACGCATCCGCGGATCAGTATCCTTGGACAGGTATCCCATGAACACATCGGTGATATTGTCTTTGGTGACAGAGCGCATCTTGGCCTCCTTAAATCAGGGCAAGGCTGAGGATCGGGAACTCGATCAGAATGAACAGAACGATTAGCATTACAAAGGCGAAGGGCAGCGCGCCCATAAACACGTCTTTCAGCGAGATGCGGTCGTCATTGATCGTCGATTTGATGACGAAGCAGGATATGCCTAGTGGCGGGGTCAAAAGCCCGATTTCGGCGCCGACCACGGTGATGATACCAAACCAGATCAGCGACATATCCAGCGCTTCGGCCATAGGCAGGAACAACGGGACAACAATCAAAATGATGGATGCGGTATCGAGTAATGTTCCCAAAAACAGCATCAAAAGCACGTAGAGCAGCATGATCGACCAGAAGGACGCCGAATTTCCTGCAAGCAAATCCTGCAACTGGTTGGGAAGCCCGGCCAGTCCCAGCATGCGGCTATAAATTGACGCTGCAGTGATCAGGAACAAGATCGCCGCTGTGATGTGGCCGGTTTCCAGCAACGCGTCCCAAAACGCTTTTGGGGACATAGACCTGCGCAGGACAGCGATGATCAACGCTACAAATGCCCCGGCTGCTCCTGCCTCGACCGCAGTAAGCCAGCCGGTGTAGATCCCGCCAAGAACGATAGTGATGATACACAGTGTTGGTAGCGTTTTGGACGCAATCTCGCGCCCGGACATCCATTCGGTATCTGCCACGATGCGGCCACCGACAAACGCCGGTGTGAATCGGCCCATGGCCCAGATCGCGCCAACATAGGCGATCGCCAACATGATCCCGGGAATGACCCCGGCAAGGAACATGTCCCCTACGGATTGTTCAGCAACAAAGGAGTAGATGATCAGCATCGCGGAAGGCGGGATGATCATGCCAAGGACCGAAGACCCGGCCACCACGCCAACAGCAAAGCGCGGGTTGTAATCCTGCGCCATCATCTGCGGCACCGAGACTTTGGTGAACACGGATGCGGATGCAATGGACGATCCGGTCACTGCGGCAAAGACGGCGTTTGCTCCGACCGTGGCCATTCCAATCCCGCCTTTGACCTTGCGAAACCGCATGGTCATGACTTCGTAAATGTCCCTGCCTAACCCGGCCTTTGAAACGATGAGCCCCATGAAAGTAAACAGCGGGATAGTCGCGAAGCTATACTCCATCGCGCTGTCGCCGACCGCCACTTTCAGCAGGTTCAGCGCTAGTGTGAAGTTGTCCCGCATCAACCAGATCGACACGAACGAGACGACGCCCAAGGCGATGGGAATATAAACACCCGCGTAAATCAGAAAAACAATGGCAACGACCGAGATCAGGCCAATCTCAATCGGCGTCATTCTGCGGCCTCGTCATGTTCTGGGGTGCGAATAAGTTGCGGACGGTCTTGCGCCGTGACGACCTTGAGCAGGAAGATCACGCAGGCAAGCGCAGTACCGCACGCGATGACCAGTTTGACCGGCCACCATGGCAATGTGAAAAGACCGGGCACTCCGAAGTAGTCCTGCGTCTGCCACATGTGTAGGAATTCAGGGAATGTCACATAGGCAATCAATGCCATGAAGATCGCCGAGATGGCATTGATGATGCGCCTCAGGTTGGCTGTCAGGCCCGGGCGACGATGGTGTAGCAGGTTCAGGAACCCGTCCGAGCGTGTTAACCGATCTACTCTGACCACGTCCGCCAACTGCAGAAAGACGATCATCACGACCGAAAACTGCACCATCTCATAAGTGCCACGCAATGGGGCTGAAAACAGGCCACGTGCAATAACGTCGACATTCAGAACAACCACCAACGCCAGGACGACGAGCGTACCCAAAGCGTTGGCGGCGATTGCTAGAAAATTGGCGACCCGCGACAGGCCAGCAACTGCGGTCTTCAGCATGAAAGGCCCCTTTCGTGGATCGCCGGACAGTTATTCGGCCGTCCAGTCACGCACTCCGGTGAAACCGGCGTCTTGAAGCTTGCCAAGGTAGGCGGCCAGCATTTCAGTTCCTTGTTCGCCGTTGTCATTCAGCGTCGCGGCCCATTCCTGCGCGACATTCGGCATGGCGTTTGCCCATGCGGCGCGGTCTTCGTCCGAAACCTCAACGATCGTTCCACCGGCTTCAACGTAAGCATCCCGCGAAGCAGCAGCCCTGTCCATCGCGATACCGGCGACGTGGTCACGGTAGTCGATGGCAATTGCCGCCAACACCTCTTTGACCTCATCCGGCAGGCTTGCCCAATAGTCTGCATTAACCGTGATGGTTTTTGAGTTCACAGCACCCAGATCGGCCTTGAGCATATACGGGGCAACTTCAGCGATCTTGAACGTCTTCGCCGCTTCGGGCCACAGCATTCCACAATCAACCAGACCCGTCTGAAGCATGTTGTAGAAATCGGTCAGCCCACCGCGCACACCTGCCGCATCCTTGATCCCTTCGAGATACCGCAAGTTGAGGCCGGCACCGGCAATCTTGCGACCCTCTAGGTCCGAAACGGAAGCAACCGGTTCCGTGCAGAAAATCTGATAAGTGTCCAAAACAACACCTGTGGCCAGATAGACCTGGTTCTGTGCGGCAAACTCGTTCTGCATCGCCGGGTATTCGCGTGCGATTTCATCTACGGCCTTGGCCACGGCACGGGAATCCGATGCCACAAAGGGTGTCGATCCCGAAATACCCTGGCTGGGCAGCTTCGAGGAATGGAAGATGGTTGTCACGATACCGATGTCACCTAGGCCCAACTGGATCCCTTCCAGAACGCCTTTGGGCTTTACGATTGAACCGCCATAGTTCTCCTGCCAGTTCATCTTGTAGTTGCCGGAGTCGGCCAGTCGCTTGTCCACTTCCGGAATGAAGAAATTGGTGAACTCCTTCACCCATAATGCCCGGTCCGGGTAACCATCGATGACAACGGCAGAAATAGTTTCTTCTGCTGCGGCGGGCAGCGCCATGACGCTTGCCAGAGCAGCTCCGATAAGGCTGCGTTTGGTCCAGATTTTCATTTCTCTCCTCCCAGAAAGTCGGGCCTTTTGTCTTTATTGGTTTGTTTTGACCCAGTTGACGGTCAGGTCCGTGCCTGCCGCTTCAAATAGTTTTGCGATGGCGCAATACTTGGCTGTCTCTTCGCCCACCCGTGTCAGTTCCTCCTGGCTGGCGGGCGTGTCACACTTCACGGTGAGCTCGATTTCCGGAAACGGAACATCGATCTCCTCCTCCATCAGGACACCGCGCCGATCCAGCCTGCATTTCGCGTCGATTGTCACCGCGCCAAGATCAATTCCCAACCGGTGTGCATTCTTGTGCCCGATGACGTTCGTACAGGCGATCAAGGCTGCCATTGCGGTTTCGGTCGGAGACGGGCCAAGATTTGTTCCGCCGCGTTCAACGGGTTCGTCGACAACTACATCAAGATCGCGAATTGGGATCTCGGTACGCGCATGTGTAGGGCATTGAGCTGTCGTTCGGTAAGTCACGACAGGTTTTACTTTCATAGCCACAGCGTCACCTCCTCATGCATAAGTGCAAACCTTTTCGAATGGAAAACGCGGAAGCTTCTGGAACAATCCGGTCTCGTCTGCGTAGCCCAGATTGCAAAGAAAATTGGACTTGAGCGTCGTGCCCGCGAAGAACTCCTCGTCGACGATCTTGTTCGAAAAGCCTGACATGGCGCCAACGTCCAACCCGACAGCCCGGGCCGCAATCATGAAGTACGCGCCCTGCAGAGTGCCGTTTCGAAAGGCCGTGTCCGCTAAGTATTCGGGTTTGTTTTCAAACAAAGGCCGCCGATCTTCGTGCGGGAAAAGAAACGGCAGTTCCTTCCAAAAGTCCAAGTCGTAGGCAATGATCGCCGTGACCGGTGCATCCATCATCTTTGGCACGTTTTTCGGCTTTAGCGACTTGGCAAGCCGTTCTTTGCCTTCAGTGCTTTTCACGAAAATAAAGCGCGCGGGCAACGTGTTCATGCTGGTCGCGCCATTGATCGTGATGTCGTAGATCTCCTCAAGTAGGTCGTCGGAAACAGGCTTGTCGGTCCACGCGTAGTGCGATCTGGATTCGCGCAGGATCAAGGCAATCGCGTCATCCGACAAACGTGGAATCCGTTCGCGCAGGTCGCGATGATCCTGCTGCGCCTTGGCGCGAAGTGCCTCCAGCTCTGCCCCGGTTGGTGCGCTCATGCTGCGGCCACCTTTGACTTGGAGTCCTTTTCGTCGATGATCGGGCTGGCGCAGATTCCGATGCCTTCAATTTCGACTTCGACGGTTTCACCCGGCTTCAGCCAACGTGGATTGGGCTTTTTGGCGTGACCGACACCCGGTGGTGTGCCCAACGCAATCAGGTCTCCGGGCTCCAGAGTGGTGTATTCCGAAATCGTCGCAATGACCTGACGAACGCCCCAGATCATGTTGGCCGTGTTCGAGCTTTGTAGGATTTCATCGCCCACGCGGCTTTCGATCTTCAGACCGGACGCCCCTTCGGGCAGTTCGTCCGGCGTTACGGTGAAAGGACCGATGGCGCCCGTATCATCGAAGTTTTTGCCAGGCGTCCATTGAACGGTTTTGCGCTGATAGTCCCGCAGCGACCCGTCGTTGAACACGGTGTAGCCAAAAACATAGTCCAGTGCGTCCTCTTCCGAGATATGCCGACCTCTTTTTCCAACGATCAGCATAAGCTCGGCTTCGTAGTCTAGCTTCTCAGAACAGGTAGGCCGCACCATGGGCTGCCCCGCCGCCATGATCGAGTTCTTCCCGCGCATGAACAGCGTCGGATACTCCGGGATATCATACCCGCCTTCCTTGATGTGGTCGGTGTAGTTCAATCCCATGCAAATGATCGTTCCGGGAGCGGCAACGGGCAATGCCGGAGTGATGGAAGACACGGGCACACTGTCTGCCGCGTCAATTTTGCTGGCAAGTGAGTCGGCCAGCTCAGGCTTGGCTATCAAACCCATCAAATCCGAACCGACGGCAGGGTCCAAAGCCGTTAAATTCACTGCGTTTTCGCCGTTTACAGCAAAAACCGCTGTGCCTTCCGAGGTTTCTGCCACCAAGTATTTCATTTTCACCATCCATGTCAGTTCGCTTGATTTTTGCCGACTATTTTGCCATATGTCAAATAATATCGATATTTTTGGAGATCCGTGATGGTTGCTTGGGCAGATTATAAATCAGAAGCGAAAAGCCGTGGCGCACTGGCACTGGAGCTTTATGTTGCACTCAGCACACCGACCAAAGCGCCAGAAGACGTAAAAGCATCCCTTCCGGATCACTTGGCGTATCAGGCGGATCTTGAACGCGCGGGAAAGTTGGCTTTTGCCGGGCCTATGTCGGATGAGACCGGTGAGCATATGCAAGGGGTTGGCCTGATCATCTATCGCGCTGACAGTCTTGAAGCCGCGCGGAAGTTGGCCGAGGGCGACCCCATGCACAAAAGCGGGGCGCGCAGCTTTGTACTTCGGCGCTGGATGATAAACGAAGGATCGCTGAACCTTTCAGTTGGTCTATCGACTGGCACGAGCGCCCTCAGTTAAGAGCACTCAAGAGTTTTTGCCGCCAAAAAGGAACAGTCGGATATGGACGCCATGCTTGATACCGAGGGCAAAGAGACATCAGCCACTCATGGTGCGTATCGAAGGCTGCGCGAAATGATCCTGACCGGCGAATTGCCGCCCGGACAAAAACTTAAGATCGAGCAGCTCCGCAGCCTTCTGAACACTGGCGCAAGTCCAGTTCGCGAGGCTCTTAGCCTCTTGACCTCGGACATGTTGGTCGAACGGATTGACCAGCGCGGGTTTAGGGCTGCGCCAGTGAGCAAGTGTAACTTCGAGGAAATTCTTCTGTTGCGCTGCAACCTCGAGGAAACCGCGTTGCGCGCTTCCATCGCCAACGCGGATGCCGCATGGGAGGATCGACTTGTTTTGCGTCACCACCATATGAAAAAGGCCGGCCAAAATGGGGCGCACGACTTTGAAGACGCTCATAAAGCGTTCCACATGGCGTTGTTGGACAATTCGAAACTGCCGTTGCTATTGCGATATTGTTCGCAGCTCTACGACCTGAACATTCGCTACCGCTACCTGGCGGCGGGCGGTTCGAGCTATAAAAAGCGGGACATCGCCGCCGAGCATCATCACATTCTGGACGCCGCATTAGATCATGACGCAGACAGCGCGACCAAGCACTTGATCGATCACTACCGTCGAACGGGTGAGTACCTGAGCAGCCAGATGGATTCCTGAAATGCAACGGAATTGGTTTCTGGGCGATCTATTAAACCAATTGCTGGACCGTCCTGACAAAAGGCGTGGCAAGGATGACAAACGATCCATTGCTGAACTTTGCGAGGCGCTTTTGTCCGCAGAAGGTGAGGTATCGGGCTTCACGCTCGCGTCCACCATACTTGACCGCTACCAGACCCTGGATGACGCGGGAAAACTGGACTTTTTTGTCTACTTGAATGACCAGCTTGAGTTAGACGCAGAAAAACTCGCTGACACGGCGCGCCTCTATGCCAATGATCGAAGTGTCGATCTATATCAAAAGCTTAGTGAATCCGCAGAACCCAGGCGGCAAGAGTTATTGCGTCGGCTGAACCAGCCGTCTGGTGCGACGCAAGAACTTGTGGCTATGCGCGTTGATCTACTGCGATTTCTCAAATCTGATGCCGAACTCAAGCGAACCGATATTGATTTTGTCCATTTGTTGCGAAGCTGGTTCAATCGAGGCTTTCTTGTTCTCAAGCAAATCAGCTGGGATACGCCTGCCCGCGTTCTGGACAAGATCGTCGCATATGAGGCGGTTCACCAGATCAACGATCTGGACGACTTGAGGCGCAGGCTCTACCCACCTGACCGTCGTTGTTTTGCGTTCTTCCACCCTTCGATGCCCGATGAGCCGCTGATTTTTGTCGAGGTGGCCCTTACAACTGAAATCCCGGGCGCGATCGATACGCTTTTGTCTGAAGCTCGAGAACCGATTGAAGCCGAGCAGGCAAAAGTCGCGGCGTTCTACTCCATTTCAAACTGCCAAAAGGGTTTAGCAGGAATCAGCTTTGGGAACCTGTTGATCAAACAGGTTGTGACAGAACTTTCGCGAGAGCTAAGAGGGCTTGATACCTTTGTGACCTTATCGCCTATTCCGGGCCTTAGCCGTTGGCTGGCCGGCGAAACAGAACATCCAGAGCATGGCCATACCGCCGAGGCCGTAATGGCAGCAACGGCCTCAGCGCAGGACGTGTGCGCGATGGCCGCCCGGTATTTGTTGCTTGCGAAGCGCGAAGATGGGATGCCGTTAGATCCCGTGGCCCGCTTTCATCTGGGCAATGGTGCTGAACTTCATGAGCTGCACGCTGACGCAGATCAGTCGCCAAATGGGCGCGCCCAGTCTGGAGGCGCGATGGTCAACTACCTTTACGATTTGAACAAAACAGAACGTCACCACGAAGAATTCGCGACACGTGCCACGATCCAAGCCTCGCGTTCAGTTCGTGCGGCTTCAACTGCGGCGCTTGCGATCAAACCAAGGGAAAATACAGCGTGACCAATACCCTCTACGACAGCTTGTTTGCCCGCCACGAGGGCAACACGGCTCCATTCCTGCAACTCGATGATGGCAAGGTGGTTTCCTATGACGCGTTTCTGAAGCGCGCCGCACAGATCGCGCATGTTTTGCGGAACAGTGGAGTTTCTCGTGGGGATCGCATCGTCGTGCAGGCCCCCAAGCTGGCTGATACGATTGCGCTCTATGCTGCTTCGGTTCAGGCAGGTGCTGTCTACCTGCCACTTAACACTGCCTACACCATGGCAGAGTTGGACTACTTCATCTCTGACGCTCAACCGGCGATGATCGTTTGCGACAGCAACGATGAAGTCGAAATCGAAAAATTGGCAACCCGATCTGGCGCAAAACTGCTGACTCTCGGCGGCGATAGTCCAAGCCTAAGCGTAGAGGCTGACGCACAACCCTGCGTATTCGAAACCGTGGATCGCGCACCGGACGACCTTGCGGCTTTGCTATATACATCAGGCACTACGGGTCGTTCGAAGGGTGCAATGCTAAGTCAGCGAAACCTGCTGTCCAATGCCCAAGCTCTTGTGGATTTGTGGGCCATCACCAACGCCGATCGCCTGCTTCATGCGCTGCCAGTCTTTCACACACATGGGCTTTTCGTGGCGATGAATACGTCATTACTCGCCGGTGCCAAAGTTCGACTTATGGAAAAATTCGACATTGGTATGATCTTAGAAGAGTTGCCCCACTCGACCCTTCTGATGGGTGTCCCCACTTTCTACACCAGATTGCTGGCGGATGACGGTTTCACCAAAGAAATCACAAAGAACATGCGTCTATACATTTCCGGTTCAGCCCCATTGCTGGCCGAGACCCACCTAGCGTTCGAAACGCGCACCGGCCACCGCATCCTTGAGCGCTATGGAATGACCGAGACGAACATGAACACCTCGAACCCCTATGACGGTGAGCGTCGCGCAGGAACTGTCGGCTTGGCGCTTCCCGGCACCGAGGTGATCGTTACCAATCCCGAAACTGGAGAACCGCTGCCCCGGGGCGAGGTTGGAATGATCGAAGTACGAGGGCCCAATGTTTTCAAAGGCTATTGGCAGATGCCCGAGAAAACCACCGAAGAGCTGCGGGCAAACGGGTTCTTCATCACCGGCGATCTGGGCCAGTACAGCGAGGATGGCTATCTGTCGATTGTAGGTCGGTCAAAAGACCTGATCATCACTGGTGGTTACAACGTCTATCCCAAAGAAATTGAAGACGTCCTGAACGACATTGATGGTATCCTGGAATCGGCAGTGTTTGGCATTCCCGACGCTGAATTTGGCGAAGCTATCATTGCCACTCTGGTCGCTGAGCCCAGCGCGCAACTTGACATGGAACAGATCGCAGAGACCATCAAAGGCAAGCTGTCGCGCTTCAAACATCCGCGTCGCTACGAAATCGTCCCGGACCTGCCGCGTAATACAATGGGGAAGGTTCAAAAGAACGTTCTGCGCGAACAGTACGCGCAAAAAGAACTGCCAATGGGTGTGTCCTAGCAGCCCGCTGAAAAACGCAACCAAATCACGACCCTTTGATCTGACAACCTCTCACTTCGAACTGCCTATTCATAAGGAGATTCACTATGACCCGTATGACGGCAAAAGACTTCGACCAGGAACTTCTGGACCTGTACGACTTTTACGCGCACGGCAAAATCACCAAGCGCCAGTTCCTGGACCGCGCCGGTAAGTTCGCGGTTGGTGGTTTGTCAGCGGTCGCGCTGCTGAACATGCTCAGCCCGAACTACGCGCTGGCCGAGCAGGTATCCTTCAACGATCCCGATATCCATGCAGACTACATCACCTATCCCTCACCAAATGGAACCGGTGATGTCAGGGGCTACCTTGTCAGACCGGCCGGTGTGGATGAGCCCTTGCCAGCAGTGCTGGTCATCCACGAAAACCGCGGCCTTAATCCCTACATCGAGGACGTGGCGCGCAGATTGGCGAAAGCCGGGTTCATGGCACTGGCCCCCGACGGACTGACGTCGGTGGGCGGATATCCTGGCAACGACGCGGATGGGCGCGAGCTGCAAAAGACAGTGGACCGGGTCGAGTTGATGAACGATTTCTTCAATGGGTTCGAATACTTGTTGAACCGAGATGATTGCACTGGGAAGGTAGGCGCTGTTGGTTTCTGTTACGGCGGCGGTGTGGTCAGCGCAATTGCCGTGGCCTATCCCGAACTGGCCGCTGGTGTCCCGTTCTACGGGCGCCAGCCAGCGGCCGAAGATGTGGCCAAAATTCAGGCGCCGTTGCTTGTTCAGATGGGAGAGCTAGACGAACGCATCAACGCGGGCTGGCCAGATTTTGAGACTGCTCTAAAAGCCAACGATAAGGTTTACGAAGCCTATATCTACGAAAATGCCAACCACGGCTTTCATAATGACAGCACGCCACGATATGATGAGGAGATGGCAAACCTGGCTTGGGACCGGACCATTGATTGGTTTAGTAATTATCTGAAGTAACTGCGGGGAGCTGCGATGCCAACCATGCGTTGCTATCGCGTCCCCGAAACCCACAGCTCACCAAGAACAAATCCCGTGAAGCCCGAGCACTTTGACTTTCGTAATCAGAGAGACCATTGGGACCCTTGGTCTGTAGACAGTGTAGAACCCATTGCGTCATCAATATCGATAGATGACTTCATTGACAAATTCCGCAATTATTGGATGCCTGATCGCGGCAGTCGGCGCCAATACCGCCTACATCGACCCCGGTTCGCCTTGGGAGACCGGGTATTGCAAAATTTTCAATACCCGGTTTCGCGACGAGTTTCTGAATGGCGAGACCTTCTACAGCTTACCGAAAGCGCAAATCCTGATTGAACAATGGAGAAAATACTACAACCCAAAACGACCACATAGTACCTTGGGCTACCGCCCGCCGGCCCCGGAAACCATCGTACCGATGGAACCCAGGCCGATCATGAACTATCATTCAAACTGGACCACTCCAGTGGGGCTGATCACCCGCGCAGGTGGATACGGCCCGCTTGTACCGGCTAGCTCGGAATCGGATTGCAGTTTTTTTCTTTCTCCTAACCTACGTTCTGCGCGGCCGATGCGGTGTCGCCGGTCTGCGCCACGGCTCCGAAGCAACATTGTTTGAGTGTTATCGAGGTCATGGGCTCTGAATGAGTTTTTCCATCTCAATGGTACTAAAAACAGTTTTAATTGTTCTTTGGCTTTGGATATTCCTTTTTTAAGGGCCGCGAACTCGGGAGAGATCCATGGAACTGCAAGACATTGTCGACTTGAACACCTTTCCAATTGATGACGCCGAATTTCGGACGGCCTGTAAGAAAGAGTTCGACCACACCGGCGTTTTCCTGATGCCGGGCTTTGTTCAGAAAGACGCAATTGATGCCGTCCGGGATGAAGGCCTTGCCAACAAGGTCAAAGTCTTCAAGTCGACCAAGCAGCACAATGTCTATCTGACCCACAAGGATGAAAGTTTCACCGATGATCACGCGCGCAATCGGCTTGTGACGTCATCCAAAGGATGTATCACCGACGATCTGATGCCGTGGGATTCGGCCCTGCGCACGCTTTACAACGCCCCGGTTTTTCGCAGTTTTTTGTGCGACGTCCTGGGCGAAGAGGCAATGCACGAATATGCCGACCCGCTGTCCTCCATCAACCTGCACTTTGCCGAGAAGGGCGAGGAGCTTGGCTGGCACTTCGACAATTCGTCTTTTGCGATCACGCTGATGGTGCAAGCGCCAGAAAAGGGAGGAAAATTCGAGTACATCAATGCCGTTCGCGATGCCGACGCGGGCGAGATGGGGTTTCAGAAGGTTGACGAAATCTTGGACGGAAAAATACAAGCAGAAACTATCTCTGTTGAGGCCGGGACGTTGGTGTTCTTCCGTGGCCGCAACTCGATTCATCGGGTGACACCGAACGAAGGGGACCTGACGCGCATTCTGGCGGTTCTGGCCTACAATGCAGAGCCTGGCATCGAGCTTTCTGAGGCAGCCCGAATGACATTTTATGGGCGGCTGAACTGAAAAATACTTAATCCAATCAGCTCGCCTCACGAGGTGAAGCGCATCACGCAACTTGAAAGTCGTCCTTCGTATTACGATCATCATTGGGCACTATGGGCTCGTTCGGGACTTTCTGCTGATACACTCTAAATGGCTACTCAAAGACAAAACCGGAATTTGAGCGCTCTTCTATTAACATCTCCTTCTGTTCCAATTGCTTCAAACTTGATCTTCATTTTGGAGCTTGCAACTCTGCACAAATCGCTACTCTAAGAATAAAGGGGTTGCATCGTGGATCGCAGAACGTTCACCCACATGTTGGCGACACTGCTTTTGTGCCCGCCGACGCTTCTCCGAGCAAGGCAACCGCAGCACGTCACAGTCGTTGGGACAGGCATTGCCGGACTGTCCGCCGCATATCACTTGGAGAATTCAGGCATAGACGTTCAGGTTCTGGAGGCCGCCACAGTGTGGGGTGGTCGCGTGAAGCGACTGTCAGGTTTCACTGACGTTCCTCTGGACCTCGGCACCAAGTGGATTCACTACGAGCCGACTGTCTTAGGTCGCATCGTTGGTGAGGGCACTACGGATCTTGAGGTTCAGGCAATTGATTATAGCCCGCAGACCTTTCAGTTCTAGCACAATGATAGGTTGAATAATTTCAATGCGCTCCGACATGCGTATGAAGAGGTTAAATTCCTCGACACCACTTGGTACGGGTTCTTTGAGAAGTTTGTTCTTCCGCGCACAGGCGGAAAAGCTGAGTTCAATGCCACTGTCTCGCAAATTCGTTCTGATCGGGCTGGTGTTTCCGTGCATTTGACGGATGGTCGCAATATCGTAATCGACAAAGTCATTGTTACGGTGCCACTCTCTGTTCTTCAGCGCGGTCAGATTTCTTTCACAAAAGATCTGTCACCACCTAACTTGCCCGAATTGCAAAACATCGATTTCGGAAGCGGTTTCAAAGTTCTCATGAAATTCAAAAAACACTTCTACCCAGACGTTTTGCTTGAAGGGTCGCGAATAAGTGTTCTGGCCGATACCTGATCGTCAAAAATCTACTATGACGCTGCTTTTGGAAAGCCAACACGTCAGAACATTATGGTTTTGTTCACGGTCTCAGATGGTGCTTAGCCACGCGCCGAACTTGCTGACAGCGCCCTGATCGATAGTGTACTTTCCGAGCTGACTGAGTTCTTTGGCCCCATCGTAAGGCGCACATTCATCAATGGTGTCGTCCAAAACTGGAGCCAAGAGCCCCATATTATGGGCAGCTATTCGATGACAAATTACAGTGACCTCTCCATAGAAGATATCCTTGCGCCGGTTGAGGGCCGGGTTTTCTTTGCCGTGGAAACCCTCGGTGGAGAGGCGCAATCAACCATTCACGGCGCGGCGTTTTCAGCAATCACCGCTATCAACCAGCTTTGGGCATCCACTCTTCCGGTTTCAGCGCCAAGCCTTGTAGCGACATAGTTCATTGAGTTGCCTGGCGCTCTTTTTCCGGCCAGAATTCATCCACTACGACATACGCAATGATTACAAAAAAGGCCGCACTGGCAACTTGTAAAACTCGAGTGATGCTCTTGACGTCAGCCTCGTCTGAAAACGGCGCAACCGATCCGCCATATACGATCAGGGCCGTTGTAATAGCAGACCCGGCAGCGGCGGCGAGTGGGGCTTGAGATTTTCCAAGTGCTCCGAGAGTCAGGCAAAAGAAAAAACAGAGCAGAATGGGCGTCAGAATAACCGGAGCTATTACATTTATTTCATAGCAAATGATGGATACTGCCGCCCCAAGTAGGTTTGCCGTCAGCATGGCCTTTGCAACAGTTTTACCCGCAGCAGGCATCGCCGCAAGTTGTTGGCTTAGGAGCGCGACAAAGAACAAAACCAGCAATGCAGACGCGCCGGAAATAAAAAAAGCCATAGCAAACGGCACTGTGACAAGAGACATCCGGACAATTCGGCGATGTGGGTCGAAACTCACTTGCGACACAGCTTTCTTTTGAGCCGCTGTTTGAGGTTCAGCGGGTATCAACACGAACATCAACGTCGATACGAAGCCTGCAAATAGCAGGTTCAACGGTATCCAATACACGAGCACCAAAGCCAGGTCCTGTGATTGCAGAACCAGGTTCGGAATCATCAATGCCCCCATGAGAGCTATGACACCTGGTAAAACTCCGGCGCCTGAAACTGACCACATGAAAGACAGGATTATTCCAATGGCCACCAGCATAAGAAATACAAGCGGATATGGTGAGAAGATTGACGACAACAGGAACGAAATGAACATCAACCCAATGGAGAAGACAAAGAGCTTGGCAAATGCTGCCAAAGGCAATGCGGCAGGTGCTTGCAGAAAAAGGGCGGCGAACACCGCCCCAATGACGGCGAGGGGCCACCCAAGAAACAGGCCCAATGAAAAGACGCCGGTGACACCCACCGCAAGCCGGGCGACAGAGCGTTGGTCCTCAGTACGCATAGGACAGTATTGAAACCACGCGGATGTAGGTGCGGCCTACTAAGTTCAGCAACGAGTTGTCACTTAGATACATGATCACATCGGCCTGACCGTTCAGCTGAAAGCGAAGGTCATCTTCGGTGCTTCCTGCTTCATAGCCGGGCAAAACGATCCTGACTGGGAATCTCTCAGGCTCCCGCAAAAAACCTTTAGTGCTTGGCGGGCTCGCCAATTGTCCGGGCACATCACCGCCACTTAAGGAAACAGCCGCACTAAAGCTCTCAATGACACCCGGAATAATCTGGCCCGGATGCATGTCCAACACTACATCAACCGGAGACCCGATCGAGGCTCTTCCTAGGTTGTTCTCGGAGAAATACGCCTCGATCCAGACGTCAGTCGCGTCCAGAAACGTCAATAGATCCTGGCCGGATCGCGCATATGTTCCGGGGGCTATCAGCAAGTTAGAGATGACACCTGTCGCCGGAGCTCGTAGTACAGTCCACTCAAGGTTTAGCTCTGCATCTGCCAAGGCGGCCAACGCGCGCTGGATTTTCGGGTTTTCAATCCCGTCGTCACCAAGCCTCTGTTTTGCTTTTTCCAGATCCGCTTTTGCATTCTCATAGTTTGCTTCGGACTCTGCCAGTTGCCCTCGCGCATCATCGGCCTTTGAGACGGCAATCAACCCTTTCTTTTCGAGCGCAAATACGCGTTCCGTTTGAATGCGCATCGTATCCAGATCGCTCTGCGCCCTTGCTAGTTTAGCCTGTGCCGCTCTTACCTCTGCCGAAGATGCGCCCACTTCCTGAGTGGCCGCTTCGAGATCAGCTTCCGCTTTGTCGCGCTGAATCTCGTAGGGTCGCGCGTCGATCCGGACGAGGACATCTCCGGCCGAGACTATCTGGCCATTTTCGACCAGTACGTCAGTCACAGTGCCTGTCACCTGCGGGACGATCTGGGTCGCCACGGCTTTTACTCTGGCGTTCCCGGTAAATGGCGTTTTCCGATCAGCGACCAAATACCAGACAAGAAAAATCAGAATGACAGCCAGGGTTGTCCATATTGTCTTCCTCATTTCGCCGCACCTTCAGCAGTGCCCTCGGCTTCGGGCGAGGTATCAATCCAAACCTTGAATAGCTCATAGAAAACAGCGAAGAGAACCGGCCCCATAAAGACGCCGATCAAACCGTACGCCATCATACCTCCGAGAACACCGATGAGGATGACCAACATGGGGGTCTCAAGGCCTTTTGAAATGAACACGGGTCTTAGAAAGCTGTCCATTATCATGACGGGAACGGCCAATATGGTGAAGATCAGAGCAGTTCCGCCGGACATGGAACTCCATGCGTAAATAATTACCGGTATAAGAACCAATCCGGGCCCGATTTGGATAATCGAGAGTATCAGGCAGATAAATGCCAGCGTGGCGGCCGAAGAAATCCCAAACAAAGCCAATAGTATCCAAACGCAGACCGCCTGAATGGCTGCTACGCCAATCACGCCTTTTGTAACGTTCCGAATAGTTGCGCCTGCCAGCGTTACGAATTCACCGCCTCGCGGCGCGAAGACACGGTTGGCAAAGCGCTGAAGACCCTGGACCAAACTTGGCCCGGGGCTGAACAACGCCCCCATTATCAATACGGACAAAGCTAAGCCCAGAAGCCCGATGCCGATGCCCAACACCTTTCCAAACAGCGACTTGGTGATCTCAAGGATTTGCGCGCCATATTTCGTAAGCGCGCCGTCAAGATTGCGCTCAAACATTCCCCAGACATCGGAAATCTTGTTTCCAACCAATGGCAATTCCTTGAGACCCTCGGGCGCAGGTGGGACTTTCAGCTCCCCCTTGTCGGCCTGTTCCGCAAACTCGGACCCTAGTTCTGCAGCACCAGACACCGCAGTCGCGACTGGCCCCAGGGTCAGAACAAGGCCCAACAAAACCAAGATCGTCGTGGCAAGTTTTTTCCGCCCTCCCAGCTTGGACTGAAGCCAATCAAATGCCGGGTATAGCGCCACACAGAGGATTGTTGCCCAGATAACCACACTTGCAAGCGGGGCCACCATGACCAGAGCGCTGTAGAGGAATAGTCCGAGAAAGAGCAATCGTATCGCTAGATCGACAATCTTTGCGTCCTGAGTCTTTTCCATTCCATCCCTCCATGTGTTTTTCGAATGTTACACTCAAAAAACATAATATGTATATTTTTTTGAATTTTAGTGATCATCTATCAGCTTGAAGACACAAATGAATCCGGGGCAAGGCTTGAGAGGCCCAGTCAAACCAATGTCTGGGCGTAAACTCGATTTGGTCAAATTGGGATAATCTACTTATCCGCTTTTTTGTCGTCCTGGGACAAGATTGTATCTGCCACTGTTGTCGCCGCCGTCACGAAGACACCGAGGCCCACGATGATGTAAATCATTGTGAATATCTTCCCCGCCGCAGTTTCAGGTGAGAAGTCACCAAACCCTACGGTCGAAATTGTCACGACAGAAAAGTAGATTGAGTCGAGCCAACTCCAACCTTCGACAAAGTGATAAAAGACCGAGGCCCACAAAATCATTCCAACTGTGAAGGCAAGAATGCCTTTCACTCTACCGTCCTTGAAAGCGACGCCTATCCCACGTGTTATTCTGGTTAGTGAATTCATCATGTCCTCATCGTTTGATGAATTCACACATAGCAGTAATTAGATAAATATGGAAAACCAGAGGCACTTGGCTGCCTGTCGGTTGCAGCTTACGTCGTGCCGCAATGGTCAAAGCTCATGCTGCACATCCATTTTGGCTAGTAAAACTCTCTTCGAGCCAGCTGTTAAGAAACCGGGCGTGCAACACTAGCCGATCGTTTGTCATTTACCCGCTTCTTAGCGGTTCGACTAAACAGGCGAGAATATCAGCTATATGGTCAAGATCATTCAGGCTTCAGATCATTTACCGACCATATATTCCATTAACTTAATGATTAAATGGTCTAGGCTGCCCATTGGATGAATCGGAATTTTAGGAGAAGAACGTGCGATACGTTGCAAAAGGTATTTTGATTTGTTGCGCTGTCGCGTTTGTCGCTGTGTTTGCAGCTTGGCTTTTCCTGTCTTCTGCGTTGTTTTCCTCGGTCAGGACTGCTTTCGTCGAAAACCTGATCTCCAAGAAACTTGGCCAGGAGGTTAGAATTGAAGATGAAGTGCGTCTGGGTATTGGCCGGCAATTGCAGGTGTCAGCGGCAGGGCTGGAATTACCCGGTTCTCCGAATGCTGATGTGAAACTTGCAGCAATCGATGAGATCGAATTTGAAGTTTCCGCGCGCGACCTTTGGAACAGTAAACTGTCACTGAGTGGTCTTTCACTCACAGGTGTTCATCTGAACCTAATCACAGACAAAGACGGCTTCGGAAACTGGCAGTCCATTTCCCAAACGGAAGCTGAAGCGGGGAAACCTGCAAATTCCCCGACGCCGCTGTTGGCCGGAATTCTAACGGACCGCAAAATTGATCTGACTGATATCGCCATTCTTTATCAGAACGATTTAAACGGACTTGAGTTGGATCTGCAGCTTCCTGAGCTGCTTTTAAAGCGCGATACGGAAACCGACGTCGCGACGGCAGTCGGGGCCGGTTCGCTGAACGGAGAGAGGTTTGATCTGAACGCGACATTCCCCGCTGAAGACCCGTTTCAGTTGGCGATGAATTTCGAACAGATTTCGATTGTCGCCGAGGAAGTCCCTCAAGAAAACGGTCTGCAAGTGGCAACGACCGTGGAGATTGCCGAACTTGGCCAGCTTCTCGATATCCTGAAGCTCAATCGCGTTTTGGAAGGTACAGGGAACATTGGTGCAACGTTCAAATCAGTCGACGGTGTAGCACGAATTGACGACCTATCGGTATTGGCTGAATTAGATGGCGGGCAAAGCCTTTCGTTGACGGGGCAGATCGGGGAACTGGGAAATCCGGAAGACGTATCGTTGACAACCCGCATTCGGTTGTACCCTGAAGATGCTGAGCCAGCCCCTGCCGCATCGCGATATGATCTTAAACTTATCGCGGTCGACATGGTTATCGACAGCGTGCCTGGGCAGGTGCCGCAGCGACAAATGGTCATTAAGACCAACGGTTTCACGTTGGACACGTCCGGCGAAGGCCCGCCCCCGATTAAGTTCTCCGAGCTTTCCAGAACACCAGAAGGCGCTTTAAGGGTCGGAAGCATCAACCTGAGAATTGGGAACCCCGCCGATCCGTTTGTCATTTTGAACGGTTCGGTCGATGACGCGCTTCAGTTGCAAGGCATATCAGCAGAAGGCCTAATGGATATACCGGCAAGCAGTTTGATCTCGCCAGAATTGGCGGGACCAGACGACCAGCTTGGCAGGTTTTCCGGTGACTTCCATTTGATTGGAGACATCAATCAGCTTTCGCTGACGAATTTGGATGGAAAGACAAGCGATACGGACGTCTGGAACCTTGAGGTGCATGGCACTGTCAAGAATGTACTTAAATTCGAGGACCTGGATTTGGCAATTGATGTCGCAGTCCCATCCGGGGCAGACCTTTTGGAGGCGCTATCACTTGAACGTGTGGAAACCGGGCAGGCTCGCCTTGAAATCAACCTCGTTAGCGAAGGCACCGATTGGAACGCCAGTGCCAATGTTGAGGTCGCCGACTCTATCTTGCAGATTATGGCCGATCTTGATGATGCAACAAGCGACCCGGTGCTGCAGGGTTCCATTGAGAGTGACCTGATAAAGATAGATCAGATCCGAACTATCGTTCAGGCTGCCGCACAATTGCGGAAAATTGGCGGCCCTGAGCCGGAAGAGAAAGAAGCTAAGCAAGAAGACGAGGGCGACCAAGGTGCGTTAAGAGATGTGACGCTTAAACCAATTGGGCGTTCAGTTCTCTTGTCCGGTATGGATATGGATGTCGACATTGACCTTCGGCACATAGAAGGTGCCAAAGGAATTAGCAGTTTGCAGAGCGAACTGACGCTCACCGAAAATGAGCTCAAGGCCGGACCTTTGAAGTTTGAATATGGAGGTGCTCATTTCGACGTCAGCGGGCAGATGGATCTATCGAACGACGCGCATCTGCTCACTTTGACAGGCAAGGCAGGTGGCTGGCAGCTGGATGAAATTCTTCACAGCCTGAACTTCAAAAAAGGCGCAAGCGGTACGATCTATGCAGATTTTTCGGTGACCGGCGGAACCGATTCACCCAAGCATTTTGCAAACAGCATGAACGGCAACGCCACAGTTTCAATGCGCGACGGTTCGATCGAGACACAGCTCTTAGATCTGGCAGGACTAGGGGTGCTACCTTGGGTGTTTACCAAAGAAAAACAAAAGGTTGCCCCGATCGTATGCTTGCGCGCGCCAATTAGTATCTCCAATGGAAGTATTTCGACGAAACAAACCACATTGGAGACAGACCATGTCCAAGTTGTCGTCTTTGGCGGTGTTGATGTGGCGGGCAAGGTTTTGGACCTAAATCTGCAGCCCCGCAAGATTGGCGAACCTCTTTCGAAGAGCCCCTGGCCCGTGACTTTGAAGGGCCCGCTAGCTAAGCCGAAGATCAAGGTCAAAGACGGCCCGAAGCGACTTAAACGATCAGATGGTGCGGACAAAATGCCTGCCAAAAGAAAACTCTGCGTCCCGGATATTTTGCAACTGCAGTAATGGAGGAGGCAGTCGGTTCAGGAACAAATCTAGAGTTCAAGAAAGATGACAATGTTCCCAAAAAGGGGATTCTACTTTGGGGCCTCTCCCGATATTTGCCGTACTTTAGACAAAGGGCTGCATTTGTAGAATTCAGCCGATGCGATGTTAAACCTTTGAGTCGCAAATGGCAGTGTTTGTGCGCCCCAGAAAATTACGTCTGCTACCACAGACATTCCTGCAATGCACAGAACCAGTCAGATGAGGCTCAAAGCAACCATTGACCGCAAACTAGACTTTATCACTAAAAAAGGCCTCGAGCGACGTTTACAAGGAATTGGTTTTTCAACTACGACACGCTCGCAATCAGAAAGAGAAGGTTACACCAACCAGTGGTCCTGTTTGCATGACGTCATAGGCGAATGTCCCATCGGACCGTTCCGTCTCATAGTCGATTTCGTAGTGCCGCCAACCGAAACGAATAGAGGTATTTTCCCAAGCTTGATAGGCGAAGCCCAGCGAAACACGCCAGTGGGAATTGACATTTTCGCCACCTAGGCCTGCATCAGCCGCGGCAACCAAGAACCAACGGTCCGAGAGCTCCCACGTGCCACGAGCGCCAACAACTGCTTCGGTCCATGTTTCAGTCCCGCCAAGAGTGACGCTAGGTCCCATAGTGGAAACGTCAGCCTCCTGCTTCAGTTCGTTGTAGCGAAGCCCAGCTTGCAGATCGACGGAATACCGGTGATCGTTCTTGCCATAAACCCCATTTGCAACTTTGTAACCGCCCAAAAATCCGATCCACGATTGCTTAACATCGAGGTCAACGTCAATGTTCCCAGCCGGAAGCGGGATGGATTGTTCGGTCCCTAGCTTTGCGTAGTTTGCGTCGACTATGAAACCCCAGTTCCCCGTCCAACCTTCGTATTGTGCCGAGATACCGAAGTCTAAGAGTTCCAGCGCGTCTTGAAAATCCAAATCAAGATCGACGCTGGTGTTTGCAATAGTCGACGTCCCGGTCAGCGATTGTGGAAGAAAACCGTAGACAGTCACGCCATGTCGCCAGTCTTCAGAAAATGAGAGGGCCACGGGTTCGGCCTTTGCGGCTGAGGGTAACACTATGCCGAAAACAGCAGCGATAAGAGCCAGAGTTTTCGGGGAGAAAAAGAAAGCAAGTTTCATCGCGTTCGGTCCTTCAATCGCGCAAGTTCTAGATAAACCTGACCGGGCAGTGCCGGTCAGGACACTTGATCGGGGGCCTGCTTAATCCGAATTTCTAGTGAGATCTTGAGCAAAGAGGATGTTGTCCACGAGTTCCTTTGTTTCAGGTCGAAGGTTTTCAATTCCGCCATACAGTGGCCCATGCCCGGGAGGCATGTCAGGATAAAGCTCTTTCATGGCAAGATGGCGTTGGGCCATCAGACTGAAATTGGCGCCGAAACCTACTCCAATACGAATGGAGTCCTGCGGCCGATCCTCACGCGGGTTCTTGTATAGGTCATACATGGCAGCAAGGATCGGGTTTCCGCCAGGGGGTGGCAAATGCATCTTGTATTGCTGCTTGACCAGAGATCTCAACACAAACCCTTCGTAGACAAACACATAATCTCGACGCCCATGCGTTTCCCCGAGAAGCCAAAGCGCGGTTTGATCGACCCCGTCGATAATCCGGTCGCGTGGGATGCTCGCCTCGCCGTCGCCCAGCCGCGCAAAGGTACTGAACAGGTCAGATACGTGAGTGATATCTTTAACACGTGTCCCTTCCTCAATCATCCCGGGCCAGCGGACAAAGGCATTAACACGAACGCCGCCCTCCAGATGCTCGGTCTTGCCGCCGCGATAGATCCGGTCGGACTGGCCGCTCTTGTCGACGAACTCCATGAACGGGCCATTGTCTCCCATGATCACGATGATCGTATTGTCTGCTATTCCCAGTTCCTCGATCCGGGTCAGGATTTCACCGATGTAACCATCGACCTTGACGATAGCTTCTGCGACCGGTCCACCGTTCAGAGTTTGGGCCTGTTCGATATCAGTCCTGGTAAAGCTGATCGGGAACAACGGCCAGTACTGCAAGAAGAACGGCTTGTCGCCTTTTGCAAGCTTTTCCAGTTGATCTAGAGTGCTCTGCTTGTAGCGCTGCCCCATGGCGACATAATCGTCCTGCGAGAACTTCTGCCCCGGCTCCATGTGGACCTCTCGTATCGCTCCACCTTTTTCACCGACGGTTCCATAGACCATTGAATAAGGGTCGATGCGGAATGTGTCATCCAGCATCAGATCGGTAGAACGAAGCCTCAGATCGACACCATCAACATGTCCTTCGTTCAAAGCCGTCGAATTCATCAAGGCAAGTTGCGCCTGTTGGTGAATCGGATGTTCGGCATAATCGAAACCTTGGTTAATCGCATAGCTTTGTTCGATGTCACCCATGTGCCACTTGCCGATATGGGCCGTTGCGTAGCCATTTTCGCTCAGCACTTCCGCCAAGGTCACTTCGCGGTCTGCCAAACCCTCGCCCTCAGGCACCGCTTTGGCCTCATCGAAACCGGTCCGGACCGGGTGTCGCCCGGTCAACATGGCGACGCGGGTGGGAGTGCAAGACGGTTCGGTATACATCCGCATCATGGACATACCTTGGTCTGCGAAGTCCGTTATGTTTGGTGTCGAGTATCCACGTACCACATCCAGATCTGGCATTCCGACTTCGCCAAATCCTACGTCATCCAGCAGGATGTACAGTATGTTTGGGGGCTTGCCGCCGTTCTTTTCTCGAAACTCCGCCAGCTTGACGTCGATGTCTTTGTCTTCAGCTGCCCAGCGATTTCCGTGCTGACGTTCCAGAATTCGATACTCGGCGTCTCGAATGATCGAGCCTTCTTGAGCCCGAGCTATGGATGTCGACAAGGCAAGTGCGACCCCGCAAACCGGTACTAGGAATTGATTTAGACCTCGCATTTTGGCTCCTCTTTTTGTTGCATTGTGAAACGGTGTCCGCGGCGCACGAAAATCACCCGGGCGCTCCAAACTCTCTTGTCTGTTGTTCCAATTGACGCCGCTCTATTCAGTCGGCTTCGAGCTTTGCCAAAATTTCCTTCTTCAACCCTGCAAGGCTACTATTGAAGGCATCGTTCCAAACATCCTCTAGAGAGGATTTACATTGCCGGCTCGTCACCAAAAGTTCGAAATCTCTGCAAATCTCGTCAAGCTCAGCGTCCGTTTTTCGGCGCTTCTGAATTTTTTCTGCAAGTCCACCAAAATGCTTCTCGAATACTCTCATTTGCCTATCGAACCCATTAGCTCCCGCTAAAATCACATTACCTACCGCTGAAGCCAGTGGGAGTTTCACACGGTGAGAAAGGGGTGAAAATCCTTTCAATTTGACCGTTTATCAGTAGTCTGCTGGCATGGGTCCCAGGGAAACTACAGACAACAAACACCCGCATTGGTCGGGGCATCTGGAGTTGGAAGAAGTTCGTGAAGAGCTCAATCGTGTGCAGTCCAGTGAGCTTTTCACAGGCGCGAGTCGGCTCTCTGAATTGCTGGACTACATCGTAGAACAGAACCTTCTTGATCCCACACGAAAGCCACTCGCCAAAACAATCGCCGAGGATGTCTACGGCAGGCCTCCGGATCAAAATGGTGACAGCCATAACATCGTTCGGGTTGACGCTGGGCGTCTCAGGCGCCGGCTTGCACAGTATTTTGCTGGCCCGGGAAGAGACGACCCAATCCATATTCATATCGATCCCGGCGGGTATGTACCTCGTTTCGAACTCAAGTATTCTGCGGACGCTCAAACTGAGGACGTTGCGACAGAATTAGAACTCCATAGCAGATGGAAGAGCAGGCCGATTCAGATTGCCGTAAGCATCTTCGTGGCGCTTGCTGTCGGCTTGGGCTTGGGGATCACAATCAGTTCTATGGGCGGAAGCACGACCGACGTTTCTGAACAATACGAGACCTCAAATGATCCCACGCTGGAGGCAGAAAGGCGCGCACATCTGGCGAAGTCGCCGTCTAGCCTTCAAGCAGTGACGCTGTCAGATCAGGCGCGGAATTTGATTTTTCCCATGATTGAGCGGGCACAGCTTGAACTAGGTTTGGCTATGTTCCGCCATGCAATCGAGAAGGACGAATCCTACTTTGGCGGATATGCAGGTGCATCCCAGTGTTTGGCTGCTTTTGCGATTTTTGCACCAGACGGTCCTCAGCGTTCTGCGCTGCTCAAGGAGGCCCGCCATATGGCCAACCAAGCCGAAGTTCTATCACCTGCCAACTCATGGACGCAATCAGCACTGTCATGGGTTGACCTTGCCGAAGGGGATACAAAGCGAGCTATAGATCACGCAGACATTGCCTTGGATCTTGCCCCTAAGGACGGCAACGTCCTGGATTTCTATGCAATGGTCATGCTGGCGACTGGCGACTTTGACGCGGCACTCGCAGCGTCGACGAGCGACCGTCCTCGGACATCGGGCTTAGGACGATTTGCAAACAAGAGTATCTATGGCGCTGCAAGTTTTCACGCGGGAAAATACGAGCAAGCCATCGTCTCTCTCAATGCCGCCACCCGCGCCGGAGACCCGATTTCGGCTCCCACTTTGATCTACCTCGCAGCCGCGAATGCGGCGCTCGGAAATCAAGCAGAGGCATTGGCCTTGGAGGCAGACTTAAAGCAGAACTGGCCGACAATTGACACGATAACTCTCTTGGATCTCCTTTACATAAATCCAGAGCAGGTTCGCGCCATAACTGACCAATTAAAAACCATACATTGAAAGTCAGCTTTGCGAACAAAGCCGACGCTCATCGACACAACTTTCACTGCACTGAAATTGCATGACTAATTCTGTGCACACCAGAACAATTCAATGGCGGCCTCCAGCTCGAAAACACGATGTAGTTTCTGGTTCTTAAATCGGGGCATAGCGCGGCGCTGGATGAAAATTCTCTCACGGCATTGTTGCTTCAATACCCAGTAGTCGCCGATAGTGTTTAGCTTAGCCGCCGCAATCTTGTTGAGCGGGAGATACAATCAAAAACTGGATTTCAGTTGTTGGTGAGTCTAATCTACCCTGTTTAGGGAGGGGCGTGCATGAAACGAAGACTTGCTGCAATATTTGCAGCAGATGTCGTGGGCTACTCGAACCTCGTCCGCGCGAATGAAGAACGGACGTTAGAGCACTTGCGCGAACTACGGCAAAACGTCATCGAGCCCGCCTTTGCAAAACACGAAGGTCGAGTGGTCAAATGGATGGGCGACGGAGTACTGACGGAGTTTGCAAGCGCTGTCGACGCGGTTTCATGCGCCTACGATATTCAAAAATCCATCCATTCACGCAACGGAAACTTCCCAGTTGATGAGGAGATTATTTTTCGCGTCGGCATCAATATCGGTGACGTCGTCGTGGAAGGCGACGACATTCATGGCGATGGGGTCAACGTGGCCTCAAGGTTGGAGACACTTTCCGATCCTGGCGGGATTTGTATTTCGGCGTCAGTCCATGAACAAATCAAGCACCGCCTGAATGTGCATTTTCAAGACGCGGGTGACCAGCTAGTTAAAAACATCGTTGAGCCAATCCGCGTCTGGAAATGGGTGGGCGAGGCGAATGATGTCAAAACTATTCAAAAGCCCACATCGGATTCAGAATTAATTTCGGCCCCTAGCCTGCCAGACATTCCGTCTTTAGCTGTTTTGCCATTTGACAATATGTCAGGCGATGCCGAGCAGGAGTACTTCGCAGACGGCATGACAGAGGACCTGATCACCGACCTCTCAAAATTGTCTGGCTTGTTAGTTATCGGTCGCAACTCTTCTTTTGTTTACAAAGGCAAGGCAGTAGATCTGAGACGCGTCGGCAAGGAGTTGGGTGTGCACTATGTTCTTGAGGGCAGTATCCGTAAGGCAGGCAACCGGGTTCGCATGAACGCTCAGCTAATTGAAACAGCAAATGGAAGTCACGTCTGGGCCAATCGCAGGGACGGAACCCTGGAAGATGTTTTTGACCTGCAAGACGAGATTACAAGAGAAATTGTCGACGCGCTGTCTATACAATTGCGGGAAGGCGAGGAAAATCGTCTTGGCAGTCAATACACAAAAAACACTGAAGCGCGTGACTGGTTTCTTAAAGGCAGACTGCGCTATCGTGAACCGGGTCCGCAAGCCAACGCCGAAGCGCAGGAAATATTCACCAAAGCTTTAGAAGCTGACCCAAACTTCGCCTATGCGATGGCCGTTAGGAGCTACTTAAAATTCCATGCTTGGTTCTTCAAGTGGAACAGCCACCACAATGCGTTCGACGAAGCATTGGCTGAGGCCGAACGTGCCGCCAAGATAGACCCAAACCTTGCTGCCGCCCACGCGTTTCTGGGTTGGATGCATATGTGGGGCGATGGGTTCGAAAGAGCTCTTTCTGAGCATGAAACAGCCTTATCACTGGACCCTAATTCCTCTGATGGACATCTGTGGCAGGCTTCTTCACTTATCTACGCGGGAACACCGGAGTTGGCAATTGCGCCAATGGACCGGGCTATGCGGCTAGAACCACATACTCCGCCCATTTACCTTCTTAACTATGGTCACCTAATGTTGCAGCTTGACCGTTATGAAGAAGCTATCGAATACTTGCAGGCAGCAATACGAAACGCGCCTCAGTTTCCTATGAACTATATATTTTTGTCGGCGGTAAGAACGGCGCAGGGCAAATTAAAAGAAGCAGAGGAAGCCGGTTCGAGACTTCTCGAATTGATCCCTGTAGCTACGGTATCCACACTGAATTCCCAATTACCCTACGCAAAGGAAGAGCACAGACTAAAGATTGTGGCGGGCCTGAAAGCCGCAGGATTGCCGGATTTATGAGACGTAAAGAAGCCCGTTCGAGGCTCGATGCGGTCATTTTCTAAATTGTGGCAGATGTCTACGTTGAAGACATTGAAGACTTTTTCTTTGTGGCAAACAATCCTTACCCTAATGTGGTAGCAACACGACGTGACCTTCATCGGCTCTGCACTGGATTAATCAATATGGCAAAGCATACCGTCTATCATATCCCTGTATGCCCCTTTTCTCAGCGTCTTGAGATTCTTTTGGCGCTGAGAGGTCTGCAAGATGCTGTTGAATTCCGCGTCGTAGACATCACAAAACCCCGCGATCCGGAACTCCTAAGAAAAACAAGAGGAACAACCGCTCTACCGGTTCTTGAAACCGCTGAAGGTCAGATTGTAAAGGAAAGTCTGGTTATTCTTCGTTACCTTGATGAAGTACTTGAGGGGCCAAAACTGCGGCGCTCTGACCCTGGCGAACATGCAGTGGAGTCTATGTTGATTGCCAAGGAGGGTCCATTCACGATGGCAGGCTATGTCTATGTCATGAACCAGGACCAAGGGCAGAAAGATGCGCACAACGAAAAGCTGCTTGCACTGTACCGCGATCTCAACGACTTCCTGCTTGCCCACAATCCGGACGGAGTATTCTTATTTGATGAATTCGGATTAGCAGAGGCGGTTTTTACGCCGGTATTCAAGCGTTTTTGGTTTCTTGACTACTATGAGGATTTCGAATTGCCCATTGGCGACGATTATGCCCGTGTCAAAAAATGGAGGGCTGCCTGTTTGAAACACGCGGCGACTGAACAGGTGACGGAAGAAGAGATTCTCAAACTTTATTATGATTACGCACTGGGCGCTGGGAACGGTGCATTGGTGGACGGTCGAAATATGTCCAGCTTCACGTTTGAACCACATTGGAAAACCAGACCTATGCCTCCGCGGGACAAGTACTCTGGAACGGTTTCAGACGAAGAACTTGGTTTGGTTGTCGCCAATGCGGGACTAGGACCAGCCCCCACAAATTAGGCTTACCTAAATCCAACCTCCTGATGGCATTCATCATGGGTAAACGCTCGCCCTATGCAATCGGCTTGAGGAGGTTGGGAAGAACTCTACAAATCACTCTTTGCCTGCAGATCAAACAGAAGTTTCGTTAATGAAGCGAACGTGGAGCGGCAAAGTTTTTGGATTTTCTCAAAGTAATGTATGATCTCAAATTGTTGGGACTTTAAACGAGTATTTTATTGTTGACCGGTTCACACCCAACGTTGGGGGGACAAATTATGCAAAAACTAATCATAGCTATTTCAGCTATTTCTTTTCCGTTTGCGGCGATGGCCGAACCGAGTTTGGAACGTGGTGAATACCTCGTCCGTGGTCCTGCGGCGTGCGGAAATTGCCATACACCACAAGGACCAAATGGGCCTGATATGTCCAACGAGCTGGGCGGTATGATGGTTGAAAAGAACGAAATGATGGAGGCCTGGGCTGTCAACATAACACCCGGTAGCCGGGTTGCGGATTGGAGTGACGAAGAGCTTGCTCGAGCGATACGCGAAGGTATTCGTCCGGATGGTACGGTCATAGGACCGCCTATGCCGATCGGCTTATATCGCGGTCTGAGTGATGACGACGTCATGTCGATGGTTATGTTTCTCAGAACAATGCCTGCGAGTGGCAATGAGACGCCCGGTTCAACGTATGGCTTTCCACTTCCTCCGGACTACGGTCCGCCGATTGATACTGTTTCAGCGCCACCGCAAGGCGCAACTGTCGAATATGGCGCATATCTCGCAGGGCCAGTCGCGCATTGCACGGAATGCCATACGACATTCGGACCCAAGGGTCCTATGTTCGAAACTCATCTTGGTGCAGGAGGGTTCGAGTTCCATGGACCGTGGGGGGTATCCGTTGCTCCCAATATCACGAGCCACGAAGATGGGCTGGTCGGATATACGGATGAAGAGCTGAAAACCATGATCGTTTCGGGTAAACGCCCAGACGGAACACAAATGCAACCGCCGATGGGTTACGCCTACTATGCAACGATGTCGCCCGAAGATCTTGAGGCCATTGTGATGTATCTACACACCATCCCGCCTTTACCCGATCCCTAATTTTTCGCACGAGAGGGCGCAAGGCGTGGCACATCGTAGTACAGCAATGTGTTTGGCGTCTGGGGCCTCTGAGCGAGATATACCTTTGTGCCTTTGTGTAACTTTTGGCTCAAAACAGTCCACCGAGTGGTTTTGTTCAACGTCGTTTTTTGGACCGCTTTTGCGCAACGACAGGGCAAAAAAAAGAAAAGGCGTGGCTTCACGCTTACCTTGGGGCAAGCCAAGAGAAAGATTTGCAACGTAAGTGATTGAAAAAATTGGCGATCCCGGAAGGACTCGAACCCTCAACCTGCTGATTAGAAGTCAGCACAATATATATCCCACTCCATTCCACCCAGTGCCGATACCCCTTGTTTTCCAGTTGATTGCATCCCTTATGCGGGTTACGATGTGTCAGTCTGTAGCAACTATTATGTAGAGCAATGGTAGGTAAACTAAGCCCAACACTTGTTAAGTCCGCAGCGCCGGGAACCTATGGTGATGGCGGTGGACTATGGCTGCGCGTCTCCAAAACAGGACGCCGCACTTGGTTCTTTCAATACGCTATGGGCAAGCAACGCAAAGCGCATACCTTCGCTGAGTTTCCCGCAATCAGCCTGCGTGAAGCCAGACAGCGGGTCATTAAACTACGCGCCGATCTACGCGATGGCATTGATCCCAACGTCAAAGCGCCAACCGGACAGACCGTGGCAACAGCGGTAGAGCTGCACGTCGAAGAACACTGCAACCGGCTCAAGTCTGGACGCAATCCCGCCCGTGTCCTGCGTAACGAGCTGTCCGCACAGTTCGGCAGCATGCAGATTACGGATGTCACAGCAGCACATGTCCGTTCTGTACTGGCACGGATCGAAGACCGTGGTGCAAGCGTCGAAGCGCAACGCGCCTACGCATACATGAACAAGTTCTTCATCTGGTGTATGCGCAAGAAGGGCTGGATTGTCGCTAACCCAATGGACCTGATCGAAAAGCCGACTGTCACTGCCCGTACAAGAGATAGAGTTCTGTCTGACGCTGAGGTTGCATCCCTCTGGACCTCAATGGGCAACACCCCCGGCGATGCCATCATTCAAATGCTGCTGCTCACCGGAGCCAGACGCGGCGAGATTGCTAATCTCAAGTGGGATGATGTGGACCTAGACAACAAGCTGATCACGTTTGTCGATACGAAGAACGGCGATGATCGAACAATCCCTCTTTCCCCTTCTGCCTTCGCTATTCTGAACGCTCAGCCCGTCGCTGGTGACTTCATATTCAGTACGATGGGTACACGCCCATACTCTGGATTTAGCCAGCTTCTCACGCGCGTACTGCGAGACAGCGAAACCAGCGATTGGCGCATCCACGACCTGCGCAGAACTTGCGGTACAGGGCTGCAAAGGCTCGGCGTAGATCGCGAAACGATCCGCGCGGTTCTGGGCCACAAGAATTCAGATGGCGCAACGCCCGTCTATTTGCGACACGATTTCATTCCTGAAATGCGAGACGCGCTTTTCCAATGGGATAAGCACATTCAATCCGCATTGGCAGGAGAACAGGCGCGGTTGCGCGCTTGAGGTTTGCTGAGCATGGGCGGCGGACCCATGCGCCGAACGCAGGCGACACTCCTGCGTTACTGCCGTGGCCAGTGTGATAACCCACGACGCATAACGCCCAGCGGGAATGGAAGGGCCTTCACTCTATAATGTGGAGGGCTTTCCTATGCCCCGTGAATTCGTACCCATCGCGAAGATGGTCAGTGAAAGCGGTTTGTCCCGCTCAACAATCTACCGCTACAGCCGCAACCAAACCTATGACTTCCCGCCGCTGGTCAAGATGCACGAACGATGCTCAGGGCTGTGGCGCGAAGATTGGGATACGTGGCTTGCATCCCGTCCAACCGTACACACGGAGGACGCAGCGTGATTACCGACGAGATCAGAAACAAGCTGACAGCCAACGCCTTTGAGATCGCTGAGATGCTGCTGGGAGAGCCGAAGACGCGAGACAGCAAGTATCAAAGGTGGGGCCGCAAAGGGTCGGTGTCAGTGTCCCGTGATGGCACCTTCTGCGACTTTGAGGCTGGGGTTTCCGGCGACATGATTACCCTCTGGGCGCACGCTCAGGGTAAGCGCATTGGCGATGTAATCCCTGACATTGTTAAATGGGCAGGCGGCAAGCCGGTTGAATTGCCTGTTCAAAAGAAGATCACCGAACGTAAGCCCGTTTGGCCGCCGTTCATACACTCAACTTGGTTCAACTCCATTCCGCTGCGCATGTCGCACGTAGAACGGTGGGAGCGCCGAGGAATACCCGTGACTATCGACAAGGATGGGCGGGTGAGCCTCGAAATATTCCCCGACTTCATCAACTGGTTTCCATCTACCCGGTGGTCATCACGGTGGAAGTGCGTTGTCTCAGTTGGGTGGGGCTATAATCCCAAAAGCGAAAGACTGTACCGAAGCACCCTGCACAAGTGGAACCCGGCCAACAACTGGAAGGGCTATGCCAAGGGCGCACGCGCCGCAGGCTCTGCCATCCAGCTTGGGTACGATGGATCAAGGTCCGGGGTCGCTCTGGTTGCCGAAGGCTGCGAAAACGCAATGTCAGCCGCCGTATATCTCAGCGAACACCTTGGTCATCCGTTCGATGTCTGGGCGGGCGGTACTGCGATGGGATTGCAAACCTTCAATCACGCTGACTGCCACACACTCTATATCGCACACGACCACGGCGATGCCGGAGAACAGGCTCTGAAATCAGTCCGGCGCAGGTATCAACACGCACAGGTGAAAGTGATGACGCCGCCCCAATCAATGGATTGGAACGACGCTCTGCAATCTGGCTGGGAGCCGATCAAAGGACGGGCAGAATGGACCAAGTAAGCAAAAAGCCCGCTGATACCAGTATCGAAGTTTTCGATAAGCGGGGCAACATAAGTCCAAGATTGGGTATCGACAGCACAGACGTAATCTTGGGGCCAAGTGGTGAGCCTATCTGGAATACAGCAAACGCAATGCTGATGCTGGAACTGCATGAAGATTGGGAGGGTGTGCTGTATTACAACGAATTCCGAAGGGAGGTCGAACTGCGCAGGCCGATCCTTGGCAGTAGGCACCCCAAATCCGAATTCCCAAGAGATATGGAGGCCCGTGACATTGTAGCTGGAACCGTCTGGTTCAACCGAAACGGCTTCAAAAAGGCCAGCAAAGAAATCGTGCGGGATGTAATGGTCGCCTATGCAGAAAGGTTCGTCACTAATCCAGCGCGAGACTGGATGAACAGCCTCGAATGGGATGGAGCCGCCAGACTGGACACTTGGACAGCGGACTACTTGGGCGTTGAGCCTGATGAATACGTCAGACTGGTCGGGCGCTCTATTCTTGTATCAGCAGTCGCACGGGTGCTTGACCCCGGATGCAAGGTGGACACGATGGCCGTTCTTGAGGGCAAGCAGGGATTGAAGAAATCCACGATGATCGAAGCCCTTTGCCCATACAAAGAATGGTTTGGGGATCAGTTGCCCCCGTTGTCCGGTAATCCAAAGGAGGCATCGCAATACCTGCCGGGACACCTGATCGTGGAGTTCGCCGAACTGGACGCACTCAGAAAGGCTGAGAACGAACGGATCAAGGCGTTCATGACCCGCAAGATCGAAGATTACCGGCGACCCTTTAAGCCGGGTTACAAAAAGGAACCGCGAACCTGCATATTCATAGGAACCACAAACAAGGACAACTACCTCAAAGACCCGACAGGAAACCGACGATACTTACCGCTGAAATGCGTCGGATCACTGGACGAGGACGGACTGATTGAGGTTCGAGACAAGCTTTGGGCCGAGGCCGTTCATGCGTATAAGAACGGAGAGCAGTGGTGGTTGCCCAAACACATGGTTGCAGTCGCTGAGAAAGTGCAGGCCGAACGAATGGAAGTTGATCCTTGGTTGGAAAAGATCACGGAAGAACTGCATGGAAAGTCAGAGGTCGCCCCCTCTGAAATCCTGAATACTGTTCTTCACTTCACAACCGACAAGATGGATCGGAAATCCGTGAACCGCGTCACTGACTGCCTCAACCAACTTGGTTGGGAACGGGACGGACAATTCACCAGCGAACCCAATAAGGGGCGCGCAAGATACGTCAAAAAATGAGGTCGGGGCCACGGCCCCACCTACCCCAATCGGGTAGAGAGTAGACACGGTAGACATCTTTTCCTATGTACGGCCATTTTTACTCACCTACACACCCCCTACCTACCCCCCCCTATATATATCAATGGGTTATACCAATTTGAGAAAACTCCATGCAATGTTATCTACTCTGTCTACTGTCTACTTTTTCACCCCAAAAACCGCCTTCGCTGTCTACTCTGTCTACTCGCTGTCTACCCCCTGACTTAACCAATTTTCGCCTTTGAACTGGCAGTGCCAGAGAGTAAATCAGTAACCCCGTATGGGGTCTGGTCAGAGGGGTCCAAATACCCATCAACTCCCTTGATATAAAACATCAATGCATCACTGGCGCTTACTATTCGATTATTTTTGAGAATAGCTTCCCATTTCATTGCTTTTACATAAGGCAATTCTTATGATTTTCTCATGGATAAGCTGCCTCTTTTGAAAGACGAGCGCCACGAAAGGGCGGTCATGTTGTTCTTCTGTGATGTGCCTGCGAAGGAGATTGCGAAGAAGCTGGGCGTGAGTTTGGCGACTGTGTACCGATGGTTGTCGTTACCGGAGGTCAAGCAGACACATGCTGATCTTGTACGGGCACAAATGCAGGGTGCCTTGCCTGAGTTGGTACAGAGTGCTGTTGAACAGGCGCGTAATCCGCGCACTGGATTGATGGCGAAGGTTAAGTTGATCGACGTTCTGATGAACGGGTCTGGCGTTGCTGAGCCGCCACCGGATCAAGGGTATCGCCCCTCTATCAGTATCAACCTCAATACGGATGGTGAGCGTGATCCGGGCGGCATGGTGTTTATCGACAGCAGCACGACGCACATCCCTGATTGGGCGAGCGAAGAGAGTGAGCTGGAACGCCTGCGCCGTGAGAATGAACAGTTGAAGCAGAGAATGCGCGACCCAGAACCACCGGAGGCCGCGTAATGCATCCGTGGAACAGAGGGATGGGCAAACCTGTTGTTGCTGGCAAGCGGTCGGATCGTTCGTTTAACGAGGAGTTGATCCACCAGATGCGGGTCAAGACCATTCAAGATGGAGCATCATCTGAACCTGACCCTAAGCCGGTCTCACCCAGATTGGAGCGTACCCATCGCTTCGATCCGTCTCCCCCGCCTAAGCGTGTCGCCCGCGATACTGAGGACCATGGCGGCTGTCGAGCTACAGACACAAGACAGCCTGCGGCGGGGGAAGACCGGAAAAAGATCGTCAACGCCAAACGGCATACCAAGAAACTGAAGCTAAAAGGACGGGAGTGATGCGCAAGCAGCCTCTTAAGCGTCCGGATGTGTCCATTCTGAGTGATCGCATCTTCTCACCAAAGCGCGGACAGGTGATCGAACCGGAGATGAAAGTAAAACCACAACCGGGGCCGCACGTTCCGCTGCGCAGCCCAGATACGCGAGGATTGAAAAGTGAGTGAAGGACCGAAATTCACCGATCTGGTAGCTAGCGGTGATCCGCAGGCATTAGATATCGAAACGATCATGAACTCTGATGATTACCGCTCAATGAATGGCTCTGAGCATTCAAAGCTGGCCCGTGAGATTGTTGCCACCTACTTCAGTCGAACCTTTGGTCATGCACCCGCAGCCGGATCGCGTCAGAAAAATACGGTTGGCAGAGGAGACCTATCCAAATGAGCAGCGAATATCAGAAACTGGTCGCAGTGCGTGACAAGGCTGTTCAGTCCGTTGCTGATACAGAATTGGCGATTGGCGAGATTGAGGCCAAGCTGACAACCGCCGAGGAAGGTTCCAAAGTCACCAGCGTTGATCTGAAGGACGTTGACGGGGCCGTACCGCTCCGGGCTGCAGAGCTGTCCAAGGTGTTGGTGTTACGGGACATGCGAGACAAGGCTATTGAGGCCCACGCAGCCGCTCAGCAAGCCGCACGTGATGCCTATGCTGCCACCTGTGAGTGTGAATACCGGGTTGCGCAAGAGGTTGTCCTGAGCATCATGTCCGACTTGTCAAAGATGGCCCTCGAATATCATGAACTGTTGGCTGATGCCGCGCGACAGTATTGGGCGCGTCTTGATCGACAGCCTGTCGCACACGCTCAATCACCATTTGATCAAGCGTTGAATGATCTCTTCGATCTCGCGCTCAAAGGTGAAAACTACCACGGCGGATCATCCTTCAGGAACGTGAACACTGCTGAGAAGATCATCGAATTCTATCGCGGCAAGCTGGGTAATGCATACGGGCTGAAAATTCACACGCATCTCGAAACCAACACCCTCTGGCATCAGCAGCCGAGAGACAGCCAAGCGTACAAGGACGGTTTGCAAAAGTACGTCGATCAGAAAAAGAAGCGATCCAAGAAAACTGCGGCCTAATTTAACAGCCTGACAGTGTTAGGCCGTCGAGGAGGCGAAAGCTTGCGGATACTTCAGATTGCCGAAATCAGTACACTTGCGGCTACCGCAAAACCGGCCCCGGCCACTATGCTGGCAAATAGTATGCAGCAAATTTCAAGTGCGCTAAGTTTCATTTTGACCCCATCAGAATGGTTTCGCTCGCATAGACCAAACATCTCGCGCTGAATAGACGGCCCATATTTACGTAGCGAAAACTTGCTACGGTGGCGGCATGGATTTGCTCAAACAGAGCCATCTAGGTTGGCCCGTGTCTTTCACTCCGTCACTATGTGCTTGACCTGTGGTCGCGCTGCATCACCGAAGGGATTTGAAGTTGGCACCTCCCACACTGATAGCTCGGCAAACCATAATTGCTATTCGGTCTGGCAAAGTGCCAGACCCTCAAGAGGCCTGTACAAAAAGCAAAGCGCACCTGTTTTATGTGCAGCAAGGTTTTCATGTCACAACATGTAGGGCATCGGCGCTGTGATCGCTGCAATTAGCACATTCGTGAAAACGGGACCCCCGTCAGTGAGGTCTACTGGCAGTCCTGACAGGAGGTAACAATGCTCATCCCTTACCCGATATTGAAGATGGCCCCTTACAACAGAAAAAGCGTTTGGAGAATCAATACTTAGTTTTGTCGGCAAGCTGTCTTTCGGAGAAATTTGATTTTCTGGCGATTTTAAGGCAAGATTGTGTTGCAACGGCCCTATTTCAGGGCACTTGTTGAGTTTGTTAATTAGTGGAGATTAAAAGAATGAATAAGACTAAGATCACATTGCTCAGTGCAATCTCAGTTGCATTTATTGGTACTGCAAGTTTCGCCGAAGGCGGTGGGGGAGGTTGCCTTGATGGCTGTGAACCTCAGCGCGGCAACCCGGGAAACGGTAAGGAAGTAGGGAATAGCCCTTGGGACGGAATTACCGGCAACAGCGGCAATAATCGGCCGGGACCCCGTGCTTCTACTATGGATGGTCAGCGAGGTGATAAGTTTGAGCAGCCCGGTGGCAAAGGCATCGGCCCCAGCAACGCAAACAAATGAGCGCTTCGAATAACTATTTGTGGCGATAGACGGAACAAAACCTTACACAACTGATAGACTTGGCCTGTGTTGGAATATGCAGGCCAAGTCACAATTGGCAACGTATTTCGAAAAGCTTTAGGTTGGTCTATGAGCCCGAAAAAATAGTTCATAAGCTACTCTCCCGCACAATTTTCGACGACCATTCTTATGAGCGTGCCGGAAAAACACTGGACCAGATACCGCTAGCTCACAAAGAAACATCCCGCTTGATGCCGCACCACTTTAAGTTGACGTCCTTCGCGATGTCATAGGCTATTGCTCAAATCCTTTCGCGTCAGCAAGCCATTAACACAGCGGATATCGAGGAAGGGACGTTACGGGCACGTAAATGTCCTGCGTTCATCATCCCAGATGTACGTGATTTGTGTAGCCATTCCGTTAACAATGATCTTGGCTGTCAGCGTCTCAGAACCTTTACTCACCGAGTTGCATTGGACCTCAGCGTAAGACGCTGTTGCACTGGCCAGTACGAAAACCAAACTTTTCAAACAATATCCCAAACCAATAACTACTCCTCTGAGGTTCCCGGCAAATCGTCTATCGGGGTGCAATAAAACTCATCCAGCCAGCTAGTGTTTTCTCTCCCGGTACCTGTCGAAACCGCAGAAATCATCGCAATCCCGGCCTTGGGCGCGGGCCCTTCCAAAGTCAATGAAGAAGAAGCTTACTGCGGTGAACAAGGCTTGCCTTTACATTCTGGAAAACAACGGTGATTTGGAATTTCAAACACTGATTGGTTGGATAACCACCCATTACCCCGGAATCAGTATCTCTAGCCAAACCTTTTCTAACAAATATCTTGACCCAAAAACCGGAGGTATGGAACCCAGTAAGGTTCGGCAGATTTTCAACAAGTACAAGGAAGTTGAGAAGGTAAAACAGATAGATGTGAAAGCCAAGCGAACCGAATTCAGTAGGGCCGCACCGGATCTAAGTGAACGAGAAATGTTGGAAATCACTGACCCTCAGGTGCGGTATAAGGTTCAACTTTTGTCCACGAGAGTACGCAACCTGAAAAAGCAGCTGGATGCAGCACGAAATATTCAAAAACTCCCAGCGGTTCCAACTGCGATGCTTTCTTCTGAACTTCTCGGTAAAGACATAGATGGCAGCTCTCTCATCACAGAAGAAACGAACTTGGTTCTCAATGAAGAGGAATTGGATGCTCTTGAAGATTTCATGAGGCCAGCCTCTCTCAATAGACGGATGTTGAGCTTCGATGAACATGGTATTCTGAGCATTGATAAGCCGCCTAGTCAGAGTCGAGAAAAAGTTCAAATATCGCGAGGTTTCCTAGAACAAGCGATACGTAAAGTGTTGGCTTCTTATGGCAGCAGCTAACGAAAAACGACGGGTCTCAGACCCGCCGCTTTCAAAGTTCACAGGCATCGGGATCCCTCCCTGCACTGCGCGAACAAAGTAGCAACAAAATTTTTCTCTGGTCAACCCAAAGTGGGCAGTGAGCCCTTTCAAAGTTCCAAAAAATATCCCGGGGTGAATGCCCCGCAGGGCGGGGCAGAGGGGCAGAGCCCCTTTTTTTGTCGGACTTACCAGCCAGTCAGCTCATTTGTATACCTTAGGGCCGTATTCATAAACTGGCTAAGAAGGCCTTCGGTTACTCATTCCTTCTCAACCAGATGCTGCCATTCATGGGAATCTATCCGCCAAGCAAGTGCGCGAGTTCGACAATTTCGGTTGCATCTCCTCCGGTCGAAACCCTGTTCCCAAACATCTTGCCAATCACGAACCGAAGTTGGGCAATATCTCCAGCCTTGGCTGCTTCTATACCTTGAGCCACATGCTGCTCATGAAGGTTGGAGTCTATAGCGAGCGATCTTTCCTCGGCCAGCATCTTGAAGATTTCGATCAAGAACTCGGGGCTTTCCGAAAGGACCTTAAAGCGGATGCTTTGCATTTCATCAAGTGAACGCCGGGCAGCGTCGAAGTTCCCTTCCCGGATTGAACGACGCGCCGACACCAGCAATTTGTCATGACGCTCAACGTCAACGGGTTGAGCATTGTCCCGAATATCATCGAAACTCGTTTCTGCGTTATCTACTTCCCTGTCAAGCACCTGCTCTTCATTTTCTGGAGCTATGCGGAGAAGCGCCACTTCTTGGCGAATCTTGCGGGCCTCCTCCGCGACAGATCTATGGGTATCGGCATCAACAGAGGTTGAAAGCGCCTCATGTTGACGCTCAATACGCTTTCGCAGTTTGCCATTAGGATCAGCGTTGCCTTCAACCGTCGCGTCCAAATCGTCGAGATCGCTTTCCGCCCTTGACAGAAGAGTGTTGGCCACCTCTGCACCCTGCTGGCCGTCGAAGTTTATGTGACCGTCCTTGGCTAGATACAGATTGTTCACATCAATCACACTACCCATACTAGGCAGTTCGACCGAAAAGCTGAGAGTGCCATTGTCGCTCATTTTCCAATCAATAATGATGTCGTCGCCGCGGTTAATTCGTTGCCCCCGTTCTAGTTCGTCCAAACTATTCAGGCGGAAGTTTCCGATGTGCAAGTTGTGCTCCGGGTTATCAACTCCCTCGGCCATTTCGTAAAACTCGAAAGCGATAAAATCGTCTTCGCCGCCTATCAACGTCTTTCCTGACCGGAACCTCTGTTGGCCTTCCGCCGGAAGGGCCGTCCCCTTTTTGAGGATTGGGACAAGCTGATTGCGCTCATATCCCACCATACCCGTTTGCGTTTTTACCGCTAGAGTATACGTCATTGGAATACTAGCAGCGCTCGCTTCTGACCTGACTATCGATATCTCACGCGAAGCTTCGTTGTCAGCTCTCCCGTCAGGATCATAAACCATCACCTTGAACTTATTCGCACCGATTTTCCTCACAGTGACGCTTATGCTGAGAGGGCCACTGATTGGAATCCTACCGGTGGAGCCGCCCTGCTCATCTAGTATTTCAACCTCGTATCCTTTAAGGTTCTCAGAAGCAGGCTTGATACGGACTTTAGCCGATTTGTCCGATACCCTGGACTTGTAATCCAGGGAAAGCGAAATCGCCCCAGTAAGCTTCTCTCTGTTTTGTACTGACTTCCGAGTGGACTTCCCGCCTTCCCATTCGCGGCTTTCTGCAAAGATCGCAGCTCCCCTCGCCACTGCGGTCATAGGATCCAGACCACTTTCAACCTCTATTGCGAGTTGGGACTGAAGCATCTCGCGTATGATGGGCATCTTCGAAGGCCCGCCAATTGGAACTATCCGCGAAATGTCTTCGTTGTTGTAACCATTCTCGGAGATGATTTTCCGACACAGTTCAATCGAGTCTTCAATACGGTCCCTCAAGAGGTCGACCATTTCGTCCCGCGAAATATCAATCGATATGTAGATCTCCTCTCCATCCAGATCGGTTGCTCTAACCTCGTCTTCGGAAGCAAAGATTGATGCAGTTAGTGACGCGGAAAGTTGAATCTTTGCTTTTTCAACTGCGTGTCGGCATACCGTAGCCAGATGGCCGTAGTTGCCGTCCTTCTGGAAATCCCTTGGCAAATTGAAATTCTCAAGAAGCCAGGGGCGCACAATACTGTCGAAAATAATGCGGTCAAAATCACGTCCGCCAAGCATGTTGATGCCTTCATGCGCCACAACGTTGACTGCCCCGGCTGTGCTGAGCACAAGCGCCAAATCAAAAGTGCCGCCCCCAAGGTCATAAACCAAGAAGACCCCGTCTCTCTGTTTGCTGTTTGCAATTGAAGCCAGCGCCGCAGCAACTGGCTCTTGAAGGAGACTTACCTTCTCCAGCCCAGCTTGCCTTGCAGCGCTAATCGTTGCTTCGCTCTGCATTTGGTTGAATGCTGCGGGAATAGTGATAACGGACCCTTGGACATCACTGACACCAGATTCCGTAACCGCTTGCCCCACCAACGATTTGATAATCTCAGTACTGCACTCAACGGGGGTCCACTCTTGGTCACCTAGCCTAACCGGACTGTTAGTTCCCATGAGTCGCTTGAATCCAGACGCTACGTTCTTGGGAGCACTCAAAACACGATCCATAGCGGATTTCCCGACAAACCGATGACCTCGCTTATCTAAGTAAATAACGCTTGGCAGAACATCCGAACCATCCGATGCTTTGAAGAGCCGAAGTTCACCGTCTACATAACCAACCACTGCCGAGTTTGACGTTCCAAGATCGATACCAAGATACACGGCTCTATTCCTTTGTTGTTTCTTCGGGTTCGACGAGCACGCGGCCGGTGCGAACAATTTTCATGTCTTCCATGATGGTCGGTTCGAGCGTTTTCGAAACAACAAGGATTGCTTCTTCGTCGAAGTCTTCTGCATTATCTGCGGATGCTGAGATGCCAGCGTGATAGGGCTCGCCTTCGAACTCCACCAACTTCAGCCCGACCTGATCCATCAAAGTAGCCAGCTGGCGTTGCGAATACTTCACTTGACCAGCCAGTTTTCTACCCTTGCCGTCAGGCAACAATTCAATCGTCTTGCTAGAGGTCTGCGCCAGTTTCCAATACTCAACACACATGAGAGCGACAACCTCTATGGAAACGCGAGCTTCATTAGGTGCTACCATGATGAAACGATCCTTCTTGCATCAGCCCGCAGTATTTCCGATCTCGATGCAGCCTCTCTCTGGACAGAAGACAAAACCCCTGAACGATACCGAAAGTTCGAACATCTTCGATTATAGTCTGAGATCAATTGGTTAAAGCGGTCTATCTGTGAGTTCGTCAATGACATCGCTCTTATGAACTCCAATCTATCGCCTTGATACGTGCAGTATCTTACCTGAGATTTATTGAGAGTGTGCCCACTACCAACCGGCGGCTTTTCTTCTGAGTATGCGCTTGTTTTGGTTGTTGAAACCGATGGGGAGGATGAAGTCGTCCTGTTAGATGTAGGCTGGTAGCTGGGTCGGCTCGACGGGCGGTTGAACTCATCGGCCAAAATGAAGAACCCTATCACGGCAGCAATTGCAGCGTAGATGCCCCACTTGATTTTCTTCTGGCGCCTTTTCTTGTCGATTGCACTCTTCAGTTGAAGGATCTCGGTGCGGTCCTTCCCTTGTGCAAACCTAAGCATCTCTTCGATGATCTGAGACATAGCCGACAGATCGCCAGACTTTCGGTTCAACTCCTCCATTTTCCAGTTCCGGTGAAGGGTCGCCCGATCCACTTTTAACTTTTCCAGAACTTCACCCGAAGGTGCCGTACCCGAGTAAGACATCAGGCCGTCAATCAAACGGAAAGCAGTCTCCGAATCGTTACAGTCGTTGTTGATATGCAGCGCAACGTCCCGAACCATCAAGTAGGCGACAGAAGTGTCTTCCAAGTTGGACACAGCCTGTTCAAATCCTTTGACCACTCGCGACAGCGTTCCGCCTTTACGGCTAATGGTGAAGCCGCCTCGCTTTAGATGTTTGTTAAGTTGCGTATCACCCTTGGCGGCCTCACACGCCTCTGCCAATGGCGTAAGAAATTCACTCAAGCGCTGCTGTTCGTCCAAAGACTCTAGCTGTGCAACGTCTTCTTTGAGGACCTCGGCAACCGCTTCAAGCTCAGGAAAGGTGCGCAACAACGCTTCTGACAAACGCCGGGCCTCTGCAAATTTTCCATGGTTGTTTGCAAGATCAATGCACAGAGCCCTCACATTTTCGTAGATGCGCTTTGACCGCCCCTCCTCGTGTCCCTGATGTTGCTCATATACTTGAACAGGCTGATTAATGGCATCCCATGCAACTAACAGATCGGAAATCGCAGAAACATGTTCAGAAAGCTCTCCGTCCGCGTTCCCTGCTTGTCCGACGTGGTTACTGATTTCGGCTCCAATACGAGCCAAATCCGTCTCGCTATGACGATCATAGCTGCGCACCAAGTTTTCTAGAAATGGGCCCGAACGGCCTCTAGCCAACTCTGCCTCTACGACCCCTTCCATCAAATCGCCCGGATTAGCATTCCTCCAGATACTGGCGGCAGCCACTTCTGAATGCGTGATTTCTACTTCCCTTATGGCAGACCGTAGCTGCTCACTATCGACAGCCGGGAAACCAGAGTCTTGCCTGGCTCGATTGACAAAACTGAGGATTGACCCTGGGTCGATTTCTTCCCAGACAGCTATTAGTCCTTGAACCAGGGATTGGCTGGCGGGTTGTAGATCAGACAGATGCGCCAATATGTTGGCCTTGGCGAGCTCAGGAAAGTGAGCAATTGCAGGCTCTATCAGGCTGACTTCGCCGCCTGCCAGAATGGAGTCCACCTCTTCAACTTGTGCATCGCTTAGTTCGGGCAACCAAGACAGCTCTTCAACCAGTCTTACCTTAGGAGTTACTAAACTCTGCTGGGCCCGGTGAATTACCTCTGAGCTAAAAACCTCATCGAATTCAGCGTCATCTACAAGTTCCGAGATGTCAGCACGGCTGGACCGGTAATTGGCCTTTAGAATGTGAAATGGGCTAGCCTGTAGGCTAAATTGCTCTTTTTTCATTTCTCTTTGCTAGTTCTGCATTTGGTGGGCCCGACGTTGGCTCTGAGCAGACTAAGGCTACGTAACCAGGAAGCCAAGACTGCCATAGCTAGAAAAAAACTCTCCGCCTCTCCCAAAAGGTGCATCTGTTTTTCATGTTAATGCGAGGCACTCAAATCTCATCCGGAAACTCCAGTGCTGTCTCGTCCTCAATTTGCTCAGCTTCTTGTTTGCGCTTGGCAATGGTCTCGTGGAACTCTTGGGCTTCGATATCTCTGAAGAAATCTGCTTCTGGTGCCAGGCGCTTGACGGCTTCCTCGACCTCATCGACGGTCACCCGGAAAAACTCCTTGCGAAAGTTCGCAGCATTGACCCTTCGGTCTTCATACTCAGTGTGTAGGGTCTTCTCCAAGGTCGGCGCATCCTCAGAATAGATCATGGCATGGGTATCGAACAGAAATGGAACACTTGCGTCACCAAGCTCCCTAACCCGGTCGTAGGGTTCCAGTCTGCGTGTCATACCTATCTTGATGACATCCTCACCAAAGGACCCAATGTTCGAGATGATGTAGACATAGCCAGACCTGGTCTTCTCAGCCATTGCCTGCGCACGCTCATTTCTTTCATGGGCTTCTTCAAGCTGTTTCTCAAGTTCGGCGACCCTCTTATTGGCTGCATCGATCTCCCCTGAGGTTGCCAGACCTGCTTCTTTGCGGGCTTTGTCCAGAAGCGCCTTGTATTCATCTTCTTTCTTCTGGGCAGCCGCGGCCTCCCTCAAGAGCTTTGCTTCCTCCCGTGCCAACCTGGAAGCCTCGGCACGTTCATCTTTCTCCACTTTCAAACGCTCCCGGTACTCATGGGTTAACCAGAGTTCCTCAAGCTTCAGGTCGATGTAGGGCTGTTCGATGATGATGCGGTTCGATTCATTGAGCTTGTCGATCTGGACCCGAGCATTGCCGATCCGCTTCTCCATCGCATTGACGTTGTTCCACTTGGTATTTGCGATGGCCGCTTCGCACTCATTGTTGAACGCTCTGAGAGCGAGGCGAATATTGCGACCAGTCATCGTTCGCCCTTTGGCCTTGCTTCCCTCCAGCGTCCATTCTGTATCGCAGGTCACCGCAGTCTTAGCTGACACCATTGCCTTCTGCCGAGCCCGGATTTCCTTGATCGCTTCCTTGTAGGTCTCGCTGTCCTGGAAGTCGAAATGCGGTTCGTAGACGCCCAATTCAGCAAACGAGAGGCGATCATCGTAAACCGCTAGTTCTGACTTAAGGCGGTCGAATATCTCCTTCTTTGCCTTGTAGTCTAACTTCACCTGCTCGGTAGATTTTTCGAGATCTGCCTTAGATGCCTTCAGGCCTTCGATTTCTTTCTCGATATCCAAGACACCGCTGAAGCGCACTTCCAGAACCTCACGCTTGGCGATTTCATCGGATTTCTCTTGTTCATGCCGCTCTTGGTCCCGACGCCAGGACTCATTGAGAGCGCGGATCTGTTTCCGTTTGGATATTAACAAGATGATAAGAACAATCACCAAAATTGGCGAGACCAATATCAACCAAGGAACAATGTCTGCTGCAATCGAAACGCCACTATTCATATCAATCTCCTGAAATCTCAGTCACACTACCATTCTCGGTGGGATTGAGAAGGTGCAGATCTGCTGCACGTTTTGGCTGAGTTGATCGGCACCGAAACCAATGAGATTGTGACTGCTAAACCAGCCTCCGCCTCCAATGCAGGCAAACTGGTGTCTAGGGTGCGCTAAGGCGTAAACGAGAAGTTTTTTGTGGCGGGCCGTGGAGGATTCGAACCCCCGACCAATCGCTTAGAAGGCGATTGCTCTATCCACTGAGCTAACGGCCCGCGCTTGACCGTGTAAGGTTTAGTGTACTCTGTTAAACCAAGTCAACACGGCAGGACTTGGTAACAACTCGGTATGATTACCGTCTGAAAACTTTTTAAATTAAGTGGCTTACACACACACGGTACTTGGTAGGGTCTTATTTGTGCTCTATCCAGTTGAGCTACGGGACCGCTGGGCCCTTCTTGCGGTTTTTACTTCCGGGGTTCAAGAGCCAAGCGCATAAAGGCGCTGTTCGGGTCGTCTTTATATCCAAAAATCGGACCGCAATAGGAATACCCAAGCCGTTCATACAGCTTACGGGCGGCCGCATATTCCGGCAGATGTTCTGCACCTGTTTCCAGAACCAAAGCCGCCACCCCTTGGATACGGGCCTCATCTGTCAGGTGGTTCATCATCTGACGCGCCAGACCGCGTCCACGCGCCTGCAAAGCGATGTGAACTGATTTCACCTCGACCGTTCCGTCGGGTAACGCCTTTAACGCTCCGCAGCCGACGGGCTGTCCGTCCTCAAACATGGCCCAGAACCTGATGCCCTCGGCAGCCAGAGCCTGGGCACCCATGGTATGGTTGCTTTCCGCAGGTCCGGCAGTTTCGCCATGGGCGAAATGCGCCTCGATCAATGGGCGCAGCGCGTCCGAGGTCGGATCCGCCTCATGGATTTCGATCATTTAGTGGGTCCAGGGCGCGCGCCGATCGGTGGCGAAATTCTCACCATAGCCGCGCGAACGCAGGTTGGGTTTGCGTTTGTGCGGTTCGCTAACCTGGACTGCGATGCCATTGTCTTTGGCATAATTCAGGGCCTCTTCTTTGGTGTCGAACTTCAGGCGCACTTGAGTTTGCGTATCGTCGGAAGATGTCCAGCCCATCAGCGGATCAACCTCACGCGACGACGCGGGCGCGTATTCCAGAACCCACTTGCGGGTCTTGGCCATCCCCGAAGTCATTGCGTTCCTGGCAGGCTTGTAAATCCGTGCGCGCATGTCGCCCCTCCGTCCTCACTTGGCTGAGATTGTTTATGCGTCAGAGTACAGGCTGGGACAAGATGGGAATTGTCGCGGCTGGCCACGCCCTGATGTCAGAAACTGTCATCAGGGCCTTTTATAAATCGTGCAACGCCATCAAGAGGACACCAACATGATCCACCATAGAAAAAGCCTGGAAATCGACGCCCGGCCCGAATCCCTTTGGGCCATTCTAAGCCGTTTCATGCATATCGACGAATTCGCACCAAAAGTCGCCTCGGTGGATGCGCTGACGACTGGGCAAGACGGCGTCGGGTCGAAACGGCGTTGCCACTTTGAAAACGGCGCCTCGCTGGTCGAGGAAGTGACCGATTGGCAAGTCAACAAAGGCTATCGCGTACGCTTGTCCGAGATGCAGGCGATGCCTGTGACCCAAGCGCATGCGACCATCACCATCCAACCCCTTGCGAACGGCCATTCACGGGTCGTCTGGAGCATGGATTACCAGATGAAATATGGCCCGCTGGGCTGGCTGATGGGTCAAACACTGATGAAGGCGATGATGGGCCGGGTTCTGGAGAGCAATCTGAAAGCGCTGGCCGACAAGGTGCAATCGGTTCAAATCCCCGATGCACAGTATGCCTATTACTGAAACTGAGTTTCTGAACCGGATCAGGCCTTGCAGTTGGACAAAATAAGAACAAATGTAAGGGCCTGACCCGGAGCCTGCCTATGCCCTATGCCCATTCCGACAAGACACAGCTGACCGCTGATGACGTTCGCGCGCGCCTGAAACTGGAAGGCGGCAAGCAGTTCGTCATGCATACCGAGTTTGCGCCTGCTGGTGATCAGCCAACTGCGATCAAGGAACTGACCAGCGGTATCTTTGACGGCGAAAGAGAACAGGTTCTGCTGGGCGCGACGGGGACCGGTAAGACGTTCACTATGGCCAAAGTGATCGAAGAAACCCAACGCCCTGCGATCATCCTTGCGCCCAACAAGACGCTGGCGGCCCAGCTTTATGGCGAATTCAAAGGCTTCTTCCCGGAAAACTCGGTCGAATACTTCGTCTCCTACTACGACTATTACCAGCCCGAGGCCTATGTCGCGCGGTCGGACACCTATATCGAGAAAGAATCCCAGATCAACGAACAGATCGACCGGATGCGCCACTCGGCCACCCGCGCGCTGCTGGAACGCGATGACGTGATCATCGTGGCCTCGGTCTCGTGCATCTACGGTATCGGCTCGGTCGAAACTTACGGGGCGATGACGCAGGATCTGAAGGTCGGCAACGAATACGACCAGCGTCAGATCATGGCCGATCTGGTCGCCCAGCAATACCGCCGCAATGATCAGGCGTTTCAGCGCGGTTCGTTCCGGGTTCGGGGCGATTCACTGGAAATCTGGCCTGCTCACCTTGAGGACCGGGCGTGGAAGTTTTCGTTCTTTGGTGAGGAGTTGGAGACTATCACCGAATTCGACCCGCTGACCGGCGAACGCGCCGCGTCGATGGAGCAGGTGCGCGTCTATGCGAATTCCCACTACGTGACGCCGAAGCCAACGATGAACCAAGCGATCATCGGCATCAAAAAAGAACTGCGCATTCGGCTGGACCAGCTGGTCGGCGAGGGCAAGCTGCTGGAGGCCCAACGTCTGGAACAGCGCACCAACTTCGATCTGGAAATGCTTGAGGCCACTGGCGTCTGCAACGGGATCGAAAACTACTCGCGCTATCTGACCGGCCGCGCACCGGGTGAGCCGCCCCCTACGCTCTTCGAGTTCATCCCCGACAACGCTATCGTTTTTGCCGATGAATCCCATGTCAGCGTGCCGCAGATCGGCGGCATGTACCGGGGCGACTATCGACGCAAATTCACGCTGGCCGAACACGGGTTCCGCCTGCCCTCCTGCATGGACAACCGACCCCTCAAGTTCGAGGAATGGGACGCCATGCGCCCGCAATCCGTCTTCGTTTCCGCCACGCCTGCAAAATGGGAGATCGAACAGACAGGCGGTGTCTTCACCGAACAGGTGATCCGCCCCACAGGCCTGTTGGATCCCGAGGTCGAAATCCGCCCTGTCGGCATGCAGGTCGACGATCTGCTGGACGAGGTGCGCAAGGTCGCCGCCGATGGCTATCGCACGCTGGTCACAACGTTGACCAAACGCATGGCCGAGGATTTGACCGAATACATGCACGAACAGGGCATCAGGGTCCGCTACATGCACTCGGATATCGACACGCTGGAACGCATCGAAATCCTGCGCGACCTGCGGTTGGGCGCGTTTGACGTGCTGATCGGCATCAACCTGCTGCGCGAAGGGCTCGACATCCCCGAATGCGGGCTGGTCGCCATTCTGGACGCGGATAAGGAAGGCTTCCTGCGATCCGAGACATCACTGGTTCAGACCATCGGCCGCGCCGCACGGAACGCCGATGGCCGTGTGATCATGTATGCCGACAAGGTCACTGGCAGTATGGAGCGCGCCCTGAACGAAACCAACCGCCGCCGCGCAAGACAGATCGCCTATAACGAGGAGAACGGTATCACGCCTGCGACGGTGAAAAAGAATGTCGAGGACGTTCTGGCCGGTCTCTATCAGGGCGACGTCGATATGAACCGCGTCACCGCCACCATCGACAAACCGATGCACGGCGCGAACCTCGAGGCGCATCTGGACGGGCTGCGCGACAAGATGCGCAAGGCCGCCGAGAATTTGGAATTCGAAGAGGCCGCCAATATCCGGGATGAGATCAAGCGCCTGGAAGCAGTCGATCTGGCCATCGCCGACGACCCCATGGCGCGCCAATGGGCGGTCGAGAAAGCCTCGGAAGACGCGGTGAAATCGCGCGGACGGTCAACGGCTGGCAGGCCGGGGCAGCGGGGTGGGAATGTGAAGAGAAGGAAGAGGTGAATGACAACTATGGGTGATCTCGCTCAGCGGAATGCCCTGATAGGATTTTCATTCAATACGTTGACGCAAGCAAATGCGCTCCGAAGAGTTAGACAAAGGCTCTCCGAGTTAAGTCAAAAATGGCCGGAAGAAATTCAAGACGTCGATTTGTACGAATACTATGATTTGTTTTGGCTATGGGTTTTGGGTGTTTACGAAGTTTTAAGAACAATGGATCAGCATGCAAATTGCTTCTCAACAGAAAAACAAACAGAAATTAAAGAATTGAAGAAGAGGCTGGCCAAAATTCGGATACCCTTTGCGAAGCAAGAGCTTCGCGGACGAGGCGGACCAATTGAAAATGAAAACTTATTCAAAGACATTTCTAATGGCCTACTCTTTGAAATTGAGGGGCAGCGAATTGAGAGTGCCAAACTCCTAGACGAAGTCATTGCATTTCTTGGTTCGTTCACTGCAAAGGATATACATTCATCGATTCCAACTCGTTAGATTTGCGCTGTCATGGCCCGCAGCACCTTATTGTCATTTGTTTGAATTATCGATGTGAGGCCTAAAGACCCACACTCCACCCTTGCAGCCCAGCTCGCACTCCTCCACGTTTGAAATCACAAATTGTGATTCCAAACGGTTGCCATGACGAACCCTAAAAATCTGCCCAGCACGCATGAGGTCCAAAGCGCCATTCACCGAGTGCGCGGCACCCGTGTGGTGCTGGCCGAGGATCTGGCACAGTTCTACGGAAAATCCGTCAGCGCCTTCAATCAGGCCGTCTCGCGCAACAAGGACTTGTTCGAAGGCTACCGCTTTCAGTTGACCGATGCCGAGGTCGCCGATTTGCAATCACAGAATGTGATCTCAAAACCCAAAGGACGTGGCGGGCGGCGGGTCAATCCGTGGGTCTATACGGATTACGGCGTGGCCATCGCCTCGGCCCTGTTCAAGGACTCGCGCGCCATCAAGATCACCCGGATGATCACCGAGGCCTTTGTCGACGGCGCAAATGCGCTGGCCGAGACCCCGCGCAGCGTACCGGAAATCCTACCGCCCGAAGGCACTCCCGCCCCGCTGTTGCCCAATGGGGACCAGCTGCGCGATCTGGCCGAAAACATCCTCGATTCCGGTCAGCAGAGCTTGGTCGATTACATCGCCAACCCCACTACCAAGCGGCAACAGGCGGTGGCGATGATCATGAAAACTCTGGCTGAGACCGCCGGCGAAGAGGTGCGCACCCAGCAGGAACGCCTGCGCCTGCGCATTGCCGAGCGTCTGGCCACCGGTGACTACACGGATGATGGTGATCGGAAACAACTGCTGGAATTGCTGCAGGCGATGAAGGGCTAAACACCCAATTCCGCCCGCAATTTCTTGGTCAGCTTGGCCACGACCAACTCGTAGGACGTCACGACATGCTCGCGCAGCGACGCATCGCTCATCCCGCGTTCGTCATAGACCTGCAGCCATTTCATGCCCCGTGACGCCAGATAGGGCGCTGGGCGGATGCCGGGTACGCCGCCCAGCACCTCAAAAGCCAGATCGGTCGCTTTGAAAGTGAAAGCATCCTTGCCGTCGTTCCAGCCACAGAGCGCAAAAACCTTGCCGCCTACTTTCCATACATCCGCATTGCCCCATTGCACCACATGGCTGGTGGCTTTGAGGTTGGCACAAAAGCTGTTGAATTCATCGCGGGTCATCAGCCCAATTTTGGCGATTGGGTGTGGTTTGGCAAGCGTTGGGCGAGGTTTTATCCCTTGTCCCAGTGAACCACCACATCAAACCCCGCAGGGGATGGCGGACCTTCGAGAAATTCGGCGAAATGGCCCCAAAGCTTGGCCACTTTGGATGCGTTTGCGTTTGATGTTTCCTCGCTTTGGACAACTGCTACGACAAATCCAGTGCCATCTTCATTCATGACATTGGTAAAGCTGTGCATGCCTTCCATGCCCATAATCTGGTCTTTCAATTCATTCATCTTGGCCTCGGCAGCATCCCGCATGCCAGGCTTCATTTTGAACTGCGTAATACGTGCAAACATGACTTTTCTCCCTTTCAGGGCGAAATCCCCCACTGACGGCCGAATTGGCGCGTCACGTGTACTATAGCATAGATTTGAATGTTTCGGGTCGAGGTGATCAGGGCCGGACGAACTTGGCCGTACCCACCTGCCTTTGAGGCGCCGTCGCAGCTGGTTGAGGGTCCGCAGCCGGTCGGGGGGTAGCGAACTGAGGAGCCGTCGCCCCGCAGGCAACACCATCTCCATCCGTATCGTTGCGCGCGTGATATCCCGGCTCACCGTCCCAGTACGGCCCTGGCACCAAGGCTTCGGCGGCCTGGCAGCCAGCCAAGGCCACCAGATGCAACAGGGCATCGGGACCTTCGAATTCGGATGTCCGCAAAAAGACACCCACCGCAATCGCCGCGGTGGTGGCGGGCAACATGAGGATCATGAAAATGATGCGTACAGGCGACAACGCTCGTTTGCGCAGCGCATCCGCGCGCCGATGCCGCGCTGCGGCTCTTTGGTTTTTCTTATTCGAGCCCTGCTCGGAATCATTGAGAACCATATCGGAGACTTAAACCGGCTTTGCGGCAAAATCGAGACCTGTACGACCCCTCGCGCATAGGTCGCAATACGGATAATGTTGCACCCGAATGAACCCCCAAGGCTAAGACACCAATGACCAACACCGATCCGTACCGCCCGGTTGATGACTCAGCCTGCCAAATGGCCCGCAACCTGATCGAAAACGCGACGTTCGGCGCTCTGGCCGTGCTGCGCCCAGATAGTGCGTTTCCTTCTGTGTCGCGCGTGGCACTAGCAACGGATAGTCAGGGGCATCCGGTCACGTTGATCTCAACCCTGGCCGACCACACCCGGGCACTGACCACCAATCCGGCCTGCGCCCTGTTGATTGGTGAACCCGGTGATAAAGGCGATCCGTTGACGCACCCAAGGTTGACGCTGCATGCCAACGCGCAGTTCGTCGTCAGAGAGACAGAGAAACACACCGCGCTGCGCGCGCGGTATGTGAGCCTTCGCCCCAAGGCCAAGCTCTATGCGGACTTCACCGATTTCGGGTTCGTCACGTTCACCATTTCCGATGCAGTTTTGAACGGCGGCTTTGGCAAGGCATGGCGCCTTGCCCCAACCGACATTTGGCCCGATCAGCGCACCACATGAACGGCGCAGGCCGCATGGCGCACGACGTGGTTGGTCGTAGAACCCAGCAACAGATCCTGCATCCCCGGACGGTGAGATGCCATGATGATCAGGTCAGGCTTATGTTCGACTGCCCAGTCAAGAATTGTCCGCCCCGAATGACCCTCGACCAGAACACCTTTGGCGTTGGGCAGTTTTTCTGCAAGCGCGTCCAGTTCCATCTGCAGCGCCTTGCGAGCTTCGACCAGATACTCGGGTGGCATGTAGGAAATGGCGTAGCTCGGAATATGCTCGACCACGTGCAGCAACGTGACCTGCGCATCCGATGTCGCCAGTATTTCGGCCAGCTTCAACGGCCCAGAGATATCCCTTTCGGCATCAAAGGAAATGGGGACAAGAATATTGTGATACATGACGCGCACCTCCGTTTTCACGCCTGAAGCCTGCACTATCTCAGGCCGTTAGGCATTGATTCAGATCAGGCTCCACCAAAGGTCCCGGCCACCTCATACATCACGGGCTCAAAACTTTTGCACAGCTCGTTAATTTGCCGATTGCGGTTTCGCATTTCCGTGGTGCGCAGCATGGCCAGAAAATCCTCGCGGCGTTCCCATTGCGAATAGTTGGCGATCCGCGTCTGCGCGTCATTCACGTGCAGTCCCGCGGCGACAAATCCGGGCTGTTTCGAGATGAACTCCGCATAAGCATCCGTCAGAGCTTCCAGCAGATCCTGGCAAGTGCCGGGCGTCATCTCAAAGGTCGTGATAACTGTCTGGACGCTGGCGTCTTTGGCAATCTTCGGCATCTGGATTCTCCTCTATCTGTTTCAAACCTAACATAGGTTTTGAAAAGGTCTTGTGTTTCCTTTGCCATTCAGCGGCGTAGAGTTCCCGCAGATTTGAGCCAAATCCTAACGATCCGTTAACCATGCTGGCGGATGCTGCGCGCATGCGCCGGGTTTCGATCATTCTAATTTTGCTGTTGGCAGCCTCGCCAGCCTGGTCTGGTGCTTGGTTGCGGGATAAGGGCGCAGCTTTTGTATCGACTACCGTAACGGCGTTTAAGGAACCGGATTACGGATACGACTACAAAGGGTCATTTTATGCCGAGTACGGGTTGCGAGAAAAGCTAACCCTTGGCCTGGACGTTGAAGAGCACCGCGACATTTATGGGCATGCTCTGGTGTTTGCCCGCTTGCCTGTCGCCGAATTCGAAAAGGCAGGGCGCTTTGCTGCCGAGATTGCAATCGGAGCCCATCATCGCCAGATGCGAGCCTGGGCCTTGTACAAAGCCACGCTTTCGTACGGCAAGGGGTTTCAAACCGGCTGGGGCAATGGCTGGATCGCCATTGATGCTGCGCTGGAGTTTCGAACGCATGATGCGGTATATCGCAAGTTGGACCTTACAGCAGGCCTGTCATCCCCGCGGCTTATTAACCCCCTGCTGCAGATCGAAACCGCGTACCAAAGCGACCAACCCCTGCACTGGAGGATCAAGCCTTCGATCATGATCCGCACCAAGGACAGCCCCACCACGTGGGTTCTAGGCTTGGAGCGCAATGATGCCCGCAAAAATACGGGCATCAGGCTGGCAATCTGGAATACATTCTAGAACGCCTGTGGCACGCGCCGCTTAGTATTCCATGCGCATGATGGCCGACACCGATCCACTGACAGGCAAAGGCCAACGTAGTTGGATAGTGTCATGATTTGCGCCCTGCTCTAGCTCGACATAGGGCGTGGCGTGAACGATCTGCCCGCCCGCATTTCTGAGCGGCCCCAGCACCGTAACCGCATCGCACCCGCGTGCCTTGCCGCCAAAGGGCAGCCGGCCGTCAGCAGGAATGGTCCAAACCGAGGATGCCGATTGTTGCGAGCGTCGGATCCGCAACGGGTTCTCCACCTTTGCGTTGATGCCATTGAACGTGTTGTCTTCGAAAATCACGTTCAGATGCGCCGAATGGTTCAGATCGGCAAAACTGGTATCGACCCGGTCGGCCCGGTCGATGCGACCACTGCTTGAACGGAATTTGTTCCCGGTCACGACCACTCCGTTCAAATAGTGCCCGGCCCCATGAGGGCGAATGACAATCTGACTGAACCACGGCGCGACTTCGCTGGCATAAAAAATGTTGTCCGAAATGGTCATCGAACTGAAGGAATACCCGCTCGTGTAGACCGGGTTTGCATCCCGTTCATTGGTCCATTCGACAAAGCAGTTATCGACATAATTCTCGGAAATGGTCGAGCTGTTATAGGTCCCGGTCATGATCAACCCGGCGCTGCGGATACCCTGCGGGATGCTGTCACCCTGGAAAAAGTGGTTGCCTAAGATCAGGTTGTTGGATCCGGCCAACACAGCAAAATGCAGGAACCGCACGGCGCGATTGTGCCGTAGTTTGATATCGTTAGCATTGGCATTCAACGCGATGGATTTGCGGTCAGACACGTTGAAGGATTCTTCGGTCGACAGGAACTGGCAATTGTCGATCAGCATCCCCTGACATCCGGTCCCGTGCGAGGTGATGCCCCGATCTTTGGGCCGGCTGATAAAGCAATTCGTCACCGCAAAAGTACTGCCGGACGGCGCAAGCCGGATCGCGCTGCTGCGACCGTTGCACTGAAATTCGATCTCTTCCATGCCAAATTTGCGCAAGGTACTGAAGCCACTGAAATCCAACAGGTATTTGAACGACTGGAACGTGAAGTTTTGCGTCCCCGCCGCATCAAAAAGCGGGTCATTCAGCCTGATCTCTCCGGCACCGACATCCTTGGAGCGCACATAGATTTCACGCCCAACACCATTGCCCTGCACCAGCGCGCCAACCGGAATGTTGGCGATGTTCTCCACATTAGTCAGCTTGGTCGAATCGGCCGGGTTGTAGGTTGCGACCGAGGTGAAGGTCTCGGTATCCCAGGCCGAGCTGCTTTTGACATCGAACTGCCCGTTACGGACGATGCGCCGGGTCGAAAAGCCGCCCTGCCGGTTCGGAACGGCAGCGGCCATGTCAATTGGCGCTGTGACCGAAATTTTGCGCCCGCCCATGTCGAGTGATTCATGATCCGAATTGTTCAACAATGCCTGAAACGCCTTTTTGAACGCCAGCTCCTCGTCCCCGAATGCTGCGATGTAAGCCGGAAGGTCGAAATTCTTTGTCAGCAACAACATCTTGTCGTCGGGCATGATGATAGTGCCCTCGAAATCCATCTCGGACGACATCGACGTGTTCTGCGCCAGCAAATAAGTGCCTTTCGGGACATAAATCCTGCGACCGCCAGTGGCCTGATCCGCTGCTTCGAACGCTACGGAATCGTCGACGACGCCATCGCCGATTGCACCATAGTCACGCACGTCGACAGTGCTGATCATTTCGCGCAGGAAGATACTGGTGACATCGGTAATCTCGATATCATCGACCCGAACGAGCGAACCATTGGCACCGTCGATGTTCAGACCGAAATGCCCATAAAGCGCTGCAACGCCCCAGGGCATATCGACGCCCGAGCGTTGACCATTGCCTACGATCGCTGTGATTTCGTGGACGGTGCCATAGCCCGATAGCTGCGTGACCGGCCCCTGATCGACCACACCGGGTACCTGCTGCTCTCCGGCCCCGCCCGCCCAAGCCGCAATACGCACCTGCGGCAAGGGACCGCTGATAGCTTTGACCCGCGCCTTGATTTGCAAATAGCATCCCGGGATCAGGGGCGTCTGTCCCATATAGCGAAGCTGTTGCGTGGCCTGCACTTTCAGGATTTCCAAACAACCGCCAAAATCCGGATCCGCCGGAACAAATGCCCCATTCGGTGCGCCGTTATAGGTTGGCGAACCTGGTGTCCCGTTGCCTCTGGACCAGACGCTCAGACCATTCGCAAAAGCAGGCGGCATGAAGACGATTCCGTCGGTGATTGCCTTGTTCATAGAAATCCCTTTCCCAATTACGCGCAGCAGGTCACCGCGCGCACAAACCCAGTGTCCGGGGCTGCCCGAACGCAAAAGTCTGAGTACCGAATAGGGATTAACCGCCGCTCATATCACCGTGACGATGGTGTTGCATCAAGCGGCCGGATCTGAGTTTCCCAGAAGCTGCACACCATTGATCTTCCAGCCGTTTTCCTTCTGAACCATCTGATAATCCAATACGTGCACTTGCCCGTTGCTATCCGTGATCATGACCTTCTGCCACAATGCGCCGGCAACCTCTCGCAGTTCCAGAAAGCGAACATCTGCAGGTCTCCAGACCATGGGATAGCCATTGCGAACCATCGCTCCGAAATTCTCAGGCGTTCCGAAAAAGCTCTGGATGTTGGGACTTGCGAAGGTAAAGGCAGTGGCAAAATCATCTGCCTTAAACGCCTGTATTTGCGCCGCAATATTTGCCTCGATCTCGGCACTTTGGGCAAACGCGCCCGTAGCCAGTCCGGCACTGAATGATACAGCAAGTAGTAAACGACGCATGGGGCCACCTCCTGTTGAAAGAGTAGCCCCATGCGGTTTCAGGTCAAATCAGGCCAGATCCCCGGCCAAAGCCTTGTCGATCAGTGCGATGGTTTCGGGCACGCCGTAGAGGGCGATAAACCCGCCAAAGCGTGGACCCTGCGAGGCACCCAGCAGCACCTCATAAAGCGCAGTGAACCAACCGCGCATCGGGTCGAACCGTTCCCGCCCGACGGAATAAACCACCGACTGCAGCGCCTCGTCCTCGACCGGGCCATCGTACGCCTCAAGCGCGGCTTTCAAAGCCTCCAGCGCTTCGCGTTCCTGATCGGTCGGCGCGCGGTGCTGGCGGGTGGGTTTGACAAAATCGTTGAAGTAACGCACGGCAAAGCCCGCAGCCTGATCCAGGTCAGGATGGGTGTCGGGTGTGGCCTCGGGCGCATAGCGACGGATAAAGCCCCACAGGGCCTCTTTATCCTCCGCCCCGGACACAGATGCCAGATTTAGCAGCATCGCGAAGGGCACCATCAATGTGGACGCGGGAACGTTTCCTCCGTGGATGTGCCAGACAGGGTTGTTTAGCTGTGCCTTCAGGTCCTGCCCCGGATAGGCGCGCAATTGCTGGTGGTATTCGTCATAGGCTTTCGGAATAACGTCGAAATGCATCCGCTTGGCCGTCTTGGGCTTTTGATACATGAAGTAAGTCAGGCTTTCGGTCGGCGCATAGGTCAGCCATTCGTCGATCGACACACCATTGCCCGAAGATTTGGAAATCTTCTGACCGTTTTCGTCCAGGAACAGTTCATACGAGAAATGCTCGGGCGCGCGGCCACCCAGCGCACGACAGATCGCGTCATAGATCTTTTCGTTCGTGGCGTGTTCCTTGCCGTACATCTCAAAATCGACACCCAAAGCAGCCCAGCGCGCGCCGAAATCCGGTTTCCACTGCAGCTTGACGTGGCCGCCTGTGACCGGAACGGTCCATTCCTTGCCCGTTTCATCGTCAAAGGTCACGGTGTAGGTCTCTGCACAGACCTTTTTCATCGGCACATACATCACCCGCCCACTTTCGGGGTGCAATGGCAGGAATATAGAATAGGTCTGCTTACGCTCGTCGCGCAGGCTTTTGAGCATGATCGCCATGATCTCGTCGTAACGCTCAACCGCGCGTTTCAGTATCTCGTCAAACTGACCGGATTCGTAGAATTCCTTGGCCGAATAGAACTCATACTCGAACCCAAAGGTATCAAGGAACCTTCGCAGCATCGCGTTGTTATGTTCACCAAAGCTGTCATGCGTACCAAACGGATCCGGCACCGAGGTCAATGGACGCTGCAAGTGCTGTTCTAAAATCTCGGGGTTTGGCACATTGGTTGGCACCTTGCGCATGCCGTCCAAATCATCCGAGAAACAGATCAGCTTCGTCGGGATGTCCGACAGCGCCTCGAATGCACGTTTGACCATCGTGGTCCGCGCAACTTCGCCAAACGTGCCGATATGCGGCAGACCTGAGGGACCATAGCCCGTTTCAAACAGCACGTATCCCTTTTCCGGAGCCCCTTTCTGATAGCGTTTGAGCAACCGGCGCGCCTCTTCAAAAGGCCAAGCCTTGGACGACATTGCGGTTTCACGCAGTTCAGACATCAGATTTGCTCCATCGGGAAAAACAGTGTCGGTCGCCCCATGCAACCGACCGACCCCTCCTATTGTGCCGGTGCAGCATGAGTCAATAAAGCGCGCTGTTTTTCCTGATGGATTGGCCGATTTAAGCGGTCAACTGGTCCAGTTTGGCAGCCCAGATAAAGTCGTTCTCACTCAGGCCATCTATTTCATGGGTCGTCAGTTTGACATCCACATAACCCCACCCGAAGCTGACATCAGGATGATGTCCTTGCTGATCAGCCAACCACGCGCAGAGATTTGCTAGATAGGTTGCCTTGGCAAAACCCTTGAACTTAAAATGCCTGCTCAGCATTTTTGCATCTGCATCCAACTGCCAATCAGCAGAAAGCTCGGCCATGTGGGTGTTAGCCTCATCGCGCGTTAAAGCCGGGATGCCGCCGGAACAGGGCGCACAAGTACGGTCCGACAGACTGCAGGTTTCTCCTGATGTGGTCATGATGCGCTTACTCCGCTGCGGTTGCTTTTTCCGGAAACTTGTTCGGCAGCAATCCAAGGGATTGAGCTTTGCGCACGTCCGCCAACAGGTCACGATCGGCGGCTGCGAACAACTCCTCGGGCGAGTCTAGCACGAAATAGCCCATCTGGTGCATGTCGATCCGATAGGGGGTACGCAGAATCGTCATGACATCGAACCGGTCCCGGTCGGGAATGTCACTCTCGACAGCATAGACAAGCTCGGTCGGCGAAGACGCGAGTCCGGATCCAAGCGCCTTGATGTTACCATCCTGAAGGCGCAACCCGAACTCGATCGAGAACCAATAAAGTCGGATGAGCCATGAGTAGTCTTTCTCACCGGCCTGAACCCCGGCTTTTCCGATGGCGTGGCTAAAGGCTGCAAAGCGGGGATCGCTCAGCAGAGGTGTATGGCCGAAAATCTCATGAAAAATGTCCGGTTCTTCGATATAGTCGAAATCCTCGCGCGACCGGATAAAGGATGCCGCGGGAAACACCCGGTCCGCCAACATGCCAAAAAAAGTCTTAAACCCGATCAGCGCTGGAACCGGCTGAACGCGCCACCCAGTCATATCCAAAAGCCGTTCAGAGATATCGGCACAGGACGGCACAGTGGTTTTTGGCAGGCCCAGTCTTTTCAACCCGTCGAGATAGTCCCGCGCCATATATCGCAGAACATTTTCCTCTTGGGCCGCGTACAGGTCGGCCCAAACCGCATCCTCTTCTGATGTGTACGCGATATGGCCGCGCTCATCGGCGATCTTTGCGAGATATTTGGTCGACTTGGGCATCACTTTTCCTCCTTGTGAAAAGTCTACTCTCGTGAATTGAGGAAATTGGTTTAAAATAGCAGGTAAATGTGAAAAATTTGGCAAATACGTATCACTAAGCGACAATTCATGAAACAAACGCTTCAATCTGCCGACATCTCTATTTTGCAAGAGCTTCAAATGGACGGCCGCCAGTCCATGCAGGACCTTGCGGATCGCACAGGGCTATCCGCGTCGCAATGTTGGCGGCGTGTGCGTGACCTTGAGGCCACTGATATAATCTCTGGCTACACAGCGCAGGTGCGCGCCAAATCTGTTGGGTTGAACGCCATCGCCTACGTCCACGTGGCTCTGCGCGAACATCAAGAGGACAGCATCAATGCATTCCTGCGCCTGATTGAAACCGAACCTCAGATCGTAGAGTGTGCCTCAATCACCGGGGATCACGATTTCATTTTGAAAGTCTATGCCAAGACGCCGGAAGAGCTTGAGCACTTCATTATGCAGCGGCTTTTGAAATCCGGCCTTGTGCGCGACACGCGCAGCAATTTTGTATTGCGACAAACCAAAACGCGCGGTCCCTTGCCCATTCTCTAGCCTCGCCGAAGCGAAACCCGTTGAACCTGCCCGCTTGCCCACCTATCGTGCTGACGCAGAAAGCCTAATCAGGACGACACCATGACCGAACAAGTACCCCACCCGATGTCCCCTCAGGATTGCCTTGTTGCGATCATGGTTGCGATCTCTGCATCTGATGAAACCATCCGCACAGCTGAGTTGGTCAAAATCGAAGGCGCGGTCAATATGCTGCCGGTTTTTGCCGAATATGACATCGATCGTACCCGCCGCGTTTCGCAAACCGTGTTTGACCTGTTTGAACAAGAAGACGGGCTGGATGCGCTGTTCGGCCTGATCCGCGACAACCTGCCCGAACGGCTGAACGAAACCGCCTATGCGTTGGCCTGTGATGTGGCCGCCGCTGATGGTTCGCTGGCGGAATCCGAGCTGCGCCTGCTTGAAGAAATTCGTTATGAGCTAAGCATTGATCGCCTGCATGCCGCCGCGATCGAACGCGGCGCGCGGGCACGTCACACCACCTGATCTTAGCTTCCGGCCATAGACCCCCAGCGCTCGATCAGAGCGCGTTGGAGTTTGCGCGAGCGATTGTTCCAGCTTCGCGCGCCTTGCGGTCGTTCGCGCTGCGCGCGCGGGATCGTGGCCCGATGGTCGACATCGGCGGTGAAAATGGCAAAGGCCAATTCGGAGCCGTCCGGCGTTGTGATGAAGCCGCCAAGACCAGAAACAAAATTCAGCGTACCGGTCTTGGCATCGACCTTGATCGGGTGATCTTTGACCGGCCGGCCCTGACTGTCCGCAAGGGTGAATTTTTTTAGCAATGGTTTCAATGCGTCCGCTTGTTTCGCCGCGACCAGTGCTGTCACCAAAGCGCCCGGTGCCATTCGGGACGCATCGCTTAGACCCGAGTGGTCCACCATCGCGATCCCCGTTACGCCATATGTCTCGGTCGCCCAACGGTTCATTTCGGCCGCAGAATCCGCCAAGGTTTGCAGATTTGCACCGCGCGCTTGCGAGGCCGCCATACCAACCATCTCAGCCGTCAGGTTGGTCGAGTACTTTAACATGCCGCGCAAGATACTGTCCAGCGGATCACTGTGATGCACCACAAGCAAGGTCCCCTTCGGCGCTTCGCGCATGACCTGCACGCGACCCAACTGGATCCCATTTGCGCGCGCCAGCGTCCTGAACACATCCCCCGCATAAAGCGCAGGCTTACGCACTGGCAACCACCGCGCCCCACCAGTGCCAAGCGCCCCTTGCGCCACGGTCCAGCGGTCTTGCCGCGCGCTGGATTCATAGGTGTAGATAGGCGCTTTTCGTTTCTCAACCTGCATAGAGGCCACATCGACCGACGGTTTGTACCGCGCGCTGCGCGCATCCATGGACACGTCATAACGGGTACCATCACGTTTCCACTCAAAGTGCACCCGGTTGAAATTCAACGATATGCCACTGATGGAAGGGCTATAGCCCAGATGATCCGGCTGCCCCGGATCGATACTGAACACATAAGGCAGCGCCCCCTCATAAACCTTGAACGCACCCTGAACCTCGGAAATCCCGGCCTCACGCAAATTCGCCGCCATATTGGCCAACGCATCGGTGTCCAGCAGCGGGTCGCCACCTCCCACAAGGATCAAGTCACCTTTCAGGATACCATTTTCGATCGGTCCATCCGCCATAAGGGCGGTCTCGAACCGGTAGTCCGATCCCAAGACATCCAACGCATAAAGAGCTGTCAGCGCCTTGGCCACGCTTGCCGGCGGCAGCCCCTGATCGCCGCTGAACTCTTCCAGCTGCGTGCCCGTTGTTGCATCCGCCACCGCGAACACCACCTCACCACGTAACCCGGCCGCTTGGACAAGTCGCTCGACCCTGGTCGGTACGTCGCCTCGCAATTGAGGGCGCAACGAGACCAAAGGCGCCTCGGCCAGCACAGCAGAAGGGATCAAAGCTGCCCCCAGCCCTGCTAAAAATCCACGTCGAGAAAATCGATCAGTCATAAGTCGAATAAAATCTCACAGATTAAATACGCACAACCACAGATATGGATTATGCGCGCATGGGGCTATTCCGGCAACACCTCAGCGCCCCAGCCACCGCGCTCCCGGATTTGGCTGGAACTTACATCGACCATCGGTACGTTCACGAAACACCACGCGGGCGCATCGGCGCGCCCCAGCAGACGCCGCGCCTGCCCATCTATGCGGTACTTGGCGTAAAGCCGCGCAGCAGGGGACATTCGCGCAGAAATCCGGTCGCCGGGGCGCGCAATCACACCGACAGGCACGCTGTCCATGATCAACCGCCAATTCTTCCACTTATGGAACTGCGCCAGATTATCCGCGCCCATGATCCAGACAAACCGCACTTTGGGATAAAGACGCCGCAGTTCGGCCAACGTATCCGCTGTTGCGCGCGTCCTGGTGAGCGCCTCGATATCCGTCACCTCGACCCCAGGGTGTTGCATCAGCCCACGCGCCACTGCCATTCGCTGCGCAAGCGGCGCAGGCCCCCGCGCCTTCAAAGGGTTGCCCGGAGACACCAACCACCAAACCCGATCCAGTCCAAACGCCTTCATCGCCTCAAGCGTGACATGCACATGCCCCTGGTGCGGCGGGTCAAACGACCCTCCGAACAGCCCGATGACCTGCCCGGGCCGCGCGTATGGAATACTAAAACGATCCATGCCTTGCTGATGTTCAGAACTGGACAACGTTGTCAATCAATCGGTCGAACCTCATCGCCCAGCTTGCCCCGCCCGGGCCGCAGCACTTCGGCGCACCATCCCCCATGGCCGCGCACGGCAGAGTACCCGCCTGTGCCCAGCGCCTCTTCCATCCGGCTGCAAGGCGCACAGATGATGGTGATGCGTAAAACGGCCTCCCCCACCTGCACCTCGCGCCCCTTGAGCGCCGCCAGATTGATCCCTGACACCACCAGATTGCGCCGTAGGATGTCCGGGGAGACGGCACCCCGCCCAAGATAGGATCCGATCGCCGCCAGATGTTCTTGCTGGATCAAAGTCACCGCCCGCTTGCCCGCGCGGCTGCGGTCGCCGTCGAGACCGTCATTGGAAATCACGACCTCGTTCACAACAACCATCTCCGACCGCCGCTCAGACCGAAGACCGATCCATTCAACATGACCCGGCTGCGACCAACCGGCAATGAGATCTTTTAAGGACAAAAAAGGCTCCGAGAATTTCACACCTCCCCTCATCTAGCAGTCTGGCCGTTCCCGAGGCAGCCGCTAATAGTAGCGCTGATTGATTTGTGAATTGGAGCCAAACATGCGCCTGACCATTCCCGAACCCAAAATCAAGCTCTTCAAAGATGGGTTTGACGAACACGATAAACTCTCACGCAAACCCACCGGCGAAAAACTATCGGAACTGGTTGAGCGCGTCGACGACCCACTTGTGATTGCTTTGGACGGAGCGTGGGGGGGGGGCGGCAAATCGTTATTCCTAAAGTGTTGGGTTGGAGATCATCTGAAACGTGACGGGAACACGACTCAAACCGTTTATTTCGACGCGTTCGAACATGACTTTCTGGACGATCCTTTGATTGCGCTGACCGGAGCGATTGCCGAACGGTTCGAAGAAGCAGATGACAAAACCGCTCAGAAGGCTTGGAAAAAAGCCAAACAAGTCGCCCCCGCCCTCGGCCGCGCGCTTGTGCGCACTGGGGTTTCAGTGGCAACGGCGGGCCTCGTAACTCAGGCAGACGAATTGGCAGATGCCGCTATCAACACCGTTTCCAGCGAGCTAGACGGCGCAATAGCCGAGTTCTGGAAAAGAGAGAGCGGAAAACGCGCAGCTATGGAAGGTTTCCGTAAAGCACTTATTGATTTGACAGAACCAAACGAGGATGAAACCCCAACACGAAAACTCATCGTTGTAATTGACGAGTTGGACAGGTGCCGCCCGGACTATGCACTTTCGCTGCTGGAGATCATCAAGCACTTCTTCAACGTATCAGGCGTTCACTTCGTATTGGGGGTAAACCTATCGGAATTGGAGAACAGTGTTCGTGTACGGTATGGGAGCAAAGTAGATGCGGCGACTTATCTTCAGAAGTTCTACTCTATCGTTATGAAACTGCCGCGACGCATTCAGTACACTCAGGACTATGAACTCTACTTCCTTCACGCGTCTGGCCAAATGCAGATACCCAAATCCATTCACGAAATGACAGGTGCGTTGCTAAAGCTTTACAAAGGTCCGACACCTATGACCCCAAGGACTATTCAACGGATTCTGTCAGTTCTTGCCTTGCTTCCACCAAACAGGCCGCAACACATTTCAGACGAGATATTGGTCACTGCAGAAATCGTGAAGGTTTGCGCTCCCGGCGTTTACGAAGCGATGAGACGCAACGAGGTAACGGTACAAAACCTGCAACAGGTTTTTAGCTTTGGTTCGGACGAACAGCACCTGTGGAATCTTGTATTGAAGGCTGCTTCTGGAAGCCAAGTGGAATGGGGACCAGGCCAGCTATTGATATCCGAGTATCTCCTTCCAGAAACATGTGACGAATATCTGGAGGTCTTTGACTCTAGCGCACTGGAAATCAGATAGTGCCGTTGCAATCATCCGCGATTGCCCCCATCCCAACCATCCGCTATCACACCGCCCAACTTGATTTCCCCGACCCAGAGGACGCGACATGGCCGCCTATCAATATGTCTACCACATGCAGGGTGTCTCCAAGACCTATCCCGGTGGCAAGAAGTGCTTTGAAAACATCCACCTGAGCTTTCTGCCCGGCGTGAAAATCGGTGTTGTCGGCGTCAACGGCGCCGGTAAATCGACGCTGATGAAGATCATGGCGGGCCTCGACAAGGACTTCACCGGCGAGGCCTGGGCCGCCGAGGGTGCCAAGGTCGGCTATCTGCCGCAGGAACCTAAACTGGATGAAACCCTCAGCGTTCGTGAAAACGTCATGCTGGGCGTGGCCGAAAAGAAGGCGATCCTTGATCGCTATAACGAACTGGCGATGAACTACAGCGACGAAACCGCTGATGAGATGGCCAAACTGCAGGACGAGATCGACAGCCAGAACCTGTGGGACCTCGACAGCCAGATTGACGTCTCGATGGAGGCGCTGCGCTGCCCGGCCGACGACGCCAACATAGCCAACCTTTCGGGCGGTGAGAAACGCCGCGTCGCGCTCTGCAAACTTCTGCTGCAGGCCCCCGACATGCTGCTGCTCGATGAACCGACCAACCACCTGGACGCCGAAACCATCGCCTGGCTGCAGCAACACCTAATCGACTACAAGGGCACCATCCTGATCGTCACCCACGACCGCTATTTCCTGGACAGCATCACCGGCTGGATCCTTGAACTCGACCGTGGTCGGGGTCTGCCTTACGAGGGCAACTACTCCGCATGGCTTGAACAAAAGGCCAAACGGCTGGAGCAGGAGGCGCGCGAGGACAAGTCCAAGCAGAAGACCCTACAGCGCGAACTGGAATGGATGCGTCAGGGCCAGAAGGCCCGCCAGGCCAAATCCAAGGCCCGGATCAACGCCTATAACGAGCTGGCAGACCAGTCCGAACGCGAAAAGCTGACCCGCGCCCAGATCGTCATTCCCAACGGCCAGCGCCTTGGCGGCAAGGTGATCGAGGTTGAGGGTTTGGCCAAGCACATGGGCGACAAGCAACTGATCGAAAACCTCGATTTTGCCCTGCCCCCTGGCGGCATCGTCGGCGTCATCGGCCCCAACGGTGCCGGTAAATCGACGCTGTTCAAGATGCTCACCGGTCAGGAACAGCCCGACAGCGGCACCATCACTCTGGGCGACACGGTCGAACTGTCTTATGTCGACCAGTCCCGCGACGACCTGAAAGACAACGACACCGTGTGGGAGGCGATCACCGGCGGCGCCGAGATCATCCAGCTGGGCGACGCACAGGTCAATTCCCGCGCCTACTGCTCGTCCTTCAACTTTAAGGGCGGCGATCAGCAGAAAAAGGTCTCACTGCTATCCGGTGGTGAGCGCAACCGCGTCCACATGGCCCGCCTGCTGAAAGAGGGCGGCAACGTCCTGCTGCTCGACGAACCCACCAACGATCTGGACGTCGAAACCCTGCGCGCGCTGGAAGACGCGTTGGTCGATTTCGCCGGCTGCGCCGTCGTCATCTCACACGACCGCTTTTTCCTGGACCGTATTTGTACGCATATTCTGGCGTTCGAGGGCGATGCCCATGTGGAATGGTTCGAGGGCAACTTCGAAGACTACGAAGAGGACAAAAAGCGCCGCCTGGGACCGGACGCGCTGGAGCCCAAGCGGTTGAAGCATAAGAAGTTTGCGCGGTAAAAACTTTGTTTGAAGCCCGGAACCAACGGATGTGATTCCGGGCCTCAAATAGCCTGTTTGGAGTGAGTAGCAGCGTAGATATCGGTAATACGGTTTGACCGATGCGTGCTGCTATCTTTCTCAGCTTCTCCAGACCACTTGTGAGCCTCAAGCAGCCGGTCAGAGTTCAGCCTCTCACAACATAAATCAGGTTGTCTGCGCATTCTCGATCTGTGCCTTACAACAGCCGGCGGAAATCAGTTACTTTCGCGACTGGCCGACTGGCTGTTGGTTTTCACCAATCCCAACCTGTTTCTCGTTCAGAACATCTCCAAAAAGCACAGTCAGTTCTTTTTTGTTAACCGCTCCAGAATTTGCAATTTGCGTTTTCCCGGCAAGCTCTTTGGGCATCGAATTTGCCTGCTCCGCTGACTTGAAAATATGGTCTAGGATCAACTTGAAAAACATATCTTTCACCGTGCGTGTTGGGTTTCTCGAAATTGTTTGAAACTGAATATTCGTCGCAATGTCCCGCTGCGGGCCGATCCGAGCGTGCGGTGGACGTCGGCTCAAGGACCGTGTTTCCGTGAGTGGCCACCCGCAGCGGTGCAGCGTACATATGAAAGAAAGATCAAGCGCCAACGGGGAAGAAAACCGCGCTCCGCATCATTTTTGAATAGCCCGTCAAAAAGTCATTTTGTGATGCGGCTTTGCGAGCTAAAGCTCACGCCACTGCCCCAATTGTGACGTTACGACACTATTTATTGCTGATAGTTTTGGGTGCTTCTTTTGCGGATTGTCTGGATTCTAAACTGAGGTTTTTCGGCAGCGCGGGATGGGTGCTCGCAACCTTCATTCCTCAGTTTTAAAGAATCCAACTATAAAAAGGATAGGTGAATTCACCGACCCTACGGTCCCCCAAGCTTCCTTTTGGTAACGCAGCCTCTTCATTCCAGATCAACCCGATCCGCACGAATATCGCGGTACATCGGCGAACATGGCTATTGGGTTGGATGGTTTACGAATCCGTGTTTGATGGGATTAACCCAGCAATATGCCATGTGATTGCGATAATCTCGTCCATCACGGATCCAGCGCTCCCAAAACCTGCGTTGCCAATACCCACGTTCCTGTTTGACAACTTTCGACCCACTCCGCGGGCCAAACGCGCCGACGCCCCACACAAAGCGACTTTTTATTAACCACCACCGTGTGGAATTATCCGCATCCCCGGCGGCAAGGTCCAAACCGCGTGCAGATGATCGGGCAACACAATAAACGCATCACACCAGAATGGCCGCTCTCTCTGTGTCATCTCAAAGGCCGCCCGCAAATGTGCCACCTCGCGCACTAACTGCTCCGATGACCGATCAGCCAGAGACACGGTGGGAAAGTACCTGGCTCCGGGCATTCGGATGCGGCAGTAACTCGTCATGCCGCAACCTGATCACAGGCTTGGTCAAAGGTTTCTAAATGCCCATCCAGCGCCCCGATCGCATAGCTTTACCTTATCAATGGCCGCTGAACCAATAACCAAACCCGTCGGCGGATTCTTGTGCAAATCGGGAAACTGGCCCTCAAACCCTTGTAGGAAACGCACAAAATCCCTTGTCACACGCCCACCCCGATGCCATATCAATGGGGCTTACGTTTTTCTATTTCGACCCACTGTCACCGTTTCCGGCGCTCAGTCTATCGATACAGACAACGACGCCGGGCTGCCGCAACTCCGTGGGCAGCACTAAACAGGAGACAACGGATATGCCCACAGGCACCGTAAAATGGTTCAACACCACCAAAGGTTTTGGCTTTATCGCACCTGAAGATGGCGGCAAAGACATCTTCGTTCACATCTCGGCTGTCGAGCGTTCGGGCCTGACCGGTCTGGCCGACAACCAGAAAGTCACTTACGAGCTGCGCGCTGGTCGTGACGGCCGCGAAAGCGCCGACGATATCGCACTGGCCTAAGGCCGTGAAAGGGCAGAGGTCACCTCTGCCCTTTTCACATCACGCGGGACAAAACTGCAACACAAGTGTGTCTCTGCGATTACATCACAATACGGTTACTCTTGGCAGATGATTGACCAGATCGGTTATCATTCCGACACTGGTTTACGATTTTCCTGTTGTCCTTAAGAGAACCGATATGTTCACACGTCGTACTTTCCTTGCAGCATCTGCTGCCGCTGGCCTGACACCCGGTATTGCTTCGGCCAAGAAGAAAGCCGTTGAATACGACCCCACGCCCCAGTTCGTTCGGGTCAAGAAACAATTTCTGCCGGGGCAGCTTCTCGTCGCGCCTCGGTCTTTCTATCTTTATCTCATCACCGAACCGCGCAAGGCGATCCGCTATGGGTGCGGCGTTGGCAAGGCAGGTTTGGAATTCACCGGCACAGCCACGATCGACGTCAAGAAAGAGTGGCCGACATGGCGCCCCACGAACGAGATGATCGAACGTGAACCGCTGACTTACGCCAAGTTCAAGGACAATGATTTTGTCCAGCCCGGCGGCGGGGATAATCCGCTAGGCGCGCGCGCGCTCTACCTGTTTCAGAATGGAGTCGACACCTATTTCCGTATCCACGGCACGACGCAGCCGCAAACCATCGGCCGCGCGGCCTCAAACGGATGCATTCGGATGCTGAACGCCCATGTCATCGACCTGTATGAGCGTGTACCGGTCGGAACTGTGGTCACGGTGGTCTGAGGCGGTCACGACCCGGACCAGTCTACGTCCGTCGCCTCTTCGATCTGCAACAACCCGTCCGGCCAAGGTTGCGCCAGCGCCTTGGCGTCGTCCTCGGTTCCTGTAACCCATGTCTGAATGTCGGCAGGTTGCAGCAGGACGCCCATTCGATGGTGTATCGGCTCCAGATCAGCATTAGGTGGGCAGGTCACAGCTGCAAACTGGTCAACCCGCAGACCGCCCGGAGCCTGCCAACTGTCGAAGATCGCAGCGAAGAACAGAGGTGAGCCATCCGCCGAGGCGATGCGCCATGCGGTTTTTCGACGTTTTTCGCCTGTCCACTCGTACCACCCGTCGACTGGAACAACGGCTCGGCCAACGCCATCGAAGGCGGTTTTGTCAAAGACGGTTTCGGATCGGGCGTTGATTATGATTTCCATCACCGGTCGACCGCGCGCATTGACGCGCCCAACCGGGATCATGCCCCAACGCATGGGCGTCAGACCTTGGGTAGTCAGAACGATCAGTTCCTGACCCGGTTGAATGTTCCTTCGCGGCGGCTGTGGGTCCACATCACACCGGACATTCAAAAACTGGGCGATCTCAGACATTGGCCGTGTCAGAAAAAATCGCCCGGGCATCTTCTCAATCCTGCTTGGTCGAGGTTTCGACCAGCTCCAGCACGTAAGGCCCAAGCGCTGCTACAATCCGCGCCACGCCTTCTTTGTTGGGGTGAATTCCGTCCGATTGCATGAACTGCCGGACTGCGCTCGGGTCGCCGTTTGGCTGCAACCCTTCAAAAAAGCTTTCCGCAAACACAAGCTGATATGCCTTGGCTAGATCAGGGTACATCGCATCAAATGCCTGCTTGTAATCGACCCCGTAATTCCCCGGTGCCTGCATTCCGATCAGCAAAACCTCAACCTCCGCCGCCCGGGCGGAGGTTACGATTGTCTCAAGGTGTGCGCGCGAGACAGCCGGGTCGATACCGCGCAGCAGGTCATTGCCGCCCAGCGCTACGATCATCGCGTCCACGTCAGGTGTCAGCGTCCAATCCACACGAGCCGCGCCGCCGGCTGTCGTATCCCCGGAAACTCCGGCATTGATCAATTGCACATCTGCGCCCTGATCCTTCAGCCATTGATCCAACTGTGGTACGAACCCGTCCTGTTCCGGTAGCCCATATCCTTGTGTCAGCGAGTCCCCGAGCGCCGCGATGACCAACGGTTCCGCTGTGGCGGCAAAGCCGCAACACGCAAACAGTAAAGCCATCAGAGCCTTGCGCATTTTTCCAACCACTCCATATCCCAAAATGACCGCCTCCTTTTGGAAGTACCTATGACGACACCTGTTCTTTCGCTCCAAAATGCCGCTTTGTCGCTGGATGGCAATGCCGGCCGGGTCAATATCCTGCATGAGATTAACCTGACCGTCGCAAAAGGCGAAACGCTTGGGCTTGTCGGGCCGTCCGGGTCTGGCAAATCCTCGCTGTTGATGCTGATGGGCGGGTTGGAACAGGCAAGCGCGGGCAAGATCACGGCCCTTGGCCAGGATCTGACTGGTATGGATGAGGATTCTCTGGCCCGTTTCCGGCGCAATGCGATGGGGGTCGTCTTTCAGAACTTTCATCTGATCCCAACAATGACCGCCCTGGAAAATGTGGCCACGCCGCTGGAATTGGCCGGACACAAGGATGCGTTTCAACGCGCTGCGGCAGAACTTGACGCGGTTGGCCTGTCGCACCGCCGCGATCATTATCCGGCGCAATTGTCGGGCGGCGAACAACAACGCGTTGCGCTGGCCCGGGCCGCCGCACCGCGTCCGCAAATTTTGCTGGCGGATGAGCCGACAGGAAATCTGGACGAAACGAACGGCGCGGCGATCGTCGATCTATTGTTCGGCCTGCGCGACAAACACGGTGCCACTCTGGTGCTTGTAACCCATAGTCATAGTCTGGCGCGCAGGTGCGATCGGGTGGTGCGCTTGCGCGACGGGCGGATTTCGGAAGACAGCCAGCAAAAGGCAGCGGAATGAGCCTTCGGCTGGCCGGGCGGCTGGCACGCCGTGAACTTCGGGGCGGGCTGCGTGGGTTTCGCGTTTTCCTCGCGTGTCTTGCGCTGGGTGTCGCAGCAATCGCAGCAGTTGGGTCGGTGCGCCACGCGATCCAGGCTGGATTGGCCGAGGAAGGCGCGGCCCTGTTGGGCGGGGATGCGCAACTGGAATTCACCTACAGGTTTGCTACAAATGACGAACGCGCCTGGATGGACCAGACCGGAACAGCTGTCTCTGAAGTGGTCGATTTTCGCTCAATGGCCGTTGCCGATCAGGACGCTGAAACGCAACGCGCGCTGACACAGGTTAAATCAGTCGACGACACCTACCCGTTGTTGGGATCTCCGGTTTTGAAACCTGCAATGCCCCTGTCGGCGGCTTTAGGGACACATCAAGGTCTTCCCGGCGCGGTAATGGATCCGTCGCTGATTGACCGGTTGGGTCTTTCCGTCGGAGATCGCTTTGCACTGGGGACGCAGGAATTCATCCTGACCGCCGCATTGATCCATGAACCGGACGGGGCGGCAGATGGCTTTGGTCTGGGCCCTCGCACGCTGGTGCGGACCGAAGACTTGCAAGCATCCGGCCTGTTGGCCCCGGGAACTCTGTTTTCCACCAAATACCGCCTGGCCCTGCCATCAGGAACCGATCTGCAAGATCTAGCGGTAGAAGCGCGTCAGAATTTTGAGGGCACCGGTATGCGATGGACTGATGCTCGCAACGGAGCGCCGGGGATTGCGGAATTCGTCGGACGGCTCAGCGCATTTCTGGTTCTGGTCGGGTTATCAGGCCTTGCAGTCGGCGGCATCGGAGTTTCCGCAGCCGTACGCGCCTATCTGTCCCAAAAGACAGAGACCATCGCGACACTGCGCACACTGGGCGCTGACAAGGCGACAATATTCCAAACTTATATGATCCAGATCGGTGTCCTGTCCGGGATCGGCATCTTGCTGGGCCTTGCCTTGGGCGGGTTGCTGCCGCTGCTGCTGGCCCCCTTGATTGAAGCACGGCTGCCTGTACCCGCAGTTTTCTCGTTTTATCCGGCGCCGCTTGCCGAAGCAGCGTTGTACGGTTTACTGACGGCCTTTCTGTTCACGCTCTGGCCCCTTGCCCGCACCGAAGACGTCCGCGCAGCGACCCTGTTTCGGGATGCTTTGACCTCGGCGCGTACGGTTCCACGAGGGGTATACCTCATCGCAACTGGTTTCGGCCTCGCGCTGCTGATCGCGTCAGCTGCCTGGTTCAGCGGCTCGGCGCGCCTGACGTTCTGGACCGCCGGAGGGTTGGTGGGCGCGTTGCTGCTGCTGTCCACTGCGGCCTATGCGGTGCGCCGGCTGGCTCGGCTTAGCGCCCCATCAGCGCGCGGGCGTCCGGCCCTTCGGTGGGCCTTGTCGGCCATTTCCGACCCGCGAGAGGGCGCTGCATCCGTTGTACTGTCTCTGGGTCTTGGACTTTCGGTTCTGGCGGCCGTTGGACAGATCGACGGCACCTTGCGCAATGCAATTTCCGGCAACTTGCCGGACGTTGCCCCGTCTTACTTCTTCGTCGACATCCAGAAGGACCAAATGCCGGGTTTTAACGACAGGTTAACCACCGACCCCGGCGTCAGCCGGATTGAAAGCGCACCGATGCTGCGCGGGATCATCACACAGATCAACGGCAAACCCGCCCGCGAAATGGCAGGCGATCATTGGGTTTTGGATGGCGACCGGGGCGTCACCTATTCCGTCCGTCCGCCCGAAAACGCACGCATCACCTCGGGCGAATGGTGGGCCGATGACTATACCGGTACCCCACAGGTGAGTTTCGCAGCCGAGGAGGCGGAAGAAATGGGCCTTAAGCTCGGCGACCAACTGACCGTGAACATTTTGGGCCGGGACATTACCGCAGAACTCACATCGACGCGCGAGGTTGATTTCTCAAACGCCGGTATGGGCTTTATTATGTCTATGAATCCATCGGCCCTTGCAGGTGCCCCGCACAGCTTTATCGCGACGGTCTATGCCGAAGAACAGGCCGAAACGGAAATTCTGCGCGATTTGGCCGGGAAGTACCCCAACATAACGGCGATCCGGGTGCGCGACGCGATTGACCGCGTTTCGGGCCTGCTGGCGGGCATCGCAGCGGCCACGTCTTATGGCGCGGGTATTTCTCTGCTGACCGGCTTCTTGGTCCTCATCGGTGCTGCCGCGGCCGGGGAACCCGCGCGCCGATATGAGGCCGCGATTCTCAAAACACTGGGCGCGGACCGGCGGCGCATCCTGTTCAGCTTTGCCCTGCGCGCCGCGCTGTTGGGTGCGGCTGCTGGTGGCGTTGCGCTACTGACCGGCGTCCTAGGTGGGTGGGCCGTTGCCACCTATATTTTCGACACGAAATTCTCGGTGATCTGGCCGTCCGCAATCGGAATTGTTCTGGCGGGCATCATCGTGACGCTTGGCGCGGGGCTGATCTTTGCCCTGCGTCCTCTGGCTGTCCGTCCTGCCCGCATCCTGCGTGCCAGCGATTAACCTGCGCGCGCGCAGGCAACCGGTTGCAGAATCTGCAGCAAAGGATCGTTGTCACAGATCAGGGCGTCCAGCGTGATCTCGTCCAGTGAGGCATAGAAGACCTCAGCCGCGTCCTGAAGCGCCATCCGCAATCGACATGCATCCGTCAATGGGCAGGTGTTGTCGGCATCCGCAAAACACTCGGCCAGCGGCAGGTTGCCTTCGACATCACGAAACACCGATCCGATCCGGATCTGTTCGGCCGAACGCGCCAGAACCATACCACCGTTACGACCGCGTTGGGTGCTAAGATAGTCCAACTGGCTAAGCTGATTGATGACCTGCGCCAGATGGTTCTCGGAAATATTACACACTTCGGCAATCTCGGACTTGGTAACCAGCCTATCCTGATGCGCTGCACAATACATCAGCAGCCGCACCGCAATGTTCGTCCGTTTGGTTATCCGCATCGTGACCTCCCAAATTTCAAGATGCAGACTTATTGCATGTCTGGCCAAAAAGCGGTTTGACATACATCAATCGTCAGGAAAGGACGCACAGGCCCATGGCAGATCCCTATTTCTTTGGCTACGGCAGCCTTGTGAACCTTTCGACGCATGACTTTCCCGATCCGCATCCTGCCCGGCTAAAAGGCTGGCGGCGCGCGTGGCGACACACTGACCTGCGACCGGTCGCCTTTCTGACGGCAGTTTCGGACCCTGCGTCCAAGATCGAAGGCATGATTGCGCATGTGCCGAAAAATGATTGGATCGCGCTAGACGAACGGGAGTGGGCCTATAGCCGAATTCCCGCCACACAATCCGTCACGCACCCGATAAAGTACGAGGTCGAGATTGCCGTCTACGCTGTGCCTCTTGACCGGCACAACGCTCCAAGCAATCACCACCCATTGCTACTGAGTTACATTGATGTGGTCGTGCAGGGATACCTGCGCGCATTTGGTGAAGACGGCGCAGATCGTTTCTTTGCCACCACAGATGGATGGGATGCACCAATCTTGAACGACCGGGCCGAGCCCCGATACCCGCGCCATCAGCAGTTGAATCCGGTTGAGACCGAATTCGTGGATGATCGTCTCAGCCGTCTCTCAGCCCGGATTGTTCAGAACGCATAGAAAAAAGGCGGGATCGAACGACCCCGCCTTTCCTCATTCTCTGCAATATGTTCAAGCTTTTGCGCGGATCACCTGCAGCAGTGGCAACAGAGTGGCCATCTCAGGCCCCCGCTCCATGCCGGTCAGCGCCTTGCGCAGCGGCATGAACAGCCCTTTGCCCTTACGGCCGGTCGCTTCTTTGACAGTGCTGGTCCATTTGCCCCAGGTTTCGCCATCGAACGAACCTTCAGGCAGCAGCGCCATAGCCTCGGCGATAAACTCACGGTCCTCATCCGCGATCAGCGGCTCAGCCCCATCGCGGCACAGCTCCCACCAGCCCTTGAGATCAGCCAAAGTGGTGATGTTCTCGCGTGCCATCGCCCAGAAGGGTTCGGCCAGATCGGCAGGAACACCAGCATCAGCCACGGCCTCGGCCACGACGGCCAAAGGCAGGGATTGCAAATGCTTTGCCGTCAGCGGGAACAGGTCCTGCACATCGAACTTGGTCGGCGCGGCCCCAAAACGGTTCACATCGAAGCCTTCAATCAGTTCCGCCATTTCCGAGCGCAGCTCAACCGGGTCGGAGGAGCCCAGACGCGCCATCAGGCTCAGCAACGCCATCGGCTGCACGCCCTGTTCACGCAGATCACGCAGGGCAAGCGTGCCAAGTCGCTTCGACAGGGCCTCTCCTTGCGGACCGGTCAACAGCGAATGGTGTGCAAAGCGAGGGCAGGTGCCGCCCAGCGCTTCGATGATCTGAATCTGTGTTGCGGTGTTGGTCACATGGTCCGAGCCACGCACCACATCGGTGACGCCCATTTCGGTGTCATCCACCACCGACGCAATCGTGTAGAGAACCTGACCATCGCCCCGGATCAGAACCGGATCGGACACAGATGCCGCATCGATCGAGATGTCGCCCAAAATGCCGTCATTCCACTCAATCCGCTCATGATCCAGTTTGAAGCGCCAGACGCCGCTGCCACGCTCGGCCCGCAGCGCCTCTTTCTCAGCATCCGAGAGGTTCAGCGCAGCGCGGTCATAAACCGGCGGCTTGCCCATGTTCAGTTGCTTCTTGCGCTTCAAGTCCAGCTCGGTCGGCGTCTCGAACGCCTCATAGAACCGGCCCATCTCGCGCAGCTTGTCTGCGGCTTCGGCATACCGGTCCAGACGATCCGACTGACGTTCAACCCGGTCCCAATGCAGGCCCAGCCACTCCATGTCCTGTTTGATGGCGTCGACATATTCTTCTTTCGACCGCTCAGGATCGGTGTCGTCGATCCGCAAGATGAACGTGCCGCCTGCTTTGCGGGCGATCAGATAGTTCATCAAGGCGGTGCGCAGGTTGCCCACGTGGATGTAACCGGTGGGCGACGGGGCAAAACGGGTGGTTGTCATAGGTGTCTCCTGTTGGCGCGGCTCTTGTCACAGGATTGGCCAATTGTCCAGCAAAGGCGTTCAGGTCGGCTGGACCGGCCAGTGCCGATCCAAGTCCTTTAACCCGGCGCAGATCAGTTCAGACAGAACATTCGTGTCAATATCCGCCAACTTGTTCACATAGAGACAGGACTTGCCCAATTTGTGTTTACCAAGTCGTGACAGAATATCCCCGAAATCCGCGTAGCCGGGCATGATGTAGATCGACAAAGCCGTTTTGCGCGGGGAAAACCCGGTTGCTAGAAACTCTCCTTCGCGCCCGGACTTGTAGCGATAATGGTAACGACCATAGCCCACAATCGAGGCACCCCACATAACAGGTTCAAACCCGGTCGCGTGCCGAAAGAGGGCATCCAACGCCCGCGCATCATCTGCCTTCTTCGCCGGTTGAACAGCCGCCAAAAAGCCCTCGACGCTTTGCCCTGTGGGAACGGTTTTGTTTTCAGATCGCGCCATAAACAAAAATTAACACGTAATGTTCATCCACGCAGCCCATTTGAAAAGGGTATACACTGGCAAGAGACTCGCACCGACCTAAACTCACTGAATGCTGTTCTGACAGGGAGAACCAATATGACCATCAAATTGACCCGCCGCGCGGCACTGGGAACTGCGGCAGCTTTGCCCTTTGCCGCAGCTGCAGCGCCGGTTCTGGCAGCCGGAGCTGAGACAAAGGCAAATTCAACCGTCGCCAAATCCTTTGCGTTGGGCGATTTTACCGTAACGACATTGCTGGACGGCAGCCTGCCGCGCGATGGCGCCCAAGAAATCTTTGGCGGCGGAGCGTCAGATGAAGACTTCGCGAAAGTCTCAGCAGACAATTTCATCTCGCCGGATGTCGCGCAGTTCTTCTTTACCCCGACTCTGGTCAACACCGGGTCTGAGCTGGTCCTGTTCGACACGGGGCTGGGGCAAGGTGGTATTCAGGCGGCCTTGGCCGATGCGGGTGTGACACCCGATCAAATCAATGTCGTCGTCATCACCCATATGCATCCCGACCATATCGGCGGCATGACGACCGATGACGCGCCGACCTTCCCGAACGCGCGCTATGTCACCTCCTCTCCGGAATATGACTTCTGGGCGGCGCAGGACGCAGGCAATCGTGTCGGAGATCTGGTCGCGGCCAAGGTCACACCTTTGGCCGAGAAGATGTCCTTTGTTGAAAATGGCGGCGAAGTCTCGTCGGGTATCACCGCTGTTGCAGCTTATGGCCATACACCTGGCCACACGGTGTATCATCTAGAAAGCAACGGGCAGCGTCTGGTTCTGACCGCCGATCTGGCAAACCACTATGTCTGGTCCTTTGCCCATCCGGAATGGGAAGTCCGTTTTGACATGGACAAAGCAGCCGCCACGGCATCGCGCCGCGACGTGCTGGGCATGCTGGCCGCCGACAAGGTTCCGATGATCGGCTATCACATGCCATTCCCGGCAGCTGGCTTCGTTGAACCCCGTGGCGACGGGTTCCGCTTTGTGCCGGTCAGCTACCAGATGATGGGATAGTACCCTAGTATCCCGGGTCCGGCCGCACCTTTGAACCATCCGTAAATCGGGACAGGCGAAAGGCGGCCGGATCGACGCATGGCGTGGTTTCACAAACCAGATCGGCCATTAAACGCCCCGCTCCGGGGCCGATCCCAAATCCATGACCTGAAAACCCCGTGGCGATGAACATCCCTGGCATGGTATCGACTGAAGATATTACCGGAATGGCGTCCGGGGTGACGTCGATCAAACCTGCCCAGCTTTGAACGATCTCTGCCTGCTCCAGCACCGGGAACCCTTTGCGCGCGCGCGCCCATGTCCGCCTCAGGACCTTGGCCGAAGGCTCAGGATCCAGCACACGGCAATGTTCGAATGGCGTGACGTCGGTGTGCAACCATGTTCGGTCCTCACCGGCCTCTGCCGCCCAGCGTTCGGACAGCCTGAAACGCAAGGATCGCCATTCCTGTCGGAACGCCGGAACAAACTGAAGCGCAAGCCGAAAACTATCCGGGACAATATCAACCGTATTCTCGTGCCCGGATGCAATTGTATAACCGCCATCGGCCCTTTTTCGCATCGCGAAGTCATCTGACCATATTGCTGTTTCCGGCCCATTCACCGGTGAAGTGCGTAAGACCGTGTTGAGAACCTTAAGCTGTGGCAGGTCAATCCCCGCATTTCCCGCAAAAAGGCGCGACCATGACCCCCCGGCCAGAACCACTCGCGCACAGGCCACCCGACCACGCTCAGTAAACACGCCCGAGACATGACCGTTCTCAACATCCACGCTGCGCACAGCGCAGTTGGTCATCAGGCACGCCCCTTTGTCACGTGCGGCTTCAGCGATCGCAGGGGCGGCCCATTGCGGCTCGGCTCGTCCATCCCTTGGCATGTGCAGGGCAACTTTCAGCCCCGATTGATTGTTGGGCAACAAGCCATCCAATTCAGCACCCGAAACCATCTGAGCGCCAGTTTGCAAACCTTCAACATGGCGCATCCAGCGTCCAAGATTTGCATGATCCCGTTTCCCCGATGCGCCAAAAAGGATGCCGGAACGCGTAAAACCGGTTTGGCGTCCGGTACGTTGATCCAGGCCCTGCCAGATCTGCTGCGCCTCTAACATGAGCGGGATTTCCCGGGGGTCTCGCAGCCCCAATCGCACCCATCCCCAGTTTCGCGAACTTTGTTCGCCCGCGATATGGCCTTTTTCGCACAGCAAAACCGACGCGCCCCGCTCTGATAGCTCTAAAGCCGTTGATGCGCCGATGATTCCGCCGCCTATGACCACAACGTCAACAGACTTGGGCAGATGCAGATCAGGTTCTACAGGAGTTGGTTTTGGACCGGGCATCCGCCGCTCTTACTTCATTGCTCGGACTGCAATGAATGCGCGGTATCAGGCAATAGGCAACATGCCGCCGGATGCACGGATCATAATTTTCACAAGCTGTGGTTATAGTGCCAGAATGATCTCTGGCACTGTTGGATTCAACAGGTCCAGCCGTTAAGCCGCGCCGCAGAGTTCAGCCCACTTCTGACGCAATGTGGCTGTCAATCCGGCATCGTTGCCGGCCAAATCTTCACCCATGCTTTCTTGTGAAGGCAGTTCAGGCAGAACCGAAGAGGCCACAGATTCCGCTGGTTCCGATTTTTGCTCTGACGGCATTTCAGCCCCCAAAAGGTCGGCAATGGCAGAATCAACCTGATCTTCGTCTAGTTCATGACCCTTGGTTTCCATCGAACGCCACGGAAGTGGCGAGTGGAGTGGTCTATCGTATTGCTCACGCATTTTCACACCAAATCGTTAACACAGACACGCAATTCACGATGCGTAACAAACAAAACTCGATCATAAACATCGAGCCACTTAAGAATGCGCCGCATCTGCCCCACATGAGGCGGCAATTAAGCTAAAATGTGTCAGAAAAATGTCCTGATTTCAAGCGTGTTAAACGGCCTAAGCCGATTCTAGATACGCACTGTCCCCGCCACAGGGGCAATGAACAAAAGGGCGCCATCAAGCACCCTTTTTGGAAACGATAGGAGACTTAAAAAATACGCGTGGTTTCAGCTCAAGACCGATCACGCCAACGATTCACAATCGGGTATCTGCGGTCCAGCCAGAAGGCTCGCTTGGTCAAGCGCGTACCTGGTGCGGACTGAAACCGCTTATATTCGCTGATATAGATCAGATGCTCTACGCGACGGGCGACATCTGCTTCGAATCCTGCTGCTTCGCAATCAGCGATCGAGCCATCGCGGTCGACCAGGATTTCCAGGATCGCGTCCAGTTCCGGGTAGTCCGGCAGGCTGTCACTGTCTTTCTGGTCTTCGCGCAGCTCAGCACTGGGGGGTTTATCAATGACCGACGGTCGGATCACCTCGCCTTCGGGGCCCATCATCCAGTCACGGTGATTGGCATTGCGCCAGCGGCATGTTTCGAACACGCGCGTTTTATACAGATCCTTGATCGGGTTGTAGCCGCCATTCATGTCGCCATAGATGGTCGCGTAACCCACAGCCACCTCGGACTTGTTGCCCGTGGTCAGCAGCATTTCGCCAAACTTGTTCGAGATCGCCATCAGCAGCAAACCGCGCAGGCGGGATTGGACGTTTTCCTCGGTCAAATCCGCCTCGCGGCCCGCAAACAACGGGGCCAGAGTGTCTGTCACCGCCGCCCGACTGTCCGAGATCGGAACATAGTCGTAATGCGCGCCCAGCGCCTTGGCGACGGCTTCAGCGTCATCTAGCGAGGCCTGGCTGGTGTATTCCGACGGCAGCATCACGCAACGGACGTTTTCCGCACCGATTGCATCAACAGCAATTGCCGCGACCAACGCCGAGTCCACTCCACCCGACAGCCCCAACAACGCCTTTTTGAACCCGGTCTTGCCCATGTAATCGCGCAGGGATTGGACCATAGCGCGATAGTCCTGCTCCCATTCATCCGGCTGCGGCACAACTTCAGCAGGCACAATACGCCAACCTTCATCACCGCGCTCCAAATCGACATGTGTTACGGCCTCATCGAAGACCGGCATTCGAAAGGCCAGTTCTCCGCCCGGATTCAGGCCGAAAGTCGCGCCATCAAAGACCTGATCGTCCTGACCGCCCACCATGTTCAGATAGATCAGCGGTAAACCGGTCTCGACCACACGGGCGACCATATGGTTCAGGCGCACATCATATTTGTTGCGGAAATAAGGCGAGCCATTGGGGATCAGCAAAAACTCGGCCCCGGTTTCTTCCAGAGTTTCCGAGACGTCCGGATGCCAGCTATCTTCGCAGATCGGGCTACCGATCCGCGAGTTGCCAACCGAGTATGGGCCGCCCAACGGGCCGGCGTCGTACAAGCGCACCTCGTCGAACACTGTTTCATTCGGCAGGTGGTGCTTCAACACCTTGCTACCAATACGACCAGCCTTGAGGATTAGGTAAGCATTGAAAAGCTTGTCGTCTTCGGTCCACGGACCACCGATTGCAATGGCCGGCCCATCGGCACATTGGGCCGCCAACTCCTGAACCGCAGCCATTGCAGCCTGGTGAAAGACCGGCTTCATCACCAGATCCTGTGTGTTGTAACCTGTGATGAACATTTCAGGGAAAGCCACAAGGTCGGCACCAGCTTCGCGCCCCTGCTCCCACGCCGCAAGCGCCTTGTCCAAATTGCCTTGGATGTCCCCAACAACGGGATTGAGTTGTGCCAGAGTAATGCGGAAACGGTTGGCCATGCTGCCCTCTTGCCCTCGTCAGTCCTAATGCCATTTAGCAGATCGCACCGCGAGTGAAAGTCAAATGCGGCAAAACACGTTGCTCTGTCCGCACAGGTATCTTAGTTTTGCTTTAAAACGTGACAACCGGGCAAGGCAGGAAAAACCATGAACGCTATCCGCATTTCTTTGGCCGCCACGGCGATGGCTTTGCTGGCCACATCCGCCTTTGCGCAGGACGGGCAGGTTATCGTTGCGGATGATGATGTTGGCGGCGTGTACGAGGGCACTTTCCTGAACGGCCTGCGCCACGGCGAAGGCACTTACCGCCTGCCGAACGGGTTCGAATATGTCGGCGAATGGGTCGAAGGCGAAATTCAGGGCAACGGCATAGCGCGCTATGTCAACGGCTCGGTCTATGAGGGGATGTTCGCAAAGGGGCAACCCGAGGGGCAGGGCAAGATCATCTACCCCGACGGCGGCAGCTATGAAGGGGAATGGGCTGAAGGGTCGATAAATGGAACCGGAGTCGCAAAATACACGAATGGCGTCCGGTACGAGGGCAGCTTCAAGGACGCTCGTTATCACGGCAAAGGCGTCCTGACGGACCCCAGTGGTTACGTTTACGATGGCAACTGGGCCGATGGTGTAAAGCATGGCGAGGGCAAAATCACCTCGACGCAAGGCAGCATCTATGAAGGGGAAATCAAGAACGGTCTGCGCGATGGCCAGGGCACACTGACCATCCCGGATGGCATGACATATACTGGCGAATGGTCTCAGGACCGCATGACCGGCAAGGGCCGCCTGTTGCAGGCCAATGGTGACCTCTACGAAGGCGATCTTGTGGACGGCCGCCGCGAAGGCAATGGCAAAGCGACCTATGCCAACGGCGCGACCTATGAAGGCGAATATGCCGATGACCGCCGCCATGGCAAAGGACGCTTTCTTGGGACCGACGGCTTTGACTACACCGGCGAATGGGTGGACGGTCAAATTGAAGGGCTGGGTGAGGTCACGTACCCCGACGGCGCCACCTATACAGGTGATTTCAGCGCAGATCTGCCGCACGGCAAAGGGGTTCAAACCTATCCGGATGGCACCGTCTATGACGGCGAATGGACGGCCGGTATTTTCGAAGGGAATGGAAAGGCCACCTACCCCAACGGTGTTGTCTATCAGGGCCAGTTCAAGAACGGCCTCAGCCATGGCACCGGCGTTTTGACATTCGCGAACGGGTATCGGTACGAAGGCGACTGGGTAGATGGCGCGCGTCAGGGTAAAGGCAAGGCAACTTTTCCTGACGGAACATCCTATGAAGGTGATTTCCAAGACGGTCAGCGTCACGGCGAGGGAACTATAAAAACCCCACGCGGATTCAGCTATACCGGCGGCTGGGCCGAAGGCAAAATCAGTGGTCAGGGTGTGGCAACCTATGCCACCGGCGACGTGTACGAAGGCACCTTTCTGGATAACAAACGCCACGGTAATGGCACGATGCGTTATGCCAATGGTCTGGAAGAAACCGGTGTTTGGGAAAACGGAGTCCTGCCCAGTGAGAACGTAAGTGCGCCCGACGCGACGGATACCGAAACCGAGCCTGATACATCAGCCTCTGACGGGTAATCAAGCTACCAGGGTACTGGCTTTCCTGCCCAGTCAAAAAACCCACCCGTATCAACAGGGTCCAAGGCGGCTGCGACGGTTAGCAGGTTCCGGGCGGCCTCATCAGGTGCAACCGCAGGATGCCGCCCGACATATTTCCGGGTGAATGCTGTCGTGACCGTACCGGGGTGCAAGGCGACGCAAATCGCCTGTTTATGGCTACGGGTAAGCTCGATCGCGGATGTGCGGACAATCTGGTTCAGCGCCGCCTTGGACGCCCGATAACTGATCCATCCACCAAGCCGGTTGTCACCAATCGAACCCACTCGCGCAGACAACACGGCAAAGACGGCACGCCGGTCGCGCGGCAGCAAGCGCGCGGCATGCGCAAGAACTAACGCAGGTCCGACCGCATTCAGCGCGAACTGATCCATCATCGCCGGCGCGGATAGCAGTCTTATGGTTTTCTCGGGGGTGGCACCATTAACCTCAAGAGCGCCAGCCGCGACCAGGATCAGGTCGAACGGACCGGAAACGCCCGCCAACGTCCGATCTACGATCTCGGGGTCGGTCAAATCAAATCCGTCCTGTGACCGGGACAATGTGGTGACGTCGACCGACTGTTGCCGAAGCCTGTCGGCGATTGCACCTCCGATCCCACCCGAGGCGCCGATGATAAGTGCTGTTTCCATGTGGGTTGAACTAGCCGTCGGCAATGCGTGATCAACACATGTGGGAAAAAAGAAATCTCTTCATATGCCGGAGGAAAATTCGTTCTTTTCATTCCCGCCGCGCGATGTATAACCTCAACCCCATGATCAACCGCGCAGATATCCTGATTGCCGACACCGCCCTTCGCGGTGCGTCTTTGCGTGGCCTACTGATCCTAATCCGCCTCTGAGCGTGCCATCCGGCGCGCCCGCTCAGAGGAGGACGCCCGCGCGCCATAGGCTTTAGGACAGACAAGAAAGAGATTCCCATGACCAATGTGACCGACCAAGACCGCGTCTTGATCTTTGACACAACCCTGCGCGACGGCGAGCAAAGCCCCGGCGCGACCATGACCCATTCCGAAAAGCTTGAGATTGCTGAGCTGCTGGACGAAATGGGCGTCGACATCATCGAAGCCGGGTTCCCAATCGCTTCCGAGGGCGACTTCAAGGCCGTCTCTGAAATTGCCGAACGATCCAAAAACAGCCGCATCTGTGGTTTGGCCCGTGCCAATTTCGCGGATATCGACCGCTGTTGGGAAGCTGTGAAACACGCAGGCAAGAGCCGAATTCACACCTTCATCGGCACCTCACCGCTGCACCGTGCCATCCCGAACCTGACGCAGGACGAGATGGCCGACAAAATCCACGAAACCGTGAGCCATGCGCGCAATCTGTGTGAGAACGTGCAGTGGTCACCGATGGATGCCACGCGGACCGAATGGGATTACCTCTGCCGCGTGATCGAGATCGCCATCAAAGCTGGTGCAACGACAATCAACATCCCCGACACGGTCGGCTACACCGCACCGATGGAATCCGCCGACCTGATCAAACGCCTGATCGAAACGGTTCCCGGCGCGGATGAGGTGGTCTTCGCTACCCACTGCCACAACGACCTTGGCCTGGCGACCGCGAACTCCCTCGCTGCGGTTGCGGGTGGTGCACGTCAGATCGAATGCACCATCAACGGTCTGGGCGAACGCGCAGGAAATACCGCGTTGGAAGAGGTGGTAATGGCGCTGCGCACCCGCAATGACATCATGCCTTGGTCCACCGGTATCGACACGGCCAAGATCATGCATATCTCGCGCCGCGTCGCGACCGTGTCCGGCTTCAACGTGCAGTTCAACAAGGCCATTGTCGGTAAGAACGCGTTCGCGCATGAAAGCGGCATCCACCAGGACGGCATGCTTAAGAACCGCGAAAACTTTGAGATCATGCGCCCCGAGGATATTGGACTGTCTGGCACATCTTTGCCGCTGGGCAAACACTCGGGCCGCGCGGCGCTTCGCGACAAACTGAACACGCTGGGCTATGAGGTGGGTGACAACCAACTCAAGGATATCTTCTTTCGGTTCAAAGAGTTGGCCGATCGCAAAAAAGAAGTTTTCGACGACGACCTGATCGCGCTGATGACACTGGATGACGACGACGGCAGCGATCACCTGCAGCTGGTTTCGATGAAAGTCACCTGCGGAACTGTCGGCAAGGCCGAAGCCACAATCGAAATGGAAGTGGGCGGCAAGGAAATCATCGCCACCGAACAAGGCGACGGCCCAGTCGACGCAGCATTCCGTGCCATTCGCGTTGTGCATCCGAATACGGCGCACCTGCAGCTTTATCAGGTGCACGCCGTGACCGAAGGCACGGACGCGCAAGCCACGGTATCGGTGCGTCTGGAAGAGGACGGCATGATCGCAACCGGCCAATCCGCCAACACCGATACGGTTGTGGCATCGGCCAAGGCGTATATCCACGCGCTGAACCGCCTGATCGTGCGCCGTCAAAAGGCCGGTCCGGGCGCAGATACCCGGGAAATCAGCTACAAAGATCTTACTTGAACAAAAAAGGGGCGGTCGATTGTCGACCGCCCCTTCTCTATTATCTCCAGCCGCACTACGGCCAATAGAACAAGGTCAGATCTGCTGGCTTCTCTGTCCCAATCAACGAGTAGTCATACACCGGCGTTTCGTTGAGATCGTTCAGCCCCGATACTGCATACCCTTCGGTTGGTATGTAGTTCGCGTCATAGTTCAGATCGTAATCCCCGTTTTCATCGTGAAACGCGATAACAGCAAAATACCCATTGTCGAGGTCGGGAAAGTCGAAGCGGAGCGGGTCCTCGGACGCTGGTGCCTCAAGATAACCGGCGGCCTTGGTATAATCCATATTGTCGAAGGCCGTCGCCTGGTCAAAAGCCATGACAATCACGTTGCCCTTGTTGCTGCGCGCACCATGCAGATTGACGGTCAGACCCTTGTCTTGCGAGGTCCCAGTGGTGGAAGCCGCTGCTTGGTCAATATCTGTGGTGAACCCCGAGGCGACCCAGGCGCCTCCGACGAACAGACCTGCCGTTACAATGGCCGCCACGATGCGTTGAGTGTTGCTTGGCATATTTTACAATCCCTCGAGTTACTTGGCGGGTTTGTTCAGTTTACGACCGTTCTTTGGCTGCCAACCCGGAGGTCCGAAGAAAACACCCAGCTTGTTGCCGAACCCCGGCATGTTCCGGACATCCTTGAACAGGCGGGCAAAGCCGTGAAGGAAGGCGACGAAGGGATTGATCGAGTCGATCGGTTTGACGAGGCCATAGACCACCTCTTCCTTTTCTTCCTCGAACGTTCCGAACATGCGGTCCCAGATGATCAGAATCCCGGCATAGTTCTTGTCTAGGTATTTCGGATTTGATCCATGGTGAACGCGGTGATGCGACGGCGTGTTGAAGATGTATTCAATCGGGCGCCACAGCTTTTTGATAACTTCGGTATGCAGGGCCGTCTGATACAGCTGCACCAGCAGTTCCGCGATCAGCACCATGAATGGGTTGAACCCCAAAAGCACAAGCGGCAAGTGGAAAAACAACGGCCAGAAGCCATCCAGCGGACCATGGCGATAAGCCACTGATATATTGAAGAAGGGAGAGCTATGGTGAACCGAATGCGTGGCCCAAAGGAAGTTGATCCGGTGCAGGATTCGATGCTCCCAGTAGTAGGCAAGGTCTGCAAGTATCAGCACAATGATGAACGAGGCCAATGTCGTCGGAATGTCAAACACGGCAAATTGCGAAGCCCAGACATATGCACCGATGTAAAACCCGGCCAATAGTACAAAGCTGATACCGATGAAGAAAACCAGCGTGATAAAGTTGGTGAAGGTATCCCCCATCATCTGCCAGTTCAGTTTTTTGAGGACGGCATAGCGGACCAATTCGAAGGCCAGGAAGCCCATTGCGAAGACAAAGAACCAGTCGTCGATCAAAGTTTCCCAGTAACTCAGGTGAAAGTCACTGATATGGCGGCTTAGAAAGTCCATCGAAGTAATCCGAATCCGTTCGTTGTCATATGTGACAACTTATTTACGGAGCCAATACTAAAAATCAAGATCCCCGCATAGAAAAACGGGACCTTCCGACAAAGCCATTGCTGTCACATCAGTTTTTGCCCCTGAGAAGTTCACTTTCAGGCAAAATCCCGTGTAATCACCGGTTTTTCTTCAACGAAGTTTGCCGAACAAGCCGTCCAGCGTTTTAGCGGACTCCTTCAGACCATAAGGCGCGTTCACGACGAACATGCCCGAACCAACCATACCGTGCCCTTCACGTGCGGCCGGAAAGCGCACCTCGTGATGCAAAACTTTGGGGAAATCCCGTTTCGCCAAAGCGTCGCGCATGGCCTGATGCCGTCCATTGGCCAGTATCGGATACCACAGCGCGATGACACCCACGTTCCATTTCCGATTCAGCGAAGCGATGATGCCGGGCAGCCTGTCATAATCGGATTTGACTTCATAACTTGGATCAATCAGCAAAACGCCACGGCGCGGTGTTGGCGGCAGAAGGGACTGGGCTAGTTCAATGCCATCCTGCTGATAGGTCCGGGCACCGGTCGTGATCATGGCGTCGCTCAGCGCCCGATATTCCTGCGGATGCAATTCAGCAAGGTTCATCTTGTCCTGCGGACGCAACAGGCTCGCTGCGATCAGTGGCGACCCCGGATACGCCGTTTTGCCATACCGATCGTGCACAACGGCAATGGCCCTGCTTAGGGGATGATCGGCGTCAAACCAGCCTTCGGTCAACGCACGTTCAATTCCCGCTGTTGCTTCACCGGTCTGAACCGCCTGATCCGAGTCCAACTGGTACAGCCCGCGCCCCGAATGGGTTTCGATGTAGCTTAGCGGTTTGTCCTTTTGGGTCAGATAGGCCAGCGTTTCTGCCAAAATTGCGTGCTTATGGACGTCCGCAAGGTTACCTGCGTGGTAAATATGTTGATATGAGAGCATGATGCCTTCTAAAGTCCCTGCAATTAAGGCGGAAAGGTGCTGATTGTCGCGGAATCAGCCCTTTTACCGGGCGAGTTGGCACCCTATAAGTCATCCGTCCCGGAACCGTCGAGTCGCGGGCAGTAGAAAACTGACATACAGGATCAGGGAAAAATATGGGGATCTTTGGCAATCTGGGCGGCCTGTTCACAGCGGACATGGCTATCGACCTTGGGACAGCGAACACGCTGGTTTACGTCAAGGGCCGCGGTGTTATCCTTTCTGAACCCTCCGTGGTAGCTTATCACGTCAAAGACGGCGTGAAAAAGGTTCTGGCCGTTGGCGAAGACGCCAAGCTGATGTTGGGCCGGACCCCCGGTTCGATCGAAGCCATCCGCCCGATGCGCGAAGGCGTGATTGCCGACTTTGATACTGCCGAGGAAATGATCAAGCACTTCATCCGCAAAGTGCACAAGCGTTCAACTTTCTCGAAGCCCAAGATCATCGTCTGCGTTCCCCACGGCGCGACCCCTGTTGAAAAACGCGCGATCCGTCAATCGGTTCTGTCCGCAGGCGCCCGCCGCGCCGGTCTGATTGCCGAACCTATCGCTGCCGCGATTGGAGCGGGCATGCCCATCACCGACCCGACCGGCAACATGGTTGTCGATATCGGCGGCGGCACCACCGAGGTTGCTGTTCTGTCGCTGGGTGACATCGTATATGCCCGCTCGGTCCGCGTTGGCGGTGACCGTATGGATGAGGCGATCATCTCGTACTTGCGCCGCCAGCAGAACCTGCTGGTCGGTGAATCCACGGCCGAGCGGATCAAGACCACCATCGGCACTGCGCGCATGCCCGACGACGGCCGCGGCCAGTCGATGCACATTCGCGGACGCGACTTGCTGAATGGTGTGCCCAAGGAAATTGAAATCAGCCAGGCCCAAGTGGCCGAGGCGCTGTCCGAACCCGTCCAGCAGATTTGCGAGGCGGTAATGACCGCACTGGAAACCACTCCGCCTGATCTGGCGGCGGATATCGTGGACCGGGGCGTGATGCTGACCGGCGGCGGTGCACTTTTGGGCGATCTGGACCTTGCCCTACGCGAACAGACCGGCTTGGCCGTGTCGATAGCCGACGAAAGCCTGAATTGTGTGGCTTTGGGCACCGGCAAGGCGCTGGAATACGAAAAACAACTGCGCCACGCGATTGACTACGAAAGCTAAGGCGCGCACCCTTTACTACATAGGGTAAATTCGGCGCGAGCAGCACGGGAAGGAGTCCTGTGGCAAAAGACCGATCACAGCGCGATGAATACACACCCCCCTTGCGCCGCCTGCTGCTGGGGATTGTTGTGTTGTGTCTGCTAGGCATCTTTCTGATCTGGCGGATCGACAGCCCGCGCGTGGAACGGTTTCGCGCACAGGTCGTGGACAGTGTTGTGCCGTCGATGGAATGGGCCATGGTTCCTGTCACCGCCGCCGTAAATCTGGTGCGCGATTTCCAAAGTTACCAACGGCTGAGCGACCAGAACCAGGAATTACGCAGCGAGTTGCGCATCATGCGCGCCTGGAAAGAGGCCGCGTTGCAGCTGGAGCAGGAAAATGCCCGGCTTCTGGACCTGAACAATGTGCGTCTTGATCCGCGCCTGACCTATATCACCGGGGTGGTCATGGCCGATAGCGGCTCGCCCTTCCGCCAGTCAGTCCTGCTGAACGTGGGTGAAAGGGATGGGATCAGGGACGGCTGGGCCACCATGGACGGGATTGGCGTCGTCGGGCGTATCTCGGGCGTTGGCCCCGACACCGCCCGTGTCATCCTGATGACAGATGCATCCAGCGCAATTCCTGCCACGATTCAACCGTCTGGCCAAACCGCTCTGATCACCGGCGACAACACACAATCCCCGTCTGTGGAGTTTCTGGAAAACCGCGAACTGGTACGTCCCGGCGACCGCGTTGTAACCTCGGGTGATGGCGGCGTGTTCCCCGGAGGGTTGCTGATCGGGCAGATCACCGAAGACCCAGGCGGGCGTTTGCGGGTGCGCCTCTCGGCAGATTTCGAACGACTGGAATTCCTTCGCGTTCTACGCTTCCACTTGGCCCCGGTGATCTCGGATCCTGGCGGCATCGTGGGTCCACGGCAACCCGAGGCTGCCCTGACCCCACCGGAGGTCGGCGATGGATAGGCAAACCTCTCATCTTTGGCTCAAACGCTGTTTGTACGTGTTTCTGTCGTTACTGATTATGTTCCTGCATCTTCTGCCTCTGGATACACAGCCGGACCGTTGGCCGTTTCCGGACATGCTTATTGCGTTAACGTTCGCCTGGGTTCTTCGTCGACCGGAATACGTTCCCATTTTTCTGGTTGCTGCGGTGATGCTGATGGCCGATTTGCTGCTGCAACGACCTCCGGGCCTGCTGGCAGCACTTGTGGTTTTGGGATCGTCGTATCTGCGCTCGGCCGCACCCGGAATGCGCGACGCCGGGTTTATGGCTGAATGGACAACGGCCGCTGTGGTGATCGCGGGAATTTTCATATTGAACCGTGTCATTCTTGCTATTCTATCGGTACAGCAAGCAGCTTTGGGTCCTGTGGTGATACAAGTGGTTCTGACAATTGCGGTTTACCCTCTGGTCGTTCTTCTCAGCCAGAATGTGCTTGGCGTTCGGCGCGTATCAGTGTCGGACCCCGGCACAAGAGGGGCCAGGGCATGAAACAACGCAATCCCAAAGCGCAAGGATTGGCATACAAACGCCTACCGCGCCGCGCGTTGATCCTGGGCGGGTTGCAGACTGCGTTTATCGGCGGCCTGGCAGCGCGAATGCGCTTTATGCAAGTGGATCAGGCTGACGAGTACCGTCTTCTGGCCGAAGAAAACCGGATCAACATTCGCCTGATCCCGCCAACGCGCGGGCGCATCTATGACCGCAACGGCCAGATCATCGGACAAAACACGCAGTCATATCGTATTGTTATGGTCCGCGAAGATGCAGGCGACGTCGACAAAGTCATCGCCAAACTTTCAGAGCTTATCCCGCTGACTCAGGAAGAGATTAATCGCGCCAAGTCTGAGATGCGCCGCTCTGCCCCGTTCCTGCCAGTCACACTGGCCGATCAGGTCACGTGGGAAGATATCTCCAAGGTCGCGGTCAATGCGCCCGCGCTACCCGGCGTTACGCCTGAGGTGGGCATGGCCCGTCAGTATCCCCGCTACGAGGATTTCGCTCATGTCGTTGGTTACGTCGGGCCGGTCAGTGACTATGATCTCAGCCTGATCGAAGATCCCGAACCGGTGCTGCGTATCCCCCGGTTCCAGATCGGCAAGGTCGGCCTGGAGTCCAAACAGGAAATCAGCCTGCGCGGAAAAGCTGGCGCAAAACGTGTCGAGGTCAACGCCACAGGCCGCATCATGCGCGAGCTTGACCGGCAAGAAGGCGAGGCCGGGGCCGATCTGCAATTGTCCGTTGATGCGGACCTGCAGCAATACGCCCAAGCGCGCCTGGCCGGTGAAAGCGCGGCTGCAGTCGTCATCGACTGCGAAACCGGGGATATCCGGGCCATCAGTTCTGCCCCCAGTTTCGACCCGAACCTGTTCGTGCGCGGGATATCGGTCGCGGATTACCGGGCATTGACTGAAGATAACTACCGCCCGCTGGCCAACAAGACGGTTCAGGGCACCTACCCGCCGGGTTCGACCTTCAAGATGATCACCGCGCTTGCCGCACTTGAGGCCGGAGTTGTTGGCCCCGGCAACACCGTCTATTGCCCCGGCCACCTGAAGGTCGGTAGCCGCCGCTTCCACTGCTGGAAGCGCGGCGGGCATGGGACAGTGGATCTCAATTTGTCGCTAAAGCGCAGCTGCGACGTCTACTATTACGATGTCGCGGTGCGTACTGGCATCGACAAAATCTCTGAAATGGCGCGCAAGTTCGGACTGGGCGTCAAGCACGACATCCCGATGTCAGCTGTCGCTGCCGGTTTGGCCCCCAATCAGGAATGGAAAGAGCGGGTCCACGGTGAAGGTTGGCTAGTGGGCGACACGGCGAATGCCTCGATCGGGCAAGGGTTCATGCTGGCCTCGCCCCTTCAGCTTGCGGTCATGACGGCAAGGATCGCCACAGGCCGGGCCGTGAAGCCGCGTTTGGTGCGGTCCGTCAATGGCGTCGAGGAACCGTCAGGAGCAGGTGAGCCGCTGGACGTCAATCCGTACAACCTGAATCAGGTGCGCAAAGCGATGTTCTCAGTCTCAAACGATAGGGCTGGCACCGCCTATCGCAGCCGCATCATCAATGATGAATTCCGCATGGCCGGCAAAACCGGCACCAGCCAGGTGCGCAACATCACCAAGGCCGAACGCGCGGCTGGCGTAATCCGCAACGAAGACCTGCCGTGGGAACGGCGCGACCATGCGCTGTTCGTCAGCTATGCGCCGTACGACAATCCGAAATACGCCGTGGCAGTGGTGGTGGAACACGGCGGTGGCGGATCCAAGGCAGCGGCGCCGGTCGCGCGGGATATCATGCTGCAGGCTCTGTACAACGGCACGCCACCGCTCGAGGCTTATCCGGTTGCAGATCGTGACCGCATCAAGGAACAACAAAAACGGCTTGAGGGCGACCGCCGCCCCAAAGCGCGACCTGATGAAAAGGACCGCGCATGAGCTATCTTGAGTACGCCGTCAAATCCACGCCAACAGGGTTTCGCAAGTTCCTCTACATGAACTGGCCGCTGACTTTGTTGCTGATCAGCGTCGCCAGCGCCGGATTCCTGATGCTGTATTCGGTCGCGGGCGGGTCCTGGATGCCCTGGGCCGAACCCCAGATTGAGCGGTTCGGACTGGGACTGACCGTTATGTTCATCATCGCGTTGGTACCGATCTGGTTCTGGCGCAACATGTCCGTCTTGGCCTATCTCGGCTCGATCGTTCTGCTAATTTTTGTGGAACTCTTCGGCACCATCGGCATGGGTGCGCAGCGTTGGATCGACCTTGGCTTCATGAGGCTCCAGCCTTCCGAAGTCATGAAGATTGCGCTGGTCATGGTTCTGGCTGCCTACTACGATTGGTTGCCGTCTCATAAGACATCGCGACCGCTCTGGGTGCTTATTCCGGTCATCCTGATCCTGATCCCTACGGCTATGGTTCTGAAACAACCCGATCTGGGCACCTCGATCCTGTTGTTAGCGGCGGGCGGGGGACTGATGTTCCTGGCTGGTGTGCACTGGGCTTATTTCGCCGCCGTTATCGCGGCAGTGGTCGGCTTGATTGCGACCGTGTTCAACAGTCGGGGCACCGAGTGGCAGTTGCTCAAGGATTATCAGTTCCGCCGAATAGACACTTTCCTTGATCCCTCCACCGATCCGCTGGGTGCAGGCTATCACATTACCCAGTCGAAAATTGCGCTGGGGTCAGGCGGCTGGAACGGGCGCGGGTTTATGCAAGGGACGCAGTCGCGCCTGAACTTTCTGCCCGAAAAGCACACGGACTTCATCTTTACCACGTTGGCCGAGGAATTCGGGTTTGTCGGAGGCATCACTTTGCTGACCCTTTACGCCCTGATTATTATCTTCTGCATGGTTACGGCTTTGGCGACAAAGGACCGGTTCTCATCCCTGGTCACCTTGGGGGTTGCGCTCAACTTCTTCCTGTTCTTTGCGGTCAATATGTCCATGGTCATGGGCCTTGCGCCGGTTGTGGGCGTGCCCCTGCCGATGGTCAGCTACGGCGGGTCCGCCATGCTGGTTCTGATGGCTGCCTTCGGCATTGTTCAAAGCGCGCATATTCACCGCCCTCGCTGAATTGAAAGGCCCTTCATGCCCGTCAACATCCTGTTTTCCGCGCGCCCTGAACAATGGCCGGAATATGAACCTCTGCTTACAAAAGGGTTGTCCTATACCGGTCTGGATTTCCGTCTGGCAACCGAGTTTGCGCCTGATCAGGTCGACTATGTTGTCTATGCACCGACAAGCGGGTTGCTGGATTTTTCACCCTATGCACGTTTGAAGGCGGTTCTGAGTCTTTGGGCAGGTGTTGAAAAAATCGCGGGCAACGAAACGCTGACCGTGCCATTGGCCCGGATGGTGGACCACGGGCTGATGCATGGCATGACCGAGTGGGTCGTCGGCCACGTGCTGCGCTATCACCTGGGCATGGACCGCTATATCACCGTGCAGGACGGCGTGTGGACGCCCGATGCCCCACCGCTTGCCAGCGAACGGAATGTGTGCGTGCTGGGCCTTGGTGCGTTGGGAGAAGCCGCAGCAACAGCGCTTTCCGCGCTGAATTTCAAAGTGACCGGTTGGAGCAGAACCGCAAAGGACATCCCCGGGGTAACGTGCCTGCATGGCGTTGAAGGTCTGCGCGCCGCGTTGTCCAGTGCCGAGATCGTTGTCCTGTTGCTGCCCGACACCCCCGCAACGGAAAACGCACTGAATGCGGACACTTTGGCCTTGTTGCCCAAAGGCGCTCGGATCATCAATCCCGGTCGCGGTCCATTGATCGATGACAACGCACTGCTGGCCGCACTGGATTCAGGACACATTGCCCACGCCACGTTAGACGTATTCCGCGTGGAACCCCTGCCGCCGGAACACCCGTATTGGGCGCATGCCAATGTGACCGTCACGCCGCATATCGCGTCGGAAACCCGTCCGACAACTGCGGCCCAAGTGATCTGCCAAAATATTATCCGAGGTGAGGAAGGCAAACCCTTCCTCCACCTCGTCGACCGCAATCTGGGCTACTGATCCGGTCAGGTCGCGATAAGCCCGCGACCTTTCAAAAGCGCCTCGACCCCTGGCAAACGCCCGCGGAACGCCAGATACAGCTCCTCAGCTTCGCGCGAGCCGCCGGTGGACAGGATATTGTCCTCCAGTGCTTTGGCGCGCTCTGTGTCAAAGGCACCCCCAGCTTCTTCGAAGGCCGCGAATGCGTCGGCATCCATGACCTCGGACCACATGTAGCTGTAATAGCCCGAGCTATAGCCATCGCCGGCGAAGACATGGGCAAAATGCGGTGTCGCGTGGCGCATACCGATGGCTTTCGGCATGCCGATACCATCAAGGACCTCGCCCTGTTTCGCCATCGGATCAGCTGGCGCTTCGCCTTCGTGGAATGCCAGATCGACCAAGGCTGAGGCTACGTATTCCACGGTCTGGAACCCCTGATTAAAATTCGCGGCCTTCAGAACCTTCTCAAGCATATCTTGCGGCATCGGTTCACCAGTTTCGGCATGGGTCGCAAATTCGGCCAGTACTTCGGGCACCTCCAGCCAGTGTTCATAAAGCTGGCTGGGAAGCTCTACGAAGTCACGCGCGACGCTGGTGCCAGAGATGCTTTCATAGGTCACGTTGGACAACATCTGGTGCAATGCGTGACCGAACTCGTGGAAAAGCGTGCGCGCATCGTCATAAGACAGCAGCGCCGGGTCGCCCTTGGCGAAGTTGCAAACGTTGATCACGACGGGGGCCTGCACCTCGGGGAACTTTGCCTGGCTCCGCATGGCGCTGCACCATGCGCCCGATCGTTTGGAACCCCGCGCGAAGTAGTCACCGATGAAAACAGCGATATGCTGCCCGTCGCGTGTTACGTCCCAAGCCCGGCAATCGGAGTGATAAAGCGGTACATCCAGCGGGGCAAACTCCAGCCTGAACAGCCGGTTGGCGCAGGAAAAGGCGGCCTCGATCATACGATCCAGCTGCAAGTACGGCTTCAGCGCAGCTTCATCCAAATCATGTTCAGCCTTGCGGCGCTTTTCGGCGTAGTAGCGCCAGTCCCACGCCTCGAGCGGACCGTTGATGCCGTCTTCCTGCATCATCGCGGTCAAGGATTCGGCGTCGGCGTCAGCCCTTGCCTTTGCCGGCCCCCAAACCTGCATCAGCAGATCGCGAACGCGGTCCGGCGTTCGGGCCATTTCGGTTTCCAGTTTGTAGTCCGCGAAACTGGAATATCCCAATAGCTTGGCACGTTCTTCGCGCAATTTCAGGATCTCGGCCGCAATCTCGCGGTTGTCCGTTTCACCACCATTGGCACCACGCGCGGTCCAAGCCCGATACGCCTTCTCACGCAGATCGCGGCGCGGTGAGAATTGTAGGAACGGTACAATCAACGACCGCGACAGAGTGACGACAGGACCATCAGCACCCTTCTCTTCCCCGGCAGTGCGGGCTGCATCCACGACGAAACCCGGCAATCCTTCCAGATCATTCTCGGTCAAGTTCATGAACCATTCGCGCTCGTCCGCCAAAAGGTTCTGGGTGAAGGACGTCCCCAGCGTGGCAAGGCGCGACTTGATCTCTTGCATGCGAGTGTCATCATTGCCTTCCAAAGCCGAACCAGCGCGCACAAAACCGCGATGGGTCAGCATCAGAACGCGGGCCTGTTCATCGGTCAGGTCAAGCTGATCCTTGCGCACCCACAGGTCCGCAACTCGCCGAAACAGCGCCTTGTTTGACGAAATCCCCGAAAAATGCGCCGAGAGTTTTGGTGAGAATGCGCGTTGCAGCTCTTCCCGTGCCGGGTTGCTGTCGGCACCTGAAACGGTGAAAAAGACAGACAGCACCTTGTCCATCTGCTCTCCGGCCGCCTCAAGCGCCTCGATTGTATTGGCAAAACTGGCTGGGTCGGAATTGTTGGCAATCGCGTCGATCTGCGCGTTATGGGCAGCCAACGCCTCGTCCAATGCAGGCGCAAAATCATCATCCGAAATCTCGGCAAATGGCGCGATTTCAAATGGAGTGGTCCAGGCGGACAGGATCGGGTTGGTCATGCGGATCTCCTTTGCTGGTCAAGCTAGGGAGGCGGGCCGAAATGGTCCAGAGGGGGTGCCCGCGATACAGCCGAAATCTCTAGCCAATCTAGCGCGACGGCAGGCTTACGCGTCGACTTTTCCGCAAATGGGGCAATCAGAGCGTCGGGTCAGGGTGATCTTGCGGCTTTCGCCATAGAGCGCGTCATAGATCAGCATTTCGGCACGCAGAGCCTGCCCGGCCCCAGTGATCACCTTGATCGCTTCAACCGCCATCATCGACCCCACAACGCCGGGCAACGGACCAATAACCCCCGCTTCGGCACAGGACGGGGCCAGACCGGGGGCCGGTGCCTCGGGGAAGATACACTGATAACAAGGCGCGTCATTGGCGGGGTCAAAGACGCTTAGCTGACCTTCCCATTGCGACAGCGCACCTGAAATAAGCGGTTTTCCCAGTGCGACCGCAGTACGATTGGCCAAGTAGCGCGTGTCAAAATTGTCGGTACCGTCGAGGATCAGGTCGAAATCGGCGAACAGGTCTGCTGCAATCTCATCAGTCAGACGACGATGGTAGGGCAGAACAATCACGTTCGGGTTTTGCGCCTGCATGGCTTGCTGGGCCGAGAAAACCTTGGGCATGCCAATGTCGGCATCGCGGTGGATCACTTGCCGCTGCAGATTGGCGTTTTCAACAATATCGTCGTCGATCACACCGATGGTGCCCACGCCAGCCGCCGCAAGGTAATGCAACGCCGGCGCACCAAGACCGCCCGCGCCGATAACCAGCACACGGGCCTGTTTCATCTTTTTCTGCCCCGGCCCGCCCAATTCGCGCAAAACGATATGGCGGGCATACCGCTCCAACTCGGTCTCAGAGAACTTGCCAGACTGCATCGCGGTTTCCTCGGCTGGCTGTGGCGCGGCACGGTTGCGCAGCGTTTTGAGCACCTTGCCATAGCTCAATACCAAAACCGCGGCACCTCCTAGGATCAACCACAAGGCCGCTGACCCGCCGGTTGCCTCGCGCAGCGGGTGTCCACTCGGCAACGTCAGTTGGATAACAAGTACTCCGATCAGCAAAACGCCGACCGACACGGAGCGAGCAGTTCGGGACACCCCCGCCACGTACCCAATGCCCCACAGAGCACCGGCAAGGATCAGAACCAGAAGCATCAACCGCGTCCAGTCGAGCCAAAACCGCCTGCGCCGCGATCTGTGTCGCTGAGCACCTCAACGGGTTCAAACGCAGCCTGCACGACTGGGGCGACGACCAGTTGCGCGATGCGTTCGCCATGCGCAATCTCAAAACTTTCCTGACCGGCGTTCAGCAGGATCACCCCCAGCGGGCCGCGATAGTCACTGTCGATCGTACCGGGCGTATTAGGCAGGGTAATCCCGTATTTCAGCGCAAGGCCGGATCGGGGTCGTACCTGCACCTCGTACCCGTTTGGAATCTCGATCCGAAGACCCGTAGGAATCAAAGCGCGCTGCCCCGGTTCCAACATGATCGAATTTCCATTCGGCAGATTCGCCCTGACATCCGCTCCCGCCGCGCCAGTCGTTTCATAAGACGGCAAAGCGATGGCCGGATCAGCCCCGTCTTCGCGGATCACACGAATTGCTACCATCACTGCACCTCTTGTTCAGCTTGCCAAAGCGTCGGCGATCTTTTGCGCCAGACGTTGCGCCACGGCATCCTTGCCCATACGCGACCATTCTTCAGCCCCATCGTCCGAGATCAGGGTAACCGCGTTTTCCGAGCCCCCCATGATGCCGGTCGCCGGGCTGACATCATTGGCGACGATCCAATCACAACCTTTTCGCGCACGTTTTGCGGTCGCGTGTTCAAGCACGTTGTCAGTTTCTGCAGCAAAGCCAACTACCAACGTCGGCCGCCCCGCATCCAGCCTGGACACGCGTTTGAGGATGTCCGGGTTCTCAGCAAACTCAAGCACCGGAAGACCATCGCGGCTTTTCTTAAGCTTCTTGTCCGAAGCAGCCGCCATGCGCCAATCCGCAACCGCAGCAGCAAACACACCCGCATCTACCGGCAGTGCAGCGTCGACCGCGTCAGACATCTGCTGCGCGGTTTCCACGTGGATCACCTGCACACCTTCGGGCGGCGAAACATCGGCAGGGCCGGTAACAAAAACCACATCAGCGCCCAGCGCAGACAACGCCCGTGCCACCGCGGTGCCCTGCGCGCCCGAGGACCGGTTGGCGATGTAGCGCACAGGGTCGATCGGTTCATGTGTCGGGCCGGAGGTGACCAGAATGCGCTTGCCCTTCAGCGGACCGTTGCCAAGTTGCGCCTCGACCGCGGCCACAATCTCAAGAGGCTCCGACATTCGACCTGGGCCGTACTCTCCGCAAGCCATGTCACCCTCATTGGGTCCGACAAACCGGATGCCATCTTCTTGCAATTGCTTGAGGTTGCGCTGTGTTGACGGATGGTCCCACATGCGGACATTCATCGCCGGTGCGCACAAAACCGGGGTATCTGTCGCCATCAGCAGGGTCGAGGCCAGATCGTTGGCCAGCCCAGCCGCCATCTTTCCCATCATGTCCGCCGTTGCCGGTGCGACCACGATCAGATCGGCGGACCGTGACAGTTGAATATGGCCCATCTCGGCCTCATCCGTCAGGTCAAATAGATCGCGATAAACCTTCTCTCCAGCCAGCGCCGAGACCGACAGCGGGGTTACGAACTCTTCTGCCGCGCCTGTTAGAACCGGTGTTACCGAAGCACCACGTTCTTTAAGCCGCCGGATCAGATCCAGCGACTTATAGGCCGCGATTCCAGCGCCGATGATTAGAAGAATGCGTTTCGATGCCAGCATATTGTGCCCTTCCCGTCCCGGTCGGCCCGACATTAGGCAAGGCCAACGGACAGTTCCAGCGGTTAATTCTGTGTCTCAAACGCCAGACAAGGGTCTTCACGTTCGATGCCGGGGCTGTCGATCACAGCGTCGAACTCACCGTCGATGACGCCATCCTCGGACTGACCCAGTACAAAAACTTTCAAACCGGGGCGTAGTCGGGACAGAAAGGTTGGAATCCCCCTGTCCTTACGGGCATGACCATTGCCGGTGATCACCGCAACCGGTCCACCGGTATCCTCCACAGCGCGCAATATGGCCCTTGTCAGAACCGCATCCCGCAACCGTTGGATTGCGACCAGTTGTGGCAAGGCGGCCTCGGGTATGGCATTGCAATGGGCAGCGAGTTGATCGGCCTCACGCTCGGCCTGCTCAACCTTCGGCAATGGCACCGTCAATCCATAACGGGCAGCATCAGCACCCAGAGCCGTGGCGGCGCCACGTTCCATTGCCGCGCGCGCCGCCGCGCGCGGAACCATGGCACCGTAAACCGGCGCGTCTGAGGCCTGAAAGACCGGGTAGTACATGCTAAGTGGCGGCCAGCCGGATTCGAGCCACTTCAGAATTCTGGCAAGCTCTTCCGGATCGGAAATGGCCTTGTCCGCCAATCTCTGAGCACCTTCTTCAGTCACCATTTCCCAGACAACCGCCGAGGGATTGATGGCCTTCAACGCCTCGGCCTGAATGATGTGATGCTGCGGGTTGTCGTGAATTTCGCCTAATATGACGACGTCCGCAGACGTCATCGCAGACACAACGTCGTCGGGTATCAGCTCATCGGCATGGCCAGGGTTGGCCATAACCACCAGTGCACAAAGCAGAATCGCAAGATGTTTCATGCGATGAAGTGTTGCACCTCACGCGATTGGGCTTCAAGGTTCTTGCGCATTTTCACAAAAGCCGCCGCCTCAAGCTGACGCACGCGTTCTTTGGATAGGCTAAGTTCCTGCCCAAGGCTTTCCAGCGTTCGGGCGGGTTCGCGCAACTTGCGTTCGCGGACAATGAACCGTTCGCGATCATTCAATGCCTGCATTGCCGTCACCAGCCATTCGCGCAATTGCTGGGTATCGTGACTGTTTTCGACCGCCTCTGCGGCTTGTTCGCGCTCATCTTCCAGCGCGTCGATCCATTCCCGGCCGTCTTCATCTGCCGATTGAACGGCATTTAACGAGAAATCGGAGCCGGACAAACGACCTTCCATCATTTCCACGTCCCGCAGCGGAACGCCGATCTCTGCGGCAATCATCTGGTGCAATTGATGACGGTCCAGATCCATGCCATCGGACGCGGCCTCACGCTCTAGCCGGGCCTGCACACGTCGCATGTTGAAGAACAGGGATTTTTGCGAAGACGTGGACCCGGTGCGCACCATTGACCAGTTGCGCATCACATAGTCCTGAATGCTCGCCTTGATCCACCAGACCGCATAAGTCGAAAACCGCACGCCCCGGTCGGGGTCGAACTTGTCGGCAGCTTTCATCAATCCTAACCCGGCCTCCTGGATCAGATCATTCATCGGCGCCCCATAGCGTTTGAACTTGGCCGCCATCGAAATGGCCAGCCGCATATAGGCCGTGATCAATCGGTGAAGGGCCTGTTCATCGCGGTCGTCCCGCCACGCATATGCCAACTTTAATTCGGTTTCCGCGTCCAGAAGCTCGGCTTTCATTGCCCTCCGGGACATCGAGAAGTCGTTCGCATTGTCCAGTGCCATTGAAATCTCCCCTTTTCACAGGCGCGGGCCGGGGTTGCTTTGCCGACCTATGAACGATACGCAAAACAAAACCGGGTGGATCACATGGAAGGTAATTATCGTGAGTCCGGATTTAACCTTTGTGTTGGGCGGCGCGGCCTCGGGCAAGTCGGCTTTTGCCGAACATCTTGTTGTTTCATCAGGAAAAAATAGAGTTTACCTGGCGACATCACAAGTGTTTGATGATGAGATGCGAGGTAAGGTCCAGCGCCATGTTTCCCAACGAGGCGTAGGCTGGAAGACAATCGAGGCACCGTTTGACGTTGGCCCGACGTTGGCGGATTTGCCCCCGAACTCTGTCTGTCTGATCGACTGTGCCACCATGTGGCTGACCAATCACCTGCTTGCAGCAAACGATCTGGAACAGACGCAAAGCGCGCTTTTACAATCGCTACGCCTGTGTTCCGCACAGGTCGTCATCGTCTCGAACGAGGTTGGACACGGGATCGTCCCTGACAACGCGCTGTCCCGCCGGTTTCGCGAAGCGCAGGGACGGCTGAACATCGCATTGGCCGCCGAAGCCGATCTGGTGGTGCAAGTCACGGCTGGCCTGCCGTTGGTATTGAAGGGGCGACTGGATTGACACGTCTGCATCTCGTGCGTCACGGTCCAACCCATGCCAAAACGATGGTTGGCTGGTCCGACCTGCCTGCTGACCTCAGCGATCGCGCCGCCGTTGCCCGGTTGCATGACCACCTGCCTGCGGACGCTATCTTTGTTTCCTCTGACCTGAGCCGCGCCGCCGATACTGCATCGGCCATTCAAGGCACACGGCGGCGGCTGCAACATCAGTCTGCGCTGCGCGAAATCAATTTCGGCACTTGGGAGCTGCGCGCCTTCAAAGAGATTGAGGCTGAAGACCCCGAACTTGCCTTTGCATATTGGGACAACCCCGGCGATGTGCGCCCCCCAAACGGGGAAAGCTGGAACGAGGTCCGCGCGCGCGTCGACGCAGCCGTTGACCAATTGATCCAACAACACACAGGATGCGATCTGGTGGTCGTGGCGCATTTTGGCGTGATCCTGACCCAAGTCCAAAGGGCGCTCGACGTTGACGCGCAAGAGGCTTTTGGCCATCGCATCGACAACCTTTCGGTTACCGAAATCACGCATCACGGCGATCGCTGGTCTGTCGGACTGATCAATCATCTTCCGTGATGCAACCGCGCACAAATCACTGATTTACGGAATGGATCGGCCACGCCATCCTAGCCGCATGACTTATGATTTGTTTATCGGAGACCGCCTGTTTTCCAGCTGGTCCATGCGCGGGTGGTTGATGCTGGAAAAGTTCGGCTTGCCCTATCGTTCCCACATGATCGGCCTCTATTCCGGCACCATGGCCGAGGATATGAAACCCCTCGCACCGGCCCGCCTTGTCCCGGCCCTGCGATTGCCCGACGGCACCGTGGTTGGGGAAAGCCTGGCGATGGCGGAAACCCTTGCCGAGTTACATCCCGAAACGGGGCTTTGGCCCAAAGACCCCGCCGCGCGCGCCACCGCGCGGTGGCTATGTGCTGAAATGGTGGCCGGGTTTGGCGCGTTGCGCGGACAGTGTCCAATGCAGCTCAAACAGTGCTGGCAGGGGTTCGCTCCGTCGACCGAAACACGCACCGATCTTGCAAGGATCGAGACCTTGTGGGCCCATGCCCGTAATGTGTCAGGCGGGGACTCCGGTCCTTTGTTCGGCCACTATTCCCTTGCGGACGTGTTCTATACGCCGGTCGCGGCACGGATTATTGGCTATGGCTTGCCAGTTGCTGATGCTAATCGCGAATACTGTCTTGAGTTGCTGTCGGATGTTTCTGTCCGCCAGTGGCGTGCGATGGGGCTGACGGTCAACTACGACCCATTTCCATACCCCGTGGATCTGCCATCCGAACCTTGGCCAATTGCCGGTTCTTCTCAGGCAAAAGCCGTGAACGGAAATATGTCAATCAACGACGCCTGCCCCTATTCCGGCAAAGCCATCACCGCAGTTCTTGAACTGAACGGCCAGCGTTGGGGGTTCTGCAACCAGTTTTGCCGTGACAAAACAGTCGCTGATCCCGGTGCCTGGCCAAAATTCACCGAGATGACCCGCGCCGTTAACGATTCTTAAACCGCAGCCGTGGCAGCAACGACCTGTTAACCAAAAAGGTCATTCATGGTTGCCCGCGCCCACACTGTTGCTTTTCAAGGGGTCGATGCCCGCCCGGTCGAGGTGCAGTGCGCCGTCTCACCGGGCCTGCCCGCATTTTCCATCGTCGGGCTGCCCGACAAAGCCGTGTCCGAAGCGCGGGACCGCGTCCGCAGCGCGCTGAGCTCGATGGCGATCGCGTTGCCTTCAAAACGGATCACCATCAACCTGTCGCCTGCCGACCTACCCAAAGAGGGCAGCCATTTCGACTTGCCCATCGCAGTTGCCTTGCTGTCTGCTTTAGAGATCATTCCGCGGGACGCCGCCGAAGGTTCGGTTTCGCTAGGCGAGCTATCTTTGGACGGCTCACTGGTGCCTGTGGTCGGTGCCCTGCCCGCTGCAATGACTGCGGCGGCTGAGGATCGGGCCTTGCTCTGCCCCCGCGCCTCTAGTGCGGAGGCTGCTTGGGTTGATGCAACACAGGTGATCGGCGCTGGGTCGCTTGGGGACGTGGTGCGGCATTTCTCTGGCCAGTCTCCGCTACCCGCCGCACAGCCCGGCGAAGTCACACTTGAGCCCAGCGCGCGTGACCTGCGCGACGTCAAAGGGCAAGAACGTGCAAAGCGCGCCCTGGAAATCGCCGCAGCAGGTCGGCACCATCTGATCATGACCGGCACACCCGGTTCCGGCAAATCCATGCTGGCTGCACGCCTGCCCGGGATTTTACCGCCGCTGACACCGACCGAGGCGTTAGAAACTTCGATGATTCAGTCGTTGTGCGGGCTATTGGACGAAGGTGGGATCAGCCGCAGCCGGCCGTTTCGCGAACCTCATCACACGGCGTCCATGGCTGCGATCGTTGGTGGCGGCAGGGGGGCAAAGCCGGGCGAGATTTCACTGGCCCACAACGGCGTTCTGTTCATGGACGAACTCCTGGAATTTCCGCGCACGGTTCTGGAGACACTACGCCAGCCGATCGAAACCGGAGAGGTCATGGTCGCGCGTGCAAATGCCCATGTGAAATACCCCTGCCGGTTCATGCTGGTCGCGGCGGCCAACCCTTGCAAATGCGGCTACCTCACCGATCCCGGGCGCGCTTGTTCCCGCGCTCCTGTTTGCGGAGAGGATTATCTGAGCCGAATCTCCGGACCGCTGATGGATCGGTTCGATTTGCGGATTGAGGTGCCTCCGGTCGGATTCACCGATCTGGACCTGCCACCCTCTGGCGACAGTTCCGCCACCGTTGCCGCGCGTGTCGAACAAGCCCGGTCGATTCAGGCAGAGCGGTTTTGCGATACACCGTCCACCCGTCAGAACGCCGATGTCGAGGGTAAATTGCTGGATGAAATCGCTGCCCCGGATGCTGAGGGCAAAGACCTGTTGCTGAAGGCAGCCGAGCGATTTGGCCTGTCCGCCCGCGCTTTTCACCGAATCCTGCGTGTGGCGCGTACCATCGCTGATCTGGACGGGGCACCGGATGTCCGGCGCCCTCATATCGCCGAGGCGCTGAGCTTTCGCATCAGCGCCAAGGTTGCGCTTTAGAGCTTGGCCTCGATCGCTTGCCAGATCTTTTCGGCGACGTTCACGCCATTAAATCGTTCGAGTTCCTGAATGCCGGTCGGCGAGGTCACGTTGATTTCTGTCAAGTAGTCACCGATTACATCGATTCCGACAAAAACCTGACCTTTTTCTTTCAGCAGCGGTCCGATCGCGGCACAAATTTCCAGGTCGCGTTCGGACAGGCCAATCTTTTCGGGACGACCCCCCACATGCATGTTCGAACGTGTTTCGCCCGCGGCCGGTACGCGGTTGATTGCACCGACTGCGTCACCGTCGACCAAAATCACACGCTTGTCGCCATTGCTGACATCCGGCAGGAATTTCTGAACAATCAAAGGCTCACGCGAAAATCCGGTGAACAGTTCGTGCAGCGAAGTTAGGTTGCGGTCATTCGCATCCAACCGGAAAACTCCTGCACCGCCATTGCCATAAAGCGGTTTTAGGATGACGTCGCCGTGCTTTTCCTTGAACGCCTTGATGGTCTGCAGATCCCGCGCAATTGTTGTCGGCGGCGTCAGGTCCGGGAAATCCAGAACCAGCAGTTTCTCGGGGTAGTTCCGCACCCAGAACGGATCATTCACAACCAAAACTTGCCCCTTTAGACGGTCCAGCAAGTGGGTTGATGTGATGTAATGCATGTCAAACGGCGGGTCCTGGCGCAGCCAGATCACGTCGAACTCTGACAGGTCCACTTCACGCTCGGCGCCAAGTTCCGCCGGATTGCCCGCCACCCGCTGAACTTTCATGTCCTGACCGCGCGCGGTGATCCGCCCCTCTTGATAGGCAAGCTGGTCCGGGCTGTAGAAAAACAGCGTATGTCCGCGCACCTGCGCCTCTTCGGCCAGACGGAATGAGCTGTCGGCATTGATATCCACGGCCCCAATCGGGTCCATCTGAAAGGCGATTTTCATGGCGTGTCCCTCAGTTTCACGCCAGATACATGGCCCAGCCGGGCTGGGGGTTCAATGGGGATCAGGCTAAACCGAAGGCGTTTTCGATAATTTGAACGGCGCCCGAAGCATCCACCAAAGCTGCGTCAAACCGCACATCCGTCAATTGCCCGTTTGGTTCTGTTTCCAGAAATTGGGCCGCAGATGCGCAGATGCGATCCATCTGGCGGCGATTGATCCGGGCGGCGGCCGCATCGAAACTGGTGCTTTTCTTCACCTCGACAAAGACGATCCCGTGAGCGTCGCGCGCAATAAGATCGATCTCGCCACCGGCACCGCGCCAGCGGCGATTCAGGATGGAATAGCCGCGTTGTTCATAATTTGATGCAACCTGCTGCTCCGCCGCCTGCCCGGCATGATAGGACACCGAACTTCGAACGGATCGTGCGGCCATGTCATCCCTTTCCCAATTTCAGAGCCTTCTGATAGATCGGGCGGCGCGGCAGCTTGTACATCTCTGATACCAGATCGGCCGCATCGCGAACCGAATGGGTTTCCAAGGCTCGTTTCAACGCCTCTTCTACGTCGGATTCGTTAACAGTTTCCGAATGTCCGCGATCCACGAGCAGAACAATTTCACCTTTGACTGTCTGCCCTTGTAGGTCGGCTGCCAGTTCTTCCAACGTCCCGCGACGAACTTCTTCGAATTTCTTCGTCAGCTCGCGGCACATTGCGGCCTGACGGTCATTGCCCAGCACGGTTGCAAGATCCGACAAGCACGCCGCCACGCGTTTCGGAGATTCATAAAACACCAATGTGCCCGGCACGTCTCGCAATGCCTCGATCCGCGACCGGCGCGCGCCGGTCGCGTTCGGCAAAAAGCCCGCAAAAAAGAACGCATCTGTCGGCAGCCCGGCCAGTGTCAGCGCCATCAGCGCCGCTGACGGTCCCGGTGCACAGGTCACCGAATGACCCGCTTCGGCGGCCTGCTTCCCCAAATCGTATCCCGGATCGGCAATCAGCGGCATTCCGGCCTCAGATGCATAAGCGACAGACTTCCCGCCCTGCAACGCATCAAGGATTTTGCCGCGCGCGCCCACGCCGCTGTGATCGTGATAGGCCAAGATTCGTCGCCCATCCAGCGGTACGCCGTGAATCTCCATCAACCGGCGCAAGCTGCGCGTGTCTTCGGCAGCAATGACATCAGCCGAGGCCAGCACATCCAGCGCTCTGAGCGTGATATCGCGCGCCGCACCGATCGGAGTGGCAACAAAATACAGGCCCGCGCCCAATCTTACTTTTTGAAAATTCAAAGCTGGACCCTCACAGCGTGACGTTTATTATCGCGGCATAACAGATTGGTGGTACCCCAAGCCGCCGGGACAGGGAGTTTTCATTTAGATGTTTACCGTTTGCAAGCCCGTTCGCAAGCTGGCGAAATCCGCCGCGATCCTGGCAACCGCCGCATTCCTCGCGGCATGTGAGCCCGGCGGCCTTGGCGGAGGCCCGTCAATCAACACGTCCAAACCCGTTCCGGTCGCACTTTTGGTTCCGGCGGGATCGGGAAATTCCGGCGACGCCGAACTGGCGCGGAGCCTTGAGAACGCGGCGCGTCTGGCCATGGCTGATCTGCAGAATGTTAAGATTGATCTGCGCGTTTATGACACGCGGGGCAGCTCGAACACAGCCGCGACAGTGGCGCAACAGGCCGTCGCGGATGGGGCGAAGATCATCATTGGCCCGGTTTACGCGCAGGCGGCAAACTCGGCAGGTCTCTCCGTACTGAATAACAAGGTCAACGTGCTGTCCTTCTCGAACAATACCAGCATTGCAGGCGGCAACGTCTTTGTTCTGGGCCCGACCTTTCAGAACACGGCCAACCGTTTGGTCAACTTTGCCGGTTCTCAAGGCAAGACCAGCATGGTCATCGTCCACAGCAACGATGCAGCCGGGCAGCTTGGTCAATCGGCGATTGCAACTGCGCTTGCCAGCAGCCGTGTAGCGAACGCGGGTACGGTTGGCTATGACCGGTCCCAGCAAGGCGTCATCAATTCGGTTCCAACGATCAAGGCAACCGTGGATGCTGCTGGTGCGGATTCGGTGTTTCTGACGGCAACGACAGCTGGCGCACTGCCGCTGTATTCGCAGCTGTTGCCAGAAGCTGGTGTGTCGCCGGCCACCACCCAGTTCCTCGGCCTGACGCGCTGGGACATACCGGCACAGACGCTGGAACTGCCGGGTGTTCAAGGGGGCTGGTTCGCCCTGCCCGACCCGGCAAAGGCGCAGGCGTACCGTCAGCGGTATAACAGCACCTATGGTGAGGCTCCGCACCCGATCAGCGGTCTGGCCTATGATGGCATTGCAGCGATTGCGGCTTTGGTCAGCCAAGGAAAATCCGACGCGCTGACCGCATCTGCCCTGACACAAAATGCCGGTTTCCAGGGCGTTGGCGGCATCTTCCGCCTGCGATCAGACGGCACGAATGAACGCGGTCTGGCCGTTGCCACGATCCAGAACAAACAGGTAGTAGTGATTGACTCCGCCCCTCAAAGCTTCTCTGGCGCCGGTTTCTGATCAGCCGATGCTGACGCTCACCCCCAAGGGTGAGCTGATCTGCCCGGCCGATGAAATTTTCGACAGTACCGCCATCCTGGTGCAACTGTCGGAAGCCTTTGAAAATATTCAAGACAATGCCGCGCGGCGGAATGAAACCGTGCGCATCCTGCGCGATGCCCAAAAGGCTGGGCGCAAGACCATTGCGGATGCCTTCGCTAAACGCCCCTTTGACGCCAGACCTTTGACCCGGTCCTACACCTATTTGACCGACGGGTTGGTCTGCACAGCGATGCAAGTGGCCAGCACCTATCTACATCCGCTGGCAACCCCGACGCAGGGCGAAAAGATTGCGGTTCTTGCTGTTGGTGGATATGGCCGCGGCGAAATGGCCCCGGCTTCGGACGTCGATCTGCTTTTTTTGACGCCCTACAAGATCACCGCCTGGGCCGAGAGCGTCATCGAGTCCATGCTCTACATGCTTTGGGATCTACGCCTGAAGGTTGGCCATTCATCCCGAACGATCAAGGATTGCCTGCGACTGGGCACCGAGGATTTCACCATCCGCACCGCCATGCTGGAGCAGCGTTTCCTGGCTGGCGACGCGGCCCTTGCCGAAGAGCTTGATAACCGCCTGAAAACCGAGCTGTTCAAGGGTAGCGAGCGTCAATTCATCGAGGCCAAGCTGCAGGAACGTGACGAGCGCCACCACAAACAGGGCGAGCGCTATATGGTCGAGCCCAACGTAAAAGAAGGCAAGGGTGGGCTGCGCGATCTTCAATCACTCTACTGGATTGCAAAGTACATCTATGGCGTTCAAGACGTGGCCGAGCTGGTCCCTCTGGGCCTGTTTGAACCCGAGGAATTCGACACCTTTGTAGAGGCCGAAGAGTTTCTGTGGGCTGTACGCTCTCATCTGCATCTGCTGACCGGTCGTGCGACAGAACAACTGACCTTCGACCTGCAGGTCGAGGTTGCCGACCGTATGGGTTATGAAGACAGGGCCGGACGACGGGCTGTTGAAGTGTTCATGCAACGCTATTTCCGCGAGGCAACGCGCGTTGGTGAGCTGACCCGGATCTTCCTGACCAAACTCGAAGCGTCACACGTGAAAGGTGCCGCCCTACTGGAACGCATCTTTCGGCGCCGACCGCGTGTCAAAGCAGGGTACAAGGTCGTTCACGGTCGCTTGGATGTAGCGGACGCCAAGAAGTTTCTGTCCGACAAGCTGAACCTTCTGCGTCTGTTCGAGGAAGGTCTTCGCACTGGCATGCTGATCCACCCGGATGCGATGCGGCTGGTGACAGCCAACCTAAACCTCATCGACGACGACATGCGCCAAAACAAAGAGGCGCAGCGCATTTTTCTGGACCTGATGCTGAAACACGGCAACCCGGAACGCGCCCTGCGCCGTATGAACGAATTGGGAGTATTGTCGGCGTTTTTGCCAGAGTTCGAGCACATCGTGGCGATGATGCAGTTCAACATGTATCACAGCTATACAGTGGACGAGCACACGATCCAGACCATCGTCAACCTGGCCCAGATTGAACGCGGTGAACTGGTTGAATCGCTGCCGCTGGCGTCATCGATCCTGAAACGCGGGGTTAACCGCAAGGTTCTCTATGTGGCCTTGCTGCTGCACGATATCGCCAAGGGGCGACCCGAGGACCATTCCATTCTGGGCGCTCAGATCGCACGCAAGGTTGCTCCGCGCTTGGGTCTGAACAAATCAGACTCGGAAACCGTGGAATGGCTTGTGCGATATCACTTGTTGATGTCGGACATGGCGCAGAAACGGGACATTTCGGACCCGCGCACAGTCCGTGATTTTGCCAAGGCGGTTAAGACGGTCAAACGGTTGGATCTGCTCACGGTTCTGACCGTGTGTGACATTCGCGGCGTTGGGCCCAACACCTGGAACAACTGGAAGGCCACCCTGCTGCGCGCCTTGCACGCTGAAACCAAACGGGCGCTTGAAACCGGTATGGAAGACCTGAACCGGGCCAACCGTGGCGCAGAAGCCAAAAAGGCGCTGCGTTCGGCGCTTGACGATTGGTCGAAGGCTGACCTGAAGGCCGAAACAGGACGACACTATGCGCCCTATTGGCAGGGCCTGAACCTGTCTACACATATTGAGTTCGCGAAAATGCTACGCGCTCTGGAACACAGCGGCGACCCCGGCGCGATGGAAATTCACCTGCACCCGGATGACGATCGCGACGCTACCCGCGCGTGTTTTGCCATGGCAGACCATCCAGGGATTTTCGCCCGTATCGCCGGGGCGCTTGCGCTGGTTGGGGCCAACGTGGTCGACGCCCGTAGCTACACCACCAAGGACGGGTACGTCACCGATGCGTTCTGGATTCAGGATGCCGAGGGCCACCCTTTTGAGGCCAGCCGTTTGCCGCGGCTGACACAGATGATCCAAAAGACGCTCAAGGGCGAAGTCGTGGCGCGTGACGCGCTGAAATCGCGCGACAAGATCAAGAAACGCGAACGCGCCTTCAATGTGCCGACCCATATCATCTTCGATAATGACGGGTCCGAGATCTACACCATCATCGAGGTTGATACCCGCGACCGCCCAGGCTTGTTGTATGACCTGACAAGAACGCTGGCTGCGGCCAATGTCTATATCGCCAATGCCGTGATCGCGACCTATGGAGAACAAGTTGTCGATACCTTCTACGTCAAGGACATGTTCGGCCTGAAATACCATTCCGAAAGCAAGCAACGCGGTCTTGAGACCAAGCTGCGCAAAGCCATCACTGAAGGTGCGGAGCGCGCAATCTCATGAAACAGATCCGGTTGTTTTCAGGCCTGTTCACGGTCGGATTCTGGACTCTGGCCAGTCGAATTTTGGGATTTCTCCGAGAGATTCTGCTAACCGCCTATATCGGGCCTGGTCCGGTGATGGACGCCTTTGTTGCCGCTTTCCGCCTGCCCAACATGTTTCGTCGTTTCTTTGCCGAAGGTGCCTTCAACGCCGCCTTTGTGCCAATGTTCTCGAAACGACTGGAGGGCGAAGAAGACGCCGAAGGGTTTGCTCAGGATGCGTTCAACCTGCTGGCGGCAGCTGTTTTGGCACTGGTTGGATTGGCGATGGTATTCATGCCTGGACTTGTTTGGCTGACCGCCGAAGGGTTCTATGGCGATGAACGCTTCGACATGGCTGTCGACTACGGTTACGTCGTTTTTCCCTATATCCTGTTCATGTCGCTGGCCGCGCTGTTTTCCGGCGTTCTGAATGCCACCGGTCGGTTCGCGGCTGCCGCTGCCGCGCCTGTCTTACTCAATATCTTTGCCTGTACTGCTTTGATCGCAGGCGCGCTGTCTGGCGGCGACGTAATCTGGTGGTTGATTACGGTCATTCCGCTGGCAGGGGTCGCGCAACTGGCGCTGGTTTGGGTGGCGACAGAACGTGCAGGTATTCGCATCCGTCCCGGATTGCCCAAGCTCAGCCCGGAAATGCGACGCATGGTTCGCATTGCAGTGCCCGCCGCTTTGGCGATGGGCGTTACGCAGGTCAATCTGGTGGTTGGCCAGTTGGTCGCGTCCAAAACTGAAAAGGCTGTCAGTTGGCTGTTCGCAGCGGATCGGCTGTATCAATTGCCATTGGGCGTGGTCGGTATTGCGGTGGGGATCGTCCTGCTCCCAGATCTGTCCCGCCGCTTACGGGCCGGGGACAAGGGCGGGGCGCGCAATGCCTATTCCCGCGCCGGAGAGTTCACACTGCTGCTGACCCTGCCGTCCACAGTTGCCTTTCTGATCATTCCAATACCTCTGGTGTCGGTCCTGTTCGAACGCGGCCAATTCAGCCCCGAGGACACGGCAGCCACTGCCTTGGCCGTAGCTATCTATGGCGTCGGCCTGCCCGCTTTCATGCTGCAAAAGCTACTGCAGCCCTTGTTCTTCGCGCGCGAAGACACCCGCTCTCCGTTTCGCTATGCCGTAGTTGCGATGGTGATCAATGCCGGGCTGGCCTTTGGCCTTTACCCATTGGTGGGGTGGATCGCACCGGCGATCGCGGCTTCGGCTGCCGGTTGGGCGATGGTTGCCTTGTTGGCGATTGGAGCGCGCCGTTTCGGCGATGAAGCACGGTTTGACGACCGGTTCAAACGACGTGCCTGGCGCGTCGTCGCGGCATCGCTGGGTATGGGCGTTGTGCTTTTCGCCGCCCTTCATATTTTTGGCTGGACCTTCCAAGTACCCGGGTGGCGTTATCTGGCGCTGCTTGTCCTAATCATAGTTGCAGCTGCCGCCTATTTCTTACTCGGTCACCTCTTCAAAGCGTTCGAGCTGTCCGAATTCAGAAAAGCGCTGCGTCGATCCTGATCAGTCGCGGCGAATACGTCCCACGATCCGCGCCCATCCGCCGGGTGCCAGGAAAAACGACAGACCAAATCCGGTGGCAAACCCGCCCAGATCGGCAACCCAATCGGACGTGCCGCCAAACAAAAGTCCGAATACCAGCTGGATGCCCATCAAAACCGCGATCAGGCTGAAGGCCCGAGACTGGTTTTCGCCGACCAGTGACAACTTGCGCCACAGCAGCCATGTGAACGCGCCGATCAGACCGTAAACCGGTGGGAACCCTCCGACCAGCGGATAGGCGGGATTCAGCAACAACCCATAGACCAACGCGCCACCGATACCGGACAAAACGAAAATGATCAGCATTTGAAAACCCCCGAACACTTCGGCTACCATTTTGCCCATGGCCAGAACGAAGACGCTGACAAAAACCGCCTGGGTAAAACTGCCCGATACGAACGGATAGGTCACGAAACGGATCACATGTTCAAACGGCCAACGGCCATTCTCGATCATCCAGTGAAAGATATCCGGGGAAAAGGTGTAACTCTGCAGGGCATCCAACCGCCAACCTACCGCTGATGGCCCACCCACAAGACCACGTGCACCCAGCGTAAACGCCAATTCGATCCCCATGATGAACAGGACCAACGCCACCACGACGGGCGGCAGGGGGTTCACGGCGGGTGTATAATGCTCACTGCTCATTGGGCTTGCCTTTCGCGGCTGTTGACGTCCCTTGGCCTCATGGGTAAGCGACGGGGGCTGATTTTTCCAGACGGGAGTTCCCTTCGATGACCGAAACCAAGTTCACGCCGCGCGTGTTTTCCGGCATCCAGCCTTCGGGAAACCTGCACCTTGGTAACTATCTGGGTGCGCTCAAGCGTTTTGTGGATATGCAGGGCGAAGATTACGAGACCATTTACTGCATGGTCGACCTGCACGCGATCACCGTCTGGCAAGACCCTGCCCGCCTGCGCGAAAAGACCCGCGAAGTCTGCGCCGGCTTCATTGCTGCTGGTCTGGACCCGGAAAAGTCTATTCTGTTCAACCAGAGCCAGGTGGCAGAGCACACACAATTGGCGTGGATCTTCAACTGTATCGCCCGCATGGGCTGGATGCAGCGGATGACACAGTTCAAGGACAAGGCGGGCAAGAACGCTCAGAACGCCTCGCTGGGTTTGTTTGCTTATCCGGCACTGATGGCAGCGGACATCCTGACCTACCACGCGACACATGTGCCGGTGGGCGAGGACCAGAAACAGCATCTGGAGCTGACTCGCGACATCGCGATCAAGTTCAACCATGATTATGGCGTGGATTTCTTTCCGGTGACCGAGCCTGTAATCGGTGGACCCGCGCCGCGCGTGATGAACCTGCGGGACGGCTCGCGGAAGATGTCATCTTCGGACGCGTCCGATATGACCCGGATCAACATGACGGACGATGCCGACGAGATCGCCAAAAAGATCCGCAAGGCCAAGACCGACCCGGATGCCCTGCCTTCAGAAACCGACGGTCTGTCCGAACGTCCCGAGGCGCGCAATCTGGTCAACATCTATGCTGCGCTCAGCGATCAAACGGCGGAACAGGTTCTGGCCGAAGTCGGCGGCAAACAATTCGGTGAATTCAAACCGATGCTCGCTGAGTTGGCGGTCGCCAAACTGTCGCCGATCTCAACCGAGATGGCGCGTCTGATGGGGGAAGAGGCCGAGATTGACCGGATTCTCGCACGCGGCGCGGAAAAGGCGCGGGCGATAGCGGCCCCGATCCTGCAACAGACCTACGACATCGTGGGTATGGTTGGCGCAAAACAAGGCTGATTGCGCTGGACCTTCCTGTGACGCCTTCCTAGGTTGCCCCAAGGGCAAAGGAGGGCGTCATGGCAGTCGGCAAAAATATCCGCACCTATTTTGATGGTCAGTGGCACAACGGGGACGCCCCGATCATGCGGGCGGCAGACCATGGCGCTTGGCTGGGGTCTTCGGTCTTTGACGGCGCGCGATTCTTCGACGGGCTGACCCCGGATTTGGTGGCCCATTGCGAACGGGTCAACCGCTCGGCCGAGGCGCTTTTACTGACCCCAACCGTGACGACCGAACAGATGGTCGAAATCGTCCGCGAAGGGCTGGATGGCTATGCCAAAGGTTCCGCCGTCTATATTCGGCCGATGTATTGGGGCATTGACGGTGACGCCACGGCCATTGTGCCTCAGCAGGACAGCACCGGATTTGCTATTTGTCTGGAAGAGATACCAATGGCACCGGAGACAGCTTCGGTTACGCTGACCACCACGCGGTTCCGCCGGCCGGTTCTGGAATCAGCCGTTGTGAATGCCAAAGCCGGATGCCTGTATCCCAACAACGCCCGAATGCTGAAAGAGGCAAAGTCCAAGGGGTTCTCGAACGCGCTGGTAGCGGATGCCTTGGGTCATGTGGCGGAAACCGCCACCGCAAACATCTTCATGGTCCGGGACGGCGAGGTATTCACCCCTACGCCCAATGGAACTTTTCTGGCCGGAATCACCCGAGCGCGACATATCAAAAACCTGCGCGCTGACGGCGTGACGGTCCACGAATCTGTTCTCAGCTTTGAAGATTTTCACGAGGCGGATGAGGTGTTTATGACCGGTAACATGAACAAGATAACGCCGGTCACCGCATTAGAAGACACCCAATATCAGGTCGGACCGATTGCACGTCGCGCGCGCGAGCTTTATTGGGACTGGGCGGCAGGCACTCGGTAGTCATACGCCGTGTTGCCAGCCCGCATTTGGTCGGGCATGATCCCCCTAAATACACGAGGACACCCATGCGTAAGTTTCTAGTCATTCTGGATGACAGCCGTGAATGCCTTAACGCGATGCGTTTCGCTGCAATGCGTGCAGCCCATACCGGTGGAGGGGTAACGATCCTGTCCGTCATCCCACCCGATGAGTTCAATCACTGGATCGGTGTTGCCGAAACCATGCGCGAAGAGGCACGCGAACGCATTCATGCGCATTACGAAGTTTTCGCCAAATGGATGCGCGACAAACAAGGGATCGACCCCGAACTGTCCATTCGCGAAGGCGACCCTGTCCCTCAGATCATCGAACATGTCCAGTCAGACCCGGACATCGGCGTTCTGGTCCTGGGGGCTGGCATCGAAAAGAAAGGGCCTGGCCCTTTGGTAACGCAGCTGACCAAAAACTCGGGCAGCTTGCCGATTCCGATCACAATTGTGCCCGGCGACCTTAGCAAGGAAAAGCTGGAAGCCATCACCTGAGGCCACCCAATGCAACGCCGCATCCAGTTCTGGTTCGAATTCGCATCGACCTATTCCTACCTCAGCGCCATGCGAATCGAGCAGGCTGCGGCACAGCATAACGTCGCCGTAGAATGGCATCCCTTTCTTCTGGGGCCCATTTTCGCGGCGCAGGGTTGGGATAATTCTCCGTTTAACATTTACCTGGCCAAAGGGCGCTATATGTGGCGCGATATGGAGCGTTTGACGGCGCAGCGCGGCCTGCCCTTCCGGCAACCGGACCCGTTTCCGCAAAACGGCCTGAAGGCTGCGCGCCTCACGCTGGCTATTGAAGATCAGACCCATAGGGCGCGATTTGTTCGGGCGGTCTATAAGGCCGAATTCGCACAAGGTCGGAACGTGTCGGACGATGCGGTTCTGGTTGATTGCCTGAAATCCGCCGGTTTGCCTGACGACCTTTTGGACAGAACCCAAGACCCCGAGATTAAGTCAGCTTTGATCGAGCAAACCAAAACCGCACAGGCCAAAGGGCTGTTCGGTGCGCCGAGTTTTCTGGTCGGCGACGAACTATACTGGGGAGATGATCGGTTGGATGATGCAATCCGGTTGGCGGCCAACATTTAGAATCGTTCCAAATCTTGACTTATCCGGCCCGGACCCGCATATCAGAGGCAACTGAAACGGAGCCGTGACATGTTCATCCAGACCGAATCCACGCCGAACCCTGCAACCTTGAAATTTCTACCCGGCCAAACCGTGCTGGAAGCGGGCACTGCGGATTTCCCATCGGCTGAAGCCGGTGAAAAATCACCTTTGGCAAAACGGATTTTTGCGGTTAGCGGAGTAACGGGTGTATTCCTCGGCAATGACTTCGTGACCGTCACCAAGTCCGATGATGTCCAATGGGATCACATCAAGCCTGCGATTCTCGGTGCGGTGATGGAGCATTATCAATCCGGCCAACCGGTCATCGGCGCTGGTGAAACAGCCGCATCGGGCCATGCAGAGCACACCGGCGAGGATGCAGAAGTCGTAAATCAAATCAAAGACTTGCTGGATAGCCGCGTCCGTCCGGCAGTTGCTCAGGATGGCGGCGACATCACGTTCCACGGGTTTGACCGGGGCGTTGTCTACCTGCACATGCAGGGTGCTTGCGCGGGCTGCCCGTCTTCGACCCTGACGTTGAAGATGGGTATCGAAAACCTGCTGCGCCACTACATCCCCGAAGTGACCGAGGTTCGTCCTGTTGCCGTCTGAACCCATTATTTTGGCGTTTGATACATCGGCCGCGCATTGCGCGGCCGCTTTGTTGTGCGGCAACCGGATCGTGACTTCGCGCATCGAAGCGATGTCGCGCGGTCAAGCCGAACGTCTGATGCCGTTGCTGGAAGAAGTTCTGACCGATGCCGGATATGGGTGGAAAGACCTGTCCGCGATCGGTGTCGGCGTTGGACCCGGAAACTTTACCGGCATCCGAATCTCGGTTTCTGCGGCGCGCGGCCTAGCCCTGGGCCTTGGCGTTCCAGCGGTAGGCGTGTCCGGGTTCGACGCATTGGCTGATATGTCTATGGACGCTCTGCCCGCGATCCGCGCACCACGTGATCAGGTTTACGTGGCGTTGCCGGACCAAAGTCCGATGCTTATGCCTCAAATTGAGGCAGAATCACTTGGCCGCCTGATCCTGAATGACGACCCGGATGCGCAAATCCGCGCAATTGCCCGGATCACCGGGCAAAGGTGGCAGACCAACACCGCGCAGCCGGCTCCACTCTATGTTCGGCCTGCGGACGCGGCCCCTTCCAAAGACACCCCCCCGGTTTTGCTGGACTGATGACCCCAGAGGATCTCGCCAGAACACACGCGGCGGCATTTACCCGGTCACGGTCGTGGGCTGCGGTCGAATTTGCGGATCTTCTGAACAATCGGTTCATCCATGCCGTTGGAAATACTCAATCTTTTGCGCTGTTCCAGGTGATCGGCGATGAGGCGGAATTGCTGACGATCGCCACGCATCCGGACGTCCAGCGACAGGGCTTAGCCCGAAATTGCATGCATGAATGGCACACGAAAGCAAAGGCTTTGGGGGCAACGCGCGCTGTTCTGGACGTCGCTGCGGATAACTTGCCGGCCATCGCGCTGTATGAACACAGCGGTTATCGCGCCTGTGGTTTGCGCAAGGGGTATTACCTGCGCGAAAACAATCAGAAAATCGATGCTATCGTGATGGAATCCGCGCTGGATTGACCGTCAGAGATAAAATTTTTCGACCAAATGGTCAAAAATCTGTTGACCACGGTGGTTGCAAACGTCCTTAATTCCCGCCATCACAACAGTTATGCTCGCTCACAGTGGGTGAACGGGGCTATCTTCGCCCCGACCGATAATAACAAACGGGAGTATAAAATGACCCTGATGAAATCCTTGATGGGTGCCACCGCCGCAGTCGCACTTACGGCTGGCGCCGCGCTGGCAGATCCTGCCCTGATCTTTGATCTTGGTGGCAAGTTTGACAAATCCTTTAACGAAGCCGCCCACAACGGCGCGTCGCGTTGGGCCGAAGAAACAGGCGGCTCGTATAACGAGATCGAGATCCAGTCCGAAGCACAGCGCGAGCAAGCTCTGCGCCGTTTCGCTGAATCCGGCTCGAACCCGATCATCACGATGGGTTTTGGCATGGCTGATCCGCTGTCCGCCGTGGCCGCCGATTACCCGGACACCAAATTCGTTGCGGTTGACGTCAACTGGTTGGACATCCCCAACATCCGCCAAATCGGTTTTGCCGAACATGAAGGGTCATATCTGGTTGGCATGATGGCCGCGATGGCATCGGAATCCGGCACCGTCGGCTTTATCGGTGGCATGGATATCCCGCTGATCCGCCACTTTGGCTGCGGTTATGCGCAGGGTGCCAAGGCTGTAAACCCTGACATCAATGTTGTTGCCAACATGACCGGTACCACCCCGGCAGCATGGAACGACCCGGTGAAGGGTTCGGAACTAACCAAAGCACAAATCAGCCAGGGCGCTGATGTGATCTATGCGGCCGCTGGTGGCACCGGTGTTGGCGTACTGCAGACCGCGGCAGACGAAGGCATCCTGTCGATCGGCGTGGACAGCAACCAGAACCACCTGCACCCGGGTAAGGTTCTCACCTCGATGCTGAAACGCGTTGATGTTGCCGTTTATGACGCGATGTCAGCGGGCGAAGGCCTGGAAACCGGCGTGTTCCAGATGGGTCTGGCCGAAGAAGGTGTTGGCGTCGCCATGGATGACAACAACGCACCTCTGGTCTCGGACGAGATGAAAGGCGCAGTCGACAAAGCGCGTCAGGACATCATCGACGGTAACGTCTCTGTTGTCAGCTATTATGAGAACGACAGCTGCCCGGCACTGCAGTTCTGATATCGCGCAAGGCGGGGGAACAACCTCCGCCTTGCCCCCGACTCTGCCGCGTATGACACCGCGGCCCTTTCGGCAATTGAGGACAAGACATGACCGTCCCCGCCATTGAGCTCAAAGGGATATCCAAAGCCTTTGGGCCGGTTCAGGCCAATAAAGACATTTCTATCAGCGTCGCCCCCGGTACGATCCATGGGATCATCGGTGAAAACGGTGCGGGCAAATCCACGCTGATGAGCATCCTCTACGGCTTTTACAAAGCCGATAAAGGTGAAATCTGGATTAACGGCAACAAGACCGACATCCCTGACAGCCAGGCGGCCATTGCTGCCGGGATCGGGATGGTGTTCCAGCATTTCAAACTGGTTGAGAATTTCACCGTTCTGGAAAACATCGTTCTCGGTGCCGAGGATGGCGGGCTGCTGGCCCCGTCCTTGTCCAAAGCGCGCAAAGAACTGAAAGCGCTGGAAGAGGAATACGAGCTGTTCGTAGATCCCGACAAGCGCATCGACGAGATTGGCGTCGGAATGCAGCAAAGGGTCGAGATCCTGAAAGCCCTGTATCGCAAGGCCGAGATTCTGATTCTGGACGAACCCACCGGGGTTCTGACCCCGTCCGAGGCTGACCAGCTTTTCCGCATCCTTGACCGCCTGCGGGCCGAAGGGAAGACGATCATCGTGATCACGCACAAGCTGCGCGAAATCATGGAAAACACCGATACGGTTTCGGTCATGCGGCGCGGTCAGATGACGGCGACGGTGAAAACAGCCGACACCAGCCCCGAGGAACTGGCCGAGCTGATGGTGGGCCGCAAGGTGCTGCTGCAGGTCGACAAAGTACCTGCGCAACCCGGTAAGCCCGTTTTGGAAATTGAAAAGCTCAGCGTTTTCGATTCGGCCGGGGTCGAACGGGTCAAGGGTATCGACCTGACCGTTCGGGCCGGTGAAATCGTCGGTATCGCTGGCGTGGCCGGAAATGGCCAATCGGAGCTTCTGGAAGTTCTGGGCGGCATGCGTCCGGGTCAGGGTTCGATCAAACTGAACGGTGCCCCGCTGGCGCTTAGCGGTCCGGGATCCGACGGTCAGGCCCGTCGCGCACAGCATATTGCGCATGTTCCGGAAGACCGTCAGCGCGAAGGTCTTGTGATGGACTTCCACGCTTGGGAAAACGTGGCCTTTGGCTATCACCGTGATCCTGCCTATCAGAGCGGGATTTTCATGAACAACGCCGCCCTGCGCGCCGATACCGAGCGCAAGATCGAGAAATTCGACGTCCGGCCACCTGATGCATGGCTTACAGCCAAGAGCTTCTCGGGCGGGAACCAACAAAAGATTGTTGTCGCGCGCGAAATTGAACGGAACCCGGATCTTCTATTGGTGGGTCAACCAACCCGCGGCGTCGACATCGGCGCGATCGAGTTCATTCACAAGCAGATCGTCGCGCTGCGTGATCAAGGTAAAGCAATCCTGCTCGTCTCGGTTGAGTTGGAAGAAATCTTCTCGCTATCTGATCGCATCGCTGTGATGTTTGACGGACATGTCATGGGCGAAAGACTGCCCCATGAAACAGATGAAAAAGAACTTGGCCTGTTGATGGCCGGTGTTGCGGGAGAGGCCGCGTAACATGGAAAAGATGCCCAAATGGGCCGATGTGGTGCTGATCCCGCTGATCAGTCTGATATTGGCCGCAATCTTGTCCGCCTTGGTCATTCTGGCCATCGGTGAAAACCCGATCGAAGCGGTGAAACTGATGGTGACCGGCGCGCTCGGGTCGACCTACGGTTGGGGTTATACGCTGTATTACGCCACCAACTTCATGTTCACTGGATTGGCTGTGGCTGTCGCCTTCCATGCCCGGCTGTTTAACATCGGGGGTGAAGGTCAGGCAATGCTGGGCGGGCTTGGCGTTGCCATGGTATGCCTCTACATCCCCTGGCCGCATTGGAGCGTTGCGCTGCTGGCGGCCTGCGCAGGTTCGATGCTGTTTGGTGCGGCATGGGCGGCCATTCCGGCCTATCTGCAAGCCAAGCGTGGCAGCCACATCGTGATCACAACGATCATGTTCAACTTTATTGCGGCGGCATTCCTGAACTACGTGTTGGTCAATCTTATGCGACCGCCGGGCGCGCAAGACCCCTCGTCGGCGCGTTTCCCCGAGGCCGTTCACCTACCCACATTTCAGTCGATGTTCTCAACCGCCGAAAACGTGGTGTTCAAAGGGACCCCTGTTAATATCACGTTCTTCATTGCGGTTTTGGCCTGTTTTGTCGTCTGGGCGCTGATCTGGCGGACAAGGTTGGGCTATGAAATCCGGTCCTACGGCAAGACCGAAACCGGCGCTGTCTATGCAGGCATTTCGCCGGTGCGGATCACCATCATTGCGATGCTGATTTCGGGCGCGTTGGCGGGGCTGATGGCTATCAATAACGTGATGGGCGAGGCCGAACGCCTCGTTCTGAACGCAACCGAGGGCGCGGGATTCATCGGCATCGCGGTGGCGCTGATGGGCCGGTCGCACCCGTTTGGTGTATTCCTTGCGGCGATCCTGTTCGGGTTTCTCTATCAGGGCGGTGCAGAATTGGCTTTCTGGACATCGATCCCACGCGAACTGATCGTTGTCATTCAGGCCCTGGTGATCCTATTCACCGGAGCATTGGACAACATGGTCCGGATGCCGCTTGAAAAGCTGTTCCTGAGCCTGCGGAAGGGAGCGCAGTGATGGAGTTCTTCATTACCTTCATCCAGGTCCTTGACTCGACCATCCGTCTGGCCACTCCGCTATTGCTGGCCTGTCTGGCTGGGCTCTATTCCGAACGTGCGGGCATTTTCGACATCGGTCTGGAAGGCAAGATGCTAATGGCCGCCTTCTTCTCGGCAGCCGTCGCGGCTGTGACCGGGTCGGTCTGGTTGGGCCTGCTGGCGGGGATCGCCTCTTCTCTTGTTCTTTCCGGGCTTCACGGTTTAGCCTCGATCACCTTCCGGGGCAACCAGTTGATATCCGGGGTCGCAATCAACTTCCTTGCGGCAGGTATGACGGTCCTTGTCGCGCAAAGCTGGTTCGAACAGGGCGGGCGCACGCCCTCGCTGTTTGGTGGCGGTCGTTTCACACCGATCAATTTCCCCTTTGCCGAATCACTGAGCGGGGTGCCGATCATCGGGCCGATCTATTCTGAACTGCTCTCGGGCCATTCGATCCTGGTCTATGTCGCGTTCCTTATGGTGCCGGCAACGTGGTGGATTCTGTATCGCACACGGTTCGGCTTGCGCCTGCGCGCTGTGGGTGAAAACCCCGCTGCCGTCGACACGGCCGGTGTTTCGGTCGTTGGCCTGCGCTATGCCGCTGTTGCCATCTGTGGCGTGCTGTGTGGCATCGCCGGGGCTTATCTGGCCACTGCGTTGCAGGCCGGGTTCGTTAAGGACATGACTGCAGGCCGTGGGTTCATCGCGCTGGCAGCTCTGATCTTTGCGAAATGGCGCCCATGGCATGCAATGGGCGCCTGCCTGTTATTCGGTTTATTGCAGGCCATCGCGCTGCGGTTCCAGAACATCGATCTGGGCGGCGTGGTCATCCCTGTGCAGGCGATGGACGCCCTGCCCTACGTCCTCACCGTGGTCATTCTGGCTGGCTTTGTCGGCAAGGCGGTTCCGCCGCGCGCCGGTGGTGAGCCTTACGTGAAAGAGCGCTAATAAGTCCAGTTTCGGACTCAGTTCAGTCCTGTTCGCTGCAGAGCGGCATGCAGAGTTGATTTTGCATGCCGCAACCGTTCTAAAGGGGTATGCAAGTGTCTCCAAACATACCCCGCGACTCGGAAGCGGTCCGGATCGTGAATTTGGGAACGCTTGTAAACCTCAACACTGGGGATAATCAGATCACCAGCCTTATCAGGCAGCTGGCATGACGCCCAGCGAACCGACATTCGCCATGTGGTCACGGGGCATTGCCGCCGCGCGCTGCATTAAACCTATACCACTTTGCCTTGAGGCGACCGCGGTCACCCTCTGTGACCCGCCCACCCTCATCCAGTAGCTCGATATGCAAATTTACCTTCCTATCGCCGAAGTTTCTGTAAACGCCTTCCTTCTATTGGGGCTTGGGGGGATGGTCGGCATTCTTTCGGGCATGTTCGGTGTCGGCGGCGGCTTCCTGATGACGCCCCTGCTGTTCTTTATCGGCATTCCGCCGGCCGTTGCGGTTGCAACTGAAGCCAACCAGATTGTTGCCTCTTCCTTCTCTGGGGTTCTGGCGCATTTCCGACGAAAAACCGTCGACCTGAGAATGGGGACCGTCCTATTGATAGGGGGCTTAACGGGTGCCGCGCTTGGGGTGGTGATTTTCAACTACCTCAAAAGCCTCGGGCAGGTCGATCTGCTTGTGACGTTGTGCTACGTCGTGTTCCTTGGCGTCGTGGGCGGATTGATGTTCATCGAAAGCCTGAATGCGCTCCGTAAATCCAAGAAAGGCGTGTCCGCACCCCCCAAGCGTCGCCAACGCGGCTGGGTGCATGCGATGCCGTTCAAAATGCGGTTCCGGACTTCGGGCCTGTATATCTCGGTCATCCCGCCTGCGCTGGTTGGCCTGTTCGTTGGCGTTCTGTCGGCCATTATGGGCGTTGGCGGCGGGTTCATCATGGTGCCTGCGATGATCTATCTGTTGGGAATGCCCACCAAGGTTGTTGTCGGAACATCCCTGTTCCAGATCATCTTTGTCACCGCCTTTACGACCATGCTGCATGCCACCACCAACTTTACAGTTGATGTCGTTCTCGCCGTATTGCTTCTGGTTGGCGGCGTCATCGGCGCACAGATCGGCACGGTGATCGGCGCCCGCATGCCTGCCGAGCAGTTGCGCGTGTTGCTCGCAGCCCTTGTTCTTGCGGTTTGCGGAAAACTGGCGCTGGATCTGCTGCTTGAACCATCCGAGCTCTATTCGCTTGGCACCGGCGGAGGGCACTGATCATGCTGAAACGCTTGCTTGTTGCGCTGACTCTTTGTGCCAGCCCCGCCCTGGCTGTTGATGAGGAGGTCGTTCTGGGTCTCAGCCAGGATCGCGTGGCCATCACCGCCAATTTCGACGGCTCTGAGATCCTGGTCTTTGGCGCGGTCAAACGCGAAGCTCCCATTCCGTCAGGACCACCGCTGGAAGTGATTGTCGCAGTGTCTGGTCCATCCAGTCCTGTCACCGTTCGGCGTAAAGAGCGCAAGCTTGGAATCTGGGTTAATACTGACAGTGTCCTCGTAGACGAAGCCCCCAGTTTTTATGCGGTTGCGACCAGCGCGCCTTTGAATGAGATACTGTCGGATACCGAAGACCTGCGATACAGCGTATCAATCGAACGTGCCATCCGGTCTGTTGGTGCTGCGATGAACATCCGCGGCGCGCAGGAATTCGCGGACGCTGTTATTCGTATCCGAGAGAACGAAGGTCTGTATTCCATTCGCGAAGACACCGTGGCCGTTGATGAACAAACCCTGTTCCGTACCTCAATCGACATGCCTGCGGATCTGACCGAAGGCGACTATGTGGCGCGCATCTTCCTAACCCGCGGCGGCGAGGTCGTTTCACAATTTGAGACCACCATCGACGTGCGCAAAGTGGGGTTGGAGCGGTTCTTGTACAACATGTCCCGCCAGCAACCGGTCTGGTACGGCCTGATGTCTTTGGTCATTGCCATTGCGGCGGGTTGGGGTGCGTCAACCGCGTTCCGCCTATTGCGCGAGTAACTGATCGTTACCCGCGTCCGATATAGGGCATCGTCGTGGCCATGACGGTCATGAACTGAACGTTTGCCTCAAGCGGCAGGTTTGCCATGTGCAAGACGGACCGCGCTGCATCTTTGACGGCCATTGTTGGGTCGGGCTGCTGCCCGTCGGCAATGGCCGCCTCGACCAGGCCCTGCACCATCTGTGTTCGCGCATTGCCGATATCGATCTGCCCACAAGCGATATTGAAGCCCCGCCCGTCCAAAGACAGGCTGCGGGTCAAGCCCGTAATGGCGTGTTTCGTCGCCGAGTAATGCACCGAGTTGGGGCGCGGCACATGGGCGGCAATTGAGCCGTTATTGATGATGCGCCCGCCTTGCGGCGATTGGTGGCGCATGATCCGAAACGCCTCACGGGCACACAGGAACATGCCGTTCAGGTTGACGGCGACGCTTTGGTACCAATCGTCCAACGCGATCTCGTCAATCGTTCCCCCCGGCGCGAATATTCCCGCGTTGTTGAACAGAACATCCAAATGGCCCGCCTTACCCTGAAAGTCGCCAAAGGCGGCCTCAACCGCTTGTGCATCGGTGACATCCGCGACCAATGGAATTGCGTTTGCGTGCTCTGCAGCCATTTCGTTCAGCTTGTCAGCACTGCGCGCCAATAGACCAACCGTCCATCCTTGGGCCAGAAACAATTCAGCCGTGGCGCGCCCTATGCCAGAACTTGCGCCGGTCACAATAATGGATGTCATGTCTCTTCTGCCTCCAAGGTCAGTGAGGCCGCCGGGACAGCGCGCAGGTCGTCCACACGCAGCGGATAAGTCGGCTTGGCAAGCCGGTTGCGTACGACCCAGATCAGCCTTTCCTGCGCGCGCGTGATGGCGACATAGGCCAAACGTTTCCACAGTGGCTGTCCAGCCTCGGTGCGGCCCATACGGGCAGCGGCATAAATATCCGGAGCGAAAACCTGAACAGTGTCCCACTGCGACCCTTGCGCCTTGTGAATGGTGACTGCTGCACCGTGCAAAAAGGTGGCGCCCATGCGCGCGGCAAAGGGAATGAACGGCTCTTCCTCGTCCGGTTTTTCAATCTTGACGATGGATGCGGCGCTGACCTGAGGGTCTTCTGCCCCCATCACGTGCAACCTGGAAAACCCCGGTTTGCGGCCGGGGCCCAGATAGATGACCTGAGCGCCCTTGATCAGGCCACGCGCCTCAAGATCCAGCCGTTTCTTGCGATGTTTAAGGGGCAGTTCAATACCGTCGCAGATAAGCGGTTCACCTTCCAACAATTCGGTATCCGGCGCGCCGTGAACATTCCGAAAAGCCTGAATTAGCCGAATGCGGGTTGCATTGCGCCAGACCAGAACGGGACTGCGGGCCATCAGATCGACCTCGACCCGCTGCCCCCAAACCACACGGTCGTCCTGACGGGCGGTCTGCTCGACCATGCGCTCAAAATCTTCGAACCCCATCTGTGGGTCCGACAGCGCATGGGCAAGGTCCAATATCGGGTTGTCCGCATCCTGCCGATGAACTCGGTGAAGAATCTGTTTGCGCGGTTCGGGTAACGCTTCGAACACCATGCTGCCCGACTGATTGACCGGTGCCAGCTGTGCCGGGTCACCAAACAGCAGAAGTGTTGGGAAGATTTCTTGCAAGTCTTCGAATTGCCGGTCATCCAGCATCGAGGCTTCGTCCACAAACCCGATGTCCAACGGCTCGTCCCGGCGTTTCCAGCCGGTGATAAAATCGGAGCCCCGTAACCCTGCCGCGGCCAACGCTCCGGGAATGGATTTGTTGTTCTGGTAGAACGCTGCTGCGCGATCCAGCGCCTCGTCGGTCAGGCCTTCGATTTCGGGACGTTCGTCATTTCCTGCCAGCCATTCGGCGATGCGCTCGTATTCCGGGTCGTAGACGGGTGTATAAAGGATGCGGTGGATCGTGGTGGCTGGCACCCCGCGCAGACGCAATACGCTGGCCGCTTTGTTCGTCGGGGCCAAGATCGCCAGACTGCGTTTTTCACGGGCTTTGCGGCTCTCGAAATCGCCGGACACAATCTGAACGCCGGTGTCCGCAATGGCTTTGTAAAGCTCAGCCAGCAGCAGGGTTTTTCCGGACCCCGCCTTGCCAATCACGGCCATCACACCGGACTTACCCGATCCCGGTAGCTTCAGCAGCGCGTCATCGTCAAGGTCAACACCTGCCGATTTCAGCATCTCAGAGATGCTGTCATACGCGGCGGCCTGGTCGTCAGAGTAGGTCACAGAGGGCAAAGACATGGCGCGACCCTACAAGCCCGCGCCAGCTATCACCAGATGTGGAATTCGGTTTTCATCCTGTCACGCTGACAATGCAAACGGGCGTTGCCTGCCAACGCCGAAAGCCGTCTTGAACCACAGCCGCGACAATTCACGCGGGATGCCTGCGCGCTTGGCCACGCGGTTGCAGTCGTCCGCCGAATACGGCCACATCCCGACCGAGATTTGTTCACGTCCCTTACCTTCCGTGCCCAGCACGATCGGGGATGATCCGATCAGGCGATAGATGCGAATCATACGCGCATCAAAAACACCCGCAATGTGGGTTAGACCAAACCCCTCCATCATCTCGCCACCGCTAAGCATGATGGCCCCGGCCGTGTGCGGGCTTGCCGTGCGCGACAGACAAAAGCGCGTTACTTCCCAGATCAAGGGGCTGTTGATTGGTTTGCCGCCCGTCAGGTGTCCGAACACCTCGTTCACCATGACCGAACCGGTCGTCGGCAAAACACGCATGGACCCACCATGGCTGCCATCCGGTTCTTCCCAAATGACATAAATCGGGTTCAGATCATCGTACTGATCCCGCTCTTCCCCCTTGTCGTTGACAAGAACATCCCAGCCCAGCCGGGTTTTGAATTGATCGGCGCGGTCCCGAAACATCCCCTCGGCCAGTTTTGGATATTTGTGCAATTCGTCAGCATAGACATAACGCAACATGACTCTTTTCCCCTTGTCGTCCTGTGCAAGAACGAAGGGGGTACAAAGTCGTGGTTAATTTCCGGTTTTTAGTGCGCGCGCGCCTTAAACCACTATTAACCCTCGGCTCAAGGCCGTTGCGATAGCATGAGTTGTGTTTTGCGCACCCAACTTGGCGCGTGCGCTTTCGATATAGACCCTCAGCGTGTGTTCCGAGATCGACAAGGAATGAGCGACCTGCGCCCTGCTATAACCCAGGGCGAGCAAAGTCATGGCGTCCACTTCACGCGGCGACAATCCGCGCGCAGATTCGGGCTGACGGTCACTTTCAAACTCCAGCGCCTTTCGGTTGATGTAATGAGCGATCAGGATCAACTCACGCCCATGCGTTTCGATGAATTTCTGCCAGGTTTCATCATCACAGGTGTGGTTGACGGTAAACAAGGCGAATTGACCATTCGGCCCACGGATTGGAATGGAATAACCTTGATTGCCAACGCCGTGCTCTAATGCATCCGTCAAAAATGTCTTGGCAACCTTGCCCGACCAATCCAGCGTCTTCCAGTCCACCGGATGAAACCGTTGGAAACAGCCCAGTATGACCGGATCGATTCTATGATAGTTACGCTCGCGGTACCGTTCGGCCCAGACGTCGGGATAGGTTGTATAGCCGTATTGATCACCGGCTCCGTCGACCCAATGGTAAATCAGGTTTTCAATCTGCAGCCTGTCCCGCAGGCGAATGGCGACTTCGCTTAGTTCGTCAAGCGAGCTGGTGTTTTCCAAGTCCTCCAGAACCTGGCTCATATCGAGTTTTGTTGCCATCCGCTGGTGCCCGAACCTCATTCTTTCTGGACGAGATTTCGGCTGCGGCGATCAGCTTGGTGTCATCCAACTGCTCGGCAAGCGCGGTCAAACCGTTTTCAACAGCAAAGGCGCTGAGGTCCGACAGTACGTCCAGTATCCACTCATTTTGCGCCATCAGCGTCTCTCCGAAACGGTTAACGAAGGGTTAACACAACCATAGCATGAGGAAGTTTTTTTAGCCTATTCACTGATTTCTACTCCCCAAAAACAGCGGGGTATTTTCTTTTAAGTCTTTGAAAAGGCTAATATCATCGCCCAAAAAGAAACACCCGCGAGCCGGAAAACCGATTCGCGGGTGTTTTGGATTTTGTCTGAGACGAACTTAGTCGCGCGCGGCCAGAACCTCTTCCAAGGTGCGCATTCCGGTCTGTGGAGCCTGAACCAGCACCGACATGTTGCCCGGCTTATGCTCGTTGCGCATCATTTTCATATGCGCTTCAGGCAGATCGGCCCAGGTGAACACTTCGGACATGCACGGGTCCAGTCGACGCTCGACCATCAGCTGGTTTGCTGCGGCCGCCTGTTTCAGGTGAGCAAAGTGCGAACCCTGCAGACGCTTCTGGTGCATCCACATGTAGCGCACGTCAAAGGTCAGGTTGTAGCCGGTGGTACCAGCGCAGATCACAACCATGCCGCCTTTTTTAACGACGAAAGTCGAAACCGGGAAGGTGCTTTCGCCCGGGTGTTCGAACACCATGTCGACGTTGTTGCCTTTACCGGTGATGTCCCAAATGGCCTTGCCGAACTTGCGGGCCTCTTTGAACCACTCGGCATATTCGGGTGTGTTCACTGTGGGCAGCTGACCCCAGCAATTGAAGTCCTTGCGGTTCAGAACGCCCTTGGCACCCAGACCCATCACAAAGTCGCGCTTGCTTTCGTCCGAGATCACGCCGATCGCGTTTGCACCTGCGGTGTTGATCAGCTGGATCGCGTAAGAGCCCAGACCGCCCGATGCGCCCCAGACCAGAACGTTCTGGCCCGGTTTCAGGTCATGCGGCTCGTGGCCGAACAGCATCCGGTAAGCAGTTGCCAGTGTCAGCGTGTAGCAGGCGCTTTCTTCCCAAGTCAGGTGCTTGGGACGCGGCATCAGCTGTTGAGCCTGAACATTGGTGAACTGTGCGAACGAACCATCGGGGGTTTCATAGCCCCAAATCCGTTGGCTGTCCGAATACATCGGGTCGCCACCATTACAATGTTCGTCGTCGCCGTCATCCTGGTTGCAGTGAATGACAACCTCATCACCAACTTTCCAACGGGTGACTTTTGAACCAACTGCCCAAACGATGCCAGACGCATCCGAACCGGCAATGTGGTAAGGTGCCTTATGGCCGTCAAAAGGCGAGATCGGCTTGCCCAGCGAGGCCCAGACGCCGTTATAGTTGACGCCTGCAGCCATGACCAGAACCAGCACTTCGTGACTGTCCAGCACGGGAACGTCTACAACTTCCTGAATCATCGCGGTGTCCGGGTCGCCGTGGCGCTCCTTGCGGATCGCCCATGCATACATTTTCTTGGGCACAAAACCCATCGGAGGGATTTCACCCATCTCATAGAGGTCTTTTTCCGGTGCCTCGTACGACGCGATGCCGCTGTCGGTGTCCAGAGCCATGTTGGCCTCCTTCAGTTCTAAACCTTTGCCGCGATGCAGAATCGCGTGCATTAACCGATGGAATATTGGCCTTTAGGAAATAATGCAACCGAAATCGGTGCTATTTTGTAACTTTATGACCCAGCGGATGCAGAAATTTCCTTCGCATCCGCAGCATTTCCCTCGTCTGGTCCCATCGGAACCGAGGCTGCATAATACTCCAGAAGATCAACCCTTTGACCGGACAGGCATATTTTCCCGTCACTGCGCCTGAGAATTCGCCGCTCGACCAACTGATCAATCGCGGCTTCAACCGATGTCTGGTTCTCTTGGTCCGTCATTCCATTGCGACGCATGAGATCGACAATCACCTGAACGGCATCGGCCTCCGACATCTCTTTATGCTTTTGCATTAGCCAACACGCGGCGGGTACAGGGACCAGCGGGATTGCAGCGCGGAGTCGCGTCATCAGGTCACGCGCCAAATCGGTCATCAGATCGCGCTGATGATCTGCCCGAAACGCCCGCAAGGAAACGGGCTGACCATATCGGACCGAGGCTAGGCCAAATCGCTTGTAGCGCCCGATCACGCGCCGCCAGAGCTGTTTGAGGATCCATCTGGTGATTACACCGATCCGCGCGCGAAACCGTCGTTCATTGCCTAATGCGGCACGCGTCAAAACAGTGTCTTCGAGCACACGATCATAGTTCAGCGCCACGGGGACGAATACAACATCGCGGCCCTCTTCCGAGGTCCCGTCAATAATATATTTGAGCAAACCCAGCTTTGGACGACCCAGGGCACCAGTCAGACTTAGCCCACCTTCGGGGAACATGGCCTGCGTCACTCCTGCCGCGGTCGCGTGGCGCACATAACATGACAACACCTGACGATAGAGATCATTGCCGGACTTTCGCCGGATAAAATAAGCCCCCATCGCACGGATCAGACGGCTAAGGGGCCAGACACGGGCCCATTCACCCACCGCATAAGAAAGGGCCGAATGTTGCGCCGCGAGGTAGGTAACGAGCACATAGTCCATATTGCTGCGATGATTCATGACGAAAACCACCGTGGCGTCGGGGTCGATGTTTTCGACAGCGTCTTCGTCCTGATAGCTAAGCTGCACATGATAAAACGCATTGCTCAGCAAACGAGCCAGACGGATCGCAATGCTGAAATAGGCAACGGCTGAAAACGAGGGAACGATCTCACGCGCGTATCGCTGCGCTTGCTCGAACGCCACAGCATCGGGGACACCCGCTTCGCGTGCGTGATCCTGAACGGCCTGACCAACCTGCGGGTCATAGATCAGGCGCTGAATCATATCGTGACGGTGTGCCAACTTGAACGGCTGGATCGGCCGCTTCAGGCGCGTGTTCAATCGTTTCACCGCTCGTTCGAGTCGACGCCTGAAAAACCACCGCACCGACGGGAACAGAAAATGTGATGCCAAAGTGACCACGGCAAACACCAGGATCAGCAAAAAAAGCCAAAGCGGAAGTTCCACGGTCTGAGTCATGCGTGCACCCTGCCACCAAACGCTGCGTCCTACAATCTGAAGAACCCAATATGCCGCGACGCAGCGAATTGACATGTCCCGAAAATTGCGCTTTAGAGGCCGGGAACGTAATTTTCTTGCCCAACCGAGACGCGAGGTCCAGCTATGACGCAGACGCAGAAAGATCGCCCCTGGCTCATCCGAACCTATGCCGGTCATTCCACCGCCAAAGCGTCGAATGCGTTGTATCGCGGGAACCTGGCAAAAGGCCAGACGGGCCTGTCGGTGGCCTTCGATCTGCCCACGCAGACCGGATATGACAGCGATCATACGCTCGCGCGCGGCGAAGTGGGCAAGGTTGGCGTACCTGTCGGCCACCTGGGCGATATGCGAGTTCTGTTCGACCAGATTCCGTTGGAACAGATGAACACTTCGATGACGATCAACGCGACAGCGCCTTGGCTGCTTGCGCTTTACATCGCTGTGGCCGAGGAACAAGGCGCAGATATCTCCAAACTGCAGGGCACGGTACAAAACGACCTGATCAAGGAATACTTGAGCCGCGGCACCTATGTCTGCCCGCCCAAACCCTCGCTTAAGATGATCGCAGACGTGGCCGAGTACTGTTATACCAACGTGCCGAAATGGAACCCGATGAACGTGTGTTCCTATCACCTGCAAGAAGCCGGCGCGACACCGGAGCAAGAGCTGTCTTATGCGCTGGCCACCGCCATCGCCGTTCTGGACGAACTGCGCCCTCGTGTTCCCGCCGAGGATTTCCCGGCACTTTGCGGACGGATTTCGTTCTTTGTTAACGCAGGTATCCGCTTTGTCACTGAAATGTGCAAAATGCGCGCTTTCGTCGATCTTTGGGACGAAATCCTGCGCGACCGCTACGGCGTAGAGAACCCGAAATTCCGCCGATTCCGGTATGGCGTTCAGGTCAACTCGCTCGGTTTGACCGAGCAGCAGCCCGAAAACAACGTCTACCGCATCCTGATCGAGATGCTGGCCGTAACTCTTTCGAAAAAAGCCCGCGCCCGCGCAGTTCAGCTGCCCGCATGGAACGAGGCACTGGGCCTGCCCCGCCCGTGGGATCAGCAATGGTCGATGCGGATGCAACAGATTCTGGCTTATGAGACCGACTTGCTGGAATATGGCGACCTGTTCGACGGCAACCCCGCTGTTGACGCGAAGGTAGAAGAATTGAAACAGGGCGCACGCGCCGAACTCGCCAATCTGGATTCAATGGGCGGAGCAGTAGCGTCGATCGAATACATGAAGTCACGGCTTGTTGATTCAAACGCTGAACGCCTGAACCGCATTGAACGGAACGAAACTGTCGTTGTCGGTGTGAACAAGTGGATCGAAGGCGAACCCTCGCCCCTGCAGACCGAAGATGGCGGCATCATGGTCGTTGACCCTGCTGTCGAACAAGAACAAATCGCGCGCCTGAATGAATGGCGGCAAGATCGCGATGACGCAGCTGTCGCGGCGGCTCTGGCCGCGCTGCGCGAAGCGGCGCAAAACGGCACCAACGTCATGGAGCCCTCAATCGCAGCTGCCAAGGCTGGCGTAACCACGGGTGAGTGGGCCGAAGAAATGCGCAAAGTCTACGGTACCTATCGCGGGCCTACGGGCGTATCGGGCTCGGTCTCGAACAAGACAGAAGGCTTGGAAGATCTGCGGGCTGCAGTGGATGTGGTCAGCGACAAGCTTGGTCGCCGTCTGAAGTTCCTGGTCGGCAAGCCGGGGCTGGACGGTCACTCGAACGGGGCCGAACAGATCGCATTCCGCGCCCGGGATTGCGGGATGGATATCAGTTACGAAGGTATTCGCCTGACTCCCGAGGAAATCGTAACCGCCGCTGCAGATGACGACGCGCATGTGATCGGTCTATCTATTCTGTCAGGCAGCCACATTCCGCTTGTGCAGGACGTCATGAACCGGCTGCGCGAGGCCGGGCTGAATCATATTCCGGTGATTGTAGGTGGCATCATCCCCGATGACGACGCCGCAAAGCTTACTGCAATGGGTGTTGCAAAGATCTATACGCCCAAGAATTTCGAACTGAATGCAATCATGGGCGATATCGTCACTCTTGTAGATCCTCAAAACCTGGCTGCCGAGTAACTCCGGTCAATTTGAACTGATCCTGTTTCTATCCCTGAATAAAAGGGGATAGATAATCCTATTCTTTGGAATTACGGTGTGCCATCGGTAACGCCGTTAATGACTATTTCCTGGGAGAGGGTGAATGTCGGGGACAAATCTGGAAAATATGTCGCGCAAGGATCTACTTGAATTGCGCGATCAGGTGGAAAAGGCGCTTATTGGTGCAGAAAAACGCGAACGCAAAGAAGCGCTGAAAGCGGCGGAAAAAGCCGCAGCTGAATTCGGGTTCTCTTTGTCGGAACTGTCAAAAGACAATCCGATATCTGGAAAAGCCACAAAAGCGAAATACAAAAACCCCGCCAATCCAGAACAAACATGGTCGGGTCGTGGTCGAAAGCCGCAATGGATTCATGACGCATTGAATTCCGGCGCAGATATTTCGGATCTGGAAGTCTAATTTCTAATTGGAACGTACCCCAAAATGACAATTCATATTGGAGCCGAAAAAGGCGATATTGCAGAAACGGTTCTTTTGCCCGGCGATCCCTATCGTGCAAAATGGGCGGCTGAAACGTTCCTGGACGACGTGAAGAAAGTCAATGACGTGCGCGGCATGTTGGGCTTTACGGGACGCTGGAAAGATAATCCTGTCACCATTCAAGGTAGCGGGATGGGCATGCCATCCTTGTCGATATACGTCAACGAACTGATCCGGGACTATGGTGCCAAAACGCTGATCCGTATCGGCTCTTGCGGGGGCATGCAGGACAGTGTGAATGTCCGCGATGTGATCCTGGCGATGACCTCGACCACGCTTAGCACACCGTCACGCGGCATCATGAAAGAGCTGAATTTCGCACCCTGTGCTGATTGGGGGCTGCTTCAGGCGGCGGCTCAAGCGGCAATGGCCAAAGGCACGCCAACCCATGTAGGTGGCATCTATTCGTCGGACGTTTTCTATGACGAACGCCCAGATCTGAACGAACAGATGGTGCGGCACGGTATTCTCGGGGTCGAGATGGAAGCTGCTGAGTTGTACATTCTGGCCGCGCGCCACAAATGCCGGGCGTTGGCTGTTCTAACCGTTTCCGACCACTTGCAGACCGGCGAAGCTTTGCCCTCAGCTGATCGCGAAAGCAGTTTTGGCGACATGGTTGAAATCGCACTACAGGCGGCATTTCCGGCGGCGTAAATGCAAACATGCAGGGTGGGAAGCCGCCCTGCTTATGCTGCTATTGACCCTTCAGGCATTGAGTTGGAGCGCCGCCTCCCTGCTGCTGCGCGCCACAGAATGCACACACCCAAACGCCTTCTTTACGGTGCTGCCGCCAGCGGCAGTCCCGGCTCAAGGATGAGGTGCGCGAGCGCCACAGGAAATAGGCAAATACTCCGCCTGCCAGAATAAGAAGCAATATGGGCATGCCAATGCATGGCCCATTTTTCCCACTAGTGGCAAGCCCACAGTTGTCGGTTCAGGCGGCGTTAGCGTATTCGAACAAATCTGGGATGCGGTCATTTACGGGTTTCACAGGTTCTGGAGTGTAATATGACCACGCTTGTTCCAACGTTTTTAGAGCCTCTGATTTTGTGTTCTGTTTTTTTCCATCGGAGAGATCCTGTTCTAACTCGGTCACTCCTCCCTGATTGAAAAATAGACAGACGCGCCGACAGATTCACCGCATCTTTTTTGCAGCTTCGGTATGCCCTGAACGCAACTAAGGCTGGCATTTGCATCTGCCAGCCCTAGGCTTGATTCCTGTTACGCCGCCATGCAGGCATTCGCTTTAGCGGCCTGAGCCTCGCTTACGCCATCACCTGGAACAAATACTTCAGCCTGCTTGCCACCCTGCAGTTCATATTGCGTCGTAAACGAACCACTAATCCCCGCCTGCCCGGCGCATTCCACTTGCTTGAATACAATATCCGCCCGATTGCTGCTCGAACCGCCACAGGCCGAAAGAGCCGTGATCGCGGCGGCAGACAAAACCTTAGTAAGTGTTTGAGTCATTGATGTTCTCCGAATTTTCAATACTCGCAGAACACGAAAAAACCCGGGAAGTTACCATCCCGGGCTTCATAATTTCTTTCGGCTGTGTTCAAACTGCGCGGTCAACCATCATCTTTTTGATTTCGGCAATCGCCTTGGCCGGGTTCAGACCCTTCGGACAGGTCTTGGCGCAATTCATGATCGTGTGGCAGCGATACAGCTTGAACGGGTCTTCCAACTCATCCAAACGTTCACCAGTGGCTTCGTCACGGCTGTCGATGATCCAGCGATACGCATGCAAAAGCGCAGCGGGCCCAAGGTAGCGATCCCCGTTCCACCAATAGCTGGGGCACGAGGTCGAGCAGCTGGCGCACATCACGCATTCATACAACCCATCCAGTTTCTTGCGATCTTCGATGGATTGCTTCCACTCTTTCGCAGGACGGTTGGTCTTAGTTTCCAGCCAGGGCATGATGCTTGCATGCTGCGCGTAGAAATGCGTTAGGTCAGGGATCAGGTCCTTTACGACCGGCATATGCGGCAGCGGATAAATCTTAACGTCACCCTTGATTTCATCCATGCCGTAGATACAGGCCAGCGTGTTGATCCCGTCGATATTCATCGCGCAGGAACCGCAGATACCTTCGCGGCAGGACCGGCGGAAGGTCAGCGTCGGGTCGATTTCATTCTTGATCTTGATCAGCGCGTCCAGAACCATCGGGCCGCAGCTGTCCATATCGACAAAATAGGTGTCTACACGTGGATTTTGACCGTCATCCGGGTTCCAGCGATAGATCTGAAACTTACGAACATTGGCCGCGCCTTCAGGCTTTGGCCAAGTTTTACCTGTGGTAATCCGAGAGTTTTTTGGGAGGGTTAATTGTACCATCAGTCAAGTCCTTTGGCGTTCTGCTTAGACGACATTTGAAGCACCAACATGCTAATGCAATGAACGGGCATATTCACTCCACTCCTTCGTTGGATCGGGACGCAAATAAGGATATTTCTGCAAGTACTGCCGGAGGTGTTCGTCTAGTGAATGTTTTAAAGATAGTCTCGTGATCTCTTTCCGCTGGAATGCGGCCGACAAAACCCCGTCGCCGGTCAATTGCCCAGCTTTCAACTCCATTTTCGTACAGCCAACGCGCATATCGCACATCCACGAATTTCTGGCTGTCTTTCATGAACTCATACGGAGCGACGTTCTTGCCCATCGCAACCATGCCACATGTTGCAAGCTGGTCAACGCGCTGCATCCGGCGCAGTGGTCGGCCAACCTTGACAACATCTCGTTGTCGATGGCTGGTCGGAGTCTTTTCGGTGTAGGTCGAAGCGTGAGTTCCAAAAACCACCTTCTCCGGGCCCTTCTCCTCAAGCCGCTGAACCATGTGCTTTACGAAAATTTCGCTATAGATCAGATCATCATCGACGAAGAAAACGATGTCGTCCGGGTCGGGTGTCGTGAAGAACTTACCGACATCTTTCTGATCGTCTTCCGGCACAAAGGCGTGTATCTTAGGGTTTTCTTTATACTCCGCCGGAACCTCGCCCCATTCGTTCAGACACAGGTACAGCGCATCCACCTGATCGATGATCGACTGCACCGCAAGGGGTAACATTTTCTCCCGCAATGGGTACGAGGCCATATGTGCTCTAACCGCCATCACTCATCCTTTCGAAGACTTTGAACGAAGCAAAACTGTACCTGCTGGCATTGCCATGGCCATCTCGATTGAACGGGTTTGTCTCGCCGCAATACATCTTCCAATTTGGGAACCGGTCCGCGACCCAGGCCGAATACGCCCGATGGCGCACATGAACGTTGTTTGTTTCAAAATCGAAATCGGACGAGTAAATCACCACAAACCGTTTTGCCAAAGAAAACAGCCGGTTCATATAGGCCTCAAAAACGTCATCCTCGACCAGATGGTAAATTACGTCCAGAGATAGTGCGGCGTCGTGCGACTCGACCTCTGCATCTGCCGAAAGAAACTTCCAACCTGAACGCCCACTGAATTGCGTGTTACACTTGCGCACGCAATCTTCCGAGATATCCAACCCTGTGAATTGAGGGATATCAAAAAGGCTTGCCTGATTACCGTCGCCACTGCCCAGTTCGGCAACCGATTGTATGTCTTCAACTTCGATGAAGGTGTTGATGAAATTGGCCTTGTAAACCGCCAGCCTGCCATAAGACCCAGCGCCAGAGTTTTTGCCCTGCGCGTAACGATTGGTCCAGTATTCGTTTGAGGAAAAATTACTCATGCTCGCACATCGACACTAGCGGGGCCGCAGAAACGGGTTCCACGGTCTTTGGGTGCGTATGGTCCTTTTCTCTCAACGATACTAATCACCGCGTCGCCTCTCGGTCTCTGTCGCGTCTTTAGGTTTTACGACATCAGAACGTCCGCGCTTTGGGCGCGATTTTCTGCAGGCTGATGCCGCCTTCGTCTTCGGTTGTCAGCGGATCGGCAATGACCGGGCGATAGCTGAGATCAACCTGGTTGCCATCAACACGCGACACCGTATGAACGCGCCAGTTCTCATCATCACGCTCGGTGAAATCCTCATGCGCGTGCGCGCCGCGGGATTCCTTACGCGCCTCAGCGCCGACAATCGTGGCCAACGCGCTTGGCATTAGGTTGGTCAGCTCCAGCGTCTCCATCAGATCGCTGTTCCAGACCAGCGAGCGGTCGCTGACTTTCAGGTCGTCCATCTTGGCGGCGATCGCCGTCATCTTGTCGACGCCCTCGGCCATGGTTTTTGCTGTCCGGAAGACCGCTGCGTCTTCCTGCATGGTCTTCTGCATCTCAAGACGCAGATCGGCGGTAGCGATTGCACCGCTGGCATTACGTACCGCGTCAAAGCGGTCGAACGCCTTATCGACGGACGCCTGGTTCAGCACCGGGTTCGGTGCCTCGGCATCCACTACCTTGCCCGCTTTGATTGCAGCAGCGCGGCCAAACACTACGAGGTCGATCAGTGAGTTCGAGCCCAAACGGTTCGCCCCGTGGACCGAGGCACAGCCTGCTTCACCCACAGCCATCAATCCGGGGACAACGCCCGTCGGGTTGTCAGCGGTCGGGTTCAGAACCTCACCCCAATAGTTGGTTGGAATGCCGCCCATGTTGTAGTGCACGGTCGGCAGAACCGGGATCGGCTCCTTGGTGACGTCTACGCCCGCAAAAACGCGCGCCGATTCCGAAATCCCTGGCAGACGTTCGGCCAGCGCCTCGGCCGGCAAGTGGCTGAGGTTCAGGTGAATGTGGTCGCCACCGTCACCATGGCCACGGCCTTCGCGGATCTCCATTGTCATCGAACGCGAGACGTAATCGCGAGGCGCGAGGTCCTTGTACTGGGGCGCATAACGCTCCATGAACCGTTCGCCTTCCGAGTTGGTTAGGTAACCGCCCTCACCACGCGCGCCTTCAGTGATCAGACAGCCAGAACCGTAAATGCCGGTCGGGTGGAACTGAACGAACTCCATGTCCTGCAGGGCCAGCCCTGCGCGAGCCACCATGCCACCACCGTCACCGGTGCAGGTATGGGCCGAGGTCGCACTGAAATAGGCGCGGCCATAGCCGCCGGTTGCCAGAACAACCATCTTGGCGTTGAAGACGTGCATCGTGCCGTCATCCAACTTCCAGCAGACGACACCCTGACACTGACCGTCCTCGGACATGATCAGGTCGATGGCAAAATATTCGATATAGAACTCGGCGTTGTTCTTAAGCGACTGGCCGTACAGCGTGTGCAGGATCGCGTGGCCGGTCCGGTCCGCAGCAGCACAGGTCCGCTGCACGGCAGGACCTTCACCAAATTCGGTCGTGTGGCCACCAAAGGGGCGCTGATAGATCTTGCCTTCCTCAGTCCGGCTGAACGGCACGCCGTAGTGTTCCAGCTCATACACGGCCTTAGGCGCTTCACGGGCGAGATATTCCATCGCGTCGGTGTCACCCAGCCAGTCCGAGCCCTTGACGGTGTCGTACATGTGCCACTGCCAATGGTCCGGACCCATATTGGACAGAGATGCGGCGATCCCGCCCTGCGCGGCAACCGTGTGCGAACGCGTCGGGAACACTTTGGTCACGCACGCTGTACGCAGACCCTGCTCAGCCATGCCCAGCGTGGCGCGCAGACCGGCACCGCCAGCGCCGACAACAACCACGTCATATTCGTGTGTTTCGTATTCGTATGCAGCTGTCATTTGATTATTTCCTTACCGCGCGTTTCACAGAGCCAGCTTGATCAGGGCAAACAGCCCGGCAGCTATCAATGTGTAGCCAAACGCCGCGACGGCCATGAGGCTCAGCTTTTCTGCGACACCATGGACATAGTCTTCGATCGCAACCTGCGTCTCACGTACCAGATGGATGATTACGACGACCAAAGTCAGGCCAGTTACAATCGCCGGGAATGGGCGGCTGTAGTAGGTCAGAACCTCTTCGTATGATCTGCCCAAGCCGCTTGCGAAGACAAAAACGAAAAGTGGCACCAGAACGACCAGAGCGGCCGAGCTGACCATCATCTGCCAATGATGATGCGTACCTTCGCCTCCGGCACCGGTACCCTGCGCGCGTTTGCGGTCAGTGAGGTAATTCATGGCCAATCTCCTTAAACCGCAATTGCCGTGATGAAGGCGAGGATGGTGGCCAACACCAGCATGCCGATCCCCATCTTTTCGGAGATACCGACATCTACGCAATACCCCAGATCCCAGATCACGTGACGCAGACGACCCAGCATGTGATAGAAGATCGCCCAGGTCGCAGCGAACATCACCAGATCACCCAGCCAGCTTCTCATCAGCCCATCGATGAAGTTGAATGCCGTTTCGGATGTTGCCGCCGCCAGGAACCACCAGACGACAAAGAATGCGATCGCTAGCGACGCAATACCCGTGATGCGCACAAGGATCGATGTCATCGAAGTCAGTTGGGGGCGGTAGATCGTGAGGTGAGGTGAAAGAGGGCGGTTGCCCCGATTTACATCGGCCATGTTGGCTCCTTTACGGTTGGCTTCCGAAGGTTTTACTGTTTTTTGCGGTTCTGTCACGTGCTGCAGATGCAAAAAAGTTCACAATTGGCGCAAAATGACGGATATTTGCATTATGTGATCACACAAAATAAGCTCGTGATCACAAAAGTTTTCCATCCTTTATGGTGTTAGCGCCTACAGACCCGATTCTGTTGTGTGGCTATTTCAGATCAGCGGTTTGCTGGGTCACCTCGCGCAGCAGTTTCTTACGAATCCGCTCGGGATAATCAGCAAACCCTGAGGCTGAGACGACAAACGCCCCCTCGCCCACGATCACATTTTCAAAGAAATATGCGGTCAGATCCGGTTCGCTTTCTTCGATTGCAATCGCGTTCACCGTCACACCGCGTGTCCGCAGAATTCTGTGGACGTCCGATGGTTCAACCCCCTCGTTCGACACCCCATCGCCAGAGATATCGATCAGGTGGCGTTTGCAATCCGACACCGTATCGAAATAGGACATGGTCGATTCCAGCGCCTCGCCAATTGCGGTGGAAAAGTTGCGCCAGACCCTTGGATCGTTGGCTACTTTCACAGCAAACTGATCAATTGCCTCGAAACTGTCGATCTGTGTCCACGGAACGGTGACCATCTGACGAGAGGACCCTGTCCACTGCACCAGCATCACGCGGGCTTTCCCGCGCACCAGCGCCTCGGACACGATCGGGTCGCGCAATCCCGCAGCAAGACCATCCATTTGTATTCGATACTCGGTCGAATCCACCGAGCCAGAGACATCTACGGCCAGCGCCAACGCCAGATCGCAGGCATAAGCGGGTGGCGCCAGACAGACGCAGGCAGCTATTGTGCGAAGCAAGGTCATGACCACAGCCTAACACGATTGGCGCTGGCTGCGATCAAATGAATGTCACCACGAGTATCAGATCGGCATCAAAGCCCAGTAATCCAGATCAAGCAGAACATTGGGCAAATAACGACCGTCTTCGTTTTTCAACTCAAACGGCGCGCCGCCCTTGGTTGCGACCAACCGTAGGCGCACGGCGCCGACGCCCGGAATGGCAGTTTCCGCCTTGTCCAGAACTTCGGACCAGGCCTTGATCGTGTCGCCCGCAAAACAGGGGTTAGCGTGCGCGCCACCGTTCAGGCCAACGATCATCTGTGCGTTAGCCAACCCATTGAATGACAGGGTCCGGGCCATGGAAATCACGTGACCGCCATAGATCAGCCGCCCTTCGGGACGGAAGGTCAGATCGAAATGCACTTTCGCGGTGTTCTGCCACAGGCGGGTGGCCAGCATATGCTCGGCCTCTTCGATCGTGACGCCATCGACGTGATCGATTTTCTCGCCAATCTCATAGTCGCCCCAGCGATGCGCCTCGCCAGCCTGAGCAAAATCGTACTGAGTAAAATCAAGGCCCTCGGGCGCGATCAGATCCGTCACGTCCAGCGCCTTTTTCAGTTCAGGCACCACAGTCTCGGGCGCGGGCGCATCCAGATCCGATTTCCGAACCATGACCCAACGCACGTATTCGATGACGACTTCATCGCGTTGGTTCAGGCCACGCGTGCGAACCCAGACAACGCCGGTCTTGCCGTTCGAATTCTGTTTGAGGCCGATCACCTCGGATTCTGAGCGCAAGGTATCGCCGGGATAGACCGGCTTAAGCCAGCGCCCTTCAGCATACCCCAGATTGGCGACCGCATTCAGCGAAATATCCGGGACAGTTTTTCCAAACACGACATGAAACGCCGCCAGGTCATCAATTGGGCTTTGCGGCAGACCACAATTCCGGGCGAACTCGTCCGAGGAATACAGCGCATGCCGCGCCGGATAGAGCGCGTGGTACAGCGCCCGCTCGCCGTTGGTCACCGTGCGCGGCACGGCATGGTCCAATACCTGACCAATGGAATAGTCCTCAAAAAAGCGGCCCGGATTGGTTTTTGCCATTATTGCTGTCCCAGTTTCATGTCAGGTGAATAGTCGGCCTCGACCTCTTTGGTCACGGCCTGTGCGCAACGCATCATGCGGCTGTTTTCGTCATAGGCATAGGACGGGTCGCCATACAAATCCCAGCCTTTTGCCAAAGCATCTGACACTTTGTGACAAAAGGCCGATGTGTCTTCTTCGGTCAACAAACGGTAGAGTTTTGTCATAATGTCAGATCCTTACGAGGGGAACGGCGACGGGCCGACTAGCCCGTGAATGTAACCGATGACACCCAGCAGTACGATCGAGGCCACAAAGAACATCGCGTCCTTCCCATAGGTTCCGGGTTCACCGGGGGTCCAGTCAGGCTGCGACTTGTTGATCACGATCACTTCGACCACAGCCCAAGCCAACAACCCGCCGAACAGGATGATCGAGGCCAGATCCCCATTCACCAGCAAATGCGCGAAAGCCCACAGTTTAAACCCGCCCAGCATCGGATGGCGGAGCTTGTTCAGAATACGGCCCTTGGTTCCGGCCGGGCTCAACATAAAGATCGCGATCAACACCAGCAGGTTGTTGATGTGGATCATGAAGGACGGTGGGGCCCAGACATAGATGAAATCGGTCATACGATAGCCGAAGACCATCAACAGGATGGACGCGACCAGCGCCAGCGCAACCGCGCCTTTGCCAGCATCGCCCATCGCAGCGCGCCGTTCAGGCATCACGCGTTTGAACAGATGTGCAGCCCACCAAAGCGCCACACCGAGAATCAGAAGAACAAAGCCCATGCTGGCTTACCCCGCTTGCAAAGCTGTAATTGCCTCCGCTTTTGCCAGAATTTCGCGGGCAGTTACAACGTGCAGATTTTCAACGATCTTGCCGTCGACCACGGCAACGCCCTGGCCTTGCGCTTCAACCTCTTCAAAAGCAGCAATCTGGCGACGCGCCAGATCAATCTCGATCTCCGACGGCGCAAAGGCTGCGTTGGTGACGTCGACCTGCGCCGGATGGATCAGGGTCTTGCCGTCAAAACCCATGTCACGGCCCTGCTCACATTCGGTGGCCAGACCTTCGGCGTCCTTGAATGCATTATAGACGCCATCAACAATGATCAGACCCTCGGCCTTTGCGGCCAGAAGGCACAGGCCCAGTGAGGTCATCAGCGGCAGGCGATCCGGGCGGAAGCGGGTTTGCAGCTCTTTCGCCAGATCATTGGTACCCATGACAAAACCTGCCATCAGCGGATGAGCGGCGATCTCAGCGGCGTTCAGCATGCCGCGTGGGGTCTCCATCATCGCCCAGATCGGGATATCGCCGGTGATTGCGGCAAGCGCGTCCACATCCGCTGCAGAATTCACCTTGGGCAAAAGAACAACGTCGGCGTCCATCTCGCGCACAGCTTCGGCATCGGCGTGACCCCATTCGGTATCCAGGCCATTGATGCGGACAATCTTGACCCGATCACCATAGCCGCCTGCAGCTAGTGCAGCCTTAAGCGTTTCGCGCGCATTGTTCTTTTCGTCGGCGGACACCGCGTCTTCGAGATCAAAAATGATTGCATCCACAGGCAGGGTGCGCGCCTTGTCCAGCGCCCGGTCTTTTGAACCAGGGATATAGAGAACAGAGCGATAGGGGCGCTGGCGCGAGTCCATTGGCTTCTCCCGAAGAAATAAAGTTGCGCGGAATGGGGCATTTTTTGTCGGAAAGTTCAAGCGCAAAATCGCCGCATCGCAGCATTTGCGACGCAACGTGCGTTCCTTTAACCGGATTTCGGTCCAACGGCGGCACCCTGACCGGCAAAAGAAATCGAAAAGGGTCAAAGATGCACAAGACACTGCTGAAGATGACGATGGGCCTCGGAATCATGGTTCTGGCTGCGCAACAGGCCCACGCCCGCAACTGCGCACCACGTGACGAGGTGATAAAACGGCTGACCGAAACTTACGGCGAAACGCGCCAGGGGATCGGCATCGCGCGTCAAGGCGCAGTGATGGAGCTCTATGCGTCGGACCAAAGCGGCAGCTGGACGATCACCGTGACATTGCCGGATGGAATGACCTGCCTTGTTGCCTCGGGTCAGGCTTATGAAATGATCGCCGATGCCCTGCCGCCCAACGTCTGATCAGGTCAAAGCGTCCCAGATCAGTTTACTGCCCGTGAGCGTCAGCAGCACATAGGCGATGCCAAAGAACAGGCGCTCGGACAGCATGAAATGCGCCCGGACGCCCAGCCAGGCACCAAGAATCGCAAATGGTGTCAAAAGCAGATCGGCCCACGCGGTGTGCCAAGTGAAAAGGCCAAGATAGGCGTAAGGCACAAATTTCGTGATGTTGATGACCCAGAAGGCCAATACAGTGCTGGCCTGAAACTCGGTCTTCGACAGGCGTTGCGACAGCAGGTAAACGGCGGCTGGCGGGCCGCCCGCATGGCTGACAAAGCTGGTGAAACCAGCAACCAGACCAGCGAACAGTCCGGCGGGGGCAGGAAGTCTGTTTGTAAAGCCGCGCACCCAGCCTTTGGATTGACTGACATGCCAAACGACAAAACCAATGGAAATCCCCCCGATCAGCAGGCGCAGCAAATCATCATCGGTGGCGCGATAAAGCCATGCGCCCAACGCCACGCCGGGCACCGCCCCAAGGATCAACAGGCGCGAATCCGGCCAGCTCCAGCGTTTCCAATAGGGTCCAAGAGTTGCAACATCGATCACCATCAAAATCGGCAGCATCAGGGCCAGTGCCTGCCCCGGCTCCAATATCAACGCCAGAATCGATGAGGACGCAAAGGCCATGCCCGAGCCAAAGCCACCCTTCGAAATACCCGCAAAGATCACAGCCGGGATCGCTACAACAAAAAACATCAGGTTCAATTCGAACATGCAGCGCCCCGGTTTCGGCCTGTATCCTTGGCCGTTTAGCGCAATCAGCACAGGCAGTGCAAACGGTATGCGGTTGCATGCCGCGCCGCTGAACACTTGCGCGAAAGCCATTTAGCGACTAGCACAGCCGCGATTTCAATTCCGACCGGAGATTTTCCAAATGGCCAGACCCAAGATTGCGCTTATCGGCGCTGGGAACATCGGCGGCACGCTTGCGCACCTCGCAGCTGTCAAAGAACTGGGTGACGTAGTCCTGTTCGACATCGCAGACGGGCTGCCGCAAGGCAAAGCGCTCGACATCGCTGAATCCGGCCCTTCGGAAGGGTTCGACGCAGCCATGTCCGGCACCAGCGATTATGCCGATATCGCAGGCGCAGACGTCTGCATCGTCACCGCCGGCGTTGCCCGGAAACCCGGCATGAGCCGCGATGACCTGCTGGGCATCAACCTGAAAGTCATGAAGTCCGTTGGCGAAGGCATCGCAGCCCACGCACCCGACGCGTTCGTGATCTGCATCACCAACCCGCTGGATGCGATGGTCTGGGCTCTGCGCGAATTCTCGGGTCTGCCGCACAACAAAGTCTGCGGCATGGCAGGCGTTCTGGACTCGGCTCGTTTCGCACACTTCCTTTCTGAAGAGTTCAACGTTTCGATGCGCGACGTCACTGCGTTTGTTCTGGGCGGCCACGGCGACACCATGGTGCCGTCGGTTCGTTACTCGACCGTTGCTGGCATTCCGCTGCCGGATCTGGTTGAGATGGGCTGGACCACGCAGGACAAGCTGGACGCCATCGTTCAGCGTACCCGTGACGGCGGTGCCGAAATCGTTGGCTTGCTGAAAACTGGCTCGGCTTACTACGCGCCCGCAACTTCGGCGATCGAAATGGCCGAAGCATACCTGAAAGACCAAAAACGCGTCCTGCCTTGCGCCGCATACTGCAGCGGTGAGCTGGGCGTCGACGGTCTGTATGTAGGTGTACCTACCGTGATCGGTGCCGGTGGCGTCGAACGGATCGTCGACATCAAGCTGAACGAAGACGAACAGGCCGGGTTCGACAATTCGGTCAACGCCGTCAAAGGCCTGATCGAAGCATGTAAGGGCATCGACAGCTCGCTGGCCTGATCCCTCTGCAGAGGTAATTCAGAACCCGGTTCACCATTGGTGAGCCGGGTTTTTCTTTGGACAATTACGGCACCATTGAATCGACATGTCACCGGCACAGCTGTCATGTAAACGTTTGAATCCGCCATCTCGGCAGACTTGCCAAGTTTAGCGCTAGCTGAATTCTTTCTTTATTCTAAAGGCCGTCAACGACGACGAATCAAACGGGCAACCTTCATTGCATTTTGTGATCACACCCAAAAAAACCGTGATCACAAATAATGAAAATCTTCGTGAAAAACTGCTTCCCTGTCAAAAAACCCTTTAAACTTGCCCGCTAGACACCCCTATAACGGTGTAACGCAGTCAGACAGGACAGTTTCGATGAACATTCACGAATATCAGGCCAAAGCGCTTCTTCGCAGCTATGGCGCTCCGGTCTCCGAAGGTCGCGCGGTTCTGCGCGCTGAGGAAGCCAAAACTGCAGCCGGTGAGCTGGATGGCCCGCTCTGGGTTGTCAAAGCACAGATCCACGCGGGTGGCCGTGGCAAGGGCTCCTTCAAAGAGGCTGACGCTGGTGAAAAAGGCGGTGTTCGTCTGACCAAGTCGGTGGAAGAAGCATCCGAGGAAGCCAAGAAGATGCTGGGCCGTACGCTGGTCACGCATCAAACCGGCCCTGCGGGCAAGCAAGTCAACCGCATCTACATCGAAGCCGGTTCCGGCATCGAGCGTGAACTGTACCTTGCCCTGCTGGTGGATCGCCAGACCAGCCGCATCTCATTCGTGTGTTCGACCGAAGGTGGCATGGACATCGAAGAGGTTGCCGCGGCAACGCCCGAGAAAATCCTGTCCTTCTCGGTCGATCCGGCAACAGGCTATCAGCCCTATCATGGCCGCCGCATCGCCTTCTCGCTGGGCCTGGAGGGCGCACAGGTCAAACAGTGCGTCAAATTGATGAGCCAGCTATACGCCGCCTTCGTCGAGAAGGACATGGAGATGCTGGAAATCAACCCGCTGATCGTGTCCGACAAGGGCGACCTGAAAGTGCTGGACGCCAAGGTCGGCTTTGACGGTAACGCGGTCTACCGCCATCCCGACATCGCCGAGCTGCGCGACACGACCGAGGAGGACCCCAAGGAATTGGAAGCCTCTAAGTACGACCTGAACTACATCGCGCTGGATGGTGAGATCGGCTGCATGGTGAACGGTGCCGGTCTGGCGATGGCGACCATGGACATCATCAAGCTGTATGGTGCCGAGCCTGCCAACTTTCTCGACGTGGGCGGTGGCGCCACCAAAGAGAAAGTGACCGAGGCGTTCAAGATCATCACCTCGGACCCGCAGGTCAAAGGTATTCTGGTCAACATCTTCGGTGGCATCATGCGCTGTGACGTGATTGCCGAGGGCGTTGTCGCCGCGGTGAAAGAAGTCGGCCTCAAAGTTCCGCTGGTTGTGCGTCTTGAAGGCACGAATGTCGAGAAGGGCAAAGAGATCATCAACACCTCTGGCCTGGACGTGATCGCGGCGGACAACCTGAAAGACGGTGCCGAGAAGATCGTGAAGGCCGTCAAAGGCTAACCCCAATTCCGTGGGGTGGGATTTGCCCACCTTTCCGACGAATTCAGGCAGGCTCGGGCCCGCTTAAAACAGGAGAATGCCAAATGGCAGTCCTCATCGACGAAAATACCAAAGTGATCTGTCAGGGCTTTACTGGCTCGCAGGGCACATTCCACAGCGAACAGGCCATTGCTTATGGCACCAAGATGGTTGGCGGCGTGACCCCCGGCAAAGGCGGGATGACCCATCTTGACCTGCCCGTATTCAACTCGGTCCACGAGGCCAAGCATGTGACCGAAGCCAACGCCAGCGTGATCTATGTGCCGCCGCCCTTTGCGGCAGACTCGATCCTCGAAGCGATTGATGCCGAGATGGAAGTGATCGTCTGCATCACCGAAGGCATCCCGGTTCTGGACATGATGAAGGTGAAGCGCGCTCTAGAGGGCAGCAAGTCACGCCTGATCGGCCCGAACTGCCCCGGTGTGATCACGCCCGACGCCTGCAAGATCGGCATCATGCCCGGCCACATTCACAAACGCGGAAGCGTGGGTGTCGTTTCCCGCTCGGGTACGCTTACTTATGAAGCTGTGAAACAGACAACAGACGTAGGCCTGGGCCAGTCCACCTGTGTGGGCATCGGCGGTGACCCGATCAAAGGGACTGAGCATATCGACGTGCTGGAATGGTTTCTGGCGGATGACGAAACCCACTCAATCATCATGATCGGTGAGATCGGTGGCTCGGCCGAAGAAGAAGCCGCGCAGTTCCTGGCAGATGAGGCCAAGAAGGGCCGCTCGAAACCCACCGCTGGTTTTATCGCGGGTCGCACGGCTCCTCCGGGCCGCCGCATGGGCCACGCAGGCGCGATCGTCGCCGGCGGCAAAGGTGGTGCCGAGGACAAGATCGAAGCCATGCGCAGTGCAGGTATCGTCGTGGCCGAAAGCCCGGCGCAGCTGGGTGAGGCTGTGCTGGAAGCGATTGGGTAAGCGCGATGACGCGCCGGGATATATGCTTTGTGAGGCGGGGGGCAAAATCCCCTCGCCTCCTGCATGTTTTGGTTCTGGCCCTGAGTATCCTGTTTTCCGCAATCTCGGAAAATGCCAGCGCATCACCGAAATTCACAAAGCCAACACAGGACGTAATCGATCTATGCACATGGTCATTGACGGATCGAGCTTCGATTGCTGAGGAATTCTCAGAACGCGGATGGAAAAAGTTCCGTGCGCCCTATCCCGAGGCACTTCCTTCGCTTTTGGCCGATGGCGGACTTTTCCATGCCCTCATTGATGAGAGATACAACTCTTTCGGTCTGGATACAGAAACTGGTGTCATTCCCGACATGGATGAGCATCTGGACACCATATCCGATGTCTCACAGCGCGGTGTCTATGATGCGTTCTGGTGGGATGGATACACCGGCGCGTTTTTGATGATCCATGACAAGGGCGGGAACAGAAAGCTTGGCGAAGACCTCGGATACCGCTTCTTTAGTTCTTCTTTGCAAGATGCAACATTGGTTTCTGAGGCAATTCATCAATACCCGGGTGACGAGCACAAAGTATCTCTTGGTCCGGCTCGAACTGTGAGCGCCACGACGATTGGAGTTGAGCTACACAAACCGCTTTCTGGTGCTGCTAATGTTCTCGTGAAACTAGGCGTTTTTTTTGATCGCCCGATTCTGGAACCCCAAGTTGGCATGGGGCCAGCGAGAGTGGATTTTTTCTGGTTCGAGCAAGCCGAATTCGAAGAGCAGTATTCCAGAAAACCCAATGCTGCATTTGGATTAGAAATCTATCGGCGAAATAAGGAGGCCAAACCATGACCTTCTCTGACGCCATCCGCACCTGTTTCGCCAAGTTCTTCACCTTCTCGGGTCGCGCCTCGCGGCCCGAATACTGGTTCTTTTTCCTGTTCATCGTAATCTGGAACATCATCGCCGGGATCATCGACTGGCAGTTCTTCACTCAGGTCTCGGTCAGCCAGACTGACGAGGTCAAAGCGGTCACTGCGACGTCCTCTGCGCCAGTACAAAGCATCGTTGGCCTGATCGTGTTTATCCCGCATCTGGCCGTCGCATGGCGTCGGATGCACGACACCGGGCGCAGTGGGCTTTTTGCTCTGTTGCCGATCCTGTTGATTGTCGGTGCCTTTGTTGTGCTGATCTTTGGCATCGGGCTGTCCGACCAGTTCCAGCATGGCGGGGGTTTGAACATCCTGTTCACCCGCGCGACTTTATTGATTGTTATACCGACCATCCTAATCCTGATGATCTCGCCCCTCCTGGTCCTGTGGTGGCTGACCCGCCCCAGCCAGCCAGGCACCAACCAATACGGTCCCAACCCATATGAGGTAGCCCAATGACCGAACATACGCCCAACTCTGCCTTTCATGCCTCAAGCTTTATGCAGGGGCATAATGCTGAATATCTGGAGCAGCTTTATGCCCAGTACGCCAAGGACCCGAACGCTGTAGATGCGGCCTGGGTCGATTTTTTCCGGGCGATGGGCGACGCCACGCCGGACGTCCAGCGCGAGGCCGAAGGACCATCCTGGGCTCGGACCGACTGGCCTCCGATGCCGACGGATGATCTGACCGGAGCGTTGACCGGAGAGTGGGCCGAAATCGACGCCAGGGCAGCAGGCGACAAGATTAAGGACAAGGCCGAGGCCAAGGGCGTTCAGGTCAGCGAAGACCAGATCAAACGGGCGGTTCTGGACAGTCTGCGAGCGCTGATGTTGATCCGGGCTTATCGTATCCGGGGCCATCTGGCCGCAAATCTGGACCCGTTGGGCATGCGCGCCGCCAGCACCCACCCGGAATTGGACCCCAGGACGTATGGCTTCACCGAAGCCGACATGGACCGCCCGATCTTTATCGACAATGTGCTGGGTTTGCAGATGGCCAGCATGCGCCAGATTGTCGAGATCGTGAAACGGACCTATTGCGGCACATTCGCGCTGCAGTACATGCATATCTCAAATCCGGAAGAAGCCGCGTGGCTGAAGGAACGGATCGAAGGGTACGGCAAGGAAATCCAGTTCACCAAGGAAGGCCGCAAGGCGATCCTGAACAAGATGGTCGAGGCCGAAGGCTTCGAGAAGTTCCTGCACGTTAAATACATGGGCACCAAGCGTTTCGGCCTGGACGGCGGCGAAGCCTTGATCCCCGCGATGGAGCAGATCATCAAGCGCGGCGGTGCGCTGGGTGTCAGTGATATCGTCATCGGCATGCCGCACCGGGGCCGCCTGAACATTCTGGCCAACGTGATGCGCAAACCCTATCGCGCCATCTTCAACGAGTTCCAGGGCGGCAGCTTCAAACCCGAAGATGTGGATGGTTCCGGCGATGTGAAATACCACCTCGGCGCGTCCAGCGACCGTGAATTCAATGGCAACAGTGTCCATCTGTCGCTGACTGCAAACCCCTCCCACCTTGAAGCTGTGAACCCGGTTGTTCTGGGCAAGGTTCGCGCAAAACAGGATCAGTTGGGTGACGAAGACCGGACCAAGGTTATGGGCATCCTGCTGCACGGCGATGCGGCTTTTGCGGGTCAAGGTGTTGTCGCCGAAGGCTTTGGCCTGTCTGGCCTTAAGGGTCATAAAACCGGCGGTACGATGCATATCGTGGTGAACAACCAGATTGGCTTTACCACCGCGCCGCATTTCAGCCGCTCCAGCCCCTACCCCACCGATATCGCGCTGATGGTTGAGGCACCGATCTTCCACGTGAATGGCGACGATCCCGAGGCTGTAACGCATGCCGCCAAGGTTGCGACCGAATTCCGGCAGAAGTTCCACAAGGACGTGGTTATCGACATTTTCTGCTATCGCCGGTTCGGGCATAACGAGGGCGATGAGCCCATGTTCACCAACCCGATCATGTACAAGAAGATCAAGACGCATAAGACGACGCTGTCGCTGTACACCGAGCGCCTGGTCAAAGACGGCCTGATCCCCGAAGGCGAAATCGAGGATATGAAGGCCGCCTTCCAGGCGCATCTGAATGATGAGTTCGAGGCGGGCAAAGACTATAAGCCCAACAAGGCTGACTGGCTGGACGGGCGCTGGTCGCATCTGGACAAGAACAAAGATGAATATGTCCGCGGCGACACAGCAATTAAACCGGAAACGCTGGCGCAGATTGGCAACGCGCTGAGCCACACACCAGCAGATATCGCAGTGCACCGTACCGTCTCACGTCTTTTGGATCAAAAGAAACAGATGTTCGAAAGCGGCAAAGGGTTTGACTGGGCGACTGGTGAGGCCCTGGCCTTTGGCTCGCTGCTGACCGAAGGCTATCCGGTGCGCCTGTCAGGGCAGGATGCGACGCGCGGGACGTTCAGTCAGCGTCACTCGGGTTTCATACATCAGGAAACTGAAGAACGGTACTACCCACTGAACAACATTCGTGAGGGCCAGTCGAAATACGATGTAATCGACTCGATGCTCAGCGAATACGCGGTGCTGGGCTTTGAATATGGATTCTCACTGGCGGAACCGAATGCACTGACCCTGTGGGAAGCGCAATTCGGTGATTTTGCCAACGGCGCGCAAATCATGTTCGACCAGTTCATCAGCTCGGGCGAAAGCAAATGGCTGCGCATGTCCGGTCTGGTGTGCCTGTTGCCACACGGCTTCGAGGGTCAGGGGCCTGAACACTCGTCAGCGCGTCTGGAACGGTTCCTACAGATGTGCGGCCAGGACAATTGGATCGTGGCCAACTGCACGACCCCTGCAAACTATTTCCACATCCTGCGCCGTCAGCTGCACAGGACCTTCCGCAAGCCGCTGATCCTGGTGACGCCCAAATCGTTACTGCGCCACAAGCTGGCGGTCAGCACAGCAGAAGAGTTCACCACTGGTTCAAGCTTCCACCGCGTGTTGTGGGACGATGCACAGCACGGAAACTCGGAAACCAAATTGGTCAAGGACGACAAGGTCAAACGCGTGGTGATGTGTTCCGGCAAGGTCTACTACGATCTACTCGAAGAACGCGATGCGCGCGGCATCGATGATGTCTACCTGATGCGGATTGAGCAGTTCTATCCCTTCCCAGCTCATTCGCTAATTAATGAGCTGGAGCGCTTTAAGGGTGCCGAAATGATCTGGTGTCAGGAAGAACCCAAGAACCAGGGTGCATGGACCTTTATCGAACCGAATATCGAATGGGTTCTGACCCGCATCGGCGCCAAGCACACGCGGCCGCGTTATGTCGGCCGCTCCACATCGGCTTCTCCCGCGACGGGTCTGGCCAGCCAACACAAAGCCCAACAAGAAGCGCTGGTCGACGAAGCGCTGAGCATTGAAGGAAAATAATCGATGTCCATTGAAGTTCGAGTTCCCACGCTTGGCGAGTCGGTTACCGAAGCCACGGTTGCGACATGGTTCAAGAAACCCGGCGACGCCGTCGCGGTTGATGAAATGTTGTGTGAGTTGGAGACTGACAAGGTCACCGTTGAAGTCCCCTCTCCTGCCGCTGGCGTGATGGGCGAAATCGTCGCCGCCGAAGGTGAAACCGTTGGCGTTGACGCTCTGCTGGCCACCATCGCTGCAGGTGAAGGCGCAGCTCCTGCCCCGGTAGCCGCACCGGCCCCGGCGGCTGCGGCTGCTCCGGCGGCGTCTGGCGGCAGTGTTGACGTCATGGTGCCGACCTTGGGTGAATCCGTGACTGAAGCGACCGTTTCGACATGGTTCAAACAGGTCGGCGACAGCGTCGCACAGGACGAGATGCTGTGTGAGCTGGAAACCGACAAGGTCTCGGTCGAGGTTCCGGCCCCGGCTGCGGGTGTTCTGGCAGAAATCGTTGCCCCCGAAGGCGCAACAGTTGAGGCGTCGGCCAAACTGGCGGTGATTTCGGGCGCAGCGGCAGGGTCCGTCGCTGCTCCGGCAGCTGCGGCGGCAACCCCGGCTGCAGCAGCAAGCACCGGCAAGGACATCGCCAACGCGCCATCCGCCGAAAAAGCTATGGCAGAGGCCGGTTTGTCCGCGGATCAGGTCACAGGCACCGGTCGTGATGGGCGGATCATGAAAGAGGATGTTGCCCGCGCAGCGACTACGGCCGCGGCCCCGGCACCTGCGGCGGCAGCACCGGCACCGGCGCAAGCGCCTCGGGCACCGGTCGCAGCACAGGATGCCGCCCGCGAAGAGCGCGTGCGCATGACCCGCCTGCGCCAAACCATCGCCAAGCGTTTGAAGGATGCGCAGAACACTGCGGCAATCCTGACCACCTTCAACGAGGTGGACATGACCGAGGTGATGGGCCTGCGCAATGAATACAAAGAGCTGTTCCTGAAAAAGCACGGCGTGAAACTGGGCTTTATGTCCTTCTTCACCAAGGCGTGCTGTCATGCGCTGAAAGAGGTTCCGGAAGTCAACGCCGAGATCGATGGCACTGACATCGTCTACAAGAACTTCGTGCACATGGGCGTGGCCGCTGGGACGCCGCAAGGTCTGGTTGTTCCTGTCATCCGCGACGCCGACAGCATGTCCTTCGCGGATATCGAAAAGGCTATCGCCGAAAAGGGCAAGCGCGCTCGTGATGGCAAGTTGTCCATGGCAGAGATGCAGGGCGGCACCTTCACCATCTCGAACGGTGGCGTCTATGGCTCGCTGATGTCGTCACCGATCCTGAACCCGCCGCAGTCGGGTATCCTTGGCATGCACAAGATCCAGGACCGTCCAATGGTCATCAATGGTGAGATCAAGATCCGCCCGATGATGTATCTGGCACTGTCCTATGACCACCGGATTGTTGACGGCAAGGGCGCGGTGACGTTCCTTGTACGTGTGAAAGAGGCGCTGGAAGACCCGCGCCGTCTGCTGATGGATCTGTAATCATGGCAACACATGTACTCTGGCAAGCTGACGTGGCAGATTTTGATGTCTGGCTAAAGGTGTTCGAAGAAGACAAACCGATGAGAGAGGCCGCGGGCATCCGCGACCTCCATATCTGGAAAGACCCTGATCGCAAGGACCACGCGGTCGCGTTGTTCGAGATCACCGATCTCGACCGGGCCCAGAGCTTCATCGAATCCGAAGAGCTGGCCATGCACCACGAACGTGGTGGCGTGGCACATATCCAGACCAAGGTTCTGGACCCTGTCTGAAAGCATGAAGCTGCGCCTCCCCATTGGGGCGCGGCACGAACGGGTAACGCGATGACTTTCGACAGCTCAAAGGGAACCACTGGATGACCACGGAACTAACCGTCCTGGCCCTTGCCGCATTACTTTGGGTCGCGCAATTCGTGGTCTATCTGGCTGCAGGACACGGAAAGATTGACCTTGGCCTTGCGATTGGCCCGCGGGATATCCCCTTTGACAAACCGGGGGTTTCGGGGCGTCTGCACCGTGCCCTCAGCAACCACACCGAGGGGTTGGTTCTGTTCGCAATTGCGGCGCTTGTCGTGACGGTTTCGGGCCAGTCGAACGGGCTCACTGCGGCCTGTAGCTGGATCTATTTGATCGCCCGCATCCTCTACGTCCCCGCCTACGCAATGGGTGGGACGCCTTGGCGAACCGTGATTTGGATTGTTGGCTTGTTGGCCAACACCGTAATGTTGCTGGCGGCTGTCTTTTGATTCAGTCGCTGACATGGATAATGTAATGGGGAAACGCCCCGGCGTGCAGAAAATTGCCGCCGTCCCCGTAATCGATAAGGACCTGACACATGGCAAATTATGACGTTATCGTAATCGGATCGGGCCCCGGCGGCTATGTTTGCGCCATCCGTTGCGCGCAGCTGGGTCTGAAGACTGCCTGCGTCGAAGGGCGTGAAACTCTGGGTGGAACCTGCCTGAACGTCGGCTGTATCCCCTCCAAGGCGCTGCTGCATGCCAGCCATCAACTGCATGAGGCCGAACATAACTTTGCGAAGATGGGCCTGAAGGGCAAAAGTCCCTCGGTCGATTGGAAACAGATGCAGGGCTACAAGCAGGAAACGATCGATGGCAACACCAAAGGCATCGAGTTTCTGTTCAAAAAGAACAAAATCGACTGGCTGAAAGGCTGGGGCTCGATCCCCGCAGCCGGTCAGGTCAAAGTGGGTGATGAAGTTCACACCGCCAAGAACATCATCATCGCGTCCGGGTCCGAGCCTTCTTCGCTTCCCGGTGTCGAAGTGGACGAAAAGGTTGTCGTGACTTCGACCGGAGCTTTGTCTCTGAACAAGATCCCGAAAAAGATGGTCGTAATCGGCGCCGGTGTGATCGGACTGGAATTGGGCTCGGTCTATCAACGGCTGGGGGCTGAGGTGACTGTGATCGAATTCCTGGACGCGATCACTCCGGGCATGGACCCCGAGGTTCAGAAAACATTCCAACGTATCTTGAAAAAACAGGGCCTGAAATTTGTCATGGGCGCGGCGGTCCAAAAGACCGAAGCCACCAAGACCAAGGCCAAAGTTACTTACAAGCTGCGCAAGGATGACAGCGAGCATGTGATCGAGGCCGACACTGTGCTGGTTGCAACCGGGCGCAAACCCTATTCCGACGGTTTGGGTCTTGAGGCATTGGGCGTCGAAATGTCGCCGCGTGGTCAGATTAAGGTCGGTTCTGATTGGCAGACTAATGTTCCAGGCATTTACGCTATCGGCGACGTGACGGAAGGCCCCATGCTGGCCCATAAGGCCGAGGATGAAGGCATGGCCGCGGCCGAACAAGTCGCGGGCAAGCACGGCCATGTGAATTATGGCGTCATTCCGGGTGTGATCTACACCTGGCCAGAGGTCGCAAATGTGGGCGAAACCGAAGAAACCCTGAAAGAACAGGGCCGCGCCTATAAGGTCGGCAAATTCATGTTCATGGGCAACGGTCGTGCAAAAGCCAACTTGATGACCGACGGATTTGTAAAAATCCTAGCTGACAAGGAAACGGATCGCATTCTGGGCTGCCACATCATCGGCCCCGGTGCTGGCGATCTGATTCATGAAGTCTGTGTGGCGATGGAGTTCGGCGCCTCGGCCGAGGATCTGGCCCTGACCTGCCACGCCCACCCAACTTATTCGGAAGCCGTGCGTGAGGCTGCGTTGGCCTGTGGCGACGGACCGATTCACAGTTAATATGAAACCCCGGCCGCCGTCAGGTTGCCGGGGTTAACCACGCGTCCAGATAGATTTCTAACCTATCTGAAAAACTCTCTGCCTCATGAAGCGCGCAGAACTTCAGCGACATGGACTGAATAGCAAAGGCCTGAACCCCTTCGGCCAGCAGGTCGGGGGATATGTCTTTGCGCACCTTCGCGGTTTCCAACCAGTCAGCAACCAGTCTGACATAGCGTTCGAAGCAGCGCGCTATGGGCCCGATCTCGGTGATTGCCGTAGCGCCTGAGTACCGGATGATCAGATCAAACACATAGCGCTCGGACGTCATGAAGGCGTGGATCGGTTGCAGGGCATCGGCGATCTCGGGGGCCGTGCGTGGGACAGGACCTTGTTCGACCTGATCGAAACAGGTAACCAGCCTCTCACCAATCAGCATTTCCATTAGCGCGTCTTTGTCCCGGAAATGCGCAAAAAAGGTTCCCTTTGCGACCCCGGCTGCCTGAACCACGTCTTCCACCCGCAAAGCCTGATAGCCGTTTCTTTCGATAACGTCCTCTGCGGCCTTGATTAATCGGGCGCGCGTTTTGAGGGTTCTCTTTTGAACTGTCTTTTGCATATGCTCTGTTCGCATGTTTTTTGACCGTGGTCAAATTTTGTAATTGACCACGGTCATTTTTTCCAATTATAAACTGACCACGGTCATTTTTGGAGATTCGCGATGCAACCTAAGAAAATCCTGATCCTCGACGGACACCCAGGCGAAACCAGCCTGTCCCGAACATTTGCAGAAACCTATGCCGACGCGGCCAAACAACAGGGGCACGACGTTCGCATGATTCACCTAAGCGACTTGCAGTTTGACCATGACTTCGGTCAGGGAAACTATGAGGACTTCAAACCGTTGGAACCCGCATTGGAACAAGTGCTGCAGGATTTTGAATGGAGCGAACACCTTGTCCTGACGGCACCGATGTGGTGGGGCGGTTTGCCAGCCAAGCTGAAAGGTTTGATTGACCGGGCATTCATTCCCGGACGCACCTTCGACACGCGAAATACAACAAGGATTGGATTTCCAGCACCCATGCTGACAGGGCGCACGGCACGTGTCATCCTGACCTCTGACACGCCGGGTTGGTTCATGCGTCTGATCTACAGGCAAGCGCTGATCCGCCAGATCCGTGATCAGATACTTGGATTTGTCGGGTTCAAACCGACCCGGTTCACTTACTTTTCGGGTGCCAGCTATCCCAAACCCGGCAGCGTGGACCGCTGGATATCAAAGGTAGCCCGGATCGGTGCCGCGGCAGCCTGATCCCGCGCCTACCACATCGTCTTCGCGGCGCGCGCGCCCCATTCCTGATCATATTGCGTGCCGCCTTCCTCGCCGTCCGACGACTCGGCGAGGATTTCACCGACGGTCGGCACATGCGCGGTCTCGTCGCCACTGACCCAGGTACGGGCTCGCATCAAGGCGCGGGCGCATTGGGTGTAAATCTCAGTGATTTCGATTACGATTACTGTTGCTGGTTTTTTGCCCTGCTTTTCGAACTGCACGCGCAAATTTTCATCAGCTGTCACATGCGCCGTGCCATTCAATCGCACGACACTGTTGGACCCCGGCACCATGAACATCAACGACACTCGCGGGTCGCGAACGATATTACGCAGGCTGTCCAGCCGATTATTTCCGCGCCAGTCAGGCATCGCCAGTGTGTGCGGATCAAGTTCCAGTACAACCGGGCCGTCGTCACCTCGCGGGCTGCCATCGACACCCTCGGGCCCGACGGTGCTGAGGATGCACAGGCGCGACGCCATGATCCATTTGCGATAAAGCGGAGTGAGCTGTCTGGCCACTTTGCGCAGTGAAGGCGCGCCCGGTGTGCCGTAGAGCGCCTCAAGCGTTTCGATGTTCTTAATGAGCTCCATCCGGTTCAAACCCCACTTCTCGCATCAATGCATTGGATCGTGTTTCGATCACGTCTTCCAGACGTCCAAGAAATTGATCCCGCCCCACACCCGGTTCGATCGGGTCAAGAAAGTCGACGATTGCAAGACCAGGTTTGCGCATAACCCCGGTACGCGGCCAGAAAACACCAGCATTCGTCGCAACCGGCACACAAGGAAAGCCCAGTCCTTCATACAGAACTGCCGTCCCAACTTTGTAAGGTTTCTTCGCCCCCGGTGCGACGCGTGTGCCCTGCGGGTAAATCACAAGCTGCCCGGGTTCAGAGAACTCTTTAGCCACGTCTTTGACCATCTTGGCGACGGCAGCACCCTTTCTGCCGCGATCAACCGGTATACACCCAAGGCGGCGGGCATAGAGACCGATAACCGGGGTATACAGCAGTTCCCTTTTCATAATGAACTTGCCGTGCGGAATGGCGCTGAAAATCATGATGATGTCGAGAAAGGACTGGTGTTTGGCTCCAATTACGACCTCGTCCACTGGAACGTTTCCGCGAACCTCACAACGGATGCCAACCATCCAGCTGGCCAACCAGATCGTCGATCGCGCGTAGGTTTTACATGCCTGCAAAGCCCCGCGTTTGGTAAACAGCGCGTAAGGCGCGAAAACGATACCAAGGATCAGCATCCACGCATAAATCACGATCATGAAGATCAGAGAGCGCACCCATTGGATCGCTGTAGCCATCACGAAAGCTCCTTCAATTTGCGCACCGCCGCTGTCCAGGTGGCCAAGAACGCCACCGCAGCCCCCAGCAGAGGTATCAGCGCAGGCAACAGCCAGCCAACCCCCTGAAAACCCAATCCAGTCAGAAACCCGCCCTCTACCGAGGCTTCGGGCAACAGCAGAACACCGGTCATGCCGAACAGCACGCCGACCAGCGCACCGAAGAAAGCGCGATATGTGAACCGCCGTACAAATGCGCTGGCGATGAAACGATCACGGGCACCGACAAGGCGCAGGACTTCGATGATTTGGGCATTGGCCGCCAATGAGGCATTGGCCGCCAGCGTGATCATCGCCGCCGTTGCGCCGCCAATCAGCAGGATAGACACCCAGCCCAATCGCCGCAGCGAGTTTGCCGCCTCGACCAGCGGCTCGCGCCAGCGTGAATGGTCGTCCAGCACGGCGCCGGGCACTTCGGCGCCAAGTCGCAAGCGCAAGCCAGCGGTATCTAGACCCGGTTCGCCCTCGATGATTTCTATTAGTTGCGGAACAGGCAGAGTATCCAGCGGCAAATCAGGACCGAACCACGGGGACAAAAGCGCGACCTGTTCCTCTGCGGTCAGGGCGCGTGCCGACGCAACGCCTGGGGTTTGGGCCAGCACGGTCAGCGCGGCCTCGGTCTGGGCGGAAAGCTGTTCGGCGGGCGCGTTTATACGCAAAGTGGCAGCCCCTGCTAGTTCCGATGCCCAACGGTCGGCCAGCCGGCCTGATGCCAGCGACAAGGCAAGCGCGAAAACGGCCAGAAAGGCCATCGCGCCAGAAACGAACAGTGTCAGCTGCGCCGTGTAGCCGGATGGTGGAACAACCCGATCTGCGCGTTTGTCGCGCACCAGCATGCTGCGGATGGTGCCCTTGTTCATAGATCCGCCCCCGCCAATTGAATCTGGCGCTGCGATATCCGAAGGACACGGGCCTGAACCTGGCTTTTGGCCGCGCGGATTAGGCTCAGGTCATGGGTCGCGATCAGCACGGTCTTGCCCATCTTGTTCAACTCGACCAGCAGGCGCAGCAATCGCTGGGACATTTCCCAATCCACATTGCCGGTCGGCTCATCGGCCAGCACAACGTCCGGCGACAAGATAACCGCCCGCGCCAAAGCTGCGCGCTGACGTTCGCCCCCGGAAAGTTCCGGAGGAAGCGCATCAAGCCGTGTGCCCAGCCCGACCCAGTTCAGCAATTCCAGCAGGTCTTCTTTCTGCGCATTCTCGCCTTTGCCGGACACCATCAACGGTAAAGCGACGTTTTCAGCCAAGGTCATATGGTCCAGAAATCGGCAATCCTGATGCACGACCCCGATCCGGCGACGCAGCAGCGCCATCTGATCTCGGTCCAGGCGTGCAATGTCCTGCTCAAATGCGGTCATCCGTCCTGATGTGGCCAGCAACGCGCCATAACATAGCTTGAGCAAAGTCGTCTTGCCCGCACCCGACGGACCGGTCAGAAAATGGAACGACCCCGGCTGCAACTGAAGCGACACGTCGCTTAGCAACTCACCATCACCATAGGTGTAGCTGACGTTTTCCAGCTCGATCACAAGGGCCCCCAATTATTGTTGCCGCCCTTCTTGCCCGAGCGCGGTTGTGGTTTCAATGCCTGCACCGGGTCGAATTGGTGACACTTGCCGTGTGAAACCGAAAACACCCTTTGCGGTCAGGTCTTAACGGAATAACATCCCTGAAAAAACTATTATCAGGTCGGGCCCCCGACCGGGAGGCAGCATGCGTCTTACTTGTCCGAATTGTGGTGCTCAGTACGAAGTGCCAGACGAGGTCATTCCCGAGGAAGGCCGCGATGTGCAGTGTTCCAACTGCGAAAAGACTTGGTTTCAGGCCAAATACCCCGAAACTGCATCTGAACCGGTAAAGCCGGAACCGCCCGCGGACGAACCCGCGGCAAAGGCGGAAACGCCAGAGATTGTCGCGAAACCTGTCGAAGAGCCCAAATCAGAGCCCGAACCTGCCGCAGCTTCCTCGACTGGCAATGTCGACCCGGCGGTTGCCAACATCCTCAAGGAAGAAGCGGCCCGCGAAGCAGACCTGCGCGCCCACGAAGGCGGTAGCCTTGAGACGCAGACCGATTTGGCTCTCGACGCGCCGCCCGAAGTGGAAAAAACCGCTAAGGACCTGATCGCGACAGAAACCGCAAAGGATTTCGGTCAGAAAGACGCGCTGCCGGATGTCGAGGCAATCAATTCCAGCCTACGCAGCGACGACCCCCTGCCAAAGCTGGACGAGGACATGCCCCCGCCCGCCAAGTCTGGCGGGTTCCGGCGCGGGTTCCTGCTGATTCTGATTATCGGCGTGATCCTGTTGCTGATCTACAGCAATTCTCAGAAGATTTCCGAAGCGGTGCCGCAGGCTGACCCGGTTCTCAACAGCTATGTCTCTCTGGTGGATCAGGCGCGTTTGTGGCTTGAGGCACAGACCGGGTCTGGCACGTCTCAGAACTAATTGAGATCAGAATCTTTCTAACAGGCGCTTGAGGTATTCCAGTTCGATCTGGGGGCGATCCGATTCCCCAGTCCGGCGGCGGATTTCGTCCAGCAATTCGCGGGCGCGGCGATAGACATCTTCACCCTGCAGCAGGTTTTCATCGGTCGAGATTGTGCCATTGGCCCCTGGGGCGCGGCCCAGCGGATCACGGTTGTCGGCTTGCATGTCGCCTTCCTGCGAACCTTGGCCCGGCTGGTTCTGCTGGTTTTGTGCCAGCGCCTCGCCCAGGGATCGCATGCCCTCGCGCAGGGCCTCCATCGCTTCGGACTGTTGGTCGATTGCTTCGGCCAGATCATCGCCGCGCAGGGCTTCTTCGGCACCCTCCATCGCGCGCCCGGCACGGTCCAGCGCATCGCGCGCGGCGTCACCTTCGGGGGTTCCGGTTCCGGGCAATCCTTGTTGCTGGCGGTTCAGCTCATCGCGTAAGGCCTGTTGGCGATCTGCAAGTGACCCCTGGCCTTGCTGGCTGCCGCTGCCCTGTTCGTCAGTCCCCTGACCCTGACCGCCTTGTCCTTCGTGGCTCTGGCCCCGGCCCTGCCCACCCGAGCGGCCTTCGTTGCCCTGGCTTTCGCCGGCTTGCGCGCCGGGGTTGAACTGTTCCTGCAGATCACGGAAGGCTTGATCGCTCAGACCTTGCTGTTCGCGCAGAGTTTCGGCCAATCCTTCCATCGCCTGCTGGCCTTCGGACTGTTGTCCCTGACCCTGGCCCTGGGTAACGCGCATATTCTCCATCATCTGCTGGAACTCTTCCAGCGCTTGCTGCGCCTCGGCCATGCGGCCCTGTTCCATCAGCTCCTGAATTCGGTCCATCATGCGTTGCAGGTCGTCCTGCGTCATTTGCATGGACTCGCCGTCCTGACCTTGCTGGTTCTCGTCGAACTCGCTGTTTTCCTGCGCCAGACGTTGCAATTGGCGCATGTAGTCCTGCGTTGCCTCGCGCAGTTCCTGCATCAACTCGGCGATCTCTTCATCCGTGGCACCGTTTTTCATCGCCTCTGTCAGGCGCTCCTGCGCCCGGCGCATGCGTTCCAGCGCGTCGGCAAGGGTACCGTCTTCTATCAGAACACCTAGCTCCCAAAGCGCCTCGGCGATTTCTGCCTGCTGTTCCGGTTTCAGGCCGTACTCGTTGAACATCTCCAAACGGCGCAGGATCACGCGCAGGCGCAGATAGGCGGTGTCGGACCGGAAAAGCTCTTCGGGCAAGTGCGATACCGCCCGCAGCATTTGCGAAACCCGGGTCGCGTTTTCGCGCGTCCACAGCAGATCGCGGCGCTGTTCGATCACGGCGGCGGCCAGCGGGTCAAAGAACCGGCGCGCGGGCAGCGCAGTCGCATAAGGCTCGGATTGCCCCTCTTGATCCGCCGCGTCTCGGGCCATCAGGGTTACTTTTACCGGCAAATGCGCCCATGGATGCTGTGAAAAATCCTCGATTAGATCTTCGGTGAAATCCGCCCGATCACCGGTGATCGGCATGGGCAGTTCAACCTTGATGACCTCGCGCGGCTCAGGCGCAGAGGTCAAACCATACCGGCGGTCGACCGAGGCCAGATCCAGTTCGATCACCGCCGAGCCGGATACCACGCCATAATCATCGCTGGCAGCAAATGGCAGTTTCATCTGACCGCCGGCCTCGGACTCGGCGGAACCGGCCACGGCCACCTGTGGGCGGGTATCCGCAATAACGTTCAGCGCCCAATCGCGGCCCGATGGGCCGTCGATTTTGAACTGGCCCGAGCGTTCGACGACAAAATCCTGGTCCGGCTCGGTGGCCGCCTCAGTGCCCAAAGGCGTGGTGGTTTCCGTCAAACTGTGCGCGCCGATTTCCCCGTAGAAGCGAAGAGTGATACGACTGCCCTGCGGAACGGACAACGTCGGATCGGATTGATCAGCCAGATACAGCGTCGGTAGCCCGGTGTAACGCGGCGGCTCAACCCAGCCTTCCCAGCTGGGCCCTTGCCCTGCCACAGCAGCGCCCGGCGTCATCTCGGCCACCGAGCCGATGCGCCAGAACGACCCGAACATCGCCGCGATCACCAGCGCCAGCAGTGCTGAATAACGCAGCGCATAAGGGTCGCGATCCGCCAGCCGCAAATCGGGTTTGACAGGTTCCGCCTGCGCAACACGTCGCGCCATCCTATTCTGGTGCGCGCGCCACAACGCGACAGAATCCGTGTCCATCGCGCCGATGGCCTGATCATCTATCAAAGCTTGGATAGGCCGCCCCGGCATCGCCGCATCCAGCCGCATCAGCGCTTCGGCACGTGAAGGGAAATGGAATCGCCTTGCACCAACAAACAGCGTAGCGGCCAATCCCAGCAATGCTACGGCGCCCACACCCCAGACGATTTCAACGCGGACCTCGTCCTGCAAGCCCAGCATCAAAGCCGCCAGAATCGCCATCAAAACCGAGAAAAACGGCCAAAATGCCCGCAAGAACTGCTCGGCCAGCATCCCTGCGTGCGTCAGCCACAGGGACAGTCTTGGGATCGGCAGGTTGTGTTTTGCGCGCAAAGCGGGCCTCCTGATCGGGCCCACGCGCCTATCGCGTCAAAGCCACTCAGGTATGGTATCGCGGTTTATGATTTCGTCAAAGCTCGGGCGTTCACGAATAACTGCAAATTGATCCCCGTGCACCAGAACCTCGGGGATCAGGGGGCGGGTATTGTATTCGCTGGACATCACCGCGCCATAGGCCCCGGCGCTGCGGAACGCGACCAGATCGCCCGGTGAAAGGGGTGGCATGTTGCGTTCCTTGGCAAAGGTATCACCGCTTTCGCAAACCGGGCCGACAATGTCATAGGGTTGCTGTTCAACACCCGGGGCGGGTTCTTGCACGGCCACAATATCGTGATGCGCCTCGTACATCGCCGGGCGGATCAGGTCGTTCATCGCCCCGTCGAGGATCAGAAAATCACGGCCCTCGCCGGATTTCACGTAAATTACCTTGCTGACCATCAGACCGGCGTTTCCGGCAATCAGGCGGCCAGGTTCGATCTCGATCTCGCAGCCCAGACGGCCCAGCGTTTTCTTGATCAACGCGCCATACTCCACCGGCAACGGTGGTGCGTCATTGGCGCGGGTGTATGGAATGCCCAATCCCCCGCCCAGATCAAGGCGTCGGATATTGTGTCCCTCGGACCGCAGCTTTTCGGTAAGTTCGGCGACTTTGGTGTATGCCATCTCGAACGGCTCTAACTCGGTCAGTTGCGAGCCGATATGGACGTCGATACCGATCACCTCCAGCCCCGGAAGGCTGGCTGCGTGGGCATAAACCTCAGATGCGCGTGCGATCGGGATCCCAAACTTGTTCTCAGACTTGCCAGTCGCGATCTTGGCATGGGTCTTGGCGTCTACGTCCGGATTCACCCGAACGGTGATCGGCGCGACCACACCCAGTTCCAACGCGATGGCGTTGATCACTTCCATCTCAGGTTCGGATTCCACGTTGAACTGGCGGATACCGCCGCTCAGCGCAGCGCGAATCTCATCCGCGGTCTTGCCAACGCCCGAGAACACGATCTTGTCGCCCGGCACGCCAGCCGCCTTGGCACGCAGGTATTCCCCGCCCGAGACCACGTCCATCCCCGCACCGGCCTGTGCCAGCGTCTTCAGGATCGCCTGATTGCTGGCCGCTTTCATGGCATAGCAGACTAGATGGTCCATCCCTTCCAGCGCGTCATCAAACAGCTGGAAGTGCCTCAACAGCGTGGCGGTGGAATAAACATAAAACGGTGTTCCGACCGCGGCTGCGATTTCGGAAATCGGGACATCCTCGGCGTATAGCGCGCCGTCGCGGTAGAGAAAGTGATCCATGACTGCGCGCTTAGACCAAAATGACCACGCGGATCAATGGATTCCGCGCAAGATCAGTTCGATGTGGAAACACCGACCCGGCCATAGCCCGAGATTTTGATGCCGTTCCCGGTTGATGTCTCTGCGGGCTCGGGGCGGGGTTTATATGTTGGGTCGCAAGCTGCCAGTACGACAAGCGAGAGGATCAGGCCGATGATTTTCATTGTTTTGACTTCTTTTTTGAATTTGGCACTCGGCCACTATGCCGTTCAAATAGGCATGGTTGTGCGAGATTGCCATCGACGATTACAACCCTAGGAAAACGCCCAGCCCACCGCGTCGCAGGCCGACCCCGACACCGCCATACGTGCCGCTGCTGCCAACACCGATATTTGCGCTCATCGTGGGTTGGATGGGTTCGCCGTCTGCTCCGCAGCCGGCCAGGACAACCCCGGCCGAAATAAGAAGCACCACACGTAGTATCTGCATCACACCAGCGCCTTCCACCGCTTGACCTGCGCACGCACCTGACCCGGCGCGGTGCCACCATAAGACTGGCGTGAGTTTACCGAATTTTCGACGGTAAGGACAGAATAGACATTGTCGGTGATGTCCGCATGGACCGATTGCATGTCTTCCAGCGTCAGATCAGGCAGGTCACAACCCTTGCTTTCGGCCATGGCGACCAGCGATCCGGTAACGTGGTGCGCGTCGCGGAACGGCAGGCCCGGCACACGGACCAGCCAATCGGCCAGATCGGTCGCGGTCGAGAAACCAGACCCTGCGGCGGCAGCAAGGCTTTCACGGTTGGCGGTCATGTCCTTGACCATGCCTTCCATCGCGGCCAGAGCCAGCATCCAATTGTCGGCGGCGTCAAAGACCTGTTCCTTGTCTTCCTGCATGTCCTTTGAATACGCCAGAGGCAGGCCCTTCATCACCATCATCAGCGCAGTATTCGCACCGTAAATCCGACCCACTTTGGCACGGATCAGTTCCGCGGCATCAGGGTTCTTTTTCTGCGGCATGATTGACGAACCGGTCGAGAACCGATCGGACAGCGTAACAAACCGGAACTGAGCCGATGACCAGATGACCAGCTCTTCGGCAAAGCGCGACAAGTGCACAGCGCAGATTGAGGCGGTCGACAGGAACTCGAGCGCGAAATCACGGTCGCTGACCGCATCCAGTGAGTTGGCGGCGGGGCGGTCAAAGCCCAGCGCCTCAGCCGTCATCTGACGATCGATGGGGAAGGACGTTCCAGCCAGCGCGGCTGCACCCAAGGGGGATTCGTTCATCCGGGCGCGGGCATCGCGAACGCGGGACAGGTCGCGGCCAAACATCTCGACATAGGCCATCATGTGATGGCCCCATGTGACGGGCTGCGCAACCTGCAAATGGGTAAAGCCGGGCATGACCCAATCAGCACCAGCCTCAGCCTGCGCCAAAAGCGCGCGGATCAGGGCCAGCAGGCCGGATTCAGCCGCATCAAACTGATCGCGGACCCATAGTTTGAAATCGGTCGCCACCTGATCATTGCGCGACCGGCCTGTGTGCAAACGGCCTGCGGGTTCGCCAATCACCTCTTTCAGGCGCGCCTCGACATTCATGTGGATGTCTTCTAGCGCGGTCGAGAACTGAAATTCTCCGTTCTGGATTTCTGACAAAACAGTGAGCAGCCCTTCCCGAATAGCCTGCGCATCACTATCAGTTATAACACCTGTGGCAGCCAGCATGGCGGCATGGGCACGCGAGCCTGCAATGTCCTGGGCTGCCATCCGCTGATCGAACCCGATCGAGGCATTGATCGCCTCCATGATCGCGTCTGGACCGGCGGCAAAGCGGCCGCCCCACATCTGGTTCGAAGATTGATCGGTCATGTAAGAAAACCCGGAGTTGATATGCGCCTATTTCGTCTGATCCCCCTTTATATGGCCCTTGCGTTGGGTGCAAACGCGGCTTTGGCCACGGATGCCGAAACTCTGGCACCGCTTCGGGAGGACTCCTTAAAACGGCTGATCCTGCACAAAGAGCCAAAGCCAGTCGAAGCAGTTGAATTTCAGCTTGAGGATGACGGCGGCACCGCGACGCTTGCGGATTACAAGGGCAAGTATGTTCTGTTGAACTTCTGGGCCACCTGGTGCGCGCCGTGTCGCAAGGAAATGCCCCAGATCGCCGAGCTGCAAGAAGAATTCGGCGGCGACAAGTTCGAGGTCGTGACACTGGCCACCGGGCGCAACTCGCCAGCCGGGATCAAGAAGTTTTTCGAGGAAAACGGCATCGACAACCTGCCACGTCATCAGGACCCCCAATCGGCAGTTGCACGCAAAATGGGCGTGATCGCCCTGCCAATCACTGTCATTCTCGACCCCGACGGCAACGAGATTGCCCGCCTGATCGGAGATGCCGAGTGGAATTCGGACAGCGCCAAGGCCATCGTTTCAACCCTTGTCGAGGGCAACAGCTGAAGCATCAGGCCTTCCTGAACGTTTTGTGTTATGCTGAAACCGGCCCAGATGGGCCGGTTTTCGTTTGCAACCTGAAGGAAGGGGAGACGACGATGAAACCGGTAGTTCTGTTGATTGGAAAATTGCCCAACGTGATCGGTGATGTTGCGCGTCAATTGGATCACCTTCCGATCCAATGGCTTGGCGCGCATGATCAGGAAGAAGTCAAACGGCAGCTGGACGAAGAGCCGCGCATCGCCTGCGCGATCATGGGTGCCGGTCTTGATGACAGGATACGCGGCGAGATGGTGGGCATCATTGCGGCGCGCAGGCCCGATATCTGTATTCACCTAAAGGATCGCGCCTCGGGCCCGGACGGGTTGGTGCCGTTTGTCCAGCGAGTTGTCCAGTATGAGGTTCTGGACAGTCTGGAACATAGCTGACGCGACGCCACCTTTGACAGCCTGCCTGCCGCTTTGCACTCTGCCGTGCAGGAGGACGGAATGCCGCTTGAAATTCTATTGGTTCTGGTGGTCGGAGGCATCGCCGGGATAACCTTGTTGCTGCACCTGACAGGTAGATCCCGATTGCGCGTGTTATCGCCCGAATTGGCGTGGTCAGAATGGCTGCGCCATGCGCCGGATGATTCGATCATCGATGTCACCGTTGCACATGACGGGCACGCGGCCCTGATCCGAACCGAAACAGGATATGGTCTGCTGTGGTCTTTTGGCGCAGACACCGTTGCCCGGCACCTGCTGGACTTTGATCTGCTGGATCACCCGCAAGGGTTCGAGGTTCAATTCCACGACTTTGGAACGCCCAAAGCCATAATCCACCTTGATGAACGCGAACGCCGCCACTGGCAGCACCTGATGGAGCCCGCATGACCGACCACGTGACATTTCCGGACGCCGTGCAGTGGGCCGTCCCCTTTTTCATAGCTGCCATTCTGGCCGAGTTTCTGTGGATCGCCGTCAAAGGACGCGGTGGCCGCTATGAGACGCGGGACGCTGTCACATCGCTGATCATGGGGGCTGGCAACATCGCGTCCGGCTTTCTGTTGGGGTTCATCGCCTATGCATTCTTCATGTGGCTGTGGCAGATCACGCCGCTGAACCTGGGCACCTCTATCCCCGTTATCCTTCTGTGCTTTGTGCTGGATGATTTCCGCTACTACTGGGTGCACCGCTTTGGTCACCGCATTCGCTGGGTCTGGGCCAGCCACGTGAACCACCACAGCTCGCAACACTACAACCTGACCACCGCCCTGCGTCAGACATGGACCTATACGTTTACCTTCATGATGGTAGTTCGCGCGCCTTTGATCCTACTAGGTTTCCATCCGGCGATGGTACTGTTCGTCGGTGGTCTGAACCTGATCTACCAGTTCTGGATTCATACCGAAGCCATCGGCAAGATGCCCCGCTGGTTCGAGGCGGTGATGAACACGCCCAGCCACCACCGCGCCCATCACGGTCGCAACGCGCGTTATCTGGATTGCAACTATGCTGGCGTTTTCATCATCTGGGACAAGATGTTCGGAACATTTGTCCCCGAACAGGAAGATGACCACGTCGACTATGGGCTGGTGCACAATATCGGCACCTTCAATCCGCTGCGCGTGGCCTTTCACGAATGGGTTGGAATTTGGCGCGACGCGACACAACCGGGCCTGACAATACGTCAGCGACTGGCTTACTGCTTTGCACCCCCGGGCTACAGCCATGATGGCAGCCGGGACAATTCCGAACAGATCAAGGCCAAGCATCTGGACCGCCACCCGGAAGATCGTGGAACGCCCGGATTCGAACAATTCGACACCAAACAGCCTAAAACGCAAGCAAAACAGGCCTGATGCCGCCGACCCAATCGACCCGTTTCTTGAAATCCGGCCCTCGCGTCCCATATCCAATCGATGTGTGCAGTGCGAGTAACCGGAGGCAACATGACCAGACTGACAACCCTTTCCACCGTTATGGGTCTTACCGGAGTGGTGCTCGCAATGTTGACGGCTCTGGCTGGCGGTGCGACCGGAATCGTCGCGTTGGGCTTTGGCATGATGCTTTTGGGGTTCATGGGTGCGGTGGTCGGTGGTTTTGCAGCGCTGGGACGCATCTGGGAAACGACACGTTGACCCAAGCCTGACTTCAATCAATTGCGTTTGCTTTAACCGCAGATTCACACCTTTCCTCTGAAATCGTCACCGGACCGGCGGCGTTAAGGGAAACGGGTTGCACATGCGGAAGAAGGTACTGGCAGATTTGCCCGAAGGTGGGGACAGCCCCTTGAACGCGGCTGTCAAATCCCGCGATGCCTCGACGATTGAAATGGCGACCGAGGCGGTGAAGCACAAACAGTGCAAACTGGCCTTTCAACCTGTGATGCTAGCGAACAGGCAGCATGACGTCGCTTTCTATGAAGGGTTCATCAGAGTGCTAGATGAAACCGGTCGGGTCATCCCTGCGCGCGAGTTCATGCCACAACTGGAAAACACTCCAATCGGGCGCGAACTGGACTGTGTCGCGCTTGAAATGGGATTGCGGACGCTGACCAAAAACCCCGACATTCGCCTGTCCATCAACATGTCTGCCCGTTCGATCGGTTACGCGCGATGGTCACGTGTGCTGGAGCGGTTTCTGAAGAAAGACCCCAATATCGGCGAAAGGTTGATTTTGGAAATCTCAGAAAGCTCGGCTATGACGGTGCCTGAGCTGGTGATCGATTTCATGGACCGGCTGCAGCCGCGCGGCATCGCCTTTGCGCTTGACGACTTTGGGGCCAGCAATTTCAGCTTTCGCAATTTTCGCGAGTTTTTCTTTGATGCTGCCAAGATCGACGGCCAGTTCATCCACGGAATCGGCGAAAATCGGGACAATCACGCGTTGGTACGGGCCCTGATCGCCGTGGCGCGAGAATTCGAGATTCTGGTGACCGCCGAATCAGTCGAAACACAGAAGGATGCCGAATTCCTAATTGCCAACGGCGTCGACTGCCTGCAGGGGTTCCTGTTTGGCCCCCCGACCGTTTCCGCCCCATGGAAGGCGGAAAAACCCAAGCGTACAGCCAGTTAGCGTGATTTGGCCGGTCCACACCCGACCTGAGGCAAGCTGACCGTTGCTGCAACTGCAGCGTTGCGCTATGCCATGTGGAGTTGGAGCGGGGAACATGAGGCGCTCTCACTGCCACAGAGTTGTCTCTGTGCGATCCGCGCCGTCGAATATCCCGCAGGACCTTGACGGTAAAGGATTGTCTAAATGACCAACGTAGTAATCGCATCCGCCGCGCGCACCGGAGTGGGCAGCTTTGGCGGCTCGTTTGCAAACACACCCGCGCATGATCTTGGGGCCGCCGTACTGGAGGCTGTAGTAGAACGCGCAGGCGTGGAAAAGGGCGAAGTCAGCGAAACCATACTGGGACAGGTGCTGACGGCAGCTCAGGGTCAGAACCCCGCCCGTCAGGCACATATCAACGCTGGTCTGCCGCAGGAAAGCGCAGCCTGGGGTATCAATCAGGTTTGCGGCTCGGGCCTGCGCGCCGTGGCTCTGGGTGCTCAGCACATCCAACTGGGCGACGCCGAAATCGTTGCTGCCGGTGGTCAGGAAAACATGACTCTTTCGCCCCACGCCGCCGCTCTGCGTGCCGGTCAAAAGATGGGCGACATGAAATACATCGACACAATGATCCGCGATGGTCTTTGGGATGCGTTCAATGGCTATCACATGGGCCAGACCGCTGAAAACGTCGCCGAGAAATGGCAGATCAGTCGTGACATGCAGGACGAATTCGCCGTCGCTTCGCAGAACAAGGCTGAAGCCGCGCAAAAGGCTGGCAAGTTCGCCGACGAAATCACACCCTTCACCATCAAGACCCGCAAGGGCGACATCGTGATGGACGCTGACGAATACATCCGCCATGGCGCCACCATGGAAGCGATGGCAAAGCTGCGTCCGGCCTTCGCGAAGGACGGTTCGGTCACGGCCGCAAACGCATCCGGCCTGAATGACGGCGCGGCGGCGACCCTGCTGATGTCCGCCGAAAATGCTGAAAAGCGCGGAATCGAGCCACTGGGCCGTATCGCATCCTATGCAACCGCCGGTCTGGACCCGTCGATCATGGGCGTAGGCCCAATCTACGCTTCGCGCAAAGCACTGGAAAAAGCGGGCTGGTCCGTTGACGATCTGGATCTGGTCGAGGCCAACGAAGCCTTCGCCGCTCAGGCCTGCGCCGTGAACAAGGACATGGGCTGGGATCCGTCGATCGTGAACGTGAACGGCGGCGCAATTGCCATCGGCCACCCGATTGGCGCGTCTGGCTGCCGCGTTCTGAACACGCTGCTCTTCGAAATGAAACGCCGCGACGCGAAAAAAGGTCTGGCGACCCTCTGCATCGGTGGCGGCATGGGCGTCGCCCTGTGCGTGGAGCGCGACTAAGTGCTTTGACAAGCGAATAGAAAAGGGCGTCCCTTGGGCGCCCTTTTTTGTTACATTGGGTCCTTAACCCAAAGATGCGACGATATTGCCACGCGGAATTTAGAGAATCATGACGAAACAATATTGCGCACGATCACCTCTCAAAGTAACAGCATTACCAAGACGACTTTAATTGGAGGATTCCTAAATGGCACGTACAGCACTCGTTACCGGCGGCTCCCGCGGCATCGGCGCAGCAATTTCCAAGGCGCTCAAGGCCGAAGGGTACAATGTTGCAGCCACCTATGCGGGGAACGACGAAGCCGCCGCGAAGTTCACCGAAGAGACCGGCATCGCCACCTACAAGTGGAACGTCGCTGATTACGACGAATCCAAAGCCGGAATTGAAAAAGTCGAAGCCGAGGTTGGCGCGATCGACATCGTGGTTGCAAACGCGGGCATCACTCGCGACGCGCCGTTCCACAAGATGACCCCCGAACAGTGGCACCAGGTGATCGACACCAACCTGACCGGCGTGTTCAACACCGTGCACCCCGTCTGGAACGGAATGCGCGAGCGCAAGTTTGGTCGCGTCATCGTCATCAGCTCGATCAACGGTCAGAAGGGCCAGTTCGCTCAGGTGAACTATGCTGCGACCAAAGCGGGCGATCTGGGCATTGTTAAATCGCTGGCGCAAGAAGGCGCGCGTGCAGGCATTACCGCCAACGCGATCTGCCCCGGCTATATCGCAACCGAGATGGTGATGGCTGTTCCTGAAAAAGTCCGCGAATCCATCATCGGCCAGATCCCAGCTGGTCGCCTGGGCGAGCCGGAAGAAATCGCGCGTTGCGTGGCGTTCCTGGCATCCGACGATTCTCAGTTCATCAATGGTTCGACAATCTCGGCCAACGGAGCACAGTTCTTCGCCTGATCCGAAGCGCTGAAAAGACAACGGGCCGGTCCATTGCGGACCGGCCCTTTTTTATCCCGTAAGAACGCGCGCGCTGCGCTCAGCGGGAACCGAATAGCCACATAAGGGCGTGTTTGATCATCTTGCCACGTTCAGCATGGGCCCGCTGAAAGGCGCGGGCAGCTGCGGGGTTGGTCGTTATTTCGATCATGGCAGTCTTCCTTTCAGTTCAGCTGTGTTTGACTTGAACCCAATATGCGCCTTATCAAGAAAGACGGCAAACGAGCTTTCTTTGAGTTTCAGTTAAGATATTCTTGCGTATTGATGAGCGACTATCTTCCCCCGCTAACCGCCCTGCGTGCCTTTGACGCCGCAGCACGCCACATGTCCTTTGCCAAAGCCGCAGAGGAGCTGCGCGTGACCCCGGCAGCCCTGTCTTTCCAGATCAAATCACTGGAGGAACATCTGGGCCGGCCCTTGTTTCACCGCTTGAACCGCGCGGTTGAGTTGACCGAGGCCGGACGCGCCCTTGCCCCCGGCGCGGCCGAAGGATTCGCCGCACTGCAGACGGCATGGCAAGCTGCGCGCCGACAGGGCAACGATACCTCGCTGACCGTGACAGCAGGCCCGGCGCTGACAGCCAAATGGCTGGCACCGCGCCTGTATGAATTTGCACGGGCGCATCCCGAGATTGACCTGAAATTCTCGGCAACGTTGCGGATTATGGATCTTGAACGCGATGACGTGGATGTGGCCATTCGATTTGGTTACGGGGGGGATGAAGGATTGTATTCCCTGCAAGTTCGCAAGGAATGGCTGACCCCGGTGATGACACCAGATCTGGCCGAGCAATTCCCCACCCCCGACAGCCTGCGGGACGCACCATTGATCTTTGACGATTCGATTGCGTTCCTACAACCGCCCAGCGATTGGCCGACCTGGTTCCGCGCGGTCGGAGTGGATTATGCCCCAACGCATGGGGCGCATTTTTCGAACGCAGACCACGCAATTGATGCTGCGGTTGCGGGCGTTGGCGTGGTACTGGGTCGCCGGGCTATGATCTTGAAGGACCTTACCGAGGGGCGTCTTGTTGCTCCGTTCAAAACGGCTATCGAAACACAAGGCCGGTTTCGGTTTCTGTGCTTGCCAGGTGCAGAAAACAGGCCCCAAATCGCCGCTTTCCGCGACTGGTTCATGGCCGAAATTGAAAAGACCGCGCATATCTCGGACGATTTCAACATCATCCCGGTCGAAGAGATTCAAAGCCCATGACCAAATCGCGCGCTACAGCCATCGGGTTTGCCGCCGTCTTGCTGTGGTCGCTGCTGGCCTTGTTCACCGTCGGGTCATCCCCAACGCCGCCACTGTTGCTGAATGCAATCTGCTTTTCTATTGGTGGAACACTTGGCCTGATCTGGACCTGGCGCAGCGGTGGGTTGCGGCAATTGCGGGACGTGCCGTGGACTACCTATCTGTTCGGCACAGTCGGGTTGTTCGGCTATCACGCACTATATTTCTCGGCCCTGCGCATGGCTCCGGCGGCCGAGGCTGGTCTGATCGCATATCTCTGGCCATTGCTCATTGTGCTGTTTTCCGGACTTTTACCGGGCGAACACCTGCGCATCGGACATTTGTTCGGCGCGTGCCTTGGGTTCGCAGGGGCCGCCGTGATCATCGCCGGGGGTGGCAGCACCGGGTTTCAGACCGACCACCTGCCAGGCTACGCGTTGGCCTTGTTATGTGCGCTGACATGGTCTGGATACTCGGTCCTGTCGCGTCGGCTGGGCGATACACCAACCAGCTCTGTCGCCGTTTTCTGCATTGCGACTGCCATCGCGTCCGCCGCGCTGCACCTAGCTGTCGAAGATACCGTCTGGCCTGACAGTGCCTTTGGCTGGGCGTCAGTGATCGCCCTAGGTCTGGGGCCGGTGGGGTTGGCGTTCTATGTCTGGGATATTGGGGTCAAGCAAGGCGACATACAGCTTTTGGGGACGGCGTCGTACGCGGCACCCTTGTTGTCTACGCTAGCTTTGGTTGTGGCCGGGATCGCCGCCCCATCCTGGGGTCTGGCGATCGCGGCCCTATTGATTACTGGCGGCGCGGCCATTGCCGCGCGGGCGAGTATGAAAACCTAGGCTGACAGGCGTTCGATCTCTTCTTTTAGCCTTAGTTTTTGTTTTTTGAGTTGAGCAATATGGAGATCATCGATGCCTGGCGAGCGTTGGGCTTGTTCAACTTCAAGACCGAGAGTTTCGTGCTTTTTCTTCAGTTCGGTCAGATGTGCGCTCACGCTCATGGCGATACTCCTTCGTTGGTGTCTCAGGTTCACGTAAGAAGTTGACCACATCGTTTCCAGCCTGTCACGCCGCAGACGCACAGAATCTGTAATAAATCCGACAAATTCGGCTGGTTAATGCCTATTGATCAGAAAACCCCGGCAGCGAGGCCCCTTCGCGCAATACGTCTGAGACCTTTGGCGTATAACTTTCCCCATCACGTTCGTGCCGATCCCCGTCGTGTAAAACGACCGGCGCATGCAGCTGAAAATCGGCGCGGCCACCCTTTCTGGCCCGTAAAATTACCAGTTCGGCCTTACGACCGGCTCTGGCAGCCAGCGGCAGGATTTCGACCGATCCCAGCCGCCCTTCGCACGCCATCAGAATGTCTGGAAGGCGGTTGGCTTTCTGGATCATATGCAAGTACCCGCGGGGCGCGAGGCGCTTGGCCGCGCAGTCAATCCATGTCTCCAAAGGCGTTTGCTCGCCCAACGCAATACTACGCCCGGTGTCATCGGCCGGGCTATGCGCGCCAGCACGGTAATAAGGCGGGTTTGCGAGTACATGATCGAATTGCCGCTGTTTGAGCGTAGCTGGCAATGCACTGATATCGGCCTCGACTACCTCTAGCGGCGCGTCATTTTCCGCGGCGTTTCGGCGTGCCAATTCTGCATAGCTTGCCTGTAACTCGACCCCAACGGCCTGCAGACCCGGCACACGGGCCAGCAGGCACAGGATCGCGGCACCCGCGCCGCAGCCCAGTTCCAGCACAGTGTGACCACGTGTCGCCGGGACCGCCGCTGCCAGCAGAACCGGGTCAACACCTGCACGATACCCTGCGCGTGGCTGACACAAACGCACACGCCCGCCCAGAAAGTCATTTTTGGTCAATTCACTATCGGAAAACAGGTTCATCTGCCCAGCGGGATTTCGTTGTCACGCATTACTCGTTCTGCGCGGGTCAGGTCGTCGGCTCGCACCATCAGGCGGCGCGGAAAGATTCCTATGCCTCCTTCGAGGATGCTCATATTTACGTCCATCTGAAAGCAGTCTATATCCTCGCCCTCAAGAAGGGCAGAAGCAAAGGCCAGAATCGTCGGATCGGTGCTGCGCAAAAGTTCTTTCATGGGGATGGATGTAAGGGCAAGGCAAGGCGGAAGTCGAGCCTTGTATCAGGAGAGTGATGAACATCGACACGATCTCGAAACCGCATGAGCGCCTGGCAGAGATTCTGGACGGCGAAATGGACGCCGTAAACCAGTTGATCCGTACGCGCATGGCCTCGGAGCACGCACCGCGCATCCCCGAAGTGACAGCGCATCTGGTTGAAGCAGGCGGTAAGCGTCTGCGTCCAATGCTGACGCTGGCGGCGGCCCGGATGTTTGACTACCCGGGTGATCATCACGTGCGTCTGGCCGCGACGGTTGAATTCATCCATACCGCGACCCTGTTGCACGACGATGTCGTTGATGAAAGCGCCCAGCGGCGTGGCCGCCCCACGGCGAACTTGCTGTGGGACAACAAATCCAGCGTTCTTGTCGGCGACTACCTGTTTTCCCGCAGTTTCCAACTGATGGTTGAGACCGGATCGCTGCGGGTGCTGGACATTCTGGCCAATGCCTCTGCCACCATCGCCGAGGGCGAAGTGTTGCAGATGACCGCTGCCACCGATCTGGGCACTACCGAGGCAATCTATTTGCAGGTCGTTCGCGGCAAGACCGCCGCACTGTTTTCCGCCGCAACCGAGGTGGGCGGCGTGATTGCTGGTGCGGCTGAGGATCAGGTTAAAGCGCTATACGAATACGGCGATGCGCTGGGGATTGCGTTCCAAATTGCCGATGACCTGCTGGATTATCAGGGGGACAGCAAGGCGACCGGAAAGAATGTCGGCGACGACTTCCGCGAGCGCAAACTGACCTTGCCCGTCATCAAGGCTATCGCACAGGCCACCCCGGAGGAGCACGCCTTTTGGGAGCGTACAATTGGTCGAGGCCGTCAAGAAGACGGCGATCTGGACCATGCGCTGAGCCTGATGAACAAATACGGCACGCTGGACGCCACACGGTCGGATGCATTTGGGTGGGCCACCAAAGCCAAGACCGCGCTGGATGCGCTGCCGGATCACGAGATCCGGTCGTTGCTGCGCGATCTGGCTGACTACGTGGTTTCGCGCCTCAATTAAGCTGCGTGGCGCGGCACCACCAATCGGGGTGCGCCGCGCCAATCTCGTAGGCTGCGAAATGGGCGGCTTTCATCATCGGGTAGAGCGCAAAACAGGTCGAACCCGAACCTGACATCCGAGCCAGCAGAACATCTTTCGTATCCGACAGATCATCCAGCACCCGGGCAACCTCGGGTGCGATGCCCTTTGTCGGTGGCTCCAAGTCATTGCGTTGTTCCTGCACCCAATCCGCGCATGCCTTGGGCGTTTCAAAAACTGGGATTTCATCAGGCATAGGCGGGTTGTCGCGGCTCTGCAAGGCAGAGAATACGGCGCCGGTTGGGACTTCGACACCAGGATTGACCAAAAGCGCGGGCAATTGCGGCATTAAGACCGGCTGCAACCGCTCGCCGATGCCGCGCATCCGGGTGGCCCTTGCCATCATGCAAACCGGCACATCCGCACCAAGGGTCAGGGCAGTTTCGTTGGGGATAGCCACACCCTGATCTGCGATCATGCGCAGTGTTGCTGCGGCGTCGGATGATCCGCCGCCAATGCCACCACCGTGGGGCAGCGCTTTGTTCAGGTTGATATGCCCTGTCCATCCAGCGGCGGCAGCGGCTTTCCAGACTAGATTTCGGTCGTCCACCGGAACGCCCTTGGCGTGTTCACCTGCCACCGACATCGACAGCTCTGACCCCAGCGTGAATTCCAGCTTATCCCCGACATCTGCAAACACAACAAGAGAGTCCAGCAGATGATATCCATCATCGCGTCGGCCGGTCACATGCAGGGTCAGGTTGATCTTGGCAGGCGCAAAACCCTCAATTGCCATTGGCGACTTTCAAGGGATCGGCGCCTTCTTCGGCCAAGACCGCGTCCAGGCCCACCTCAATCTTGCGACGAATGCGCTCGGGGTCGGCCTCACCATCCGTGTCGTCGGGATCAACAAAGGACAGAGCACGCTTCCACTGAAATTCAGCTTCGCGCGCGCGGCCCACGGCCCAATAGACATCACCCAAATGATCATTCACCACAGGATCAACCGGCATCAGTTCGACCGCACGCTCCATATGCGCGACAGCTTCGTCGTAGCGGCCCAATCGGAACAAAACCCACCCCAGACTGTCGACAATATAGCCGCTGTCGGGGCGCGCCGCGACAGCGCGTTCGATCAGGTTCAGTGCTTCGTCCAGCTTTTCCTGCCGTTCGACCAGCGAGTAGCCCAAATAGTTGAGAACCTGTGGCTGATCGGGGTTCAGTTCCAACGCGCGACGGAAATCGGCCTCAGCCGCTTCCCAGTGCTTGAGACGCTCATGCGAAATACCGCGGGCGTAATATAGAAACCAGTTGCCGCTGACACCCTGCTCGGTCAGTTCGATAGCAGTGTCATAGGTCCCAACGGCGTCGACATAGTTTTCTTGCCGTCTTTGCAGATCAGCCAGGGCCACATGCACACTGGGCAGGCTGGGGCTTTGCGCCGCGAGGTTCTGCAGAACTTCGGCCGCAGCGTCCGTTTTTCCCGATCGGCTCAGAACCTCGGCCCGGCCCAACTCGGCCGCGTGGTAATCGCTGCTGGTGGACGGCACCATACGATAGGCTTCGACGGCCAGGTCATATTGTTCCAGTGCATCCAGCAACTCGGCGCTTAGTAGGATTGCGTCCACGTGGTCCGGGCGCAGAAACGCGGCAATCCGGGCATAGAGAAGTACATAGTCCTGGGATGCCTCGCTGCTGAGCGCGGCACCTACAGAAAAGAACACTTCAGCCATACCATCCTGCGCCGACTGTATGTGCGTAAACGGCAACGTTTCACCCGCCTTCAAACGCGCCACGTAACCTTCGATGGATGGGTCGCTGCCCGCCGCGAAAACGTCTTTCAGATATTGCAGGGCGTCTTCGTTGCGGTCCAGCTGCGACAATACTTCGGTCCGGGCCAAGGCCGCCCGGCGCGAGAACCGCGACACCGCGCCGTTGTTTGCCGCAAAAATCTCTTCGGCCCCTTCGAAGTCACCAATCGACGCCAGCGCCAACGCCTTGTGGTAAAGCGCGAATTCCAGAAGCCCCTCCTGGGTGCCGACTTCGTCGAACTTTTCCATCGCTTTGGTCATGGCGCCTTGCGCCACATAGACCCAACCCAGAACCAAGCCATCTACTAATGGCCCAACGCCTTGGGTTTCAGGATCACGTGCAAGCAGCTCATCTAGCTTTCCGTCGTCAATCAGGTTGGCCATGATGACCATCATTGCCGCCTGACTTGGCAATTCAAGCGCCTCAATTGACTGCGCAACCGGCAGCGCGCGCTCAATCTCACCCAATGCAAGACGCGCTACAACGACGTTTTCCAGAAGTTTGCCATTTTCAGGGTCGGCGCGCAGCGCCTGCGCATAATATTTCTCGGCAGAAATATAATCGCTTTGATAAATCGCCTGACGCCCGGCCAGATACGACCCAGAGCCAGAGTCCGACAGCGCCGGGAATGCAAATGACGAGGTTAACAGCGCGGCAAATGCCGCGCGACGAACGAGGGAAGCCACCAAAATCCTGCCTTGCTATCGTTGACTGGACAACAAGCTAGGGCTTTGACCGGAAAGAGGCAATGGCAGAGCCTTCACGACCCCGCCATTGCCCGTGTTTTCGCTTACATGTTGGGATAGTTCGGTCCATCCCCGCCCTGCGGCGTGGTCCAGGTGATGTTCTGGCTGGGATCCTTGATGTCGCAGGTTTTGCAGTGGACGCAGTTCTGGAAGTTGATGACGAATCGCGCGCCATCTTCATCCTCGACCATCTCGTACACACCGGCCGGGCAATAGCGCTGCGCCGGTTCGTCGAACTTGGGCAAGTTTACTTTGACCGGGATTTCCGGATCGGCCAGCTTCAGGTGGCAAGGCTGACTTTCCTCATGGTTGGTCATCGCAAAGGACACGTTGGTCAGACGATCAAAGGACAGCTTGCCATCGGGCTTTGGATAATCGATGGGCTTGTGCTTGCTGGCCTCTTCGGTCGATTCAGCATCGTTCTTTCCGTGGCCCAGCGTGCCCAGTAGCGAAAAGCCCAGCGTGTTAGTCCACATATCCATGCCGCCCAGCATCAGGCTGGCGGTCAGGCCGTATTTCGACCACAGCGGCTTAACGTTGCGCACCTTCTTCAGGTCTGCGCCGATTGCACCTTCGCGCACGTCGGTTTCATAGGCGGTCAGTTCATCACCCGAACGCTCGGCCTTGATGGCGTCAAACGCCGCTTCAGCCGCCGCTTTGCCCGACAACATCGCGTTGTGGTTGCCCTTAATGCGCGGCACGTTGACCATGCCTGCGGAACAGCCCAACAGAGCCACGCCCGGCGCCACCAGCTTGGGCATTGACTGATAACCACCCTCGGTGATCGCACGGGCGCCGTAAGCGACGCGCTTGCCGCCTTTCAGCAGCTCGGCCACCATCGGGTGGTGCTTGAAACGCTGGAATTCCATGTAGGGGTACAGGTGTGGGTTCTTGTAGTTCAGGTGAACCACGAAACCGACGTAGACCTGATTGTTTTCAAGGTGGTAGATGAATGACCCGCCGCCCGCGTTGCTGCCCAGCGGCCAACCCATGGTGTGCGTGACCGAGCCTTCCTTGTGCTTGGCCGGGTCGATCTCCCAGATCTCTTTCATGCCCACGCCGTATTTCTGCACTTCTTTGCCAGCAGAGAGGTCATACTTGGCGATGACTTCCTTGGACAGCGAACCGCGCACACCTTCCGACAGGAAGACGTACTTGCCATGCAGTTCCATACCCGGCTCGGTCTGCGGCCCGTATGATCCATCAGGCTCTAGGCCGAAGACACCGGCGACGACGCCTTTGACTTCGCCATTGTCGCCATACACCAGTTCCGAACACGCCATGCCGGGGAAGATTTCCACGCCCAGCTCTTCCGCCTGTTCAGCTATCCAGCGGCAGACATTGCCCATCGAAACAATGTAGTTGCCGTGGTTGTTCATCAGCGGCGGCATTGGGAAGTTGGGAATGCGAATCTTACCCGCCTCGCCCAGCATGTAGAAGTTATCTTCATGCACCGGCACGTTCAGCGGCGCGCCTTTTTCTTTCCAGTCCGGGATCAGTGCGTCCAGCCCGCAAGGGTCCAGAACCGCGCCCGACAGGATATGTGCGCCCACTTCCGAGCCCTTTTCCAGAACCACGACGTTCAGGTCGGCATCCAGCTGTTTCAGACGGATGGCCGCCGACAGGCCCGCGGGGCCTGCACCCACGATCACCACGTCGTATTCCATCGCTTCGCGTTCAATCTCGGCCATCGCGGGCTCCCTAGCTAACTTTCCGAATTGGCGCTTTCACTGCATGCTCTGCGCAATTTTGTTTCACGGCTGATTACATGGTCGCAAACACCTTGGTCAATCAAAACACGGCGTAACTTTGCTGCAATGCGGCAGTTATGCCTCGGGTGAGTCCCCCATCAGGTACCTGGGACCGCTACCATTGGATTTTGCGCGGTCATCCGGGTTGTAGAGGGCGCATTTCGGCAGGCTGAGACATCCGCAGCCGATGCAGCCATCCAAATTGTCGCGCAAACGCGTCAGAGTATCGATTCGCTGGTCCAGATGGGCCCTCAGCCCCTTGCTGATGTCCTGCCAATCCTTTGGTGTTGGCGTGCGGTTTCCGGGCAGGCCAGACAGGACCTCGCGGATCTCGGGCAGAGTCAAACCGAACTGCTGTGCAATCATCACAAAACTTAGGCGTCTGATTTCTGCGCGCTGATACCGCCGCTGCCCGCCCGCATTGCGCCAGGGCGATATCAGACGTTGCGCCTCATAGTACCGGATCGCCGAAACGGCCAAGCCTGTGCGCCGGGCCAATGCGCCAATTGCCAACCCTTCCGAAGCCGCCATCACATCCTCCTGAAAAATCCCTTGATCTAAAGTTAGGTTTAGGAATTATGGTGAGTCGGGACAAGCCTCAAAACACGAAGGAGATCCCATGATGGCGACACTTGAACACACCAATTTCACCGTTCGCGACCCGCAAGCTTCGGCTGCGTGGATGCACAGGGTATTTGGTTGGAAAACACGCTGGGAAGGCCCGGCAATTGCAGGCGGCTACACGGTCCACGTGGGCTCCAAGCACACCTATCTGGCGCTTTACGCGCCCAGCGATCCACAACCGTCCGGGGAAAGCAGCTATGACATCGTCGGCGGGCTGAACCATGTGGGTGTTCTGGTCGAAGACATCGACGCGATCGAGAAAAAGGTGATCGACGCCGGTTTTACGCCCAAGTCCCATGCTGATTATGAACCGGGTCGGCGGTTCTATTTCAATGACGACAATGACATCGAATTCGAAGTGATTAGCTACGATTAAGGCGTTCTGGGAAACACCCGATAGATTCTTCATCGCCAATGCCCCGAGCGCCACGAGCGTGGCAGGGTATTGGCGATTCAGACTTTTCCCGAACACCATAGGCCGTAATCCGCGCGTTGTGCGACCGAGCCCCCTTGCAATTCACGCCTCATTTGGGTCAGTTAATTGACGACCCATCAAATCGCCCCGACGCGTGTCTCATGCGGCGGGGCGAACCAATTTATGCGTGGACGACAAGAACATGGAAAAAATTCCAATGACGCCTGCGGGTAATGCCGCGCTTGGGGCGGAGCTCAAAAACCTCAAGTCCGTCGAGCGCCCGGCGATCATCGAAGCCATCGCAACAGCGCGCGAGCTGGGCGACCTTAAAGAGAATGCCGAGTATCATTCGGCCCGCGAAAAGCAGGGCTTCATCGAAGGTCGCATCAAAGAGCTGGAAGGCATTCTGTCGCTGGCCGATGTGATCGACCCCGCCAAACTGAACGGCGCGATCAAATTTGGCGCAAAGGTCACCCTGGTGGATGAAGACACTGACGAGGAAAAGACCTGGCAGATTGTTGGCGAATACGAAGCCAACATTGAAAAAGGCCTGCTGAATATCAAATCCCCCATCGCGCGGGCATTGATCGGCAAGGAAGAAGGCGACAGTGTCGAAGTACGCACCCCCGGCGGTGTGCGGTCCTATGAAGTTCTAAGTATCGAGTATGCCTGACCGGAGCCTTGACCATGTCAGAGCCCAATCCCGAACAAGATCCCGAACGGCCAACCCCTTTGGGGATATATGACAAGCCTTCGCATCCTTCGGTAACCGAGATCGAGATCGTTGCCGTCGCGCTTAGCGTGGTTTGGCTGATCGTGTCGATTGTGTTTCTGGTGCTTCCCGACAAGGTCGATGGCGGCGGATTCGTCGTGACTCTGCTGGCTGTTTTCATGCCGGTGGCGATGATTTGGGTCGCCGCTATGGCTATGCGCGCCAGCCGCGTCATGCGCGAGGAAAGCGCCCGGCTGCAGACCGCAATAGATGCAATCCGTCAGGCTTACGTGATTCAGCAACAGCGCGCCGCCAGTTTGCAAGAACCCGGTGTCAGCAAAAAGCTGGACGAAATCGCCGAGACCGCCAAAAAAGCAGAAACCGCGCTGGCGACGTTTTCGTCGAAACGGACCGAGCCGGTTCGCGGCGAAGCATCAGTTGCCACAGGCGACCAGACATCTTTGGAACTGGGCACTCCGGCCGAAGATATCGCGCCGCCATTGACGACCGATACCTTCATTCGGGCGCTGAACTTTCCTGAAACACAGGATGACGCCGAAGGGTTCGATGCCCTCAGGCTGGCGCTACGGGATCGCAAGACCGCCCAACTGGTGCAGGCTTCGCAGGACGTGCTTACACTGCTGAGCCAGGAAGGCATCTATATGGACGATCTGCGCCCGGATATGGCGCGTCCCGAAATCTGGCGACAGTTCGCACAGGGCGCGCGCGGCCGCGCGGTTGCCGCGTTGGGCGGGATCAGGGACCGGTCTTCGCTGGCACTGACGGCAGCGCGGATGAAGCAGGACCCGATATTCCGGGACGCCGTGCATCATTTCCTACGCCGTTTTGATCACATGATCGTTGAATTTGAACCGGTTGCCAGCGACGCGGACCTGACTGCATTGGGCGACACACGAACCGCCCGCGCTTTCATGCTGCTTGGGCGCGTCGCGGGTACATTTGACTGATCACAACCCAAAGCTGCCATAAGGAATGAACCGCACCAGATCACCCGGCCTGATGTGACATGCGCCATCCTGAATCTCGACCAGCCCTTCGGCCCAGCTAAGGCCGCTGATACGACCCGATCCTTCCGATGCAAAAACCTCGACCTGACCGTCTCGGACACGGGCGCGCAAGTATTCGCGCCGCCCCGGTTTTTTTCGTTTTTCGAAACCGGCAGGCAAATTGAACGCCTGCGGTTCGGACCAGCCCTCGCCCGCCATCAGACCCAGTGCAGGTCGGGCAAAGATCAACGTACAGACTTTGGCTGCGACGGGATTACCCGGCAGGCCAAATACGGGCGTTTCGTTCCACATACCCAGCGCCAATGGGCGGCCGGGCTTTAGCGCAATGCGCCACTCCTGCATCGCACCGGCCTCTCGCAATAGGGCTGAGACATGATCTTCATCCCCGGCGGACGCGCCGCCGCTGGTCAGAATGACGTCGGCCTGTTCTGACGCCTTGTCCAGCCTGTAACGCAGATCTTCCCGGTCGTCGGACACGCGCCCCATATCCACCGGCTCATAGCCCAGTCGCGCGATCATCGACAACAGCATCGGACGGTTGGCGTCAAATATTTGGCCGGGTCCGGCAGAGTTTCCAGGCTCGACCAGCTCATCCCCGGTCGAGAGAACCGCAACGCGCAGCGTCTTGCGTACCGCGACCTCGGATATCCCGGTGGCCGACAAAAGGGCCATGTCAGCAGGGGTCAATCTGCGCCCGGTAGGCAGAACCAAATCGCCCTCGGCCACGTCTTCGCCAGCTTTGCGGGTATTGGCGCCCTGTTTCAGCGGGCCGTGAAAGGCGATGTGACCATCCTGAACGGTCACGTCTTCTTCCAGTATGACCGTATCCACACCGGTAGGCAGCGCTGCGCCGGTCAACACGCGCAGTGCCTTGCCGTGTGGCACCGCGCCATCAAACGGAATACCAGCCGCAGCGCGCCCATCCTGCAGCGGCATCACTTGGGGACCCACGGGGGCGGCCCCGGAAAACCCATAACCATCCACGGCCGTGTTTGGCTGCGGTGGGTTTGAACGTTTCGCAAAAACGTCTTCTGCCAGTATCCGCCCCACAGCCTGCCCGATCAAAGCCGTTTCGACCAAAGTCACCACCGTCAACCGAGATCGCAACAAGGCCAGCGCGTCGTCCACTGGTGTCCAGTTGACCCCGGCAGGCAAGGCAAAACAATCATTTCGCAGGGGCGGAGGCGTGATATTTGGCGGCGTCATAATCCGACCTCTTTCAAGATGAAATCCGCGACTGCGGCGGTGTTGTCCAGATCAAACACCGGAACCTGTACCTGCAGGGGCGTATCGCTGGCGACAGCGCGGATCGTACTGTTTTCCGGGGCCATCAACGCATTGCCGGCCTCGGCACGAAACGCTTCGACCTTGGGGTGGCTTTCTCGTTTGAAACCTTCGATCAGTACGAGATCGACCGGAAGCAGCCGAGCCAGAAGATCAGCCAAAGGCGGCTCAGGTGCCCCGCGCAGTTCTTGCATCACGGCAATACGCTTGCCGGATGCCAATAGCACCTCGGACGCACCGGCTTCTCGATGGCGGAAACTGTCGGTTCCGGTCTGGTCGACATCGACCGCGTGATGGGCATGTTTGACCGTCGAAACTGAAAAGCCGCGCCCGGTAATCTCGGTCACTAACCGCTCCACTAGGCCGGTCTTGCCTGCGTTTTTCCAGCCGGTGACGCCGAAGACCCTCATGCCTGTTCCAGCAGCTTTTGCGCCCGCGCCAAATCGTCGGGCGTGTTGACGTTGAAGAAGGGATCGAAAGGTTCCGCGGGAAACAAAGCTTCACGACCGTCATGTTTGTCGGTCCACAGCACAACCTTGCGCAGCCCGTCATTCAATGCATCCCGCAGATCATCGCGCAGGGCGACAGGCCAGAGCCCAAATGTCGGATGCTTGTTGACCCGCTTGCCGCCGCCGGACTTTAGCGCTTCATCCCCGGTGCGCGGCGTGGTGGCCAGCACCAGAGGATGTGTTTGCCCTTGGGCAGCGTCGGTCAGCCGCGCCACAAGATCGCGTGGAAAAAACGGCGTATCAGCAGCGGCTGTGACTATGCTGTCGGCGCCTTGCTTAGCAGCCCAGTCGAGCCCCGCCAGCACACCCGCCAAAGGCCCGGCGAACCCTTCGATGGTATCGGGCAGAACCGGTAGGTTCAGATCGGCGAACCGTTCGGGGTCGCCATTGGCGTTCAGCGCCAGACCGTCGACCTGCGGGCCAAACCGGTCAATGACATGAGACAGCAGGCTTTGGCCCCCGATCTGCAACAGACCCTTGTCGCCGCCGCCCATACGGGTGGCGAGGCCGCCTGCGAGGATTACGCCCAAAGGGGTGTTCATTGCTGCACCTTGTTGCTTGCGTCCAAGTGATCAATAGATCGCAACTTTGTAGAGCGAACTCAATTCAATTGGAACGCGGTAGGATGCAGATGATGCAGGACAAACAGCCACAGGATCAAAGTCCCGACCGCCAGGAACGAGGTCGCCGACACGATGTGAGCGGCGAGTTGCGGCTCCTGATCATAATGTTTGGCCAGCAAAAAGATGCTCTTTGCCGTGGGCGCTGCTGCAGAGACCGTCGCCGCAATGATCCAAAGCGGATCCAGCCCGATCAAATGCCCCGCAAGCAGCACCACCCCCGGAACAACGAGAAGTTTTACTACCGTCAAGAACAGGATCATTGGTCCAGTCTGAACAATCGTGCGAACACTTGTGGTAAACCCGATCGCAAACAGCGCAACAGCTGCAAGCGCCTGGCTCATAAGCTCTAAATAATCCGAAACGGCGTCAGAAAACCCAATACCTGTGAAAGAGTAAAGAACGCCCAACAACGTTGCAGCGATTATCGGGTTTTTCAAAACATTCAGAAGGATCTTGTAAATGGGTGTCTTGGCGCTTGCCTTGTGCCCGGCCGAGGTCTCTAGAATGGTGGTCATGATCAACAGCAGAATGGCGACCACCAGATTTGCCAATACGGCCGGCAGCGCCCCCTTTGATCCAAAAATCGCATGGAGGATGGGCAGCGCAACCAACGCTGTGTTCGAGGCAACGCCAGCAAAAGCCAAAACGGTTGCTGATCCGACCTGAAAACTCGTCAGCGCCTTCAAACCGATGAACAGGACGGCAAAAAGAGCCAGTATCGTACCGCCATACGACACGTAGAAACCGTAGTTTAGAAGGTTCTCAAACTCCTCCTGACCAATCAGGTAAAACATGATGGCGGGGATCAGGACGTAAACGGCAAACTGCACCAGAGCTTCTGACGTGTCTTCACCCAGAAGATTCGTCCAAGAAAACACGTACCCCGTCAAGATCACCGCGAAGACCGGTGCAATTAAACTGATTAATTCCATAGCTTCCCTACGTGGCAACCATCCAAAATTCCACTCTGAGTTGCTCCACCTTAGTGTACATCTTCTGGAACTTGCAGAGTTTTCTCAGAACGACTGGTTACCCAACGGATTTCAGGACTGGGAACTTTTCCTTTTGTGTTTCTTATCTTCGACCGCCACAGTCGCCGGATCCACATCACGCATCAGTCGGTCCTCACCTGAAAGACATACAAAGCGCTGCCCACGCATCCGACCGATCAGTGTCAGTCCGACTTCGCGGGCAATCTCTACGCCCCATGCGGTGAAGCCCGATCGCGACGCCAGAACCGGGATGCCCATCATCGCGGTCTTGATCACCATTTCCGAGGTCAGACGTCCGGTGGTGTAGAGGATTTTGTCTTCAGCCCCCTCACCTTTTGACAGCATCCAACCCGCGATCTTGTCGACAGCGTTGTGGCGGCCCACGTCTTCCATATAGACCAACGGGCGGTTCTCGTGGCACAGCACAGTGCCGTGGATCGCCCCAGCCTCAAGATACAGCGACGGGGTGCGGTTGATCTTGGCCGCCAGATCGTACAGCCACGAGGTGCGGACCGAGACCTGCGGCAGGCGCACGTTCTCCAATCCTTCCATCATGTCACCGAACACCGTGCCGACCGCACAGCCGCTGGTGCGGGTCTTTTTCTTCAATTTGTCCTCATACGAGGTCTCGCGCGCGGTGCGTACCACCACGGTTTCCAGATCTTCATCGTAATCGACGCGCGTGATGTCGTCATCGACCAGCAGCATCCCCTGGTTGCGCAGGAACCCCAGCGCCAGATACTCGGGGTAGTCACCGATCGTCATCGCTGTCACGATCTCTTGCGAATTCAGGAAAATCGTCAGCGGGCGTTCCTCCACCACCGAGATCTGGCTGACTTCACCATTCTGGTCCACGCCTTCAACGGCGCGAGTCAGGCGGGGCGCACCGGGATCTGGGGCGATGATGTAGTCTGACTGGTTCTGTTCCGTGGCCAATTGCAACCCTTTCCCAAGACCGCTACTGCTGCGGGGATCACCATAGGATTTAGCCATGGCAGACACCACATCCAAGTCATACTTCTGGAAGGGTTTTCGCGACGGGACCCCGTTCATTTTTGTGGCGATCCCGTTTGGCACCCTGTTCGGCGTGTTCGCGACTGAGGCTGGGTTGAATATCGTGCAAACCATGGCGTTCACGTCCACGGTCTTTGCGGGTGCTGCGCAGTTTGCCGCGCTGCAATTGCTGCAGGATCAGACACCGACGGCCATTATTCTTGTTTCTGCCCTGGCGGTAAACCTCCGGATGGCGATGTATTCAGCGTCACTGACGCCCTATCTGGGGGCTGCGCCGATGTGGCAGCGGGCATGTGCAGCCTACCTGACCGTCGATCAGTCTTATGCCTGTTCAATCGTGCAGTTTGAAAAAGAACCCAGGATGACGGTGCCCCAGCGCATGGCTTATTTCGTGGGCTCGGTCACCCCCATCACGCCGCTATGGATATTTGCGACCTATCTGGGCGCGGTTCTTGGCACGCGCATTCCCGAAAGCTGGGCGCTGGACTTTGCCTTGCCGATTACATTTCTGGCAATGATCGGGCCAATGATGCGCACCCTACCCCATGTGGTGGCTGCGCTGGTCGCCATTTTCGTTTCTTTGATGACCGCTGGCATCCCATACAATCTGGGCCTGCTGATTGCCGGATGTGCCGGCATGATGGCCGGCGCTCAGGCCGAATTGTTCGCCGAACGCAGAAAGGCCACATCATGACCCCTGTTGATTCGGTCACGATCTGGTCCATCATCATTGGACTTGCCGTTGGCAGTTATAGTTTGCGGTTTGTCTTTATTGGCCTCGTCGGGGATCGCCCGATGCCACCATGGCTGTTGCGCCACTTGCGCTATACTGCTGTGGCCATTTTGCCAGCACTGATTGCACCGCTGGTCGTGTGGCCGACCGCAACCGAGGGGCAACCGGACATTCCCCGCATGGCGGCCGCCGCGGTTGCGCTGAGCGTTGGAGTGATCACAAAGAATGTGCTGGCAGCAATCTTCAGCGGCGCCGCAACCCTGTACGGGTTGCTATACTTATTGGGTTGAGACCGTTTCCAGTTGGTTCAGCGTCGCGTTGTTGGCGGCCAGACCTTTTTGCAGATCGGCATCGTCATTCTCACGATACTCAGTGGTCACAACACCCGGAAGCTGACCGAACTGATCCGACAGCTTGACCGGAAAAAAGGTCACGTTGATCTGTTCGAACCCCGGAACCTGCTTCAACAGCGACGCAGTGGAATTCGCACAATAGGCTCCTGCGACCGGACCGGATTGCTTGGCCAGCTGCAATGCGATCTCAGCCTGTTGCGGGCTTACCTGAATCGTCTGGATACGCGCATAATGCGTTTCGCGCGCGTGCGAGCTGCGATAGGCGCGCTCGACATTCGGGGTGATACCGTACAGCACGTCGTCCTTGATCGGAACCACATCTGCGCGGAAAGACCCCGCAGGATCAAAGATCACCCGCTCACTGCCGCTGATCATCAACGAGGTATGCGCACCAGATCCGGTGCGCGTGCTGATCATCGTATAAAGCGTCAGGGTCGAAGGCCCCGGATCACGATAGGATCGGGCAACGACCTCGGCCCGGTCGGCTTGCGGGCGCTGCGATCCCGTGCAGCCAGCAACAGTTGCTGCCAGCAGGCAGGCAATCAAAATCCGGATCACGGTCAACCCCGTTTTTTGGATTATGCGGCGAAGACCGCCAGGAACAGGCAAAGGAGGGCGATGGCAACCACACACCATGTGGTGGCTTTGACAAACCCATCAAAGGTTTTGGTTTGAACAGTGATATCCATTTCGCCGTGCTTGTGTTCAGCCATGAGTCTCAGAATCCTAATTCGCGTGTTTGAAATGTTGGATAATGGAAAATCCGGGGCCTGTCACCACGTCATTCGCGCGCAGGGGCCAAAGGTGGGAACACCGAGCACCCCGGATACCCAAAACCCCAACGCCAGGGCAGGCCCGAACAGGGGCCGCCGCCAAATCGGACCGCCGCATACATCGCTTCGGCCGCGACGGAATGAGCGGTACGGATTTGTTCGGCCGTCATGTCATAGCGCTCGGCATATTCCTCGGCATGGTCTGTTCCATGCTGTTTGACGCAGGCACGCAAGGTGTCGTCCGCGGACAGGCGCGCGTCATAGCTGTCTTCGGCCCGCAAAGCCCCGCCCGCATGGTGATAGGCGCGATCATGGGTCACACAGCAGTATTCCCACGGTGGGTGCGCCTCATACAGTCCCCGAAAGCTGGGGAATGTATCAGCCACAAAACGCCAGCTGGCCGAAAGACCACCCGAACAGCCATCCGTTTCAAACGGAGTCAACTCTGCGCTGCTACGCTCTGCCATCAGGGAGCGATGCGCGGGCAACTCAAAGCTGCGCATGACGTCTTGCGCGGAGGCTGGCGCGGCAGTCACCAAAAGGATTGCTGCCAGTTTAAGGGCTTTCATCGCGCATCGCCTCAGTATCAAAGGACATGCCAAAGGTCGTCGCCAGCCATAGCAACAAACGCTCTGCCGGCCCCATTTCGGCGCGCACACGCAGAACTTCATTCGCCATCGCTGGTCGGTCCGTGATCAGCCCATCCACCCCCATCGACGCCATGGCCGACATTTGCAGCGGATCATTCACGGTCCAGACATAGATGTCCTTACCCGCAGCGTGGACCGAATTGACCAAGCCCGGCGTTGCCATCGCAGCGTTCACCGCAACGAAATCACCTTCGAGACCTGAGAGATTACCCACAGCAGTCGCGGCCAGAACACCGGCGCGCCAGTCGGGGCGAATCGTCTTCATCTTTTGCACTGCCGGGTATTTCAGGGACATCGTTGCAATGTCGTCCTGCATGCCCAGCTCTTCGACCAGAGCGACAACCCGATTCTCAAGGTCTACGTCGTGGCCGTAGTATTTCAGTTCGATAATGACCTTGGCCTTGCCCTTCGCGGCCTCCAGCACGTCGCGCAGCGTCGGCGTACGCTCATCGGCGTATTCCGGGCCAAACCAGCTGCCGATGTCGATCTGATCGATATCCTCCATCGTGGCATCCCACACCTTGAGGTTAACACCGGCCAGTTTCATGAAATCACTGTCATGGGCGACGATGACCACGTCATCCGCAGTTTCCTGCACGTCGATCTCAACCCAGTCGGCCCCGTCCTCGATCGCCTTGAGAACCGAGGCCATCGTGTTTTCTGGCTTCAGCGCGGCAGCGCCGCGATGACCGATAACCTCTGCACGGTCCGGTGCCTGCACCCTTTCCAGAAGGTGCTGCCCAAACCATATCCCAACAAGAACAGCAACGATGGCGGCCCCAACAGCCGTGACCATTGTTCTGCGCAGGTTGCGCGGCTTTGGAGGGGTTGGCTCTGATGTCTGGATATCAAAGAACCCATCGAGCAGCACTGCCAGTGCGCCCAGAGCCGTGGCTGCCAATACCAGTCCGGCCAGTGACCAGATACCGGCAACGGCGAGGCTGTAAATCAGGGCCAATCTCAGGTTGGCTGCGCCTTGCAGCGGCACCAGTGCGAACAAAAGCCCGGCCACCCAGGCGATCACGGCAGCGATGACAAAGCGCACAGCCAACCAGATGGCCAGTTCTATCTTGAGGCGTCCGCGCTTACCTTCCATCCGACTGGCACTGATGCCAAACGCATGTCCGGGGTGAACGCCCTCGAACAAAACCAAATGCAGCGACAAAGCCCAAGCTGACAGGCGTCGGATCAACACCCAAGCCATAGCCAGCGCAACCGCCCCGATCAGCACCACAGCCACCCAGAATGAGGGCGGGTGGAAGGTCAGATAATAGTTGATGTCATATTCAGTCAGCGTCCACCACGCGATCACGGCAGAAACGATCGCAAAGGGCAGAACCAACAGCAAAACGCGCACAACAAAGCGCACCGCAAATCCGAACAGGGATGGAAGCCGCGACAGGATCAGCCTGATCGAAGAACTGCCGGCGCGCCATGGGTCCGGCTCTGCCATCCGTAGCGACCCGGCCATGACCGAGAAGACAAACACCTCGGCCAGTAGAAACAGGCTGAGAACCACAACGGCCGCAATAAACCCGGCAGGTGAGAGGATGAATGCAGCGATCGCCTGATCAGTCAGCGCCGTCTGGTTGGATAGCGATACGGCAAGATTCACCGTGATCGCCACGCCGGGCGCAATCAGCGCAACCAAAAGCAGGCGCACAACAAGATAGATCGGCACAAAGACACGGCGACGGGCCCACGCACCTTTGTAGGCACTTGTAACGGCAGAGAAAGTGGTCACGTGAGGCCCCCTTAAATGGTAAACTCATTCAAGGCTGCGCAGACGTGAATTGCAAGTCAGGTGATCAGCTTTCTTCCAGATCCGCCGCCAGACGGAACCCGATCCGGTTGGCTGGTTTATCCTCAACCGATTTGGGCAGGGCCCGCAGCATCACGTTCAACTGGCTCACATGTTGTACAAGCTGAGTGCGCGCGCCGGTCGCATCGGACCCGTAAAAGGTGATGATATCGGGATCAAAATACCCCATCCCCTCGATCCGCATGACACCTGCGTCGCCGCCGGTGAATCCCATCGCAACCTCTTGGTCGCCAGTCAGGGTCTTTTCGAAATTCTGGATATAGAGGATCAGCCGCTCATAAGCCCATTGCGCGGGGCTTTTCTTTTCGACCGGCTTTTGCAACGGGCCGGGCAGGTCTTTTGCGCCTGACTTTGCTTCGGGGTCGGAATGCACTTCGTAGCAGCGCGGCAAAGCTGCGGCTTCGGCGGCCTCGGCCGAGGTTTCGATCTGATCCTGCATAGCTTTACCCTTTGCGCTGAAACTCCCACGCCCCGTCCGCGCGGCGCGTCCGGGTGACAGCTCGAATGTGGTAAAGATGGTTCAGATGTGCAACCGCTTCGACCAGCGCAAGCCCATACTCGCCACCGCTGATCTGCCGTTTGAACAAGGGCATGAAACATTCGGCAGCGGTCTTGGGCTGGTCCAAATACTTTTCCAAACGATCCAATGCGCTGTGGTGATTGTCGATCAGTTGCCTCATCCGGATGGGCAACCCGGTGAATGGCAACTTATGCCCGCCCAGCGCCAGATGTTCTGGTCGCGCCAGCCCCTGAAGCCGTTCGCAGGCCTCAAGCCATTCCGCAACCGGATCAGCAAGTGGTTCGGTGACATAGACACCCAGGTTGGGACTGATCGAACTGAGGATCTGATCGCCGGTGATCACCAGATTGTCGTTTCGGCTCCAGAACGTGGCGTGTTCTGGTGCATGACCATTGCCCATATGAACATCCCAATCGCGCCCACCCATGCGGATTACACTGCCTTGTTTGATCCGAGTGAAACCCAGTGGCATCGGATAAACAGTGTCGCAATAATTGAACGGGCGCTCGGCCATCCGCTTGGCCAGAACGTCGGGCGCCATTCCTGCACTGCGGTAATAATCCAGCGTCTCCTGGGGCCAGCTTTCCTGAACATCCAGCTGTAGCATCCGCGAAAACAGCCAGGCCGTTCGCGACGCCACCAATTCCACGCTATGTTCGGATTGGAACCAACCCGCATTGCCCACGTGATCGGGGTGATGATGAGTCACAACCACCCTCGTGATCGGCTTGCCCGCCAACGGGCCTGCCATCAGCTTTTCCCAGATGCGCCGTGTTTTGTTCGACGACATTCCTGTGTCGATCACGGTCCAGCCGTCCCCATCGTCCAGCGCATAAACGTTAACGTGATCCAGCGCCATGGGCAGCGGCAAACGCATCCACAGAACACCTTCGGCAATCTCGGTCGCCTCGCCCTCGGCTGGAGGTTCAGACCAGGGATATCTGATTGCCAAAGGGGTATCTCCGTCCATCAGGATACAAACTCCTCGGCGCTGAGCCCGAATACATCATCTGCCCCGTTCTGTGCTTGTACAAGCAGCCCAGCATATTCAGGCAACAGCGCGTTGATGTAATACCGGGCCAGTTTGAAGCGCGGACCACCCGGTTCAGCCAAAGCCGACTTCAGGTGGTAATGTGCACCTAAAACGCGGGCGAAGGCGTGCAGATACGGCAACGCCCCGGCAAACCGGTTGTTCATATCAGACTGCGCCACCATCCACTCGGTCGTCTCGCGCAAGCTTTCGGTCGCTTCCCAAACCGGGCCAGCCAGTTCGGGCATCGTCGCCCGCGCCTGTTCAGCATGATCTTCGATCTCGTCCAGTAGGCGCGAGGCTGCTTCGCCGCCATCCATCATCTTGCGCGCCACCAAATCCATCGCCTGAATACCGTTGGTGCCTTCGTAGATCGCGGTCACGCGGACGTCGCGATAATACTGAGCAGCACCGGATTCCTCGATGAAGCCCATACCGCCATGTACCTGAACACCGGTCTCAGATACGCGCATTCCCGTCTCGGTGCCAAAAACCTTGCCAATCGGTGTCAAAAGAGCGGCACGAGACATCCAATCGGCGTCGCCCGTTGCGTTGGCCATATCGATGGCCGCGGCGTTGGCCAGCATAATCGCACGCGCAGCGAAAGTGTCAGCACGCATGCTCATTAACATCCGACGCACATCAGCGTGGTCGATAATGGTGCCCGAGGGGGTTTTGCCCTGTTTCCGCTCCAACGCATAGGCCAGCGCGTGCTGATAGGCACCTTCGGCTGCGCCCACGCCCTGACCGCCAACACCCAGGCGCGCGTTGTTCATCATGGTGAACATCGCGGCCATGCCGCCATGTTCCTTGCCCACGAGCCAGCCTTTGGCACCGTCAAACTGCATCACGCAGGTTGGCGAGCCGTGCAGGCCCATCTTGTGCTCGACCGATACGACCTTCAGATCATTGGCCACACCGGGATTGCCGTTCTCATCCGGCAACAGCTTGGGCACCAGGAACAGCGAAATGCCCTTGGTTCCGGGAACGCCATCGGGCAGGCGCGCCAGTACCAGATGGCAGACATTCTCAGCAAAATCGTTGTCACCCCATGAGATAAAGATTTTCTGCCCTGTCACAGAAAAGGTGCCATCCCCATTGGCTTCGGCTTTCGAAGTCAACGCACCCACATCCGACCCGGCCTGTGGTTCGGTCAGGTTCATGGTACCAGACCATTCACCTGCCATCATCTTAGGCAGATACAGCGCCTTGAGCTCATCGCTGGCGTGATGTTCCAGCGCTTCGATCTGGCCCTGTGTCATCAGCGGCGCAAGTTGCAGCGACAAGCAGGCGGCCGACATCATTTCATTCACGGCGGTGGTCAGCGTCATCGGCAGACCCATGCCGCCATATTCCGGATCACCGCTCATCCCGACCCAGCCGCCATCGGCTATGGCTTTCCAGCCATCAGCATACCCGGTCGAGGTACGCAGCACGCCGTTTTCCAAGCGCGCGGGCTCAAGATCACCGGGGCGTTGCAGAGGGGCCATCACCTCTTCGCAAAGTTTTCCGGCTTCGGTCAGAATGGCACTGACCACATCGTCGCTGGCTTCCGAGAATTTCTCGGTAGCAGCGATCTTGTCAAAATTGACCGCGTGGCGGAACAAGAATTCATAATCAGAGATTGGGGCGCGATATGGCATGTCTTCCCTCTAGGCTGTCTGATTGCGTTTACGCCGACGGGCTTGGAATTTCCACCGCCCACCTTTATGCATCTGGGTTCCACCGATTAGGTATCGGTCCAAATGCTATACGCAATCAAAACGCGGCGTCACCACCAATGATCCCCAACGGCACTCTGACATTAAACGCCGACCCAGCCGGAATCGCGCAGGCCGCAGACTTGCTGCGCCAGGGTCTTCTGGTGGCTTTCCCGACCGAGACGGTCTACGGCCTGGGCGGGGATGCCCGTAACGGAGAAGCGGTGGCAAGCATCTATGCCGCCAAGGGACGACCCAGCTTCAACCCGTTGATTGCGCATGTGGCCTCGATCGAAGCCGCCCAGCGGTTCGTGACATGGTCCGATCAGGCCGAGGCCTTAGCGGCCGCGTTCTGGCCCGGACCGCTGACTCTGGTTCTGCCACTGCGCCCGGATCACGGGATTTCATCGCTGGTAACGGCTGGGCTGGACACGCTCGCAGTGCGAGTGCCAGCCCACCCTGCGGCCCGTGCGCTACTGTCCGAATTCGACGGCCCGGTCGCCGCGCCATCCGCCAATCCGTCCGGGCAAATCAGCCCGACCACAGCCGCGCACGTCCTGTCCGGCCTGAATGGGCGCATCGCCGCGGTTCTGGACGATGGGCCATGCGGGGTCGGGTTGGAAAGCACAATTGTGGGCCTTGCGGGCGAGCCTGCCCTTTTGCGCCCCGGCGGTGTTGCGCTGGAACAGATCGAGGCGGTTCTGGATACTCAGCTGCACCATCACCAATCGGGTGATGCGCTGAACGCGCCCGGCCAGCTGCAATCGCATTATGCCCCGGATGCGCCCGTTCGTCTGAACACCAGCACTGCCCAAGGCGATGAAGTTCTGCTGGGGTTTGGCCCGGTGGACTGCGATCTGAACCTGTCAGCGAAAGGTGATCTTGCCGAGGCCGCTGCCAACCTGTTCGCCGCACTGCACAGCCTGAATGACACCGGCAGACCAATTGCGGTGACCCAAATTCCCGAACATGGTTTGGGTGCGGCCATTAACGACCGCCTGCGCCGCGCTGCGGCCCCGCGTAACGGCTGATCAGGCGCGCCCAGACTCGGCAGACAGGATCAAGGGGTCAACGCCCAAAGTCGCAAGCGCACCTCCCCATTTCTCATCATCAGCTACATCGAAGACCAGCTTGGACGACGCCTCGGTCGTGAGCCAACCATTCATCGCGATCTCATCCTCAAGCTGACCAGGTCCCCAACCCGAATAGCCCAGCACCAAAGTGGAGTTCAAAGGCCCGCGCCCCGAGGCAAGATCCTCTAGGATATCCAGCGTTGCCGTCATGCTGAACTCATCCGTGATGTGCATGGAATGCAGGTTCGCCTCGTAATCCGAGCTGTGCAGGACAAAACCACGCGACATCTCGACCGGACCGCCGAAATGGACCAAACGTTCACCCACAACCGGAATCCGGCAGGGGATGTTGAGCTGACTCAACAAAGTTTTCAGCCGCAGATCCGAAGGTTTGTTGATAATCAAACCCATAGCACCATCTTCGCCATGGCTGCACAGGTACACCACCGAATGATCAAAACGCGGATCGCCCATGCCAGGCATCGCAATCAACAGTTTTCCGGTAAGATCCATGGGCCGACATCTCTTATCAGGTATGCTTCAACAATGACCCTTGGTCACCCGGAATGGCAAGGGATCAGCGCACATTTCCGCAGATTTCATCCTGGTTACCGGAACGTGACTTGGAATCTGTGCCGCAACCGCGCATTTATGAACCATGAGCGTAAAAAATGTATTACCGGCAATCGCCATAACCTTTGGTCTGGCCCTACCTGCAACAGCGCAGGTCAAAGGCCCCGTTGCCGAGTTGGATATTCTGGATGGCGGACGCACCGCTAAAGGAACGTACCTCAGCGCCGTGCGTGTGACACTGCAGGACGGTTGGAAAACCTATTGGCGTGCGCCGGGGGATGCTGGCATTCCGCCGCAATTCGACTGGAACCGCTCGGACAACGTAGGGCATGTGTCGATTACATGGCCCGCACCCAATGTTTTTGACCAGAACGGATTGCAATCGATCGGCTACGAAAACCAACTGGTTTTGCCAGTCGAGATCACGCCGAAAAACCCAGCCAAGCCCGTACGCCTGCAGGGAACGATGGATCTGGGTGTCTGCAAGGATGTTTGCATCCCGGAACAGCTGGATTTCGACCACACGCTGAACGCAGACGCCGGGCGCAACCCCACCATCGCCGCTGCATTAGCACAAAGACCCTTTTCCGAACACGAGGCCAGAGTGGCCCATACCACCTGTCACCTCTCACCCACATCAGACGGGATGAAGATCGAGGCCCGGGTGACCATGCCCTCGGCAGGCGGTCGCGAGGTGGCCGTGATCGAGCCGGGGAACCCGGCGCTCTGGGCTTCGCAGACCGAGACGACGCGAACCGGGAATACTCTGATCGCAACCTCTGAGGTGATCAACGCAACAGGCGGACCGTTTGCGCTGGATCGGTCGGAAATTCGGATCACCGTGTTGGGGGCAAATCACGCAGTCGACATTCGGGGATGCAGCGCAAGCTGAGCCCGGTGATTTCATGACACAAACCCCGAAAATCGGCGCCTTGGCGGTTGTTCTGCATCAGGACCATGTGCTGCTGGTGCAGCGCGGCAAGCAACCCGATGCTGGCCTGTGGGGCTTTCCCGGTGGCCATGTGGAATGGGGTGAGACCGTTCTGCAAGCCGCGCAAAGAGAGCTGCGCGAAGAAACCTCGGTCATTGCAGACCCACAGCACTACTTAGACAATCTTGATTTGCTGCGCTGGAACGAAAACGGCGACGTCCAGACACACTACCTGCTGGTAGGCGTGGCCTGTCAGTATCAAACCGGCGACCCCATTGCAGGTGACGACGCGCTCGATGCGCGTTGGTTCCCTGTGGATCAGATCCGTCGCGGCGAACTAGAGATGAGCAACCGCGTCATCGATCTGCTGGAAACCGCCCTGCGCCGGACTTAGGTCGCGGGCCTTTTGAGCCGGGAATAAAGCAAGCCAGAGACTGCCACGCTGAGGAACAGTATCAGCGCAGCACCTGTCACGAATGCACCTAAGCCCATCCGAAGAATAGCCATGCCATCCTCGCCCGCATAAAGCCCGGACAAGAACCCGATGGGCGCGCCGTAAATTGCGGGCCACACCATCGTGACCATAAACCATGAAAGCAAAGCGAGGCCCGAACACGCCAACGTCCCCTGCACCACACGGTCCGGGGCACGTGCCGCCCGACGCATCGCGGTCATTGGGCGAGACAGATCGTTCAGAATGGCAAGCAACGCCGGGACTAGCAGCAGGACCAGCAACATTCCAAAGCCCAGCCCATAGACCAAAGTAATGACTGTGGGTTTGAGAAACTGCGCCTGCTGCGACCCTTCATACAGTAACGGGGTCAGCCCCAGAACCGTGGTCAGCGTCGTCAGCATCACAGGCCGCAACCGGTCTGCGGTGCCTTCAACTATCGACGGCACAAGCCCGCGCTCTTTCTGGTAATCGTCGATGGTCGTCACCAAAACAATCGAGTCGTTGATGATGATCCCCGTCATCCCCAGCAGACCGACGACCGTGAACATGCTTAGCGGAACTTCCCACAGGTAGTGCCCCCAGATCGCGCCGACCAACCCAAATGGGATAATCGCCATCACCACCAGTGGCCGCGTCCAGCTCGCAAACACCCAGGCCAAAACAAGATAGATGCCCGTCAGGCACAGGATCAGGCCAGTGCGCGCCTCGGACAGGAACTCGTCTTCCTGTTCGCTCAGACCGGCCATCCGCCATTCAACTTGTCGTTCCGAGGCGATTTTCGGCAGGATTTCCTCGCCCATGGCACGTGCAATCTCAGCCGCGCGCGTGGGGTCATCTTCCGAGATGTCGCCATTCACCGATATCACCCGCAGCCCATTTTCGCGTCGGACGGTCGAGAAGCCGGATTTCCGCTCGACCGAAACGATATCGGCCAGCGGTACATAAACGCCGTCCGGGGTGCGCATCAGAGTACGTTCCAGGAAGTCGGCGGTCAGCTCTCCTTCGGGCAGTTCAACCCTGATCTCGGCACTACGCGGGCCGTCCGGGAAGGTCGCCGCCTCGATCCCGTTCAACCGGTCGCGCAAGACGCGTCCCAGCGTTTCGATCCTGAACCCCAGCGACTGACCCTGCGCTGTCAGGTCCAGAATGTACTCTTCCTTGTCATAGGCAAGATTGTCTTCCAGCGCCGAAACTTCAGGATATTTTGAAAGCTCGGTCTGCAAGTCCTCTGATGCGGATTTGAGCGTATTCACATCCGCGCCATAGAACTGAACGTCAATGGCATCGCCACCGGGCCCAGAGCGCCAGCCCCGGAAGCTGAGCAGTTCGACCTTCGGGTGGCGCGGAACAAAATCCTGCAACTCACCCACAAACTCAAAGCTGGAATAGGGGCGCAGATCCGCATCGATCAGCTCGATGGAAATACCACCCAGCAAGTCAGCGTCTTTGCCATCGGCGGCAGCCAATCCCCATCCTGCGGACCCGCCCACCTCGGCCAGCACATAGTCGATCGGATTGCGACCGTGGCGGTCTTCATAGATCTGCCCCAGCTCTTCGGTCGCGCGCTGCAGCTCATGCATCATGGCCACGGTCTCGGCGCGGGTGGCGCCTTCGACCATTATGAAGTTGCCCGTGACCGAGCCGCGCTCGGGCGCGTTAAAGAACCGCCAGTTCACATCACCTCGAATGAACAGGGCAACCTGGCTGGCCAGGATCACCACCATCATTGCAACCACCACATATCGCGCCCAAACAACCCAGGCGATCAACGGTCGGAACAGATGATCCCGCACCCAGCGGAACCCGCGATTGACCACGCGGTTGGGCAGGTCATACCAGTGCTCTTTCGTGGAATGCGCGATGGCATGTGCCATGTGGTTCGGCAGGATCAGGAAGCATTCGATCAGCGACGCAATCAAAACCGCGATAACGGTAAAGGGGATGTCGCGGATCAACTCTCCGAACCGACCGCCAACAAGGGTCAGGCCAAAAAAGGCGATCACGGTTGTCAGGGTCGCAGCAAAGACCGGCATCGCCATGCGTCGCGCCGCGCGTTCAGCGGCCACCATTGGGGCCTCACCTAATCGGCGCGCGCGGAAATCGGCATGCTCACCCACGACGATGGCGTCATCCACAACAATGCCCAATGTGATGATCAGGCCAAACAGGGACACCATGTTGATCGACAGCCCGCCGATATACATGAAGGCAATCGCGGCGGACATGGCAACCGGAATACCTGCTGCGACCCAAAAGGCGATCCGCGCATTCAGGAACAAAAACAGCAGACAGACCACCAGGCCCAAGCCAACAAGGCCGTTGTCGACCAGAATATCCAGACGGTCGGTGATCGCCTGAGCGCGGGTTCTGATCAGCTCGATCGTCACCCCTTCGGGAACGCTGGCCTGCATTTCCGTCACAACGTCTTCGACCGCGTGCTGGATTTCGATCGCGTCACCCAGGTTTGAGCGATCTACCCGCACCGACATTGCCGGATTTTCGCCCACAAAGTAGCTGCGATTGCGGTTGACCCCTTCGACCCGGATCTGGGCGACATCGCCCACCAGCAACTTGGACCCATCCGCAAAATTGCGCAGGGCGATACCTTCGATTTCTTCGGGTGTGCGCTTTTCCGTACCCGTGCGAATACGGGCATTCGCGCCAGTCACATCACCTGCTGGGTTTGCATTGACCTCGGCCGCGACGGCTGATGCGACCTCGGACAGGGTGATGTCGTTGGCAATCAGTTGGGCGGTTGGTATCTCGACCACGATGCGCGGCGCAGCAAGCCCCCGGATCGTGGTACGGGTAACCCCGACCGCGAAAAGACGGTTGATCAATTCGTCCGTGAACTTGGCCAGTTGATCAGGATCGACAGGTCCGGTCACAACCACATCTGTAACCCGGTCCCGCCAGGCACCCCGCCGGATCGTTGGTTCTTCGGCATCGTCGGGCAGACTGGTGACACTGTCGACGGCAGTCCGGACCTCCTCGACGGCGCGGGACATGTCCCAGTTTGGCTCGAACTCGAGCCGAATGCTGGCGCGCCCCTCGCGTGACGTGGACTCGGTGCTGGCGACACCCTCGACCGCCAGCAAGGCGGGCTCAAGCACCTGAACGATACCGTTGTCCACATCTTCGGGACCGGCCCCATCCCAGTCCACACTCACGTCGACGCGTTCTAGGATCACATCCGGAAAGAACTGTGCCCGCATGTTCGGGATTGCCGCCGCGCCCAGGACCAGCATCACCAGCAGCAGCAGGTTTGCCACCGTTTTGTGACGCGTGAAGTAACTAAGGATGCCGCCTGCCGCGCCGGGGATCTCGCGCATCATGGCGCTTAGCCCCCCGCCCTGTTTTCAAGCCGCTGGACAAGCGAGGCGGGCACCTTGGCCTCGCTCAACTGACCCAGAACCCGTTCTTTGACGTCCTTTGGCATGCGGGTGCTGGCCTCAACCTGAGCGACCAACTTAGCGCGCTGTTCGACAGACAGCTCAACCATATCCGGTGCGGCCCCGGCGCTATCATCTATCCGCAGGGGCCGGACGCGAACGCCCGATCCCAGCAGCGGCGTGCGGCCGATCACGACCTCACGCCCAACCAAACCTTCGCCGCGCAGCAAGACCTCATCGCCCTGACGCCGGATCAGCTGGACTGGAAGCGCTTCGAGCCTGTCATTCTCATCCAGCACCAACACTGTGCCAACAGCATCAAGAACCGAAGACGGCAGCAGTACTACGTTGTCCAGCGGTTGTTCCTGCACTGTGACGGTAACAAAATCGCCTGGCTTGAACCCCGACGCCTCATCCAGTCGGGCATAGATCAAACGCCCAGTCTGCCCTTCGCCCGCCGATCCGCTGTCGCGGCTAATGCGGCCTTGTGCGGTCAGGTCCGTGCCCGTGACCTCAAGCGAGATAGTCACCGGTGCGTCGATCAGATCACCGGCTGCATCCAGCAATCGGACGTATTGCGCGGTTGAGACGCGGAATGCCACCTCCAATGCATTGGGGTCGACAAGTTCTGCCAGCTTTTCGTTCGCGGACACCAGCCGTCCTTCGACCAGCGTTACATCCGTCAATGTACCCCCGAACCGGGCGCGGATTGTCATATCATCCAGATCGCGTTCAGCAGCCTCAAGCGCAATGCGGGCTCGTGACAACAGGGTGGTCGCCTGATCGACGCGGGATTCTGCTTGGGCCAGCGCAATCCGCCGCGCCAGCACCGCCTGCTGCGCGGCGGCCTTGGCCAGCTCGGCTTCTTCCACAGATGCCGCGGCCCCGACCCCGCGGGTCTGTAAATCCTGTTGGCGCTGCAAGGCGCGCCCGCGCAGCTCCGCCTGCGCCTCAGCCGAGTTCAACTCGTCCTGCGCCAGCAGCAGCGACCGCTCCGCGTCACGCTCTTCAAACTGCGCGTCCAACAAATCGGATTTTGCCCGGTCCAGTGCGGACTGGGCGTCCGCGGGATCAAGTTCAACCAGAACTTCGCCTGTTGTTACCACACCGCCATCTTCAAAATCTTCAGCCAGCCCGACAACACGCCCGCCCAGCGCGGCGCGCAACTCTAACCTACGACGGCTTTGAACTTCGCCGAAGGCTTCAAGATATGGGGTGACGGTCTCCAATTCCGCAGACCGAACAGAAACGGCAAAGACACGCTCGCGCGCCTGCGGAGCCGACTCCTCCCGTGTCAGAACGTCTTGCACGGCGCCCGAAATCATCTGCGCCGCCACAAACAACAGGGCCACTGTCAACGACGTCAAAAAGACTCCAACAAGGCTTTGCCTCAGAAATCGCATATAAAATTCACCCCGGTTGCATCAGGCTGCCATTAGCAAAAGGTAGCTGGGTAGCAAAAAATGCCAAGCCACAAAGCGGTTATGAACGGTTTAACGTGCGACCAGTCTACTTCCGTCGCAAATGTTCGTCCAATCTGGGCATTATTTCGACGAAATTGCAGGGACGGTGGCGGTAGTCGAACTGTTTTTCCAAAATGCCGTCCCAGGCGTCCTTGCAAGCGCCCGGGCTGCCGGGCAATGCAAATAGATATGTGCCGCCTGCGACCCCACCGGTCGCACGTGATTGCACGGCCGACGTACCAATCTTCTTCATTGAAACGACTGTGAACACCGTGCCGAAAGCCTCGATTTCCTTCTCATAGACATCGCGATGCGCTTCGACCGTTACGTCGCGGCCCGTCAGGCCGGTACCCCCTGTCGAAATTACCACATCTATTTCCGGGTTAGCGATCCAGGCCCGCAACTGATCGGCGATCTTGTTGCGCTCGTCCTGTATGATGCTGCGGTCAGCAACGTGATGCCCGGCACGCTCGATGCGGTCCACAAGTGTCTGACCGGATTTATCTTCATCCAGCGACCGCGTGTCCGAGACGGTCAGCACGGCGATACGGACCGGAATGAAGTCTTTGGTCTCATCAATGCGCGACATGTTTCCTTAGGCCCTTTCCAAGATGGCAAGCCGGATCGCGAGGGCTGTGAAAATCCCTCCGGTCATCCAGCCCATGATGCGCGAAGCGCGCGGGTTCGCGATTAGCATCCGCCCCGCACCACCGGCAAAAATTCCCACTAGCCCATTCACCACAAATCCGCCCAGCGCAATGATGGATCCGAAAATCAGGAACTGCAGCAGGATCGATCCCGCCGCCGGGTTCACGAACTGCGGGATAAAAGCCAGAACAAACAGAATTACCTTAGGGTTGGTCAGGTTCACCACCAGCCCGTCCCGGAATGCCAATTGGGTGGGACCGGAGGGAGCATCCGCAGAGACCGCCCCATTCCGAAACGCCCCCCAGGCGAGATACAGCAGATAAGCAACGCCCATCCAGCGGATCACATCGAACAGCCAGGGCATCGTCGCCACGGCCGCTCCTAAACCGAGACCCGCCACCAGAACGTGAACCATCGATCCGACGGAGATACCTGCGCTGGCGGCGATTGCAGGCCGCGCCCCGGACCGCAGCCCCTGCCCAAAGCAGAACATCATGTCCGCCCCGGGGGTCAGGTTCAGGGCAATTGCCGCCGGGATAAACGCCAGCAGCATAACTGTTTCAATCACGTGGTGACCTCGAACCAATTTACTGTGGGGCCAAGATTGGCGATCTGCGTCACGCCGATTGCGCCTCGGTAACCCCAGCTGTCATGGATATGGCCACAAAGGGCAAATTGCGGCTGCAACCGCTCGATTGCGTCACGGACCGCCACCGATCCTACCGCATCACCCGTCGACGTAAGATCGCCGTGACCCTTGGGCGGAGAATGCGCGATCAGGATGTCAGCCCCTTCGCAACGATCCAGCAACTCAGCCGCTTCAGGATCCGTCAGATCACAGGACCACTCACCGAATGGCGTCACCGGCACGCCGTAACCAAGGCCAAACAGACGCAGCCCATCCACAGTCATGCCTGTCCCATGCAAAACATGCACGCCTTCCGGCGCAGCCTCGGCCAGCTCACCTGCACTTTCGGCATTGCCCGGCACCAGAACCAGCGGCGCATTGATACCAGAGAGCATCGCCATCGCGTCATCCAGACCTTGCCGCATGTTGCAATAATCTCCGGCTCCGATAACCAGATCGGCCTCATCGCTGGCTGCAACAACGTCTGCGGCACGGTTTCGCGCCATATGCAGGTCCGAGAATGCGAGGATTTTCATACCTTGCCCTCCAGCCTTGCTTTGAGCTCCAGCAAATCGGCCCATGCCTGCCGCTTCATCTGCGGTTGACGTAGCAAATAAGCCGGGTGGAACATCGGGATAACCGGCAAGTCCATCGCCTGATCCCACTGACCCCGAAGCCGTGTGATCCCCCGTTTACCCAGAACAGCCTGACAGCTGATATTGCCCATCACCACCAGAACCTCGGGTTTGGCCAAGGCCACGTGCCGTTCGAGAAACGGCTTCAACATGCCAATCTCTTCGGGCTTGGGATCCCGGTTCTGCGGTGGGCGCCACGGCAGGACGTTGGTGATATAGACGTTTTCGGTCCGATTCAGATCAATCGCGGCCAGCATCCGGTCCAACAACTGACCGGCGCGTCCGACAAAGGGCTTGCCCTCGCGGTCCTCATCGCGGCCCGGGGCCTCTCCGATAATCATCACCCGCGCACCCGGGGTGCCGTCGGCAAAGACCAACTGCCGCGCGCCGCGCTTCAACTCGCAAAGCTCAAACGCGCCTATGGCCGCTTGCAACTGAACCAATGACCCAGCCGCCTGAGCGGCAGCTTTCGCAACCGTAGCTGGATCAACTTGCTTGGGTTTTTCTGGTGCGGTCTGGGCCTTTGCGGGTTTCTTGGCTTTGGGCGCAGTATCCGGCAACGCATAGCGATCCACCGGTGCATCACCGATCGCATCCGTCGCACCCAGTTCGATCTGCCATTCCAGCAGAGCACGGGTAGTATGATAGTCCAAAGCCGATTCCATACCCCTCAATCTAACCACCTTTTGAACGAGGGAAAGCAGATAGACCTTGATTGGTCAGTCCATCGCGCCGACGATTGCCATATTCATGTTGTCTGTATTGCGATTCTTGTTTCTTGGTTTGCTGCTGATCATTCTCAGCAGTCCTACTTCTGCGCAGTTCAAAGACAGATATGGCCAGTGCCGCGCGGGCCAATTCAAATGTGGCAGCACATGCTGCTCGGGCGGGCAAAGATGCAGCTTTGACGGGCACTGCATTCCATTGGGCGGCACCTATTGCGGCGGCGGCCGTACCTGCGGCCCATTCGAGCGCTGCGTGGCAGGCGGCACCCGATGCGCACCAGCGGGGCAAAATAAGTGCAGGTCGCGCCTGGACTGCCCCGGCGGCAGCATCTGCAATGCCCGTGGCGAATGCGAGCGCAATACACCTGACATTCTGGAACTGCCTTCACTGACATGCGACGACGGTCGCATTTGCGGATCCGGATCGTCTTGCCTGCCGGGTGGCGGATGTTCGCGCCCCGGTTGGTATCTTTGCGAAAAAACCGGGTCTCAGTGCCGTCAGGGGTTCAAGTGTTCCAAAAACCAGGGCTGTGTTCCCGTCAAGGCCGTCGACTGCGGATATGGTAAATGGTGCAAACCGGGCGAACAGTGTCTGCCCGAAGGCGGGTGCGAGAAACTGCCTGAAGGATCTGATCCTTAGGTTGCCTTGGGCTGCGTGGCTTCTTATAAGCGGCGCGATTGTCAGACAGGAGCCCGCCAATGCGTTTCGCCCATCGTCACCTTCTTGGCATCGAACACCTGTCGCAATCCGATATTACTGCCATTCTCGATCTGGCCGAGAAATATGTCGACATGAACCGCCAGTCGACCAAGCATTCCGACGTGCTGTCAGGGCTGACGCAAATCAACATGTTCTTCGAGAACTCGACCCGCACGCAGGCCAGTTTCGAAATCGCAGGCAAGCGGCTGGGCGCGGATGTGATGAACATGGCGATGCAGGCCAGTTCGATCAAAAAAGGCGAGACGCTGATCGACACAGCGATGACGCTGAATGCTATGCACCCCGATTTGTTGGTGGTGCGCCATCCGCATTCCGGCGCGGTCGACCTGCTGGCGCAGAAGGTGAATTGCGCGGTGCTGAATGCCGGTGACGGCAAACATGAACACCCGACGCAGGCTCTGCTGGACGCTCTGACCATTCGCCGCGCCAAAGGTCGCCTGCACCGCCTGAACATCGCGATCTGCGGCGACGTCGCCCATTCCCGCGTGGCGCGGTCAAACCTGATCCTGCTGGGCAAAATGGAAAACCGTATTCGTCTGATTGGACCACCGACGCTGCTCCCAAGCCAGTTTGCCGAGTTTGGTGCTGAAATTTACGACGACATGAACCAGGGCTTGAAAGATGTCGACGTCGTGATGATGCTGCGCCTCCAGAAAGAGCGGATGGATGGCGGGTTCATCCCCTCGGAACGGGAATACTATCACCGCTATGGTCTGGACGCCGCTAAGCTGTCGCAGGCCAAACCGGACGCCATCGTCATGCATCCTGGCCCGATGAATCGCGGTGTTGAGATTGATGGAACGCTGGCGGACGACATTAACCGGTCCGTTATTCAGGAACAGGTCGAAATGGGCGTCGCCGTTCGCATGGCCGCAATGGAACTGTTGGCCCGCAACCTGCGCGAGGCAGCATGAGTGATCTGAACGTCGCCCCCCACGAACATGGCGTCCTCCGCCTGTTTCACTTGGACATGCGGCCCGAAGCAGCAAAGTTCCTGCGCGAACCGGGCGCCGCCGACCAGATTCTGGGTGTCGAGGGTCTGGATCCCGTTCAGATCGACGTCTTTCCCGTATCAGATCTCGAGGAACTGGGTCTTTTCGGCTATCTCAACGAAGGGTGCGGCGTTCCCAAAGATCAACTGGATCGGGCTGCACTTGGCAGCGTTGAAGGCTGGGTCATGGTCGTGCGCAGTGCCGCGTTTCAGGGACGTGCCGCCACTTTGCAACCAGACGCCAAAGTGCAACTGATCGGCCTTTATACAGAAGAGGCAACAAGCTGGACCGGTGGAGCAATTAAAACCGAAAGCGCGAAACCGTTCTCGGCCCCGCAAACCCCGCCAAAGGACGACAAACCCGGCCGTATTGGGTCGGCCATGCTAGCAGTAGTGGTGCTGGTGGTCATTGGAGGCATCCTATGGCTGATCCTGTGACCTTCACCCCCGACAAAGGTGCGTATATCCGCACGAATACATGGCTGGCCGCCGGAGCCATGGCGGTCGCGATGATCGTGCTGTGGCTGGTCGGCAACCCCTACGTCTGGACCGGGGCGCCCGCCGGTCTTGCCGCGGTTGCCTTTCGCGCATGGTACCTGGCCTCAGAAGAACTGAACACCACATGGCAGATGACGGACACCACCCTAACCGGCCCCGGCACGCGCAATGTGGCGCTGAACCAGATAGAGGCGGTCAACCTCATGGGCAGCTTTGTCCAGATCGTCACCAAGGGCGGCGACAAGCATCTGATCAAGTATCAGGCTGACCCCGCCGCCACCAAAGCCGCCATCGAAAGGGCGATTAGATGACAGCCGTAAAAGATTGGGTGCGTTCAAAGATACCTCTCAAAGAAGAGGTTTTGTGGGTCGGTCGCCCCGATCAACGCGTGATCCCAAAGCACGCGTCCTTTTTTGGACATTGGCTAGCTGCTATTTCTTTAGTGGTTTGGATTCCAGTGCTTTTCTCACTGAAGGTGTCGTGGGAATATCTGCCGCTCTACATGCTTCCGATAAGCACAACCGCTATTTTGTTCATCGATTATTACAATCGCACGCATTGCATCTATGCGGTTACAAGAAACTCTGCATGGATCATCAGGAAGCTTTTGATTTCAAAGCAACCGCGTATTAAGCGCGTTGAAATCACTCAATCCCTTAAGATTGAATCCACGCCAACTAGGATTAAGCTGAAACCGTTCTTTTCCTATGATTGTCTTGAAGAAAAAGACGCCGTGTTGGCGGCGCTGCACCAAGCCCAAGAGGCCTCGAAATGACTGCTGTACTCTTCTCAAACGCCCGCCTGATCGACCCTGAGACTGGTACGGACAGCCTTGGCTGGCTGCACGTGTCTGACGGTCGGATTTCTGCACGTGGCGCAGGGGCTGCTCCGACGCTAGAGGCACAGGTCGTCGATTGTGGCGGGCAATGCCTTGCCCCCGGTATCGTCGATATCGGCGTCAAGGTCTGCGAACCCGGCGAGCGGCACAAGGAAAGCTATAAGTCCGCCGGTCTGGCCGCCGCCGCCGGTGGCGTGACCACGATCGTGACCCGTCCTGACACCAGCCCGGCCATCGACACACCGGAAAGTCTGGAGTTCGTCACACGCCGGGCTCAGGCCGACACGCCGGTCAACGTCCTTCCAATGGCCGCGTTGACCAAAGGTCGCGAAGGCCGCGAAATGACTGAGATCGGGTTCCTGCAGGATGCCGGCGCCGTCGCCTTTACTGACTGCGATCACGTGATCGCCAACACCAAGGTGTTTTCCCGCGCCCTGACCTATGCCCGGGCCTGTGGCGCGCTGGTCATCGCCCACCCGCAAGAACCCATTCTCAGCAATGGTGCCGCAGCCACCAGTGGTAAGTTCGCCGTGCTGCGCGGCCTGCCCGCCGTCTCACCAATGGCCGAGCGGATGGGACTGGACCGCGACATCGCTCTGCTAGAGATGACCGGGGCAACCTATCACGCCGACCAGATCACCACTGCCCGCGCCCTGCCAGCGTTGGAGCGGGCGAAGCGGAACGGTCTGGACATCACGGCAGGTACGTCAATCCACCACCTGACCCTAAATGAGTTGGACGTGGCCGACTATCGCACCTTCTTCAAGGTCAAGCCGCCGCTGCGATCCGAGGATGACCGGCAAGCAGTGATCGAAGCGGTGCGGACCGGCCTGATTGATACGATCAGCTCCATGCACACGCCTCAAGATGAGGAAAGCAAACGCCTGCCGTTTGAAGAGGCGGCCTCCGGCGCGGTAGCGTTGGAAACCCTGCTGCCCGCCGCCTTGCGTCTGTATCATGCCGGGCAGTTGGACCTGCCGACACTGTTCCGTGCAATGGCCCTAAACCCGGCGAAACGATTAGGGCTGGACAGTGGCCGCCTGTCCGAAGGCGCGCCTGCGGATCTGGTGCTGTTTGACCCGGATGTGCCCTTTGTGCTGGACCGGTTCTCGCTCAAATCCAAATCTCAGAACACACCGTTTGACGGCCAGCGGATGCAGGGTAAGGTCACCGCAACTTTCGTTGCAGGACAAGAAGTTTACCGGAGACCCTGATGCCGATCATCGACAGCACAATGACCCAGCTGATCCTCTGGGCGGCACTTGGATACCTGATGGGATCGATCCCGTTTGGTATGGTCATGGCCAAGGTGATGGGGCTGGGCAACCTGCGCAACATCGGATCGGGCAATATCGGCGCAACCAATGTTTTGCGGACAGGCAACAAGACCGCCGCTGCCCTGACCCTGATCTTCGACGCCGCAAAAGGCGGGGTTGCCGTTCTGGTGGCGCGCGTACTGGGGGGCGAGGATGCTGCGCAGATTGCAGCGCTGGCAGCACTTTTGGGCCATTGCTTTCCGGTTTGGCTGGGATTTAAGGGCGGCAAAGGGGTCGCCACGTTTCTGGGGATCTGGCTGGCGTTGGACTGGCGCGTCGGTGTAGCCTGTTGTTTGACTTGGTTGGTTGCTGCTGCAATCTGGCGCATCTCATCCCTTGCGGCACTTGCAGCGGCGGCAACGTCCACGATTTGGGCCCTTCTGCTGACAGGTTCGCAAACGCTGCTACTGGCTGGCGTCCTGACCCTGTTGGTCTATTGGCGCCACAGCGCGAATATTGCCCGCATCAAATCCGGCACTGAACCAAAAATCGGGCAGTCTTGAGCGCCCCGAACGCCTTCCTGACCGCCTTTTTTGCCATCCCCAAGGGGTCGTCGACCGGGCGTGCCCACGGCAGGCGGTATATCGTCAGTCGAACGGAATTTTCAGACGGCAAGTCGCAGAAACTTGTCGCACGCGCACTGGACGGCAGCGACTACATCAGCCTGAACCTTTATCTGACCAAACGCGGATCTCTTCTTCGCCCCTGCGAAATGCCCGCGGAAAAAGTCACCGAATTCGTTTTGGATCTGACGCCCGATACCTAAGGCCTACCCTGCATTTGTGAACAATGCCTCTTCGCCCCTGCACATTCACAATTGATTGCTTTGAACGTGATGAGCCGCCTGCCCACTTGGGTTCCGTGACGGCCAATTGCGGGTCTCACGGACAAAAAAACTCTTGGGTCGTCTGGGCGCAATTTTCTGCGCCACGTGGCGGCCCCTTCACGAAAGGTGAAAACAATGAACAAGTTCAAATCTCTTATCGGCGGCGCCGCTCTGTCTGTTGCCATCGCAAGCTCGGCTCTGGCCGCTGGTGTTGAACTGAACGCAAGCTCGACCGGTCTGGCCATGCAGGGCTATGATCCGGTTGCCTACTTCACCGCTGGCGAGCCGACCAAAGGTGACTACCGCATCACCACACTGCATAACGACGCGATGTACCGCTTTGCCAATGAAGAAAACAAAGCCGCGTTCGAAGAAAACCCCGAGGCCTACCTGCCTGCATATGGCGGCTATTGCGCATTCGGCGCTGCGATGGGCTTCAAGTTTGACGGTGACCCGACCTACTGGAAGATCGTCGACAACAAGCTGTACCTGAACCTGTCGCAAGACATCCAGCAGCGCTGGGAAGGTGACATCCCTGGTTTTGTCGAACAGGCCAGCGCCAATTGGGAAACCATCGCGGATAAAACACCGGCGGAACTGCAGCAATAATTTCTGATATTCCTAATAAAAGCGGCGGCAGAGTTTTCTGCCGCCGCTTTTCGTTTCAAAATCAAACACCGGCGAGCCGGGTGCAGTCGGTCTTACGGATCAAGAACCGTGCTGCCTGTGGTCTGACGCGCTTCAAGCACCCGATGCGCCTCGGCCACCTGATCCAACGGGAACCGCTGGTCGATATGGATTTTGACCTCGCCGCCCTCAACCTTGCCGAACAGCCGCCGTGCCATTGCCTGACAAACGGAAGGGTCGGCGATATGGGTAAACAACGTCGGTCGGGTGATTTTCAAGGAACCCTTCTTACCCAAAATACCGATATCCATCATCGGGACCGGACCTGAGGCATTGCCGAATGAGATCATCATTCCCAAGGGTTTCAGGCAGTCCAGCGAGCCATTGAACGTGTCCGCGCCGATGGAATCCATGACCACATCCACACCTTTGCCGCCGGTGATTTCGGCCACACGTTCGGCAAAGTTCTCGGTCCGGTAGTTGATGCAATGCGCAGCCCCATTGAACTGCGCGAGGCTGCATTTTTCGTCTGTCCCGGCTGTTCCGATCAGGGTGATGCCCTCGGACTTGGCCCATTGGCAGGCAATCAGACCAACGCCACCGGCGGCCGCGTGAAATAGAACCGTGTCACCCCGTTTCAAATGCGTTGTCCGGTGAAACAGATACTCGACCGTCATCCCCTTGAGCATCATCGCCGCAGCCGCGTCAAAAGAAATCCCTTCGGACAACGGACACACCTGCGCCGCTGGCATCACGCGCGCCTCACAATAGGCCCCGGCGGGAGCTGCGGCATAGGCTGCGCGCTGGCCCGGTTTCAGATGGGTAACACCTTCGCCAACGGCCTCAATCACACCTGCCGCTTCCATGCCCAGCGCGTGCGGTAAATCCATCGGGTACAACCCGGTGCGCTGATAGACATCAATGAAGTTCAGCCCACAGGCCCGGTGGCGGATGCGAACCTCGCCAGGTCCGGGATCGCCCAAGGGCCGGTCTTCGATCTTTAGAACTTCGGGACCGCCGTGTTCATGAATGACGACGGTTCTTGCCGTTTGCTGCATGCTGACCTCCTGTTGCCTGACGCCAAGCTAACACGCCTGTGAAACAGGGCAATTGGTAGGTTTTTCCTGCCGCGCAACCACAACGGGAAAAACTGTGCTATACTGGGGTCTGAGCGTTGCCGGCTGGTCCGGCCAAAGGCAACCACCGCCGGATTCAACCCGTTGCGCACTGGCAAAGGGAGGGGATCAAGATGGCCAAAACAATAGGAAATCCGATCAGTTGGGCCGCCCGAAACATCGGCGCGACCGGCGATCATATTACCGAAAGCGTGCACCACATCGGCAGCGCGGACACCCGGCATCTGCCGCAGGTGCAAACACTGACGATGCAGGACCTGAAGGCCTGTTTGCAGGCCGGGTACAATGATTTTCTGGAAACACGGGCGGATGCGATTTTCATCATACTGGTTTACCCGATCGCAGGTCTGCTGATGTTCGGATTCGGCCTTAATCGCAACATGGTTCCCCTTCTGGCACCGCTGATCATGGGTTTCGCACTAGTCGGTCCGATAGCAGCCGTGGGCCTTTACGAAATCAGCCGCAAACGCGAGCAAGGCGGCGAGGTCCATTGGCTGGACGCTTTGGGCGTCTTCCGGTCGCCGTCCTTCGGAGCAATTCTGGCCTTGGGATTCTATCTGGTCATGCTGCTGCTGATTTGGCTGATGGTCGCGCAGAGCATCTATGTGCATACGCTTGGGCCGGATCTGCCCACCTCACTCGGGGCTTTCGTGACTCAGGTGTTCACCACGGGCGCAGGCTGGTCCATGATCATTTTCGGCAATGCGATCGGGTTTCTATTCGCGCTGGTCGCATTGGCCATGTGCGTCGTCAGCTTTCCACTGCTGTTGGACCGTCCGGTCGGTCTGCCTGTGGCGGTCGTGACGTCGGTCCGGGTGTTGCGGCATAACCCCGGTGTCATTTTGGCATGGGGGTTCATCGTAGCGGCCCTGTTGATCATCGGAGCCATCCCGATGCTGTTGGGGCTGATCGTTGTCATGCCAGTCCTGGGCCATGCAACCTGGCATCTTTACCGCCGCGCAGTGGTCTGATCGGAAAAAGCGCGGGATCTGCCCGCGCCAAAGTTTTAACCAGCGACCTTGAGGACAATCTTGCCGATGTGACCCGAGCTTTCCATCCGCGCATGGGCGGCTGCCGCCTCGGCCAGATCAAACTGACTGTCTATGACAGGGGCCACCTTCCCAGCCTCCAGCAATGGCCAGACAGCCTCGCGCAAATCCTGCGCAATCTTCGCCTTTGCCAGATCGCTTTGCGGGCGCAGGGTGCTGCCAGTAAGGGTCAGGCGTTTGACCATCATCATTACAAAGTTCAACTCGACCTTCGGACCTTGCAGGAACGCGATCTGAACCAGACGCCCATCCTCGGCCAGAGCTTTGACGTTGCGCGGGATATAGTCGCCACCAACCATGTCGAGGATCAGGTTCGCCCCACCCTCAGCCCTCATGACGCCCACGAAGTCCTCATCTCGGTAATTGATCGCCTTCTCTGCTCCAAGCTTCACACAAGCCTCGCATTTTTCAGCCGACCCCGCAGTTGCAAATACCCGCGCGCCGAACGCATTCGCCAGCTGGATCGCTGTCGTGCCAATTCCGCTGGACCCGCCATGCACCAGAAAACGCTCACCTGCCTTCAGACCGCCGCGCGTGAAAACGTTGGACCACACAGTAAAGAAGGTTTCGGGCAGGCACGCGGCCTCTTTCATCCCCATTCCCGAAGGAACTGGCAGACAGTGCGCAGCGGGTGTGGCCACATATTCCGCATATCCGCCACCGGGCAGCAAAGCACAGACCTGATCGCCGATGGCCAGACCCTCGACCCCGGCACCAACGGCAACAACCTCGCCCGATGCCTCAAGCCCCGGCAAATCGCTGGCACCCTGAGGAGGATCATAGGCCCCGGCACGCTGCAGCGCATCCGGGCGGTTCACACCCGCATAGGCCACTTTCAGGATCACCTGCCCGGCTTGTGGTTCCGGCACCGGGCGTTCCGTCAGTTGCAGAACATCCGGACCACCGGGTTTGGTGATTTCGACAGCGCGCATCATCTGGGTCATGGGCAAATCTCCTTTACCCAATGCCTAGCAGGCAATTTCTAGAAGGCCCAGACGCTTACTTGCGCGGGTTCAACATACCCGGCAAATCAGCCCGTATCTTTGTCGGCGCTTTTACCTGACCAGCCAACCAGTTCGGCACCGCCAGAAACGGTTTGAACAACGGGTTGTCATTCACCTGCGCCTTGATCTTTTCGAACTGCATGACGTTGTCTATCCGCCGATCCAGAAACTCCCAGGTTTTCTGGTGATCGGGGGAATCGTCGCCCAGCCAGAACAGCAGGGTCGAGGAATATACGCCCGACAACGTCGCTCGTTTCGTGTACCAGTTCACGTCGTCCGAGGAATCGCCAAGCGTGTCCCAGATCAGATCGCAGGTCTGCCACAAGGCTTTTGCCCCATCGGCTGCGTAGGTGGGCAGCGAAAACAACGTCATACCCCGGCGAACAAGCTCTTTGTCCGGAACCGCCTCAAGCCGGAACCGAACTGCAGCGGCGATTCGCTCGCGGAACTTCAACTCGCTCAGGTCCGAGGACTTCAGCCGATCCTCCATCGCCGCGTCGCCGCGCGCGTGAAAGGCCAGTGCCAGATCAACCGCGCCACGGGGACAAATCGCGCGCGCCAGCGTGTCATCCATATTGCAATCTAAGATAGCTGCACGAAAGCTGGCTTCGGACCAGCCGTCAAACGGCACATGGATCAAAATCGCGTCCAACAACTGCAGCTTGGAGTCTTCATATGTGGTGGTCATGGCGGTTCTCCGGTTCTGGGGAGCAGTACTAGACAAGATAGAACGGCTTTGCTATACGGCCAATTCCTGCAATTTCCTTGCAACTCTATCTAGAAAGGTGGTGACAACCACATGCAGGTTAGTGTTCGCGACAATAACGTCGATCAGGCGCTTCGTGCCCTGAAGAAAAAGCTGCAGCGCGAAGGCGTGTTCCGCGAAATGAAGCTCAAGCAACATTTCGAGAAACCGTCCGAGAAAAAAGCGCGCGAGAAAGCTGAAGCGATCCGCCGTGCCCGTAAACTGGCACGTAAGAAAGCACAGCGCGAAGGTTTGCTCTAAAACCTCGCTCGTCCAGCTTTGGATGACACTATTTGACGACCCCCGAGGCATCGCCCGGGGGTTTGTCGTTTTTAGGGTCGGATGATTTATGCCGACTCGGGCCGCCCACGCGCGACAAGCTGCCATTTCCCCCTCAGCAACATTTTGCCCGGCATTTTGCAGCGCAGCGAATCCCGTGGCGGTAGCACTGACCCGCCAAAACTCGCCTCTGAACACGCCATCCCTATGAAGGCCGTATCGAGCCTTTGTAACTGGCGCCGTCTACCACGACAAAAACCAATCGGAGGCAAAAATGTCGACTGCAAGTAGTATCGAACAAGAAATGCTGGCGCTGATTAACCAAGAGCGCACATCCCGCGGGCTGGACCCCCTACAGCTTGAAACGCGGCTGAACGACTCGTCCGAGGATCACAGCGAATGGATGCTGGAAACGGACAGGTTCAGCCACACCGGCTCGGGTGGTTCCAGCGCCACGCAGCGGATGGAAATGGCCGGATTCGACTTCTCGGGCAACTGGCGGTCGGGTGAAAACATCGCCTGGCAATCCGAGCGCGGCGCGCCAGGCATCAGCGATGACGTCGCGCAGCTTCATCAGAACCTGATGAACAGCCCCGGTCACCGCGCCAATATTCTGAACCCGGATTTCAAATATATCGGAATCGGCATTGAAACCGGCGACATGCAGGGTTTCGACGCTGTGATGGTGACGCAGAACTTTGCTGCCACCCAGGGTGAAGTCATGCTGGACAACGGCTCTGCCACTCCGCCGGCGCCGACGCCACCGGTTGAAGAAACCCCGCAGCCCGAAGAGCCGGTTGCCGAAGTGCCAGAACCCGAGGTTACCGAGCCTGAGGAACCGGTGGCCGAAGTACCTGACCCCGAAGTTACCGAGCCCGAGGAACCGGTGGCCGAAGTGCCTGACCCTGAAGTTACCGAACCCGAGGAACCGGTGGCCGAAGTACCTGACCCAGAAGTTACCGAGCCCGAGGAGCCTGTGGCCGAAGTACCTGACCCAGAAGTTACCGAGCCCGAAGAGCCTGTGGCCGAAGTACCTGACCCAGAAGTTACCGTGCCCGAGGAACCGGTGGCCGAAACGCCCGGAACGGAAGAACCCGAAGAGTTTGCCTGTTTTGACGTTCAGGAGTTTCTTGCCGAGATCCGGGCATTCGTCCAATCGATTCAGGCGCAGTTCAACCAGTTTGATTGGAACGATACGGACTATGCCGATGCGGAACCCGAAACCGACGATTTCGATATGGTGATGACCGGCGATGACAATCCTGTGGACGATGTTGAGACTTGCTCTGACATGACCGGGGACAATTCAGGTGATGTCTTTGTGTTCAACTATTTTGATTTCGACTGCATGATGGACGCCGCTTAACGGATACTACGGTGCGGGGCGGGGGCGACCCTGCCTCGCACCAAATTCCACTTCAATAGCTCAATAAACCTTTGGGACATACAGATCGTCCGGCAGAACCCGGCGTTCGTATTCCGGGTTGTACTTTCGATCCGGCAGGTCGACTTTTTCCTGCGGCACATCCGAATACGGGATCTTGGTCAGCAGGTGTTCGATACAATTCAGGCGTTCGCGCTTTTTGTCGTTGCCTTCAACGATGTACCAGGGCGCTTCGGGTATGTTCGTGCGGAACAACATATCCTCTTTGGCCTTGGTGTAGGATTCCCACCGAATGCGCGATTCCAGATCCATCGGCGACAGCTTCCACTGCTTCATCGGATCGTGAATGCGCATCAGGAATCGCAACTGCTGTTCTTCATCAGTGATCGAGAACCAATATTTCAGCAGGATGATCCCCGACCGCACCAGCATCCGTTCGAATTCGGGAACGTCCTGAAAGAACTGTTCGACCTGATCTTCACTGGCAAAACCCATGACCCGTTCGACGCCCGCACGGTTGTACCAAGACCGGTCGAACAGAACGATTTCGCCAGCTGCAGGCAGATGCGGCACGTAGCGTTGGAAATACCACTGGCTTTGTTCTCTGCGACTCGGCGCAGGCAACGCGACCACACGCGCAACGCGTGGGTTCAGGCGCTGGGTAATCCGCTTGATTACACCCCCTTTACCGGCACTATCGCGACCTTCGAACAGGATGCACACTTTGGCGCCGGTATGTTGAACCCAATCCTGAACCCTGATCAGTTCCGCCTGCAATCGCAGTAGGTTCTGGAAATAGACCTTGCGGTCCAGCATATCGGGATGCTGTTCCTTATAGATCTTGCGAACTTCCATCGACAGCATCGGCTCGCTGAATTCGATTTCGAAATCTTCGTCCAGCGTGTCTTCGAGCTCGGCTTCCAGCCAGTCTTTTGGGGCGTCATTTTGTTGGTAAGCCAATATCTGCTCCTTATCAGTCAACGGGTTCCGACCATACCCAGAGAGTGTGACCGCCTGATGTCATCAGAAATAATTGATGAACGCTCCGCGCCGGTTCAATTTCAAGTTGGTGCGGGGCCGTAAAACAGGCAGACGTTCGGTCATTCCTATAATTGAACCGACCTGCGCCTAGATACAAGCGTCTGATTTGACGCAACGCCGGCAGTTAGGCACAGGCTGATCCTTGCACGGCCTTGCCATTTGGGGTTGTCCGACGGCATCAATACGCACCTGAATACATAAGAGAGCCGTGGCGCATTTTGTATCCCTTCTGCCATTGATATGGCCCTGGTCCATACTGGTCGCCGGCATGGTCAGTGTGGCCTCGGGCCGGCGACAACTTGGTCTGACGCTGCTGTTGGTGTTTGGTCTTGCCGCCCTCGCCATGGGGCTGGTCACGCCTTTGGCTGTTGGAGTTGTTGCAGCCGGATTGCTGGGTGCTGCGGCCCTGAACCATCTCACAGGCACCGGCGCGGCGGTTGGCCACGTCATGTTGATTGGCTGGTGTCTTGGATTGGGCGCGCATCTGGTGCCCGGATTTCAAAACCTGCTGGTACTGGACCGGGTCTATGCCGGGCCGGACAGTTCGGCGTTTTCAATGTACCTGAATCTGGACAAGCCAATGGTGCTGTTTGCGGTTCTGTTGGCGTGGCCGGGAATGACCAATTCAGCGAGACCTGTCCGGAGAACACCGTTGCTGGTGGGCCTTGCGGCCTTAGCCGCCCTCTTCGCCGTTGGGCTGGCCGCGCAGGCCATCCGGCCAGAACTCAGCCTGCCGCCTTGGTGGATTGTGTTCGCACTCTCGAATCTGTTTCTGACCTGCTTGACGGAAGAGGCCTTTTTCCGTGGGTATCTGCAGTCGCTTTTTGCTTCCAAACTAGGTGCAGCACTTGGTGTGACTCTGGCCAGCCTTCTGTTTGGTTTGGCGCATTTTGCCGGGGGTCCGGCCCTGGTCGCTTATGCCGCGATTCTTGGCGCGGCCTGTGGTTTGGGATTTTATGCGACCGGTCGGTTGTGGGTGCCGGTCATAATGCATTTCGGCTTCAATGCCATGCATCTGATCCTGTTCACCTACCCGGCCCCAGCCTGATGGTCACACCGGTAAGGCCGTCGTCTTGAACACAGTGCGCAAGGCAAATGAGCTTTGCATTTGCGCCACGCCGGGCAAGCGCGAAAGGTACTGACGGTGAATTCGGGCGAAATCCTCGGTGTTCTCGGCGACAACCTTCAGAATATAGTCCGCCGTCCCCGCCATGAGATGACACTCCAGAACGTCGGGAATACGCGCCACCGCTTTTTCGAACGCATCCAGAAGCTCTTCGGCCTGGCCCTGCAGCGTGATCTCGACAAACACGGTGGTCGGAACGTTCATCTTGCGTGCATCCAGCAACGCCACATAGTTTCGAATGTACCCGTCGGCTTCAAGCCGTTGGACGCGCCGGTGACATGCCGACGGCGACAGATTCACCTGATCTGACAGCTCGGCATTCGACATCCTGCCGTTTCTCTGCAGGGCGGCCAGAATCTTTCTATCGGTCGTATCAAGGCTCATTGGCGCAAGTCCTTTGCAAGAAATTCCAATAATACCGAAGATTCTCGCAAAGAAAACCCGAATGACGGGCAGAGTTTCACAGAAATTGCATCCCGAATTGCACATAATTTGGGCAGTTTATGAATGGAGGAGCGAGAAATGAAAATCGGTTGCCCCAAGGAAATCAAACCCCAGGAATTCCGTGTTGGCATGACCCCCAACGCTGCGCAAGAAGCTGTTGCGCGCGGCCACGAGGTCATCATTGAAACCAATGCCGGCATGGGTTCCGGCTTTGACAACGACTCGTATGTTGCCGCAGGTGCGCGCATCGTCGACACCGCAGAAGAAGTTTTTGCGACCGCGGACATGATCGTAAAGGTCAAAGAACCTCAGGCGGTCGAGCGCAAGATGCTGCGTGAAGGCCAACTGCTGTTCACCTACCTGCACCTGGCACCTGATCCAGACCAGACCCACGACCTGCTGGCGTCGGGCTGCACCGCGATTGCCTATGAAACCGTAACCGACCGCAACGGCGGCCTGCCGCTGCTGGCGCCGATGTCGGAAGTTGCCGGTCGTCTGGCACCTCAGGTCGGTTCGTGGACCCTGCAAAAGGCCAATGGCGGCCGTGGTGTTCTGATGGGTGGCGTTCCCGGTGTTGGCCCAGCCAAAGTCATCGTGATCGGCGGCGGCGTTGTTGGCACGCACGCAGCCAAGATCGCGGCCGGCATGGGCGCTGATGTCACCGTTCTGGACCGGTCTTTGCCACGCCTGCGTTACCTCGACGACGTTTTCGGCGGCACATTCAAAAGCCAGTACTCCACAGCCGGCGCAACGGCCGAGCTGATCCAGGATGCCGACATGGTCATCGGTGCGGTTCTGATCCCTGGCGCTGCGGCACCCAAGCTGATCTCCCGCGCGCAATTGTCCACCATGAAACCCGGCGCGGTTCTGGTTGACGTTGCGATCGACCAGGGCGGCTGCTTTGAAACCTCCAAAGCGACCACCCATGCTGACCCGATCTATGAAGTGGACGGCGTCATGCACTACTGCGTTGCCAACATGCCGGGCGCGGTTGCGCGGACTTCGACCATCGCATTGGGCAACGCGACCATGCCGTTCCTGCTGGCACTGGCTGGTAAAGGTTGGAAGAAAGCATGTCAGGACGACCCGCATTTGCTGGCAGGTCTGAACGTCCATGCCGGTCAGCTGACTTACGAAGCTGTTGGTACGGCGCTGGGTCTGGACGTTGTCTCGCCTGAGGCAATCGTCAACGCCTGAAGCACTCCCGCCCCTGTAAGGAGCCGCTGAAGCGGCTGCTTTGCAGCGTTGGGCATGGCGGCGCGCCTTTGGCGCGCCGCTTTTCTTTTGATCGAACGACTTTTGCACCAATAAAAAAACGCCGCGCTAAAAGCGCGGCGCCGGGCCCAACCGGAGGAGGGCATTTCCAATGCCCGCTCGACGGGCGGGAGGGTTTAGCCCTCTTTCCGAATTTCCACGGTATGTGGGTACGGAATCGACACACCCTTGGCGTCAAACGCCTCTTTCACGGCCTTAGTGATCTCAAACTTCAGGTCCCAATAATCGGCGGCATTGCACCACAGGCGTGCGGTCAGATCGACCGAGCTGTCGCCCAAGTTGGTCACGCGCACCCACGGCTCTGGATCTGAGTGAATTCGGTCATCGGCCTTCGCGACATCCAGAATGATCTTCATCGCCTCATCAGCGCTGTCACCGTAGTCAATGCCGAACACCAGATCGACACGCCGCGTGTCATGCGCCGAGTAGTTCGTGATGATCGATCCCCAGGATTGTCCGTTGGGAACGATGATCTGCACGTTATCCGGCGTCACCAGCTCGGTCGTGAACAGGTTCAGATCCTTAACAGTGCCTGCGGTGCCGCCGATATCGACATACTGACCTAGCTTGTAAGGGCGGAAGACAACCAGCATAACGCCTGCCGCAAGATCACTCAGCGTTCCCTGTAGGGCCAAACCGATGGCCAGAGAAGCAGCACCCAAAATGGCGACGATGCTTGTCGCCTGAATGCCAAAGATGCCCAGCACTGCAACCAGTACCATGGCCAATATGACCCATTTCACCAGACTGGCGACGAAATTCCCAAGCGTCTGATCAATATGCGGTGTCGCATTGATCCTGCGCCGGACTACACCGGCAATGGCGCCAGCAATGATCCATCCAAGGATCAGTACGACCAGCGCTTTGACTGCGCTTATGATCAGCGGGGCAAAGGCACCCACCTGTGTTACGACATCATCCACGCGCATCTCCTTTCGATTCACGGCAAACCCGCGTCTCTCAGCGCGGGATTGGCGGAATAGTGATCCATAAGCGCGCTTCGGTCTAGGTGTGAGATACGCAGGTTTTCCCCGTTGTTCTCACGCACACAGCCCCTGACCTTGTATGCACAGCTCGGATACTGGCAAGACTGGGCAGGTGTACCTACCTATTGCTGGCAACCCATGACAGGAGCCCCCCATGCTGGATACCGCCTCTCACCCGATAACGGCACGCTGGCCTGCGCAGTTTCCCGACAGGATTCAGCTCTATTCTTTCCCCACGCCGAACGGCGTCAAAGCGTCGATCATGCTGGAAGAAACCGGCCTGCCCTATGAAGCCCATCGGGTTACACTTTCGGACTCGGATGTCAAAAGCCCCGAATTCCTGTCATTGAACCCCAACAACAAAATCCCGGCGATCATCGACCCGAATGGTCCGGACGGAGAATCCATTGGCCTGTTCGAAAGCGGAGCGATCCTGACATATCTCGCCGAGAAAAGCGGCAAGTTTCTGGGTCAAACCAAAGCCGACAAATATCGCGTGATCCAATGGGTGATGTTCCAGATGGGCGGCATCGGTCCGATGTTCGGGCAACTGGGCTACTTCCACAAATTCGCAGGCAGCGAGATCGAAGACCCCCGCCCGCGTGAGCGTTACGTGACCGAAGCCAAGCGGTTGCTGAACGTTCTGAACCAACAGCTTGAGGGTCAGGATTGGATTGCCGGAGACTATTCGATTGCCGATATCGCAATCGCGCCATGGTTGCGCGGGCTCGAATTCTACAACGCCCACGACCTTGTCGGCTGGGAAGACCACGCCAATCTGGTGGCCTATCTCGACCGGTTTCTGGAACGACCCGCGGTCCAAAAAGGCTTGGTTACGCCGCCTCGGGCCTGATTGCTTCGGCGATCTTTTCGGCAATCATGATAGTGGGCGCATTGGTATTGCCGCCGACCAGCGTCGGCATAACCGATGCATCCACCACCCGCAGCCCCTCGACCCCATGAACCCGGCCTTCGGTATCGACAACGGCCATATCGTCGACCCCCATCTTGCAGGTGCCCACCGGATGATAAATCGTGTCGGCACGGCGGCGGATATCGGCCTCTAGTGCCTGATCGCTTCCATCATGGGCATAGAGCCGCTTTTTGCGCCAGGGTTCCAGCGGTTCGGATTCGAGAATTGACTCCATGATATGTGCCCCGCGCTTCAACAGATCCAGATCGCGGTCATCGCTGAGGTAAGCCGGATCAATTCGCGGCGGCTCTCCGGCTCGGTCCGAGGTTAGCCCAACGCTGCCCCTGCTGAACGGGCGCAACACACAGACATGGCACGAATACCCGTGCGGCAAGTGAATCTTGCGCATGTGGTCATCAACAATTCCGACAACAAAGTGCAGCTGAAGATCCGGTTTGGAAACGGTTGGATCGGATTTGAAGAACGCGCCGCCTTCGGCAAAGGGGGTCGCAAACAGCCCCTCTCCGGTACGGCGCCAGTCCAACCCGGCTTTGGCCAGGTTCCACACCCCGCCCGGGGTCAACCCGATGACATCCTTACGTTTCGAATGATAGCTGAGGACATAGTCCAGATGGTCCTGCAGGTTCTGACCAACACCGGGCAAGTCATGCAAAACAGGAATACCGTGCTGTTTCAACTCGGCCTCGGGCCCGATACCGGACAACATGAGCAATTGTGGCGAACCAAATGCACCCCCCGAAAGAATGACTTCCCGGCAGGCGCGAACCTCGACGGCCTTACCTTTCTGACGCAGCAACACCCCGGTCGCGCGCTTTTCGTCAATCAGGATTTTCTGGGCTTCTGCCCCTGTCATGATTGTCAGGTTCGGCCGCGACTTGACGCCCCGCAAATAGGCTGCCGCGGCCGAGCAACGTTCGCCCTTATGCTCTCCGCCGTGGAACTGCGTGACCTGATACAGGCCTGCACCTTCTTGCTCCGGCCCGTTGAAATCGTTTGTCGCGCGAATTTGTTGCTGGCCGCAGGCCTCGACAAACGCATGAGAGATTGCTCGTGGCTCAGACTGATCCGACACGTGCAAGGGACCGTCACCGCCATGGAAATCATCCGCACCGCGCACATTGACCTCGGCCTTGCGAAAGTAAGGCAGGACATTCTTCCAATCCCAACCTTCGCACCCCAGATCCGCCCATTCATCATAGTCCGTGGGGTGTCCGCGCACATACAGCATCGCATTGATCGCCGACGATCCGCCCATTGCCTTTCCCCGAGGCTGAAACCCCTTCCGACCATTTAACCCGGCCTGTGGCACGGTTTGAAAAGCCCAGTTGTTTAGCTTGGGCCGCCCCGAAACCATGGCCGCCACAAGGGCCGGAGCCCGGATCACCAGATCTTCACCAGCGCCACCCGCTTCAAGCAGGCAAACGCTTGTGTCTGGATCTTCGCTCAGCCGCGCGGCCATAACACATCCGGCGGACCCACCGCCCACGATGACATAGTCGAATTCCATGAATGTCTCCCCGTACTGCCCAAACAGACGGTAGAAAGCACCCTGATTTCCCGCAAGGAAAACGTCGCGTGAGTTATTTTGGCAGCGCGCCCGTCAGAACATAGCGCAGTACATCAACGACTTGGCCCGGATGCTCGGCCACGGCCAGTGCCGCCGCATCCACCTCTTTCAACGCGTGTTGGTGGTCAGGGCCGTGCAGCACAATCAGTGATTTCCCCAGCGCCACAGCGTAACCTGCGTCAAATGCCGCGTTCCACTGTTTGTATTTTTCACCGAAGCGGACCACGACCACATCGGCATCCGCGATGCCCTTGCGCGTGCGGATCGCGTTGACCATTGCGCCTTTGTGGTCGTGCCAATACTTGTTTGGCTCGGCCCCCAGAATGGCCACACCGCAGTCATCGCTGGCCGCGTGATCAGTCACAGGACTGTTGAACGTGATGTCCAGACCCTGAGCGCCTTCGATGATCTGTTCCCGCCAATCGGTATGGATTTCGCCGGATAGGTAAACGTTCAGCATCATTTGCTCCTCCGCAAAAACAGAAAGGGCGCCACCGCCCCTTCATCTTTTCAAAAACCCCAGCCGGAGGCGGCCAGGCATCACCCGCGCAGAACGCCGCCAGTCGCCTTGGTGACCTTGGCGATGATCTTTTCGGCGACCGCTTCGATGTCTTTTTCCTTCAGCGTCGCATCCGTCGGCTGCAGGCGCACGGTTATGGCCAGTGATTTCTTGCCTTCACCCAAGCTGCCGCCAATGAATTCGTCAAAGACGCGGACGTCCTCAACCAGAGCTTTGTCGGCGCCGGCTGCGGCGTTCACCAATGTCAGCGCCTCGACGCTCTCGTCGACGACGAATGCAAAGTCACGCTCGACCGCCTGCAAATCACGCAGTTCAAGCGCGGCGCGGGTAGCGCCTGATTTACGCGGCAGAGGCACCTCTTCTGGCCAGATGGTGAAGGCCATCGCCGGGCCTTTGATGTCCATCGCCTGCAACACCCGTGGATGCAGTTCCCCAAAGACACCCAACACCTTTTTGGGACCCAGACAAATTTTGCCGTGACGACCCGGATGCCACCAAGCGTCACCGTCGCGCAGGACCTGCACCTTGGCGGGTGCACCAATGGCCGTCAGCACGGCCTCGGCATCTGCTTTGGCATCGAACACGTCAACTGGGCGCGAGGCACCATGCACGTCCTTGGGGCCGTTGCGACCGACAAGCAGCCCGGTAATCTGGGTTTTCTGATCGCCAGGTTCGCCGTCATGGAAAACCGGGCCAACCTCGAACAGCGCGACATCTGCATACCCTCGGGCCTGATTGCGGGCTGCGGCCTGCAGCAGACCGGGCAGCAAATCTGGGCGCATATGGCTCATCTCGGACGAGATCGGATTTTCCAACTGCGTCGCCTCATCCCCGCCACCGAACAAGGCAGCCGAAGCCTGATCGATGAACGTATAGCTGACGCATTCGTTGTACCCCAGCGCCGCACAAGTGCGACGCGCCATCGACTGACGCCGTTGCGTCGTGGTCATCACCGCCTTGGGAATACCATCCGTCACACGCGGCAGCGGCTTGCCCTGCAGTTTGGTCAGGGATGCGATACGCGCGACCTCTTCCACCAAATCAGCTTCGCCCATGATATCGGGACGCCAGCTGGGGACATGCGCCATCTCGCCTTCCAGACGAAAGCCCAAGCGGGTTAGGGTCTGGCGTTGCTCGCTTTCCGGAATGTCCATGCCCAACAGCGACTGCACGCGTTCAGCGTCCAGCTTGTAGGCGCGCGAGTGATCCGGTGCCTTGCCAGCTTCGACCACTTTCGAGGCTTCGCCACCGCAGATATCCAGGATCATCTGCGTCGCATGTTCTAACCCTTCCAGCGTGTATTCAGGGTCCACGCCACGTTCGAACCGATAGCGCGCGTCCGAGTTGATCTTAAGCGCACGGCCGGTCAACGCAATCTGCACATGATCCCAAAATGCGCTTTCAAGGAACACATTCACGGTGTCCTCGGTACAACCAGTTTCCTCACCGCCCATGATCCCGGCAATCGACTCCGGGCCCTCATCGTCCGAAATCACCATCATACCGGGCTGCAAGGTGTATTCTTTCTCGTCCAGCGCAACCAGCTTTTCACCGCCTTTGGCACGGTGAACGCGCAGGTTACCCTGCACCTTGTCCGCATCGAAAACGTGCAGCGGGCGGTTCTGGTCGAACGTCATATAGTTGGTGATATCCACCAAAGCCGAGATCGGACGCAGGCCGATTGCCTTCAACTGATCCTGCAGCCATTGCGGGCTGGGGCCATTCCTGACCCCTTTGATCAGGCGGCCGGTGAAATGCGGCGCACCGTCCAGCGTATCCTCATCGATCGTGACGTTGATCGGGCTTTCGAACTCACCCGGCACCGGTGTATAGCCGCGTTCTTTCAGCGTACCGACGCCACGTGCAGCCAAATCGCGAGCGATCCCGGCCACGCCCAGCGCGTCGGGGCGGTTCGGCGTGATCGCGATTTCGATCATCGTATCGACTTTTGCCGGCTCGTTCTCGGCCAGCCAGTCGACGAACTTGTCTCCTACCTCGCCCGAGGGCAGCTCGATGATGCCGTCATGTTCTTCTGAAAGCTCCAGCTCCCGCTCCGAGGCCATCATGCCAAAGCTTTCGACGCCGCGGATCTTGCCCACGCTGATCGTCAGATCCAGACCGGGGATATACATGCCCGGCTTACAGACCACGACCGTGATACCTTCGCGTGCGTTGGGCGCGCCGCAGATGATCTGCAGATCGCCTTCGTCAGTCGCAACGGTGCAAACGCGCAGTTTGTCCGCATCCGGGTGCTTTTCCGCGTGTTTCACATAGCCCAGCGTAAAGCCTGCCAGACGGTCCGCCGGGTTCACGATCTCTTCGACTTCCAGTCCAAGATCGGTCAGCGTCTCTGCAATCTCATCCACCGACGCATCGGTATCGAGGTGGTCTTTCAGCCAGGAAAGAGTGAATTTCATCGGTCGGTATCCGCCAGTAAATCTAGGGTCAGACCGCGTTTAACGGATAATGCGGACAGGGGAAAGAGGGTGCGGGGGGCTTGGGCGCCTACTCTTCCGCGACCGTGTTGGAAACACCATCCGCACCGGCAAACACGGCTAGGATCCGTGCGATATCTTCACCTGAATTCACCCCTGCATGAGGCGTGCGAAACGCCTCGACCAACGCGTCACCGGTTTTGTAGGTTTTGGTCCCGGCATCCCCGTAATCCACGGTGATTTCACCCTCTAGCATGTAAGCCGCCAATGGGGCCTCGTGCCGGTGCCAGCCGGTTTTTTGGCCGGGCTGCATGGTCACGATGGCCATAGTTATCTGCGCCTTGCCTTCGGGGTATTCCAGCGGTTCGCCAATCACGGATTTATCGGTCTGCAACAGAACCTCAACCGGCGGATACGTATCGCGCGCCAGAACAGGTGTGGTTGCAAGGATCAGGGCGCTTAGCAGCAAGGTTCGCATCGGGCAGTTCCATTTTCGGATCATTCCGGGCAACCAAGCTGGAAATACCCGTGCAAGTCAAATGATCAGGGGTATGTCGGTTCCCGTCCCAAAAGCTCATCCAGTTGTCGCCCGATCCAGCCATGCGGGATGAAGTGCCCGCCGGGATGCGTATCCAGCGAAACCTGTCCCTGTGCGCAATCGGTCCATTCCACCCGGCTGAGCGTCAGGATCGGCACGACGCTCCAATCCCCGCCCGGGGTGGCGTCGTGGCAACCATATTTCTGCCGCCACAGCGCCACTGGATAAGTCGTGTCCCCGCCCGGCCCAAAAGGGAAATCCATCACGGTGTCGCTGGTCCCGTGCACATGGCGCACCTCGGCCGGGGCCTGCGGGCAATCCTCGGTCTGGCGGATCGAGCCTGCGACCGCCAGCAAAGCGGCCGTGTCATTGCCCGACTGGCAGACATAGCGCCACGCCATCGCGCCGCCGTAGGAATAGCCCGAGACATATATGCGGTCGGGGTCAATCGGATAGCGACTAGCCACATCCTCCAGCACCCGGTCAGCGAAAGGCACATCCCCAGTGTCCGAGGTCCAGAAGTCCCAGCTTTTGCCCAACCCGTTCGGGGCCACCAGCAATACGCCGCGCAGCTTCGTGGCCCCGGCAATGCGTTCGTGGTTCACCACCACCGTCCCCTGCCGCGCCCAGCCGTGAAAATGCAGCAACACCGGCAAAGGCGTTTCGCCATCCCAGCCGTCGGGTTCAAGCACATGATAGGAACGGTCGCCGACCTGACAGGCGGTATCGCCGTGGCATCTATCCACAGCAGCGGCTTGGGTGGCGGTCAACAGGAGAAGGCAGAGCAGTCGGTAAATCATCTGCCGAACCCTAGCGAGCCTGCGCCCGCTGTCACGTCACAACCCCGTGCGAGATTGTGACAAGCCGTGCTGTCGCAAGACCGCGGGGTGGCGATATTCGGGCTGTGGTGGGCAATTCATGCTGGTCAAGTCCGTGGATCGCTCAAACCGAGCGCCTGCGGAGACAAATCGCCAGCCCGTGCAGGCGGTCTGGCGATAGCGCGGCGGCCTATCGGCCTTTGTTCCGCGCTTACTTCTTTAAGCGATCTATGAGCTTTTTGGTTTTGTAAACTCGGTTTAGCCGGTCGGTGTAAATCTGGTCTCGTTTATCCCAGACACGGTGATGCGCTAGCAAGAAAAGTCCTTGGAACGGCGTCATAGCCAGCAGGATCAACGCGTTGATCCATCCGGGAAAGAAGCTCGCGAGCCCGAAAAAGATCAAAAAAGGTCCAAATACAACGGCATAACCCACCCACCGGCGATGGCGTGCAGAAAACGCGAAGCACCAGTCGTAGTAGGTCGCAAGGTATACACCAAGTTGATACTCTACCTACCACCACTTCCAAAAACCGCTGTTGCGTTTGTTAATCAGGTCTTGGGTTTTTTCTTTTTGAATCCTACCTCGCATGTGGAAAGCACCGGGCTTCGAAAACTCAAGGCCAGCAATCAGCATGCCCGGCAGAAACAAAAGCGCAGATACGACAAAAGCGATCAAGACGGCGGCCGAGTTGCTTTCCGAAACCCAAGACGCCAGCATCGGTAGAACAAAAACCGCGAGAAACGAGCACAAAAGCCAAAGCAGTGGACGTTTGGAAACCCTACGTTTCCACCAATCGCGATATGCTGTTAGCCAGTCGTCCAATGATCTCCCTAACGGCTCAAACCACCATGCAGGTTTGGCATATCCAGCGCCGCAAACCCATAGTGCCGCAACCAGCGCAGGTCGCTGTCAAAGAAGGCCCGCAAATCCGGAATACCGTATTTCAGCATCGCCAGACGGTCGATGCCGATGCCAAAGGCAAAGCCCTGATAGACATCCGGATCAATCCCACCGGCGGCAATCACCTTGGGGTGGACCATGCCCGAGCCCAGAATCTCCATCCAGTCGTCGCCCTCGCCAATCTTCAGCTGGCCGTTGTCCCATGAACAGCGGATATCGACCTCGGCCGATGGCTCGGTGAAGGGGAAGTGCGAGGCGCGGAAGCGCAGCTCGACGTCGTCGACCTCAAAGAACGCCTTCACGAACTCTTCCAGAACCCATTTCAGGTTCGCCATCGAGATGCCCTTGTCGATGGCCAGCCCTTCGACCTGATGGAACATCGGCGTGTGGGTCTGGTCATAGTCGGCGCGGTACACACCGCCCGGGCAGATCACGCGGATCGGCGCGCCCCGTTTCTCCATCGAGCGGATCTGGACCGGCGAGGTATGGGTGCGCAGAACATGTGGCGGGCGATTGTCGCCTTCGGTGCGGTGCATGTAGAACGTATCCATCTCGGCCCGCGCAGGGTGGTGGCCGGGGATGTTCAAGGCGTCAAAGTTGTACCAGTCGTCCTCGATCCGTGGCCCTTCGGCCACCGAGAAACCCAGTTCGGCAAAGATCGCGGTCAATTCCTCGGTCGCCTGGCTGACCGGGTGGATCGATCCCTGACGGCGCGCGCGGGTCGGCAAGGTAACGTCCAGCCATTCGGTGCGCAGACGCTCATCCAGTGCGGCATCGGCCAAAGCGGCTTTCTTGGCGGACAGGGCCGAGTTGATCTCATCCTTCAGGGCATTCAGCGCGGGGCCTGCAACCTGACGTTCTTCGGGCGTCATCTTGCCCAGCTCGCGCATCTTCAGCGCGACCTCGCCCTTTTTGCCGACAGCTGCGACACGGATCGCTTCGAGTGCGTTTTCGTCGCCTGCATCGGCGATCTGACCCAGATATTTTCCCTTAAGATCGTCCATGACGGTTCCCTGAATGCTGTTGAAGCTCTGCTATCACAGCAGTCTGCGAAAGCAAGAGGGGCGGATCAGATCGCCCGCAGCATTGCCACTTGTGGGCCGCACCGGACCGGGCGCACGGTCGGGCCATAAGTTTGTGGCTGATCCAAAAGCTCGGGGAACAGGGCGAACAGCTCGTCTGCGGCTTCGCGATCAAGACTCGACAGGCCCTGCGCCCCGGGAAAGAAGCTTTCCGAGATCAGACCAGAGGTCGACACCAGTTGATGCCGGTCAAAGAACAGGTGGACATAGTGGACAAGGTCGCAAGGCGCGGTTGTGATAGTCGTATCATTGACCATTGATTTGGCCGCGACAAGAACCTCGTCTTCTCCGAACAGCAGCTGCGCCTGCCAACCTGAGACCAGCAGGCGGTGTTGCGGCGAGACGTAAATGTCCCTTTCCGCCCCCAACGCGCCGGAACGGATACGAACGGGTGCAAAACGACCCCGTCCTGAAACAGTGCGGCCACCGGCCCAGCGAATGATGCAAGCACCATCGTCCTGTGTCAGCACCAAGTCACCCGGCCCCAGAGTTTCAACCCTACGCGGACCATCCGGCGTGTCGACCAACGTGCCAGCCGCGAAACACGGTGCGCCTGAATCGCCGGGCGAGAGCGGCGCATGCACCAGTGTGTCCGGGTTGGGCTGATTGAACTGCAGGGTCGTTGTGGTTTGGTTCGGCCCGACAAGAACCGGCAGATTTTCCGAAGTTTCGCCGGCGGCCAACCCGTTTTGAGCGACGATATCTGTAGTTCCGCCACCGATATCGTAGAAATCAATGACCTCGCCCGTCGACGTATTGGTCAGCGCATAGGCTTCATAGTTGGTAGAGCCACCGCCATTGGGATCGGTCAGCAGGATCGGAAAGAAGTCCGCTGAAATCACAAAGACTTGTTCGTTGTTGTCAGGGTCTGTCGAAACCTGAACCGACGGGTCATCCAGCGGAATTTCAATCCCGACCTGACCATTCGCCTGATAGAAGGACACAGTGAAATTGGCCGGATCCTCATCGGATCTCAGCGCAACCTCTAGGAACTCGGACACACCGCTTTGGGCGGCATAGGCATTGGAATAATGCAGTTCGCTAATACGGGCCATGACGCCATCACGCTCGGGAATATCCCGCCAACCATACTCGCAGGACCCTGCCACATGGCAAGGTCACATCGCGTTAATTGGCAAATACTCTCCTAAAGGCAACAGACCTAAAAGACGGTCAGTAACTGAAATCGGGATAAATCCGGGTCAGATCGCCGTTCCAGTCGCCGTTATAGTGATCCAGCAATTCATCCGCCGGAACCTTGCCTGTTTCGATACTGTCCTTGAGCGCATTCAGGAAATGCGTCTCATCCGGTACCAACCCACCTGCACCGGGAAAGGCGCGGGATTTCAGGCCGGCTTGGGCGATCGAAACCACCTCACCAGCCAGATCGTGCATGTTGATATCGCCGACCTGCGCCTGCAAACCGTCCCGGGCCGCGGCAACCCGCAGCTCTTCGCGCGTTTCGGCGTCCCAGCCTTTGACCAGATCCCAGGCCGCATCCAACGCACCCTGATCATAGGTCAAACCCACCCAGAATGCGGGCAAGGCACACAGGCGCCGCCATGGGCCACCATCGGCCCCGCGCATCTCCATGAACTTCTTGATCCGCGCCTCGGGGAAGGCTGTGGTCAGGTGATCAGCCCAGTCTGACAAAGTCGGCGTTTCGCCGGGCAATGCAGGCAGTTTGCCTTGCAGAAAGTCACGGAAGGACTGGCCCAGCGCGTCGATATACTTGCCGTCGCGATAGACGAAATACATCGGCACATCCAAGGCGTACTCGACCCAAGCCTCAAACCCGAACCCGTCTTCGAACACAAAGGGCAGCATACCGGTGCGCGCATCATCCAGATGACGCCAGATATAGCTGCGCCAGCTTTTCTGACCGTTGGGTTTCCCCTCAAAGAACGGCGAATTGGCAAACAGTGCGGTTGCCACCGGCTGCAACGCCAGCGCGACGCGCAGTTTCTGCACCATGTCAGCCTCGGATCCAAAGTCGATATTGACCTGAACCGTACACGTCCGGCGCATCATCGACCGGCCCATGGTGCCGACCTTTTCCATGTAGTCATTCATCAGCCGGTAACGCCCCTTGGGCATCAGCGGCATTTCCTCATGGGTCCAGATCGGGGCGGCCCCAAGGCCGATGAAGCCGACACCGATCTTGTCCGCGATATCCTTCACATCGCGCAGATGCGCGTTCACCTCGTCACAGGTTTCATGAATGGTCTCAAGCGGCGCGCCTGACAATTCCAACTGCCCACCGGGTTCCAGCGAGACATTGGCGCCGTCTTTTTCCAGCCCGATCAGCTTGCCGGCCTCTTCCACCGGGGCCCAGCCGTGCAGATCGCGCAGCCCCTGCAGCACGGCTAGAATGGAACGCTCACCCTCAAAGGGCAGCGGTTTCAGCGTGTCTTTGCAATAGCCGAACTTCTCATGTTCGGTTCCGATGCGCCAATCCTGTTTGGGCTTGCAGCCCGATTCCAGATATTCGGCCAGTTGCTCATGGCGTTCGATCGGTCCGCCGCCGGACTGGGGAATGGACATGAACCGTGCTCCGATCCTGATGTGTCTGTCGTTTGGTCAGTCGTGGTCTTAAACCGCGCCAGTGTCAATGCAGCCTCAAATGGGCCGGACGCAGAGGAGTACGTTCCCAAATAACCACAGGATGCGTCGCGCCACCGTTCAGTTCCGACAGCATTTGTTCGGTTTTCAAGCCCGGAAGGGCCGAGAACACATCGAACAGCGCTTCGGCACCTTCCGCATTCACAGGAATGTGAAGCGTCGGCTGCCCCTGTTGATCCAAAATCCAATGCGCCGGGGACGATGTCGGGTCCAGCGCAAGGCGCTCGATTTCCCGTGTCGCAACTATGCCGCCTGTCAGCGGCCCTAGGTAAGTGATCTGACCTTCATCGATTGTCACCAGACCGGGGCCACCTGCACCGGTACGAAACCGGGCGCGCTGAATGCCAATAACGGCCAGCGCCACCGAGACTGCGATCAGAACCCAGCCCAGCCAACCCAGCAATCCACCGGGTCCGCCGATCCAGCTGAGGCCGACCAACAAGACGACCCCTGCCACCAGCACTTCGCGCCAGCGCCACAGGGCCAGTTTGGCTTCGGGTCGGATGAAACTCATGCCGTGTCCTCGGGGTTTTTGAACAGAATCAGGGAATAGTGGCCTGCTGGCCGGAACCCAATTGCTATATAGGCACGCGCGGCGGCATCGCTAGCGGCAAACAGAACAGCGCGGGTTGCGCCGTTGCTATGCGCCTCGCGTAGATGCAGAGCCACTGCCAGTCGCGCGTAGCCATGCCCCCGAAGATCGGGTGGCGTGTAAACACCGCCAATCTGGACAACCTCTGGCAAACGCGAGTTGAACCCGGTCATTCCTACCGGCTGGTTATCCATCAACAAGGCCCGATGAGAATCGCGTTCGATATAGGCAGCGATATCTTTTTGTGCCTGAGGTTGCGCGCGTTCGGGGTCAAAGCCCATTGCTTCGATCAGATAGTCTTGCCGCCATCCCACTGTTAAGGATCGGTCCAGTTCATTCAGCAGCACCAGTTTCGCGCCGGTGGCGTCCGGCATGACAAGATTTCTCAGATCCAACGAGAACCCCGGCTCGTCACTGTTTAGGGTTGCAGGCCGGTCTTCCCATCCCGCAAGCTGCATGATCCGACCGGCTTGAGCGGCCTCAGCCGCTAGACCGAACAACCTGCGCCCTCGGATCAGGCGAATCGCATGGCTCAGTTCATCATCCGAACATTCAGGGCATTGCGGCAGGACCATACCTTCGTTGGTAATTCCAAAAACCGCCCGTGGGCCATCACCCAATTTCCACAAGTTCACGGCGCGCGGGTCTGAGCCGCGCAAGCCGAAGTCCCGCAGGTTCGCCAGAGGGAACATGGACGTCTGGATGTATTCGAATAGGAACCTGTCGATCTTTGGAACGTCTGCGCCTTGCGCTTCTTGCCAGTTCACACCCAGTCTCCCAGCGCCTGCTGCCACATGGTCAGCGCCGCCACGGCAGCCGTATCGGCGCGCAGGATGCGCGGGCCAAGGCTGACCACATGTGAATAAGGCAACGCGGCCAGCCTCGCGCGTTCACGCTCGGAAAAGCCACCTTCGGGGCCGATGAGAATAGCCCAGGGTTGGTCCGTTTCATTGCCAGCCAACCGCAGGGCCGAGCCCACCTCGGCCTCATCGCAGAACATCAGTTGCCGCCCTTCGGGCCAGCTTTCCAATACGCGATCCAATCGCTGTAGATCAGCCACCTCGGGCACAAATGTTCCACCGCATTGCTCGGTCGCCTCAACGGCGTGCGCCTGCAATCGGTCCTGACGAATGCGTTCCGAATTGGTGAATTCCGTCTGCACCGGCATGATCCGCGCTGCGCCCATTTCCGCTGCCTTTTCAACGATAAAGTCAGTGCGCGCCTTTTTGATCGGCGCGAACAGGAACCACAGGTCTGGTGGCAGTTGCAGCGGTTTGGATTGCTCAACGCATGACAAGACGCCGCCCCGCTTGCCTGCCTCTATTACCTCGGCCAGCCACTCTCCGTTCTGCCCATTGAACAGCGCGACATGTCCACCGACGGACAGGCGCATAACGCCAAACAGGTAATGGGCCTGCTCGCGCGTCAAAGGAACCGATTGCCCCTGACCCAGAGGGTGCTCTACATACAGTCTGATCTTTGCACTCATGAGACCTTACATATGCAAGGCAATGCCCCAACACCAGACGGTCAGGTTGCCGACGCTGTCAGCGGCAACTGGGTCGATACATATGCGCCGGCGTTCACCCGTCCCTACCTGCGCCTGAGCCGCGCTGACCGGCCCATCGGCACGTGGTTGCTGTTGATTCCCTGCTGGTGGGGATTGGCACTGGCCATCCTCAGTGACGGCACCCCGCGGTGGGAGGATCTGTGGATCGCCATCGGCTGCGCCTTCGGAGCCTTTCTGATGCGCGGTGCGGGCTGCACATGGAATGACATCACCGACCGCGAATTTGACGGTCAGGTGGAGCGCACCCGATCCCGCCCGATTCCATCGGGTCAGGTCAGCGTGCGGCAGGCAGTGATCTGGATGGGGCTACAATGCCTGCTGGCGCTGATGATTCTGTTGACATTCAACCAGGCCGCAATTGCGATGGGCGTACTGTCGCTGTTGCCGGTGACGATCTACCCCTTTGCCAAGCGATTCACCTGGTGGCCGCAGGTGTTTCTGGGGCTGGCCTTCAACTGGGGCATCCTGCTGGCCTGGGCTGCCCACACAGGAACCGTGGGTATACCCGCAATCACGCTGTACCTAGCCGGGATCGCATGGACGCTGTTCTACGATACGATCTATGCCCACCAGGACGCCGAAGATGACGAACTGATCGGGATCAAGTCCACCGCCCGGCTGTTTGGCACCGACACTGCGCGATGGTTGAAGTATTTCCTGATGGCCACAGTGGCGCTTATGGGACTGGCAATCATCGACGCCGCGACGACCCAGGCGTCAATCATTGCCCTGGTAGTGGCCCTTGGGGGGCCTTGGGCGATGGGGTGGCACATGGCATGGCAATTGCGGGGGCTTGATATCGAAGACAACGCCAAACTGCTGCAATTGTTCCGCGCCAACCGTGACACCGGCCTTATTCCGCTGATCTTCCTTGGCGTCGCCTTGTTGCTCTGATTGCACCCGGGTCTAGCCCTCTGTAAGAGTTCCGAACACTCACCCGAGGAGTCGATAGTTCGCACATGCGCCTGCCTTATGTCTTCGTCGTTGCCTTTGTCTTCCTTGTGTCCGCAGGGCTGTCTCTGTTGGCGGCAAGTTTTGCCGTGACAAAAGTCGAAGAAGCCTCGGAGTTCGCCGTGCGACGTGCGCTGGACCTGAAGGGTCACGACTGGGCCGAGGTCCAATCGGACGGGCTGCGGGTCGTTCTGACCGGTACGGCTTCGGATGAGGCCACACGATTCAACGCTCTGACAGCGGCAGGGACAGAGGTCGACACCTCGCGCGTCATTGACGAAATGGAAGTCGCGCCCACGACGCAACTGGCCTCGCCACGCTTTTCAGCCGAGATTCTTCGCAATGACAGCGGAATATCGGTTATTGGCCTGATCCCGGCCAGCGAAGATCGCGATGCGCTGACGAAAAGATTGCGCACGCTGAATGACGGGCCGGTATCAGATTTGCTGGAAACCGCCGACTATCCAAAACCCAAAGGCTGGGACGATGCGATCGCTTTTGCTGTTGAGGCGCTGACCCGACTGCCGCGAGCAAAAATCTCGGCCAGCCCCGGGCTCGTAAAGGTGACGGCAATTGCCGACAGCCAGCAGGAAAAAGAGCGGCTTGAGCAAGAGCTGACGCGCGCAGCGCCGCCCAGCCTGCGCATCGGCTTGTCCATTTCCGCACCGCGCCCGGTCATTACACCCTTCACCCTGCGTTACCTGATCGACGAAAATGGCGGGCAATTCGATGCCTGTTCGGCCCAGGACGAAAAGGCGCGGGACCGGATCGTCGCGGCCGCACAGGATGCTAGTCTGACCGGGCCTTATTCCTGCACCATCGGTCTGGGTGAACCCTCACCTCGCTGGCCCGACGCCGCCGTGTTAAGCATTCGGGCGCTGGCGGAAATCGGCCAGGGTACGGTGACTTTGTCAGATGCGGATATCACTCTGGTCGCGGCTGAAGGCACTGGTGCCGCGCGGTTTGACCAGGTGATCGGCGAACTGGAAAACGCACTGCCCGAGGTCTTTGCCCTGCATGCGGTTCTGCCGGAACCCGAAACGGAAGACCAATCCGGCCCGCCCGAATTCTCAGCAACACGAAGCCCCGAGGGTCTGGTACAAATGCGCGGCCGGCTGGGGGATGAAACCCTGCGCGACATGGTCGACAGCTATGCCCGTGCAGCCTTTGGTTACGAACACGTTCATACCGCAACCCGCGTGGCCCCTGACCTTCCCGCTGATTGGCCCATTCGCGTCCTCAGCGGGCTTGAGGCGTTGTCGCAACTGCACAATGGTGCACTGACCGTGACGCCGGACGAAGTGGTTCTGAACGGCATCAGTCACGACCCCAAAACCCGGGCCTATATTTCGGGGCTTTTGTCGGAAAAACTGGGCGAGGCACAAGATTTCAGCCTGTCGATCACCTATCAAAAGCCACCCGAGCCCGCAGACAAGCTGCCCGACCCGGATGTTTGCGAAGAGCGCATCGCCGAGGTTCAGGCGGGTTCCAAAATCGCCTTTGAACCAGGTTCTGCCACGGTCGCAGCCGAATCGCGCGATACGGTCAATCAGATCGCCGACATCCTGCGGGAATGCGGACCCATCCGGCTGGAGATTCAGGGCCACACTGACAGCCAGGGCCGCGAAGAGATGAACCAGCAGCTCAGCCAGTCGCGTGCACAATCCATCTTAAATGAGCTGCGCGCGCGGCGCGTGCCCACAGCCAGCTTTACTGCCTTGGGCTATGGTGAAACCCAGCCAATCGCCGACAATGACACCGAAACCGGGCGCGAAGAAAACAGACGTATCGAATTCCGCCTGATCCGGCCCGAATCCACCGCCGAATCTCAAACCGCGTTGGAAGCGATGGAAGACGAAACAGAGACGTCACAAGACGCAGAGCCAGAGGCCGAAGCCGCGGAAACGGATGCGGAAACCGACTCGGGCGCAGGGGACCAGTAAATTGAACAGAATCGAATTCATTATCGCGACCGCCGTCATATTGTTTGCCGCCTTTAGCATGGGATGGTTCGCCAACTGGCTGGCCCATCGCCTGTCGCGCGTCCGCCAAAGCGACGTCGCCGATCTGGACCGCATGAGCCAGGAGCTGCATGAGGCAGAAGAAACCCGCGACCAGGCCATCACCTATCTGCAGCAGCGCGAGGCCGAACTGACCAACCAGCTGACCCAGACCGAGGCCGAATTGGCCGCCGCCATGGACGGCCTGCGCGCCGCCCGGCAAGAGGCGGAAGAACTACGCGGGCGTATCAACAACGCGGATTGATCCCAGCCCCGGGCTTAATAGCTGACCCCGGTTGGGGCCGACTGCACCTTAGGCACAAATCAGCCGATCCGAGGCAATCGCCTTCAATTCTTACAACAAATTCAATATTAGGAATTGGTGCATTTTTTACACATGCACATCACTGTTCACTATCCAGAAAATTGGAGTGTACTATGAATTTCAAATCATCATTAACAACCGCTGCGACTCTAAGCATCTTCTCTGCTGTAGCCGCTTGGGCTTCAAGTGACGTCATACCGTCAGAGAACGATACCTTCACCAACTGGGGCGAAGAATCCGGTTGGACTATCTTTGTGGATGACTCCCGCGGGTCCTGCCTGATCGAGCGTATGGACGAAAACCAGAACGTCGTTCAGATGGGTCTGACCAAGGACCACGAGATGGGCTATCTTGGTGTGTTCACGAAGAACGACATTGGCCTGAAGGGTAAGAAGGAAAAGATTTTCCTGTCACTCGACGGCAACGTCTACGAAGCTGAGGCGCACAAGAAGACTAAGCATCTCGCCGACGGATATACTGGCGGATACATCCTTGCGAACAACGCCCAGTTTGTGGATGACGTCATGAACAAATACGAAATGACCGTGTTTCCGAAGAAAGAGTTCGCATTCACCGTTAGTCTGGATGGTACTAAAAAAGCCATCGAAGCGGCACGGCAGTGTAACACCGAACAAAGCACCTAACTCGCTATGATAGACCCGGCACCAGATAATCCGGTGCCGGGCACAGAACCTACCACCGCGTCAGCGCATCTTCATCCTCATCCTTGGCTGCGACCCATTCCGCGCCGGATGTGGTGATTTCCTTTTTCCAGAACGGGGCGCGGGATTTCAGGTAATCCATCAGGTATTCCGCCGCCTCAAACGCATCCTTGCGGTGCCGCGCGGCAGTAGCCACCATCATGATCCGGTCCCCCGGGGCAAGGCGCCCGTGGCGGTGGATCACCAGAACATCGCCCAACGACCAGCGTTGCTGTGCCTCTTCGGCGATTTTGGTTAGCGCCCGTTCGGTCATACCGGGGTAATGCTCGATCTCCATCACATCCAGATCGCCAGATGCCAGATCGCGCACCACGCCGGTGAAGGTCACGATGGCGCCGTTGGCATCGTCTCCGGCGGCGAAGGTATTGGCTTCGGCCCCAAGATCAAATTCTTCTTCCTGAACCGCGATGCGCATGGTTTTAGCCGCCGGTCATCGGCGGGAAAAATGCCACTTCGCGCACACCGGCAAGCGATGCGTCAAAATCGGACAGTTCCTGATCCAGTGCCACGCGCAGTGCGGACAGGTCCGCAAATGCGGCAGCATAGCGGTCTTCACGCGCGCTCAGCTCGGCGACCAGATCGGATACGGTTGCGGCCTCGGTTTCGATCCGCTCTTTCGGCAGGCCGATCCGTTCGCGTACCCATGCAAAATACAGCACGTCCATCCCTTAGCTCTCCTTCAGATGGGGCATGGCTTTACGTAGGTAGTCATAGCCGGTGATCAATGTCAGCGCTGCCGCGATCCACAACAGCCACAGCCCAATGCGACCGGACCAGAACATCGCCTCAAGGTGCCAGCGCATATGATTCAGGTCTTCCAATTGACCCGTCAGAACTTGATCCATCGTTGCGGCATCCATGCCGAATGTAGCCATCACAAAATAGTGCTCGAAAATCCCCTGCGAAAACAGAATGGCAATCGCCACCATCTGCGCGGTCGTTTTCCATTTCGCCAGCTTTGTGACCTTCAGCGTTCCGGCCGTATCGCCCAGATATTCCCGCAGCCCCGAGACAAAAACTTCGCGGAACAGGATGACCGTCGCTGGCAGCACTAGCCAGGGCGTCCAGTGCTCAGCGGAGTAACCCACAAGGATCATCAGCGCGATCACCACCATCGCCTTGTCCGCAATCGGGTCCAGCATGGCGCCGATCTTGGTTTCCTGTTTCCATGCCCGCGCCAGATATCCGTCAAACCAGTCGGTAATGGCTGCCGTCAGAAATAGAATCAGCGCAAACCAATCCGCGTAGGGTCTGGTGAAATACAAAAACATTACGGCCAGACCGGGCGCGGCCAGCAGGCGCAGGACAGTCAGGATATTCGGCAGGTTCCACTTCATGAAGCAGACCCTACATCGCTGGCCTGGGACAGGAAAGACGGGGCGGAAAAAAACTGTACCGATCACAGAGGCTTGGTCAAAGCGCCGCAGTCCGGCCCGGCACCGGTTATTGGCCTTGGCCCCGGGTCGGATTGTCGTCAGAGTGCAGCCGACCAAGCCCAATGGCAAAGACGAACCGATGACCCCGAATATTGAGACCGACGCGCGCGCCAACCTGATCGGTAGCGCATGGATGATCGGCGCGATGGCATGTTTCGCACTGGAAGACGCGCTGCTGAAAGCAGCGGCGGTTGCCTTGCCCGTCTGGCAAATTCTTGTCCTGTTCGGATTGGGTGGCGCGGTCATTTTTGCCTGTGTCGCAATGGCACGAGGCACGCAGCTGCTGCAACCGGATGTGCTGTCGCCTGCAATGAAGATCCGCGCGGTGTTCGAAATTCTTGGGCGGCTGTTCTACGTTCTGGCCATCACATTGACGCCCTTGTCATCAGCAACCGTTATCCTGCAGGCCACCCCGCTTGTGGTCGTCGCCTGTGCTGCGCTTCTATTCGGAGAGACCGTTGGTTGGCGGCGGTGGAGCGCCATTCTCGTTGGCCTGATCGGCGTTGTGATCATCATCCAACCAACTGGGGACAGTTTCACAATCCTGTCCCTGCTGGCCGTGCTGGGGATGTTGGGATTTGCAGGTCGCGATCTGGCCAGTCGGGTCGCACCCGCCAGCCTTGGAACCGAAGTTTTAGGGTTCTACGGCTTTGTCAGCGTGATTGTCGCCGGGTTTGCCTACAGCTTTTGGGAACAGGCCCCCATCGCGTCTGTGCCGTTGCTCACAAGCCTGCATATCGCCGGAGCGGTAGGCCTTGGCGCAATCGCATACACATCCCTGATGAAGGCCATGCGAACCGGCGAGGTGTCCGCCGTCACGCCCTTCCGCTATTCCCGCCTGCTGTTCGGTGTTGCCTTAGGCGTGATCTTCTTCGGTGAGGATCTGGACCGGACAATGTGGATCGGTAGTGGTCTGATCGTGGCCTCCGGCCTCTACATCCTGTGGCGCGGGCGCAAGGCCTAGCCCTTGTCGTGGAAGAAATCATAAACCTTCTGCGCCAACCCGGCTGAGATCCCCTCGACCGCTTTCAAATCCGCCAGATTGGCCCGGCTAACAGCCTTGGCACTGCCGAAATGCGCCAGTAATGCCCGTTTGCGCGCAGCACCAACTCCGGGGATTTCGTCCAACGGCGTCGCGCCAACCGCTTTGGCCCGTTTGGCACGGTGAGTGCCGATTGCAAACCGGTGCGCCTCGTCCCGCAGACGTTGAATAAAATACAGCACCGGGTCATTGCGTTTTAAGGCAAAGGGGCGCTGGCCGGTACGATGGAACTCTTCCTTGCCGTGATCGCGATCAACGCCCTTTGCAACACCGACCATAGGGATATCTTCGACCCCATGTTCAACCATGATCTCGCGAACAGCACTCACCTGCCCCGCGCCGCCATCGATCAGTAACAGGTCGGGCCACAACCCCTTGTCACGATCCGGATCCTCTTTTTGCAGGCGGGTAAAGCGGCGGGTCAGAACCTCTTTCATCATGCCGAAATCGTCACCAGGGGTCAGATCGTCGCCGCGAATATTGAACTTTCGATAGGCATTTTTCATGTACCCTTCTGGGCCTGCCACGATCATCCCACCAACGGCGTTGGTGCCCTGGATATGAGAGTTATCGTAAACCTCAATCCGGTTCGGCGGGCTGTCCAGATCAAACGCCTCGGCCACGCCACGCAGCAGCTTGGCCTGCGTGGCACTTTCCGACATACGACGGGCCAGAGATTCCCGCGCGTTGCGCAAGGCGCCCGCAATCAGTTCCTGTTTCTCACCGCGCTGAGGCACTACGATTTCGACCTTGCGCCCTGCCTTCTCGCTCAGCGCCTCGTGCATTAGATCTGCGTTTTCAACGGCGCCCGACAGGATCAGTTGCCGGGGCGGTTCCTTGTTGTCGTAGAACTGGCCAAGAAACGCCTCCATCACCTCTGCTGCGGACACATCCGCACCGACACGAGGATAGAAATCTTTGTTCCCCCAGTTCTGATTGGCGCGGATAAAGAACACCTGAACACAAGCCTGCCCACTGTCCATATAGAGGCCGATCACATCCGCCTCAGCCACGCCGCGCGGATTGATACCCTGGGACGTCTGCACCTGCGTCAGCGCCCGGATGCGATCTCGTAGCCCGGCGGCGCGTTCGAACTCCATCGCCTCAGACGCGGCCATCATCTGTTCGGCCAGCTCCTCTTGCACTTTGGTCGACCGCCCCGACAGGAACCGCTCGGCATCTTTGACGCTTTCGCCGTATTCATCTTCCGAGATCAGGCCAACGCATGGCCCCGAGCACCGCTTGATCTGATAAAGCAGACAGGGCCGCGTGCGGCCGTCAAACATGGAATCCGAGCAGTTGCGCAGCAGAAACGCCTTTTGCAGCTGGTTCAACGTTCGATTGACCGCGCCAGCACTGGCGAAGGGGCCAAAATAGGTCCCCTTCTCTTTCTTCGCGCCACGGTGTTTTTTGATTTGCGGAAAGGCATGGTCCTTGGCGACCAGAATATTGGGAAAACTTTTATCGTCCCGCAACAGCACGTTGTACTTGGGCTTGAGCTGCTTGATCAGGTTCTGCTCAAGCAGCAGCGCCTCGGTCTCGGTCCGCGTGGTCAGGAACATCATCGAGGCTGTCGCCGCGATCATCCGCTCAATCCGCCCCGAATGCCCCGGCCGCGCATAGTTCGACACCCGCGCCTTGAGGTTGCGCGCCTTGCCGACGTACAGCACCCGGCTGTCCGCATCTAACATCCGATACACACCGGGTGAGCTGTCCAGCGTCTTCACATACCGCAAAATGCAGGCATAGCCGGTCAATTGAGTGTCAGGGGTCGAGTCGCTGTCTGTTGTCATTTGCCTGAGATATGATTCTCTGACCATGGCTGCAATCTTGTGGCCCCCAGATCAAGAGAAAACAAATCCACGGTTTCTGTGGATAAGTGTGAAGATAAGTTTCTGAGCGTGGCGAAATTCCCTTGATTCATTAAGGAATCCTTGATTTGCACAAAAAATAAGCAAATATTTAACTCATTGCTTTCATTGTATATAATTTCATTCACAAGGCAAGTGTATGAAAAAAAAGACATTTTTGTAACGCGAAAGTAACAGAACCGAGAGCGGTGCAAAACTTGCAGCAGTTTTACCTATTCAAGCCCCAGAACATCCGGTGTTTTCCACCCCAGATGCTGACCTCCGTCGACGCACAATAGTTGGCCTGTGACCGCATGCGCATCCAGGAAATAACCCAAAGCCGCGGTGATATCGGATGGGTTTGACCCGCGCTCCAGCACCGTGTTCGCGCGCTGCGCATTGAAGTGTTCTTGGCTTTGCCGATGACCTTGCATCGTTGGACCAGGCCCGATCGCGTTAACCCGGATTGCTGGCGAAAGCGCCTGCGCCGAGGTGCGCGTCAAGGCCCACAGACCCATCTTGGCAATCGTATAGGTCATGAACTCTGGCGTGAGCTTGCGCACCCGCATATCCACCATGTTCACGATCAGCCCGGTGGCAACAGGCTCACCCGCCTCGTCCGTGCCCGGCTGCAGCCCCTGCTCGGCCATGGCCTGCGTAAGTACGAAAGGCGCGCGCAGGTTGCTGTCGAGGTGTCGGTCCCAGCTTTGCCGCGTGGCGGACTGAAGGCTGTCGTATTCAAAGATCGACGCGTTGTTCACCAGACAGGTGATTGGTCCGCCCAGCGCCTCTGCCGCACGGGGCAGCAAGGTCAGGACCTGCGCCTCATCCAGCAGATCGGCGTGCAAGGCGACAGCCTTGCGCCCAAGCGCCTGCACCTCGGCTACGGTTTCGGCGGCAGGTTGTTCAGACGTCGCATAGTGCACGGCGACGTCATACCCCCGGTTTGCCAGATACAGGGCCATTGCCCGACCAAGACGAATACCTGCACCGGTCACCAACGCTCGGGCCATGGATTTCCCCCTATCTTCAGGTCACGCCAATAGCGAGACGATGTAGACGGCATACAGCAGCGTCAACACTAGACCCCAGCCGCGTGTGATATCTTGTTTCAAGAACACGAACGGGATCAACAGAAGCGATGCGCCCAGCATGACCCACAGATCGAAACGCAGGAATTCCGGGTCCACCGGGATACGTCCAAACAAAGTGGCGATACCGACGATGGCCAAAAGGTTGAACATGTTCGACCCGATCACGTTACCCAAGGCGACATCCGCTTGCCTACGTAAGGCCGCCATCACAGTCGTTGCCAGTTCCGGCAGGGATGTCCCAACTGCGATCAGCGTCAGTCCGATAATCGTTTCGCTGACGCCGTATGTGCGGGCAATGATCGTGGCGTTGTCGACCAATAGATGCGCACCCATCGGCAGGCCTATCAGGCCCAGGACCAGATAGATCGATAGTTTCCAATAGGGCATGTCCGGATCGGCCTCTTCCAGACCTTCCAGCTCATCCTCTTCCGCGCAGGCTTCACCGCAGGCTTTGCGATGCGCGCGCGCATCGCGGAACGCGTTAAGCAGGACCAATCCCAAAGCAGCCAGCAAGATCGCACCACTGGCAATGTTGAACACGCCGCAAAATGCCAGGCCGATGAACAGCACCGTGGCCAGCAGCATGAAAACATAGTTTCTTCTGGTGTTGCATTCGCTGGTGTGCAGCGTGGCAAGCAAGGCTGGCAAACCCAGAACCAGCAAGATGTTTGCCGTGTTCGACCCGACCACGTTACCCAGCGCAATCCCCGGCGCGTTTTCCTTGATCGCACTGATCGCGATTAACAGCTCGGGGGCCGAGGTGCCAAAGGCCACAATGGTCAGGCTGACGATCAGGGCTGGTACACCCAGGCGCAGGCTCAGGTTCACTGCGCCGCGGACCAGAGCATCACCTGCGAGAAGCAAGATCAGCAAGCCGAGGCCGGATAACAGCCATGCCGTCATGTACGGCCTCCTTTTTCGCAGGAGCAAGGCCCCTTACCGATACTGAACCGTCCACAGCGCGGACATCTTGCAGATTGCAACTTCTTCTGCCCCGGAAAGCGCAGCTTGCCGAACATCGCCAAGACACCCATGGCAATCAGGAAAAGGGTGACAATCTTGACAATCACGTCACAAACCAAAGCGCGCGTAAGCCGCCCGCTCCTCAATTCCGGTTATGGCGTCTTGCGCAAGTGTGGCACCGAACCGCGACCAGAACGGTTTGCGCAGGCCATAGCGGCGGAACTTCACCTTGTCGCCGAACCGCTCCTGCATTTTCGGCCTCAGGTGCGCGACGCCGTCAATCAGGCCCAGTTCCTGCGCACGCCTGGCAAGCCAGACCTCGCCGGTGAACAGATCCGCACTTTGATCCAGCTTGTCACCGCGACGGGCTTTGACATGGTCAATGAAGTTCGCATGGATATCACCCAGCAACCCTTGCAGCCGCGCGACATCTTCTTCTTTCTCCGGCGAAAACGGGTCGAGCATTGATTTTGATTTGCCCGCCGTATGTACGCGCCGCTCGATGCCTTGCCGCGCCAGAAGGACATGCGCGCCAAACCCAGCCGAAATCACACCGATCGAACCCAGGACCGAGCTGTCATCCGCCCAGATTTCGTCGGCGGCAGCGGCCAGCCAGTAGCCGCCAGACGCTGCAACGTCTTCGACAAAGGCGATAACGGGGATCTCAAGCTCTTCCGACAGCCGCCGGATTCGCGACCCGATCAGAGAGCTTTGCACCGGCGATCCACCGGGCGAGTTGATCTCAAGCGCCACGGCCGCAGGTTTGCCTTTGCGAAACGCCTTTTCCAGAACGGGGGCCAGCGCGGTGTCGTTCAACGATCCACGCCCCGCCATTCCGATGGCGCCAGACAGGCGAACCACGGCCACGAGGGGCTGCTTTTTGACAAATGGCAGGCTGAGCTTCATGGGTGCCGATGTAGAGTGCAGCCGGGCCCTAAACAAGGGACCGTTCGGGCCTTAGACGTGACGTGAACCAAATTCACACACATGGCGGGCAAAAATGCAACGCCCTAGCTGCGAATGCGCCAACCGGTTTTGAAGATCCAGCCGATCACAGCCAGACAAGTCCCCGTGAAGACCAGAATCGCCAACAGGCTGAATCCGATCGGGACATCGGCCAACCCGTAAAACGACCAGCGGAACCCGGAAATCAGATAAACAACCGGGTTGAACAGGGTGATCGTCTGCCACACCGGCGGCAGCATCGAGATCGAATAGAACGTGCCGCCCAGAAATATCAGTGGCGTGACAACCAGTTGGGGCACCAAAGATATCTGTTCAAAGTTGCTGGCCCATATCCCAACGATAAAGCCTAACAGCGAAAAACTGAGGCAGGACAGGATCAGGAACGCCGCCATCGCAAAGGGATGTTCTATGCGTATGTCCACGAAGAATGTGGCTGTCACAAGGATTACCAGCCCGACAAATAGCGACTTGGTGGCGGCGGCCCCGACGTAACCTATTACGATCTCTATGAAATTCACCGGCGCCGACAACAGTTCGTAGATCGTACCAAGGAATTTCGGGAAGTAGATCCCGAATGACGCGTTCGAGATTGCCAGCATCACAACGGACAACATGATAAGCCCCGGCACGATAAACGCGCCATAAGATACACCCTCGACCTCTTGGATGCGGCTGCCGATCGCAGTGCCGAAGACCACAAAATACAACGAGGTCGACAGGACCGGCGACAGAAAGCTCTGCGCCAGAGTGCGGAAGAACCGGGCCATTTCGAACCGGTAGATTGCAGCGATGGCAGACCAGTTCATGCGGGTTCTCCGGATACCAGGTTCACGAAAATCTCTTCCAAGCTCGACTGCCGGGTCTGCACGTCGCGCAGAACAAGCCCCGCCTGCGCCACATCGTTCAGCAAAGTGGTGATCCCAGTGCGGTCCGCGTGCGTGTCATAGGTATAGACCAGCGCATCGCCATTGCCGTTCAGCGTCAGGTTATGCACAGCCAGACTATCGGGAATGGCCTGGATAGGATCGGCCAGCATAACCTCGATCTGTTTCTTGCCCATCTGGGCCATCAGGGTGTTCTTGTCCTGCACCAGCCGCAGCTCACCCTTGTCGATCACACCTACCCTGTCGGCAATGGCTTCGGCCTCTTCGATGTAATGTGTCGTCAGGATGATGGTGACCCCGGCCTTTTTCAGCTCGGCCACGATCTCCCACATGTCCTTGCGCAGTTCGACATCTACGCCGGCGGTCGGCTCATCCAGGAACAGCACGCGCGGCTCATGTGCCAGGGCCTTGGCAATCAGCACGCGGCGCTTCATGCCACCGGACAGTTCCTTGATCGCGTTTTTACGCTTGTCCCACAGAGACAGCTTGCGCAGGATCTCTTCGATCCGGGCATTGTCGCTGCCATATCCGAACAGGCCGCGAGAGAACCGGACCGTGTTCCAAACTTTCTCAAACGGCTCAAGCGCGATTTCCTGCGGCACCAGCCCGATCATCCGGCGCGCGGCACGAAATTCGGTCTGGATGTCATGCCCACCTACGGTAACGGTGCCCGAAGTCGGCGTGGTAATGCCACACACGGTGGAAATCAGCGTTGTCTTGCCAGCCCCGTTTGGGCCCAGCAACGCCAGAATTTCGCCCTGCTCGATATCCAAGGACACTCCTTTGAGCGCCTCGAATCCGTCGGCATAGGACTTACGCAAATCCCTAATGGACAGAATAGTTGTCATGCACATTCCCTGTTCTGGCGGGGACACTACCCCGATGGCCCGTCACAGAACAGGTCAATTCCGCACATTGTTCTGCGCTTTTTTGTGGGCGCGCAGCTTGGTCAGGTCTGACTATGCTGCTGCAATTCGGCCACCCGTTTTTGTACAAGTTCGACATGCAACCGCGCATCGTACAGTCCTTGCCGATAGGCCGCGGGCAGCCGCAACGTTGCGAGGCGTTCATCTAGGGCGTTCAGATGCGCCTGCATCTCGCGCAGCTCGTTGACACCGGGATTGTTGGCCAGTTCCTCCTCAATTTCCCGGATTTCGGGGTAGTGCTGCCAAACCCGCCACCGCATCGCGTAGGCATAGGCCATAGGCACAAGCCGGATCAGAGGCACGACAATGAAAAAGAACGGCAGCAACAGCAAAAGAACCCGGTTAATCTGTGCCGCGATCCAATAGGGCAGCCAATTATGCCATGTCGAAGGACCATCAACAATTAGCTGCCGAGCCGTATTGTTGATAGTCATCCCTGCACCTTCGAGGTTGGGGAATGCCCCCGGATCGGCGATAATTCCGCGGGCACTGTGCAATTCAATCGCCGCCATCGTCAGACGGTTGATCAGCGCAGGGTGCAAATCCGGTCGCACGACCAGACGGGCTTCGATCGCTATCAACTCTACCGGTCGCGGCGGAAGAACTGGGTCCAACGACATTCCTCCCGCCGGAACTGTCACCACCGTCGCGTATTCCAACCGCCGCGAGATCGCCTGAACATGATCCAGCGCCAGCACGCGAAGCCCCGGCTCTGCATATGCAGCCTTCAGATAGGGAGCTTCGATGGGCGCAACATAGACGGCGATATCCAAATCCCCGTCCAACAAAGCGGCCGCGGCTTTTGCATAAGGGATTGAGAAATGTATATTATCCCCCTCATTCAAGCCGACCGCCTTTTCGAAATCCCGAAAAGCCGCAGCCGTACCTGAGCCTGGTGCGCCGCTGTTGATCCTTAAACCGGTCCACAAGGCGGGGTTCTTTGGGATTGTTGCGCCTTCGTTGACCAAAAAGATGATGGGTTCAAAAAACGCTGCCCCGACGGCCTCAGCCTTTTTGGGATCAACCCGGATACCGCCTTGTAGAAACGCAGCGTCGACATCGCCCGCACTAAGCAGTTCAGCATTTTCGACCGAACCAGCGGTATCCAGTATTTCCAGTTGAATATCATCGCGCGCCAGAATTTCGGCGTAGTCTCGCGCAACCGTTTCATAAGCGCCGCCTTCTGGACCCGCCGCCAACATCATACTGCCAGGGGGATGCAGGCGCGAAAACACGCCTACCAACACCGCCAGCGCAACGGCGCTACCAAAAAGGAACCACAACCGCATCCGAGCCTCGCTCTCCATCCCGTTTGGAACGCTAAGGATCGCGTGACCATCTGGCAAGTCAGCAGAATCCGGGCTTGCAATCCCCGGGCATCCCCGAAAACCTGCGCAGAAAGGAGAGGGCTCATGCTCAGCGGAATACGGATCATTGAAATTGAAGGTTTGGGGCCAGGTCCGTTCGCCGCCATGCTGCTGGCCGATCTGGGGGCGGACGTCATTACGATCCACCGCAAAGACCAGCCTGCCGTACCGGGTATGCCCGAGCAATCCGTCCTGGATCGCGGAAAACGCTCGATTGACTTGAATCTGAAGGATGCCGCCGATCTGGACATCGCAAGGCGTCTGATCGCCTCGGCCGATGCGCTAATCGAAGGGTTCCGCCCCGGCGTGATGGAAAAACTGGGACTGGGTCCCGACACGTTCAACGCGTCGAACCCCAAACTGGTCTATGGTCGCATGACCGGATGGGGTCAGAACAGCCCGTTGTCTGAAACTGCAGGGCACGATCTGAACTACATCTCATTGTCCGGGGCATTGTGGTATGCATCAGCAGCGGGCCAGCCCCCGCAGACCCCGGCGACCCTGGTCGGGGATATAGGCGGCGGTGCCATGTATCTAGTTGCCGGTATTCTTGCCGGGCTTCTCAACGCGCAGCGGACCGGACAGGGTACCGTGGTTGATGCCGCCATTTATGACGGATCGGCCCACATGATGAACTTGTTGATGAGTATGCGCCAAACCGGAAACCTGTCAGAAGCGCGCGGTCAAAGCCTGCTGGATGGCCCACATTGGAGCCGCACTTACGTGTGCCTGGACGGGGGCTTCATGTCCGTCCAGTGTCTTGAGCCCAAGTTCTACGCCGAATTCCTGCAAAAACTGGGCCTCACCAACGATACCGAATTCAAAAACCAATATGTTCCGGCACTTTGGCCCAAACTCACGCAACGGCTCACCGACATATTCGCCAGCAAACCCCGCGCCCACTGGGCCGATATATTCCAAGGTTCCGACGCCTGCGTCGCGCCCGTACTCGACCCGGTCGAGGCGCAAGCCCATCCCATGAACGCCGCGCGCCATACCTGGATCGACCATGACGGAGCGCTGCAGGCTGCGGCCGCGCCCCGCTTTTCGACCGAGACATGGCAGCCCAAAACCAGCCCACACCGAGGCGAACACAGGCAGGAAATTCTGGATCAGCTGTCCACCAACGCGTCTCCTGACCCTTCACCTCGCTAAAGTTTTCCCTGGGTGAGTTGGCCGAAATCCAAGAGGGGCTGGCCCCTCTACGCGTCCCGCCACGACCGCACCGTGTCGATCATCAGTTGAACGTTTTCAGGATCGGCATCTGGCGTGATCCCGTGGCCCAGATTAAAGATATGCGGTCCTTTCGAGAACGCCTCGACAATCTGACGCGTCTCATCCACCAGCGCCTGTCCGCCGGTCACCATGTGTGACGAGGCCAGATTGCCCTGAACGCAGCCATCCACCTGCACATGCTCGACCGCCCAATCCGGCGACACCGAATTGTCCAGCGCAACGCAATCCACACCGGTGGTTTTGGCAAAACCTATGTAACCATCACCTGCCTCGCGCGGGAAACCGATCACCGGGATGCCCGGATGGCGCTGCTTGATGGCCTGCGTGATCACACGGCAAGGCTCGACCGCATATTTTTGAAAGGCATCGCCTTTCAGCGACCCGGCCCAGCTGTCGAAAATCTTCACCACCTCGGCCCCGGCCTCGATTTGGGCCGAGAGATATTCGATGGTGGCCAGCGTGATCCGCTCCAGTAGCGCTTCGAACAGGGCGGTGTTTTCCTCGCGCAGCGCATGAGCCGGTCCCTGATCCGGCGTGCCGCGACCGGCGATCATGTAGGTCGCAACCGTCCATGGCGCGCCTGCGAACCCGATAAGGGTGGTCTCGGATGGCAATTCTCGCGAAAGGATTCGGACAGTTTCGTACACCGGCGACAGGGTTTCATGGATATCCGATACCGGTTTCAGCGCATCGAAATCGGATTGCTGAGTGATCGTCGACAACCGCGGCCCCTCACCTGTGACAAACCACAGATCCGCACCCAGAGCTTGCGGCACCAACAGAATGTCAGCAAACAGAATAGCCGCGTCAAAGCCATAGCGGCGGATTGGCTGTAACGTCACCTCGGCCGCCAAATCGGGGTTATAACACAAAGACAAAAAGTCCCCGGCCTGCGCCCGGGTTGCGCGGTACTCCGGCAAATAACGCCCCGCCTGCCGCATCATCCAAATCGGTGGCACATCCTGAACCTCGCCCGCCAGCGCCCGCAGCAGTTTCTTTGTCTCGGCCATCTTTGTCCCCAATCGTCAGGTTTGCGGCAAACGGGTCTGCCTTCGGCGTCAATTTGTCAAGGTCTGCCCCCATTGTCAGGGCAATGTGACGCGACTAAAGCTGTGCATATGACACTGACCCTGCCAACCCCCGCATCACCGCTCAAAATCGGCACTCGTGGCTCACCGCTGGCGCTGGCGCAAGCTTATGAAACCCGGCAACGGCTGGGCAAAGCCTTTGATCTGCCCGAAGACGCGTTCGAGATTGTGGTGATCAAGACCACCGGCGACAACCGCGCCATGATTGATGCGGATCGTCCGTTGAAAGAGATTGGCAACAAAGGCCTGTTCACCAAGGAAATCGAAGAGGCGATGCTGCGTGGCGATATCGACATCGCGGTGCATTCCACCAAGGACATGCCAGTAGAACAGCCCCAGGGTCTGGTGCTGGACACGTTTCTGCCGCGCGAAGATGTGCGGGACGTCTTTATCTCACCTAGCCTGAGCTCGATCCATGACCTCGCGCAGGGCGCAATTGTGGGCACCTCATCGCTGCGGCGGCGGGCACAATTGCTGAACCGTCGCCCGGACCTGAATGTGGTCGAGTTCCGGGGCAATGTTCAAACGCGCCTCAAGAAGCTGGCAGATGGTGTGGCCGATTGCACGTTTCTGGCCATGGCCGGCATCCGGCGTCTGAATATGGAGGAGGTTCCCGCAACCGCCATCGCCGTCGAAGATATGCTGCCCGCCATCGCCCAAGGCACGATCGGCATCGAGCGCCGTGGCGATGATTCCCGTGCGGCCGAAATGCTCGAGGCCATCCACCACGCTGAGACCGGGCAGCGATTGGCAGCAGAACGCGCATTGCTGGCCGCTTTGGACGGCTCTTGCGAAACGCCGATCGCGGGTTTGGCAGAAATAGAAGGTGATCAACTACGCATGCGCGGTGAGGTTTTGCGCCCCGACGGGTCCGAATCCATATCCGAGGACACCACTGGGTCGGTCGCAGATGGCCCGGAAATAGGTCGCGCCATGGCAGAATCCCTGCTGAAACAGGCAGGCCCAGGCTTTTTTGATTGGAAAAAATAAAAAAGTTTAAGAAAAGTGAACTACTTCACTGAGACAGTGCCGTCGATGGTGCATAAAGTATTCATACCGGTTGTGAAGTCGGGTCGGTCTCGAAATAGTCGAAAGTTTTTTTAGTCCGTTCTCTTTTAAGTGGTATTCGAGGGGGCGAGACCAGACCCTGAAATCCAACCAGTTAGGGCCGCTGTCAGAAATGACAGCGGCCCGCTCAATTTTATGGCCTTTTTGACCCTCAGGCTGCGCTGATCGCCTGAACCGCTTTCTCAACGGCCATCCGTGTCTGATCCAGATCTGCTTGGGTCACAGCCAGAGACGGATAGAGTTTGCCGGGGGCTTTAAATATCCCATGTGCGCGCAGCGAATCGTTGTAGATGGCGTTGCGGCGGGGGTCATCATGTTTGGCGCTGCGGTAGTCGCGACAGTCCGCATCCGTGAAATAGATGTCGAACAGGGTTTCGTCCCCGCAGATCTGATGCGGGATGCCAGCCCCGGTCAGCGCATCCACCTGCATCTGTTGAAGCTCGGCACCGATTTCACGCAGATGGTCATACATGCCGTCGCGCCGCAAAACCTCCATCGTCTTCAACCCGGCAGCCGAAGCGACGGGGTTACCCGACAGCGTGCCCAACTGCATCAGCCAGCCTTCCTCGCCTACTTTCGCTTTGTCAAAATGCTGCATGATCTCGGCGCTTGCGCCCAGCGCGGCCAAAGGGAAGCCGCCGCCGATGATTTTGCCCAAGGTGCAGATATCGGGCGTCACGCCATATTTTTCTTGCGCGCCGCCATAAGCCAAACGGAATCCGGTGACGATTTCATCGAAAATCAGCAGAACATTGTGCTTGTCGCAAAGATCGCGCAACCCCTGAAGGTATCCGGGTGCCGGAGGGACAATTCGTTGCAACGGCTCAACCATGATCGCGGCAACGTCATCATGCTCGGCCAGTAGATTGGCAACGGCTTCCAGATCATTGAAAGGCGCGATCAGCATCTGCTCGGCCACACTGTCGGGAATGCCCGCGCTGTCCGGGACAGCTTGGGGGAAGTTGACGTGGCGGCTGGGGGCCAGACTCATCTGTGCCTCGGCGCTCATCCCGTGATAGCCGCCTTCGAATTTCAGGATCTTGCTACGGCCAGTATAGGCACGGGCCAGACGAATGGCGTACATATCAGCCTCCCCCCCCGCAGCGACAAAGCGGACCTGCTCACAACACGGCACCGCGTCAACGATGGCCTCGGCCAGTTCGATGCCCCGGGCGTTGTTGGCAAAGAAAGTCATACCCTTGGGCAGCTGTTCCAGCACGGCTTCTATGACTTCGGGGTGACCATGGCCCAGCAACATCGGGCCCGAACCGATCAGGTAGTCCACATATTCATTGCCGTCTTCATCCCAGACATGGCTGCCCTCGCCGCGCGCGATGATGATTCCGGGATCGAAATTACCAAACCCACCAGCGGGCAGTACCTCATTCGCGCGGGCGCTCCATTCGGATTGGGTGTTGATTTTCAGCATCTCAAACGATCTCCAAAATTGGCGGACCAAGAACCTCTGGGTCTGGCACAACACCTAACCCCGGTCCGTCGGGCGGGGCAATCCGGCCGTTTTCACGGTTTGGTGCGTCGGGACAAATGCGGGGTGACACATACGATGACAGGTCGCACGTGTTCATCAGTGACCCGTGCGGGGTCGAGGCCGCAAAATGCAGCGATGCAGCGGTGACTATGTCCGAGCCCCAGGTGCATTCGGCGCAGATTTCGGCCCCGAAATGCACGGTCAGATCACGCGCCCGGCGCATGGCCGACAAACCGCCGAACTTCGAAAGCTTGAGCGCGACAGCATCCAAACAACCCAGCTCATGCGCACGCTGCAGCGACGCCAGATCATGGGCGTTCTCGTCTATCTTCATAGGTAAACCAGTGGCCTGCCGAACCGCCGCACAGTCCTCAAGTGTTTTGCAGGGCTGTTCCAGCATCACATCCAAGTGGGCCACCGCCCTGCCCGTTCGCGTAGCTTGCAGGCGTGACGCACCGCAGTTCCAGTCTCCATAAACCAGAGGACCCGGTCCCACGGCCTCACGCACTTTGGTCAAACGCTCGGCGTCGGCCTGCCAGTCGCCTTCGACCCCCAGCTTGACCTGAAACTGGCGAATGCCGGTCTGGTAAGCCGTCTTGGCGATCCGCGCCATATCATCCGGCGCGACGCAGGTGATCGAGTGGTACAGCGGCATGTCCTTTCGTGTCCGCCCACCCAGCAACGCATAGACCGGTTGACCCGTCGCTTGTCCGAACAAATCCCAAAGTGCGATGTCGACGAGTGACTTGGCATAGAGATGCCCCTGCAGGAACCCGTCCAGCTTTCGCATCGGCGCATCTACCCCGAAGGGGGACATGCCCAGAATCTCGCGGCCCATCTCTGTCACTGCGCCCGGCACTCCGCCCGCAAACGCTGGCAGGTAATGCGGGATCGGGCAGACCTCGCCCCAACCCCTCAAGCCTGTATCTGTCTCAAGGCACAGGATATGAGAGGTCACGGTCGCGCAGGTCTTACCCTCAGCCATGTGATAGGTCTCATGACTCGTCAGATCGACGGCCCAGAGCGTTATCCTGATGATCCTCAATGATAAACTCCGACGGGATCGCCCAATGCATCTTCGTCAGGGTGCACACCAAGTCCCGGCGTTTCCGGCAAATGCAGGTGGCCGTCGATATTGCGGGGGCCTCGCCCGCCAGCGACATCGACGGTGATCATGTCCTGGCACGCCCAGACGGCGTGGCAATTTTCATCCGGAATTGTCGCCGCCAGATGCAGCGCCTCGGTATCGGCCAGAACCGAACCACCGGTGGCCATCACGAACATGTCGATTCCATGCGCCGACGCGATGTCCCGGATACGTGCAGCCTTGGTCAGGCCGCCGACGCGGTTCAGTTTTATTCCGAACACCTCAGCCAACCCTTCGCGGGCAATGCGGGCGGCGTCTTGCAGGGTCACAAGACTTTCATCCACCGAAACGGATGAGGCATGGCGGCCCGAGATCGCGGCGATATCGTCCAGCGACTCGCAGGGCTGTTCAAACATCACGTTCAGGTCCTCGCAGGCACTCATCACCCGCAGGGCTTGCTGCCGGGTCCAGCCACGGTTGACGTCATAAAGGACGATCTCGCCGGGGCGTCGGATACTTTCCACGTCACGGACGCGGGCAATGTCGCGTTCTACATCCCCACCGATTTTGACCGAATGCGCAACGTAACCGCGGCTGCGATAGCGCTCCATCACTTCGCGCGTTTCTTCGACGGTCTTCGCACCGACCGACGAGGCAATCGGGCGCGGCGTGCGAGACCCGCCGCCCATCAGATCGGCAATTGGCAGACCGGCGGCCTGACCCGCAATATCCCAGCAAGCCATATCAATGGGGCTTTTGGCATAGAGGTGGCCTGGCAGAGCGATATCCATCGCCCGTTCGACATCCAGCACCCGACGCGGATCAAGGCCCAGAATGAACGGTGCCATCGTCTGAATCCCGGCGCGAATACCCGGACCGTGGGCTGGAACATATGTGTGGCCCCACGGGGTACCCTCGCCCCAACCGGTCAGACCTGAATCGGTTTCGATCTTTACAATCGTTGCGTCGAGCGTTTCAAACTTCAACCGCCCACCAGACAGCCAATACGGATGCTCAAGCGGTAGGTCGACATGGTAGACTGAAAGACGAGTGATTTTCATTTCAGTTCCACTTCAACAAAGGTCATCGGCGCGTCCCCGGCATTGATCACGTTGTGTTCGACACCCTCGTCGCGGCGATAAGTTACTCCCGCAGCAACCGTTACGTCGTTGACCGAACCATCGGGCAGTTCCAGCCGCATATGGCAATCGGTTACGGCGGTGATGACGTAATCCATTGCGTGACGATGCCATCCCGTTTCGGCCCCCGGTGCAAAGTCAAATCGCGTCACACGCACGCGGGCGTCATCAATCATCTGAGTGGCTTCGGCTTGCGGTCTCATAGACGGAACTCCTCAATCGGGATACTGGGCCATTTCGCAACACAGGCATGCCCACATTGGGATGGCCAGATAGGTATCGGAATGGTTTTCATGCCGCATCCATTTGTGGCAAGTCGTTCAATCCTTGTCCTCGCCACAGAACGAAAGCCAGAATTGGCTCGTCGGTTGTTGTCATGGCGTGGCTTTGCCAGCTGCAGTGATGTCGTGTCTGATTGAGGCCGACGTAAGTCTCGTCTTCTTCGACGCGGAACATCGCCCCACCGCCTACGATCAGATAGAGTTCTTCGGCCTGATGGCTGTGCCAATCATAATTCAGGCCCGCCCCCCAGTAGGCGACGTAGCCCCGCATTTGGGTCGAATGGAAATGCCCGGTCGGACCGAATAGCTCGTAATAGCCATAGCGACTAAGGAAATCGGCGCCGACCTCTTCCTCCGTATAGGTGTGTTTCCACTGCGCCAGATGTGCGGTTGCCCTGATCGCGTCTGAAAGGGATCGCGTTGCGTGCCCGGTCGCGAAGTCAGTTTGCTGAATCAATTCAACGGCTGGGATTTGGTATGGCTCCAAATCGGCCGGCGTCAGGTCATCAGGCCAAGCGCCGAATTCTGAAAGCTCAGGATGTGATTGATGCATCTGTCGGGCAGCTTCGAGAACGTCGTCCATCGTCATGGGATCACCACGATGTTCCCGGTGTGCTGCTTGGCAATGAATGCGGCTTGCGCCTCGCGCAACTCTTCCAGGGGAAATGTCGCGGCCAGGGCGGGCTTAATCTCACCAGCCTCGATATACTGAACGATGTTATGCATCACCTGGGGGTCAATCACGGTAGAGCCGGTGAGGGTCAGGTCACGCAGGTAGAATGTGCGCAGGTCAAATTCGACCATGGGCCCGGCAATCGCGCCCGAGCATGTATAGCGCCCCCCACGTTCCAGAATGTCGATCAGGTTGGGCCAGTAGGGGCCACCAACCACGTCGGCTACAACGGTGACCTTTTCATTGCCAAGCGCCGCACGCAGGTTTTCCGGAGCGCGTGGCAGGATCATGTCCGCGCCCAGTTTCGCCACGTCTGCGTGTTTCGCCTCTGACGCCAGTGCAATGACTCGGGCACCCCGGCGTTTGGCCAGTTGCACCAAGGCACCGCCAACCCCGCCCGAGGCTCCGGGCACCAGAACCGTGTCGGCGTCGGTGACGTTGGCGCGGGTCAGCATGCCCTCGGCAGTCGAATAGGAACACGAGAACGTTGCCAGTTCGGCATCCGACAGGTCGGACCGGATCGGCACCGCGTTAACCGCCAGGGTCGTGGCGTATTCGGCGAACCCACCGTCCCGTTCCGAGCCGAAATAGCCGGTTTTGTCCTTATTGCCCGGATCAAACGGGTCGCGCAGCCATCCATCGGTGATCACACGTTGACCGATCAACCCGGGGTCGACGCCTTTTCCCACGGCGACGACCTCCCCGCAGATATCAGCCCCTTGGATCCGGGGAAAAGTGATGGGCGCGCCGCCCCACGTCGGATCCTCGTCACTGACTTCCTCGAACGCGTCGCCTGTCGTCGCATCGGTCACGGTTTTTGAGTACCAGCCGGATCGCGTGTTGACGTCGGTATTGTTAAGCCCGCAGGCTGCGACTTTGATCAACACCTCGCCGGCCGCGGGATCCGGGCGCGGCCAGTCTTTGTGCAGCACCATTTGCTCCAAGCCGCCATGGCCCATCGTGACCATGGCCTTCATTTTGTCAGGCAAGCTCATTATGCAGTCTCCAAAATAGCGTCGGTGCGGGGCAGCAGGCTTTGCGGATCATAGGCTGGTTCGCCCAGAACATAGGCCGCGCGGGGTTGGCCATGAATCACGACCTGTAACTCGGTGCCAGGGGCAGCAGCCTCGGGCTTGATGTACGCAAAGGCCAGGATCTTGCCGACCGTGTGCCCATAGACGACTGAGGCTGTTGAACCCACTACACGTCCGCCCAGCATCACCGCTTCTCCACCGTGGCCGTCAATTTCACCATCCGGCTCAATTTCGAGATAGGCACACACCCACGGCAAGTCAGTGTTCAGCGTTTTGTCTTTGCCCAGATACTCTTTGTCCGTACGCGCAAAGCGCAGCACATCAGCCTCGGCCAAAGTGACCTCGTTGGTCAGCTCGCCCGCGCCCTTGAACCCCTTCTCCATCCGCATCACATTCATGGCGAAGCTGCCATAGTCGGTGATGCCGTGCGGCTCACCCGCTGCCCAAAGCGCATTGTAGACGTCGAGGCAGGCGGCGTTGGGCATGTGCAATTCCCACCCCAACTCGCCGGCATAAGACATGCGGAAGGCCCAGACCTTGTGACCTGCGATGGTGATCTCCTGCGCGGATAGCCAACGGAACCCGGCATTGCTCAGATCGGCATCGGTGCAGCGCGCCAGCACGTCCCGCGACCGGGGGCCGTTCAGCGACAGGGCGGACCAGTCGGAAGACAAGGCTGTGACCTGAACATTCTCCTTTGCGCCTTGTTGCGCGAGATAGTCCAGCAGACGCTGTTCGAAGAACGCGGCACAGACCAGATAGAAGCGGTCTTCGGCCATGCGGACAATCGTCGTCTCCAACTCGATCCGCCCCCGACGGTTCAGCATGTGGGTCAGCGTGATCGATCCGACCTTTTGCGGCATCCGGTTGGCGGTCAGACGGTCCAACAGCGCGTAGGCATCAGGGCCCGAGACTTCGACCTTGGTGAAGGCGGTCACGTCCATGATGCCCACGCGTTCGCGCACCGCTTTGACCTCAGTTGCGACCATGTCATCCGCAGGGGTCCGACGGAAGGAGTAGTGATCGCGCTGCTCGGCCCCATCCCGGACGAACCAGCGGGGGCGCTCAAAACCATAAACTTCTTCATGTACCGCACCCTTGGAATTCAACAGATCATATAGAGGCGACGGCTTGATCGGACGCCCCGCCAGACGGTTGAAATGGGGAAACGGAATTTCGTGGCGCAGGCAGTAGTCTTCCTCGGCCTTAACCACCTGCCAGTCCTTAGTGGCATAGCTGCCGAAGCGGCGCGGGTCGAAGTCGCGCATCGAGATATCGGCGGCCCCATGCACCATCCATCGCGCCAGTTCGCGGGTCAGTCCCGGCCCCCAGCCAATGCCAATCTGCGTCCCACAGCAACACCAGTAGTTCCGCACACCCGGCGCAGGCCCGATCAAAGGGTTCCCGTCCGGCGGATGTGAAATCGCACCGTGCACGTCGCGTTGAATGCCCAACTCGGCAAAGATCGGCATGCGGTTCAGGCTTTCTTCAAGCCACGGCATCACTCGGTCGTAATCCGCATCGAACAGCCAGTTCTCGTATTCCCAGGGGCAATGATCATGCCAGACCGAGTTCGGGTTCTCTTTCTCGTATATCCCGATCAGGCCGCGCTGCTGCTCCATCCGGATGTAGCCCGAGACCTTGCGGTCATCGCGGATCACGGGCAGTTCCTTGTCCAGATTCTGGAACTCGGGCACCGGCTCGGTCACGAAGTAATGGTGGGTCATCGAGGTCATGGGCAGTTGCAGCCCCGACCATTCGCCCATCTGACGGGCATAGGTGCCGCCAGCGTTCACCACATGCTCACAAGTTATGGTGCCCTGTGCGGTCTCTACCACCCACTCGCCATTCTCGGCCTGCGTAATGTTGGTGGCGCGGCAGTTGCGGAAGATGCGTACACCCTTTTGCCGCGCTCCAGTTGCCATTGCCATGGTGACGTTGGTCGGGTCCACATGCCCGTCATCAGGCGTGTGCAGTGCACCCAACACGCCTTCGAGATTGTAGAACGGGTGCAGTTCGGCCACCTTTTCAGGTCCGACTAGCTCAATGTTGAACCCCAGCGACCGGCCCACCGACAGGGTGTGGCGCAGCCAGTCCATTTCATCCTCGGTATAGGCCAGACGGAACGATCCGCAGCCATGCCACGTCACCGGCTGGCCGGTTTCGGCCTCCAGCTGGCCAGAATACAAGCTGATGTTGTAGTCGACGCATTTACCCAACCCAAAACTGGACGTCGAATGCGTGATCTGCCCAGCGGCGTGCCAGGTGCTGCCGCTGGTCAGCTCGGCCTTTTCAAGCAGGACGGTGTCGTCGCCCCATCCTTCATGCGCCAGATGATAGGCCAGACCGACTCCCATGACACCTCCGCCTACGATCACCACGCGGGCATGCGACGGCAGATTCTTCTCGGACATGATTTTTCCTCTTCCCGAGTCGCGTTTCTGCTCGACAGGCTAATTCCACAAATGTACCATCGTCAATCATGAATGACACAAATGTATCATCAACTGTTCTGGATCGCCTGTCCGAGGAATGGGACGCCCTTACGCCCGAAGCGCAGAAGGCCGCGCGTTACGTGCTGGAAAACCCAACCGATGTTGGAGTTTCTACCGTGCGAGAGATCGCCGAGGCGGCGAAAGTCAAACCCAACACGTTTGTCCGCATGGCGCGGCAGGTGGGGTTCGAGGGCTACGAAGATTTTCGCGCCCCGTTCCGGGATGCGATCCGGCAGGGACGAGTGTCATTTCCGGACCGCGCCCGCTGGTTGCAGGACATCGGCAAGTCAGGGGAACTGGGCGGCCTCTATGCCGATATGATCGGCGCCGCGATCCGCAATATCGAAGAAACCTTTGCCGGGATCGACGCCGCAAAGCTGAAGGCCGCGGCCGAGGATATCTGGAATTGTCGCCAGATTTTCACACTGGGCGTTGGCGTCAACAATTCTAACGCGCGAAACTTCACCTATCTGGCCTCAACCGGCATGAAGCAGTTTCACGCCATCCCGCGTCCCGGTTCCACTCCGGTGGATGATCTGGCATGGGCGGATGAGCAAGACGTACTGATCGCGATCACCTGCCATCCCTACCGCACTGAAGTCATCGACGCTATCAAACTGGCGCGGCAACAGGGAATGACCGTCATTGGCATTTCCGACAGCCCGGCCAGCCCAGTGATCCTAAATGCACAGCACGGTTTTGTCGTTGCCGCTGACACACCACAGTTCTTTCCGTCCTCGGTTTCGACCATCGCCTTGCTGGAAACGCTGCTGTCCTTTGTGATCGCCGTTTCCAGCGATGAGATCGTCGAGCGGGTGGAACGATTTCACCAACGCCGCCACCAGCTTGGCCTCTACGCGGAGGAACCCGAATGAACGCACCTCTGACGCATTCACTGGACGCGCGGTATTATACCGACCCCGCGATTTTCGCGCAGGAGATGCAGGGGCTTCTGGCCCGCACATGGCAATTCGCCGGGCATGTGGCGCAGGTTCGGGAATCGGGCGATTACTTTGCTTTTGAAATCGCCGGGCAAAACCTGTTCTGCATTCAGGGCCGAGACAGCGAAATTCGCACGTTCTATAACGTGTGCCAGCATCGCGCACATGAGATGGTAACAGGCGCTGGCAACACCCGCGTCGTAGTCTGCCCCTATCACGCCTGGACCTATGAGCTGTCCGGCCAGCTGCGCGCGGGACCCAATATCAAATCCGTCCCCGGTTTTGACCGCAGCGCCATCTGCCTGACTTCGGTTCGGACCGAGGTGTTCAACGGATTCATCTTCGTCAACCTCGACGACAACGCCGCCCCGATGGATGAATGGTACCCCGGCGTGCGCGAGGAAATCCGCGCCTTTGTCCCTCATATCGACGATCTGGAACCGCTGGAATGGGTCGAAATCCCGGAAAACTGCAATTGGAAAGTCAGTATAGAGAATTACTCGGAGTGCTATCATTGCCCGACCAACCACCCGACCTTTGCCGAAGGTGTGGTCAAGCCCGAGACCTATGACATCCAGCCCGATGCAGACGGCGGTTACGTGCTGCGTCATACGACCGAATGCCAAAGCCTCGACAAGATGACCTACCCGGTCGATCTGTCGGTGCCACATGCGGGCGACTATCAGTCATGGTTCTTGTGGCCGATGTTCTCGTTCCAATGCTATCCCGGCAATGTGCTTAACACTTATCACTGGCGCGCCATTGATGCCGATCACTGCACCGTCTGGCGCGGCTGGTACACCGAGGGTGGATCCGAAAGCGCGGTGATACGACAACTGGCCGTGCAGGACCGGGAGACCACAGTCGAGGAAGACATCCATCTGGTCGAAAGCGTCCATCGCGGCCTGAAATCCCGCGGGTATCGCCCCGGTCCGCTCGTGCTGGACCCCAGTTGTGGGGTGATGTCGGAACACTCAATTGCCCGGTTGCAACAATGGATGCGCGAGGCGGTGGAATAATCTGCGCTCGCCCAAAAGTGACCTGCAGGATCGGATCGAACGGGTACAGTTCAAAACGATCCCACAATATGATCGCATTTACGAACACCGCGCAAAGCGATGAAGAACCGGAGACCATAGATGGCTGATATTTTCGACGAAGACCTGTTCCTGAAAGGCCTTGAACAGCGCAAGAACACGCTGGGCGCGGAATACGTGGAAAAGAACCTGGCGGCGGCAGATGACTTTACCCGTCCGTTCCAAGAGGCGATGACCGCTTGGTGCTGGGGATTTGGCTGGGGCGATGACGTGATCGACGCCAAGACGCGGTCGATGATGAACCTGTCCATGATCGGCGCGCTTGGGAAGATGCATGAATGGGAAATTCACTGCAAAGGCGCGATCAACAACGGCGTCTCGCCCGAGGAAATCCGAGCCATCATCCACGTGATTGGCATCTACTGTGGTGTCCCACAAGCGCTGGAGTGTTTCCGCGTTGCCCGCAAGGTACTGGGCCACACCTGACCCAGTGACCGTCTTATCCTACAAAAAAAGCGGCCGCTGGGGCCGCTTTTATTCATGCCTTGTGCGCCGCGCTTATTCGAGTGACACCCACAGCACCTTCGCATCTTCCTCACTGGTTGAAATGCACCCGTGCCCCATCCCGCTGTCATAATAAAGCGAGTCACCAGCCTTCATCGGCAGCGGGCGGTAATGCTCTGACACAAAAATCAGCTCTCCGCTGATGACATACATGAACTCTTCGCCCGTATGCCGGATCCAGGTTTCGAACTCTGACAGGTCGCGGGCTTTGATTGTCGCGATATAGGGCAGCATCCGCTTGCTGGTCAGCTCGGGACACAGCAGTTCGTGCAAATAGGTCGGTGTGCTTTTTATCTCGCCTTCACCTTTCGGGGTAAAGTCGCGCCTTCCCGAAATCCCCGATTGCCCGGACTGCAGAAACAGCTGCGGCGTGCTCATATCCAGCGCCTGCGTCAGCCTGCGCACGATGTCGAAACTTGGCCGCGTCTGGTTGTTTTCGATCTTCGATAAAGTGGACCGACCGATTCCCGCCGCGCGTCCGGCTTCCTCCAAAGTCCAGCCTTTTGCACGTCGTGCATCGCGGATGGAACGCCCCAGAACCTCACCCTCGTCCTGATCTTCCGGTGAGGAAACATCACCGCGAGTCTCGTCGCCCATAAAAATCTCCCTGTTTTACCAGAGGTTACAGATTTCCCTCAAACCACACAACTTCACAAATGTGAGATATATGTTGCTTTATCTGCACGATTTCCACTATAGGAAACAAAATTTCGTACTGAGGATTCGGTGCCTGAGGAGGAAACCATGTTCAAAACGTCGCTTACCGAAGCTGATCCGGTTGTCGCCGCGTCAATTGCGCGAGAAGGCAAACGTCAGGCTGAACAGATCGAATTGATCGCGTCCGAGAATATTGTCTCGCAAGCGGTGATCGACGCGCAGGGGTCAGTCCTGACCAACAAATACGCCGAAGGGTACCCTGGCCGTCGCTACTATGGCGGATGCGAATTTGTAGACGAAGTTGAATCCGAGGCCATCGACCGTCTGAAACAGTTGTTCGGCTGCGAATACGCTAACGTTCAGCCGCATTCGGGCGCGCAGGCCAACGGCGCCGTCAAATTGGCCCTGCTCAGCCCCGGCGACACGATCCTGGGCATGTCACTGGATGCGGGTGGCCACCTAACACACGGTGCCAAACCAGCACAATCCGGCAAGTGGTTCCGCCCGGTTCAGTACGGTCTGACAGACGCAGGTCTGATCGACTACGATCAGGTTGCAGAGTTGGCAAAGGCTGAAAAGCCCAAGTTGATCATCGCTGGCGCATCCGCCTATTCGCAAAAGATCGATTTTGCCCGCTTCCGTGCCATTGCAGATGAGGTCGGCGCGTGGCTGCTGGCGGACATGGCACATATCGCCGGCCTGGTCGCAACAGGGCTGCACCCCTCGCCTATCGGCCACGCGCATGTGGTTACCTCGACCACGCACAAAACCCTGCGCGGTCCGCGCGGCGGGATCATTCTGACGAATGACGAGGCGCTGGCGAAAAAGATGAATTCGGCCGTTTTCCCCGGCCTTCAGGGCGGCCCACTGATGCATGTGATTGCCGGTAAGGCTGTCGCGTTTGGCGAGGCGCTAAAGCCCGAATTCAAGGACTACATGCAACGCGTTGTGGATAGCGCATCGGCCCTGGCAAACGTCATGATGGCGCGTGGATGTGACATCGTTTCGGGCGGCACGGAAAACCACCTGATGCTGGTCGATCTGCGCCCGCTGGGCGTGACCGGCAAAGACGCAGAAGCCGCGCTGGAGCGTGCCGGGTTCACCTGCAACAAGAATAGCGTGCCGGGCGATCCGCAAAAACCTACCGTGACCAGCGGTATCCGGCTGGGCACCGCAGCAGGCTGCAGTCGCGGGTTTGGACCGGAAGAGTTCAAACAAATCGGTCACCTGATCGGCGACGTGCTCGAGGCCTTGGCCCAATCCCCCGAGGGCGACGCGAAGATCGAAGCCGAAACCCGCAAAAAAGTCCGCGCACTCTGCGCCAGCCACCCGATCTACTGAAAGTCCGTTCAATGAGTATCTACGACCTAATCGTCATCGGGGGCGGACCCGGCGGATATGTTGCAGCAATCCGCGCAGCACAACTGGGCATGAAAGTCGCCTGCGTTGAAGGCCGCGGTTCGCTTGGCGGAACCTGTCTGAATGTGGGGTGCATACCCTCCAAAGCGTTGCTGACCTCCTCGGCTAAGTATGCCGAGCTTGCACATCTCTCCTCCCATGGCATTGCTGTCGAGGGGGCCAGCATCGACCTGAGCTCGATGATGGGTCGCAAGGACAAGATCGTCGGCGATCTGACCAAGGGCATTGCGTTTCTGTTCAAGAAAAACGGCGTCGATCTGATCGAGGGCTGGGCCAGTATCCCTTCTGACGGGCAGGTCAAAGTTGGCGAAGATGTTTATGAAGCCAAAAACATCCTGATCGCCACCGGTTCCGAGCCTACCCCGCTGAACGGGATCGATATTGACGAGCAGGACATCCTGAGCTCGACCGGAGCAATCGCGCTGGACGCTGTACCCGAACATCTGGTTGTCGTCGGTGCTGGCGTGATCGGGCTGGAGCTTGGGCAGGTCTGGTCCCGTTTGGGTGCAAAGGTCACGGTTGTCGAATATCTGGATCGCATTCTGCCCGGAATTGACGGCGAGATCGCGAAACTCGCACAGCGCGCCCTGTCAAAGCGTGGCCTGAAGTTTCAGCTGGGGCGCGCACTGAAAACCATCGACAAGACCAACGTTGGACTGACGCTGAAATTGGACCGGGTCGGCAAAGACAAGGAAGAGGTGATCGAGGCTGACAAGGTCCTGATCGCCGTCGGACGCCGCCCCGTAACGCGCGGGCTTGGGCTGGAAGATCTGGGGATAGCCTTTGACCCGCGCGGCTTTATCCAGGTGGACAAGTCGTTCCGCACTTCGGTCCCTGGCATCTATGCGATCGGCGATTGTGTCCCCGGCCCGATGCTTGCCCACAAGGCCGAAGAAGACGGCGTCGCCTGTGTCGAGATGCTGGCAGGTGAAGCCGGTCATGTGGATTACAACACCGTTCCGGGCGTTGTGTATACTGACCCCGAAGTCGCCTCGGTCGGTCTGACCGAGGAAGCACTGAAAGAGGCTGGCACCGAATATTCGGTTGGCAAGTTTGCCTTCATGGCCAACTCACGTGCGCGCTCGACCGGTGAGACGGACGGTGCCGTCAAAGTACTGGCCGACCCAAATGGCAATATCCTGGGCGCGCATATCTGCGGCGCACATGGCGGTGACCTGATCGCCGAGCTGGTTCTGGCCATGACCAAGGGCGCAACCGTCGGCGAAGTCGCCTCAACCTGTCATGCGCATCCGGCAATGGGCGAGGCCGTAAAGGAAGCCTGCCTGGACGCCATGGGCCGCGCAATCCACGCCTGAGAGGGAACAGCCAGATGACCATCCAGCTTCGCACCCGCCATCCGGAAAAAGCCAAGAAGGCCGACAGTGTCATCCCGCGAAAGCCGAAGTGGATTCGCAAGAAAAAGATCGACGGGCCCGAATATTACGAGACCCGTCGCCTGATGCGCGACCACGATCTGGCAACGGTCTGCGAAGAGGCCGCCTGCCCCAATATTGGCGAATGCTGGTCCAAGCGCCACGCCACCATGATGATCATGGGCGAGATCTGCACCCGTGGCTGTTCTTTCTGCAACGTGGCCACCGGCCGCCCCGATGCGCTGGACGCGTTCGAACCCGGGCGCGTCGCAGCGGCGGTGAAAAAGCTGGGCTTGCGCCATGTGGTGATCACATCCGTGGACCGCGATGATCTAGCCGATGGCGGAGCCGAACATATCGCGCAAACCATCCGCGCCGTGCGTCATCAGAACCCCGGCACCACGGTCGAGGTGCTGACCCCCGATTTTCTGGGCAAAGGCGACGCGGCGGATCTGGTGTTCGATGCTGCCCCGGACGTGTTCAACCACAATCTGGAAACCGTTCCGCACTTGTACCCGACCGTTCGCCCCGGCGCACGCTACTATACTTCACTGCGACTTCTGGATGATGCCAAGCGCGCAAACCCAGAAATCTTTACGAAATCCGGCTTGATGGTTGGCCTGGGCGAGAGCCTGAATGACGTGCGTCAGGTCATGGACGATCTGCGCGCGGCTCAGGTCGATTTTCTGACCGTGGGTCAATACCTGCAGCCGACCCCAAAACACCATCCAATTGACCGGTTCTGGTCACCGGAGGAGTTCGCCCAACTGGAACAGATCGCAAGGTCCAAGGGCTTTTTGCATGTGTCGGCGACGCCGCTGACACGTTCCTCGTTCCACGCCGACGAAGATTTTGCCGCCCTCAAGCAGGCCCGCCAGCGGGCCATCGCCAACGGGGCATAAACCAAACGCAAATGGGAGGGAAACCATGGAAGCGTTAAATTCAATCGTAGGAGCCATCAATGGCGTCGTATGGGGGCCGCTGATGCTGGTCCTCATCCTTGGCGTCGGCTTCTTCCTGCAGGTCGGGCTGAAATTCATGCCGATCCTGAAAATCGGCACCGGCTTCAAGCTGCTGTTTGCTGGCCGCGAAGGCCAAGGTGATGGTCAGATCAGCCCGTTCAACGCGCTGATGACGTCGCTGTCGGCAACCATTGGTACCGGCAACATCGCCGGTGTGGCCACTGCTGTCTTCCTGGGCGGTCCGGGCGCTTTGTTCTGGATGTGGATGACCGCCCTGGTGGGCATGGCCACCAAATATGCCGAAGCTGTTCTGGCGGTTAAATACCGTGAAAAAGACGAGCTGGGCAATTTTGTCGGCGGCCCGATGTACTACATCAAAAACGGCCTCGGCGCGAAATGGGCCTGGCTGGGCGTTGCATTTGCCCTGTTCGGCGCAGTTGCAGCCTTTGGCATCGGAAACGGCGTGCAGGCCAACGGCGTGGCGCAGGTTCTGGAATCGAACTTCGGCGTGAACACTTCGGTCACCGGCGTGGTTCTGATGGTCCTGACCGCAGCCGTTATTCTGGGCGGCATCACCCGCATCGGTGCGGTTGCTGGTAAACTGGTTCCGGCCATGGCAATTGCATACATTGTTGCAGGCCTTTTGGTTCTGATCATCAATATCGGCGAGATCGGCAACGCGCTGTCACTGGTCTTCACCTACGCCTTCACGCCGTCCGCCGCCGAAGGTGGCTTTGCAGGTGCAGCCGTTTGGGCCGCCATCCGTTTTGGTGTGGCACGAGGTGTGTTCTCGAACGAAGCCGGTCTGGGTTCGGCTCCGATTGCTCACGCGGCAGCCGAGACCAAAGGTCCGGTCAACCAGGGCCTGATCGCGATGCTGGGTACGTTCATCGACACAATCATCGTGTGCTCGATCACCGGTCTGGCGATCATTTCGACAGGCGCATGGACCTCCGGTGAATCCGGTGCGGCCCTGACCTCACTGGCATTCGCCACGTCGCTGCCGGGTGGCGGTGCTCTGATCGCAATCGCTCTGTCGATCTTCGCCTTCACAACCATCCTCGGCTGGTCGTTCTACGGCGAAAAATGCGTCGAGTTCCTTCTGGGTGTTAAATCCCTGATGCCGTACCGCGTTCTGTGGATTGTCGCGATCTACTTCGGCGCAACCGCGGATCTGGGCTTTGTCTGGCTGCTGGCGGATACGCTGAACGCCATGATGGCCATTCCGAACCTGATCGCCCTAGCCCTGCTGAGCCCGATCGTCTTCAAACTGACGAAAGAGTTCTTTGCCTCGGGCGGCAAATCCGAAGAGCCGGGCGGCACGCCTGCCGAATAATCCGGCCCTGAAGAATACGGGGGGCCATTCCGGCCCCCCGCCTTTGAAATAGAATTCCATATCTCGAGGAGAGACGTGATGGCCACGAAAATCCTGCTGCCTATTGACCACACTGACGAACGCTCGTGGAAATTGGCCCTGCCGACCGCATTGGAACAAGCAAAATTCTACGGTGCTGAACTGCATGCGGTTGCCGTCATTCCCGAGATCATCCAACTGCCGAACCTGCCCGCCAACTATGGCGCCGGTGCCAAAGAGCACGTGCGTAATGCGGTTCAAGCCATTCTGGATCATGCCAATGCCTCCGACGTTGCAATTCACATCGAAGAAGGCAGCGTCTACCGCGAAATCCTGAAGCTGGCCTACAAGGACGGCTTTGATCTGATCGTCATGGCGTCGACCAAAGGCGATTTCCCGAATTATGAAATTGGCCCGAACCTGGCCCGTGTGGTGCGCAACGCGCATTGCACCGTCATGGTCGTTCGTGACCAATCTCGCTGATCGAAAGGCTAGAGATATGATCGATTTAAAACGCACCCCCTTGTATGACTTGCACGTTGAGTTGGGGGGTAAGCTTGTTGATTTTGCTGGTTGGGAGATGCCTGT